>NZ_DASUVO010000068.1:0-15887 GCF_036378875.1 Actinophytocola sp.
GATGTAGGCCGCGGCCCGCTCCTCGGCGTCGCCACCGATCTCACCGATCATCACGATCAGCTCGGTCTGCGGGTCGGCCTCGAACGCCGCCAACGCGTCGATGTGCGTGGTACCGATGATCGGGTCACCACCAATGCCCACCGCCGTCGAGAAACCGATGTCGCTCAGCTCGTACATCATCTGGTAGGTCAGCGTGCCGGACTTCGACACCAGACCGATCCGGCCCGCCCCGGTGATGTCCGCCGGGATGATGCCCGCGTTGGACTTGCCGGGGCTGATCACACCGGGGCAGTTCGGACCGATGATCCGGGTCTTGTTGCCGGTGGCGACCGCGTGCGCCCAGAAGCTCGCGGTGTCGTGCACCGGAATGCCCTCGGTGATCACCACGGCCAGACCGATGCCGGCGTCGATGGCCTCGACGACCGCGTCCTTCGCGAACTTCGGCGGCACGAACAGGACCGACACGTCCGCGCCCGTCTCCGCCATGGCCTCGCTGACCGAGCCGAACACCGGCAGGGTCAGGCCGTCCCTGACGTCGGAGAAGTCGGCCTTCTGGCCGGCCTTGCGCGCGTTGACGCCACCGACGACGTTGCTGCCGGAGGCGAGCATGCGGCGGGTGTGCTTGGTGCCCTCCGCGCCCGTCATACCCTGGACAATGATCTTGCTGTCCTCGTTGAGGAAGATAGCCATCTCAGGCCCCCTTCGAGGCGAGTTCGGCGGCCTTGCGCGCCGCGTTGTCCATGGTGTCGACCTGCTCGAGGCCGGGCAGCCCGGCCTCCGTGAGGATGCGGCGGCCCTCCTCGGCGTTGTTGCCGTCCAGGCGCACCACGACCGGCTTCGACACCGGCTCGTTCCGCGACTCCAGCAGCTGGAAGGCCTGGACGATGCCGTTGGCGACCGCGTCACACGCGGTGATGCCGCCGAACACGTTCACGAACACCGACTTGACGTCACGGTCGCCGAGGATGATCTCCAGGCCGTTGGCCATGACCTCGGCGGACGCGCCGCCGCCGATGTCGAGGAAGTTGGCGGGCTTCATGCCGCCGAACTCCTCACCGGCGTAGGCGACGACGTCGAGCGTCGACATGACGAGGCCGGCGCCGTTGCCGATGATGCCGACCTGGCCGTCGAGCTTGACGTAGTTGAGGTCCTTGGCCTTGGCCGCGGCCTCCAGCGGGTCCTCGGCGGCGATGTCGACGAGGTCGGCGTGGGCCGGGTGCCGGAACGCGGCGTTCTCGTCCAGCGTGACCTTGCCGTCCAACGCGATGATCTTGTCCTGCGGGTCGCGGACCAGCGGGTTCACCTCGACCAGCGTGGCGTCCTCGCTGACGAACGTCTCCCACAGCTTGACCACGACCTCTGCGGCCTGGTCGACGATCGGCTCGGGGAAGTTGCCCGCGGTGAGGATCTCCTTCGCCTTGGCCAGGTCGACGCCCTCGAGGGGGTTGACCGGCACCTTGGCGAGCGCATCGGGCCGCTCGACGGCCAGCTGCTCGATCTCCATGCCACCCTCGGCGGACGCCATGGCGAGGAAGGTGCGGTTCGCGCGGTCCAGCAGGAAGGAGAAGTAGTACTCCTCCGCGATGTCAGAGGCGGGGGCGACCAGCACTCGGCGGACGAGGTGGCCCTTGATGTCCAGCCCCAGGATCGCCTCGGCCTTGGTCTTCGCGTCGGCGGGGTCGTCGGCGAGCTTGACGCCGCCCGCCTTGCCGCGGCCACCGGTCTTCACCTGCGCCTTGACCACGACGCGCTGCCCTAGGTCGGCCGCGATCCGGCTGGCCTCGTCCGGAGTGTCGGCGACGTCCCCCGGCAGCACCGGGACCCCGTGGGCCCCGAAGAGGTCCTTCGCCTGGTACTCGTACAGATCCACTACGACGGTCTCCTGTATCTACGGCTCGACTCGGTGGGGATTCGGCACGCAGAAGACCCTAGCGACCTGCACGTTATGGACGACAAGCGGCGTCCGTGAGGTCCCTCACTACGCCGCCTCACCCGCTGCGTGGCGCCGGAACGCTCCGCAGGCTCCGCTCCACCGGGCGCCCTCCGCGGGCTCGGTGGCGTCCTGAACATCGATGGTTCGCTCCGCAAGCTCCGCTCACTCGGCCTCTTCGTGCCGGCTGGGATCGGTGGCGGCGGCCACCGACGCGACGAGGAGCGCCACGAGGCAGGCCAGGGACAACCAGGTGCCGGTCCCCGGCTGTGCGTCCGCGGCGCGGTCGCTGGTCATGGGGAACTCCAGCAGGTGAACGCCGGCCACGATCGCCGCGCCGAGTAGCAGCGCTGCGGCCCGGGCGGGCCGGGCTAGCGCGGCGATGACGGCGGCGGCCACCACGACCACGAGCCCGATCAGCAGTCCCCAGGATGTGAGGCGAAACTCGGTGAAGATGCCCGGTGCGGTGAAGCCGGGCGCCTTGATCATCGGAGAGGCGAACGCACCGATGGCGAACAGCACGGCGCCACCGGCCGGCACCGCGTACCGGGTGTGGAACACGCGCCGGCTGAGGTCGACGTCGTCCCGTTCGGCCCCACCCGCGACCACGGCGACCACGGCGGCGGCCCCGGCGAGCACGAGCGCGGCGACGACGAACCAGGCAGCGGCGCCGACCCGGTAGTCCGTGACGGCTACCGGCATGCCGAGCGACAGGCTGTTGGCGGCGGTCCCGGTGAAGGCGGCGTCGAGCGAGGCGAGCCCGACGACGGCGACCGCGCCCAACGCGATCACGAACGCCGGCCGCACCGCGCCTGCCCAGCGCGTGAACAGACCGGCGCCCAGCAGGATGATCAGGATGCCGGCGGGCAGCAGCTGGCGGTTGGCGTAGCTCTCGGGCTGGTCACCGCCGGTGTTGACGACCAGGAGTGCTCCGAAGGCCCCGAACAGCGTCGCGGCGCCGGTCAGCACGCCGAGCACGCCGGTGACGACGTGCAGCGGGCTGGCGTCGAGCGTGATCTCTTTCTGTTCGGCCGTGTCCGACCCGCTGAAGAACAACACGACCGCGAGCAACCCGACCGGCAGGAGCGCGAGCAGCGGGGCGCCCCGCTCGAAGTGCAGCCAGTCGACGGCCGCGATCGCGGCGAGCTGCGGCACCACCAGCCACGCGAGCGCGAGGAACAACCCGATCGCGATGCCCCGAGCCATCGGCGGCCGAGGATCGGCGGCGGCCGCGACCCCGCCCATCAGCACGGTGAGCGCGATGAGCAGCCCGCCGTACATCACCAACGACGGACTGGCGATCAGATCGCGCGCGACGATGAAGGCGTTGTCGGAACGGAAGGGCGGCAGCAACAACCCCACGACGCTGAGCGCCCCGGCGGCCAAGGCCCATCCGACGGCCCGCCGCCGCCCGGTCGCCGAGGCGGTGGCATCGAGCGCGGCGAAGTAGTCGGAGTCGGGGTCCGCGCCGGCCCGGCCCACGGCCAGGAGCCCCGCCAACGCCGTGACGAGGTGCCCCGCGAGCAGGATGTAGGCGCCGCTGGCTGGGGTGACCGCCGCCAACGAGGGCGGCACCATCAACTCGGGCCGCGACGCCTCCAGCGCATCACTGATGAACTGCGCGTCGACGAGCGCCAGCCCCGGTGAAAGCAACGCCGCGCCGATGAGCACCCCGGCCGCCGTGGGCGCCTGCCCGAACAACACGGCGCCGACGGCGAACACCGCCGGCGCGATGGCAAGGATGAGCAGCAACGGCCCACTGCCGAAGGCCGGCAACGGCTCATCGACCACAAGCCCCTGCCGAACACCCACGACGATCAGTGCCGCACCGGCTATGGACAGAAGGAGCGCGATCCTCAGCCGGGCAGGAGCCGCTCCCAGCCCGAGGCGGCCAATCGCGCTTGGCTTTCTGTCTGGCTCCTTGGCTGGCTTCTGGTCGGGTGTGCCACGCCGCCGGCCATCCGACGGACCAAGCGTCGATCTAGTCCGCGCAGTCATTGAGAGGAACGCTAGCAAGGTCGAGACCCCCGCACATGCCACGGCTGCCGATTCACCCCTGCGCGCACAGTTTGACCTGCTCGAATGTGGGTCCGTATTGGATTGCCGCCACCGGGTGCGCCGTGCCGCCGGATGCCTCCCCGGGACGTTCAACGCCCCCGGGGACACCCTTGGGCAGCCCCATGGCGTCGCTGGGCGCTGCTCGGCCGCCTGCTCCTGCCCGGCGACCAGGGTGCTGAGGCTGGCCTGGGCGCGGAGCACGCGCAACCCGCTGAGCTTCAGCCTCGCCCACGGCCAGACACGGGCGGAGCACCTTCAACGGAGTCCAGCCCGAGCGGGCCCACCTGCGGAGCCCGGCCAGCAGACCTGAGGCCGGCTGGCCGCAGACGCACACAACCCGCCGCGCTTCAGCCTCGCCAACAACCAGCCGCAGGCGCTGGCGACGCACATTCAGCGCAGCCCGACCACCAGCGGGAACCCACCCAAAGCAGCCAACACAGCCCAGCAGAGCCCGGTCAGTGGAGGCTGACCGGGCGCGGAGCACGCGCAACCCGCTGAGCTTCAGCCTCGCCCACGGCCAGACACGGGCGGCGCACCTTCAGCGCAGCCCAGCCACCAGCGGGAGCCCACCTGCGGAGCCCGGCCAGCAGACCTGAGGCACGGCTGCGCTCAAGCGCACACAACGCGCTGCGGTCCAGCCTCGCCAACAACCAGCCGCAGGCGCTCGCGAAGCACCTTCCGCGCGGCCCAACCACCAGCGGGAACCCACCCAAAGCAGCCAGCAGCCCAGCGGAGCGCGGTCAGTGGAGGCTGGCCAGTAGTGCGCAGCCAGCGGAGCTGGGGCCAGCTGAGAACGGGCATCCGCAACCCGCTGCTTCCGACCTCGCCAACGGCCAGTCGCGGGCATCGGGAGTTCTCGTCAGTGGGAACCCCGCGAGGGGAGTCCCGCCAGCGCAGTCCGCCGACGGAGTGCACCACCATGGCCAGCCAGCGCAGCCCGCCCACAACGCAGCCCCAGTCAGCGCGGCTCACCCAGCCCAGCCCCACCCAGCCCAGTCGAGCCGGTGCAGCCCGCAGCAGAGCCGAGGCACCGCAGCCTCAGCCGCCGCCCCAGCCAGCGCAACTCACCCACCCCAGCCCCAGCCAGCCCAGCTCACCCAGCCCAGCCCAGCCCCAGCCAGCCCAGCCAGCCCACCCCTGCCAGTCCAGCCCACGCAGCAGAGCCGAGGCACCGCAACCTCAGCCGCCGCAGCCCCGGTCAGCGCAACTCACCCAACCCAGCCCAGCCAGTGCAGCCCCAGCCAGCCCGCGCAGCAGAGCCGACTGACCGCAACCTGAGCCGCCGGAGTCCCGGTCAGCGCAGCTGCGGCCTTTGCTGTCAGAGCCCGGATGGTTGGCTTGGTGTTTCGTCTGGAATGGGCTGGGGATCCAGGTGGGTTGGTGGAGCTTGCCCGCGGCCGGTTGCTGCCGTCGGGTGGGATTGGCCCTGGGAGGTGGCCGGCAGGGTTCCGTCAAAGCTGGGTTCGCGCTGGACGTGACACTCGTTCAGCCCTTGGAGGCGGCGCTGTCCCCGAGGGTTCCCCTTGGGACGCTCACCCCACAGCCGCCGGTTGTTCTCACCGCATGTCCGGGGTGGGCGAAGCCCGTTTCGCGGGCGGTTCGAGCCGGTGGTCGTGCGAGGAAGGCGTCCGTCCTCACGCCCAGTGTGAGGCCGTCCTCCCTTCACCACCCCGCCCTCGCCCAAGGCCGGTTCCCGGGTGCCCTGAAGTGCACCCACGGGACGTTCAGCGTCCTCAAAGGGCACCCTCGGGGCATCAGCCACCCTCCGGGCGGCACAACCCTGCTCGCACGCTCGAGCAAACAAGACCTTGACGGAGCCCTGGGTGGCCGGGGGCTGGTCCGGGGTTAGGTGTTGCGTTTTGGGGGGTTTGGGTGTTGGTGACTCCTTTGCGCGGAGGGTGGTTGGGGGGTGCGTGACGCTTGTTGCGGTCCGGAATTAAGTAACGTAGGTCACATTCTCATGGGCATCTTCGTCTCACTTTGGGTCATTGTCGCTGGCTGTGGCGTGCTCGCTCGCCACTCGTTCGGCCGAGTTGGTTTACGGAAGTTGCCCTGAGCGGTGTCACTTCGTTATCGTCCCCCGGTCCGTTGTCACGGTCCGGTCACGAATTGGGCAGGACGGCAACCGCCAGGTTTCCGTTCAGCCGGGATCCCCCGCCCGGTGCTCACGCCGACAGCTCGGCCCCAACGAGCTAGGCGCATGTCGTGTCGGGACTCCCCGGAAGACGGAAGGGCAGGCCTTGGCTCGACACCGCTCCCCCAGCGGCGAAACATGGGAGTGCGACGCTCTCGAAGAAGCGTTGAGTGCTCGTAACAGCACGGCGCGGATTCGAATGGCGCAGCACAGGGTGGCTCCACCCTCCTCAGCTGTTCGCGGTCGCGTGGTGGTTGCCGCTGTCGCACTTGGTGCGTTCGCTGCGGCTACGGCTGGTCAGACGCTCAAGGCTGGGTCGTCCCCCTCGGACGACATCGCTCCGCTCGCCGACAGCAAGACCGCCTCCGCTGCGATCGGTGTCGGTGGCAGCACCTCCGCCGCCTCCGCCGCCGCGCCAGAGGTCCTGACGGTGGCCAAGGTGTCCGCCGCACCCGCTGAGGCTCAGCAGATCGCCTCCACGAACAACATCGTGCAGGCCAGGGCGGCGGCTGCCGCCGCGGCCAAGGCCGAGGCCGAGCGGCCCAAGTACGTGATGCCCGCGAGCGGAAGCCTCACCTCCGGCTTCGGTGCCCGGTGGGGAACCACCCACTACGGGCTCGACATCGCCAACCGCATGAACACGCCGATCCTCTCCGCCGCTGATGGCATCGTGATCGAGGCCGGGCCTGCCAGCGGTTTCGGTCTCTGGGTTCGCGTCCAGCACGACGACGGCACCGTCACCGTGTATGGCCACGTCAACGACTACTCCGTCCGCGAAGGTCAGCGGGTCAAGGCCGGCGAGCAGATCGCGCGCATGGGCAACCGCGGCTACTCCACCGGGACGCACCTCCACTTCGAGGTGTGGATCGACGGCAGCAAGAAGATCGACCCGAAGCCCTGGCTCATCCAGCACGGTGTCGCCTTCTGACGTGATCCACACCTGACGGGTACCTGGTGGGCGCCACGTCGAAACGTGGCGTCCTACGGACGCGTCAGCCCGCGCCGCGGATGAAGAACGCGTTGGCCACGCGCCACACGTTGCACATCGCCCTTCGATGGCGCCTGGACTCCGCACAGCCCACGCATCTGCCTCTGCGGCCTGCCGGGTGGTGCAGGTCGAGCAGGGCTCTCCACGCGGCAACCAGCCGCCGTAGCTCCTCCGGCTGATGCGGCCCGTCGTCGATGCCGTCCAGGTATCTGCGGACGTTCTCGGCGAACACCCCGTACAAGACCTCGTCCACATCTGGGACCCCCTGTCCCTCCGCGGGACCTGAGTGGTCCCGATGGGGAGGAGTCAACAGGAGGGGTCTGACAGTTTCGGGGGTGTGTTCGATTGTGGGGGTGGGATTCACCCGAAAGGGGTGACTAGAGCTTCTGGAGGGGCACGCTGCCGATCAGCATGAGCCGGATCGTGCCCGCGGTGCCGAAATCGATCGTGGCGGTGGCGCGGGGGCCGACACCGTCGGTGGCGACCACGGTGCCAAGGCCGTACTTGTCGTGGGTGACGCGGTCGCCGATGTCCAGCGACAGCGCCGGGGTGTCCCTCCAGCCCTTCGCGGGGCCGAACGGGGACGTGGACGTGCTCGCGGCCGTACGGCGGCCCCAACTCGTCGTCGGGGCGCTCGGGGCGGACCGGACGGGCTGGACCCGCCGCCAGTCGATCAGGTCGGCCGGGATCTCGTCCAGGAAGCGGGACGGCGGGTTGGTCACCGGCTGGCCCCACGCCGACCGCACGATCGCCCGTGACAGGTACAGCCGCCTCTGCGCCCGCGTGATGCCCACGTAGGCCAGCCGCCGTTCCTCCGCCAGCTCCGTCGGGTCGCTGAGCGCCCGCATGTGCGGGAACACGCCGTCCTCCCAGCCGGTGCAGAACACGACCGGGTACTCCAGGCCCTTGGCGGTGTGCAGCGTCATCAGCGTGACCACACCGGTGGCTTCCTCGGCGTCCTCGTCCGGGATCTGGTCCGCGTCCGCCACCAGCGACACCCGCTCCAGGAACGCGGCGAGCGAACCCGGCTCGACCAGGCCCTCCTCGGCCGCGGCGTCGTCGGCGGCGGGCGGCGGCTCGTGGGCGAACTCGCGGGCCACCGTCACCAGCTCGGTCAGGTTCTCCACCCGCGTCGCGTCCTGCGGGTCGTCGGACGCCTCCAGCTCCGCGCGGTAGCCCGTGCGCTCCAGCACCGACTCGAGGATCTCGGCGACCTCGTGCCCGTCGGTGACCAGCCCGCGCAGGTCGTCCATCAGCTCGACGAAACCGGCGATCGCGTTGCGGGACCGGGGGTTCAGCATCGGCACCTTGTCCTCGACCGCGTCCCGCAGCGCGGCGTCGAACGAGATCCGTTCGCGCTCGGCGTAGGTGGACACGCACGCCTCGGCCCGGTCGCCGATGCCACGCTTGGGCACGTTGAGGATCCGGCGGAGGCTGACCGCGTCCTCCGGGTTGGCGAGCACCCGCAGGTAGGCGAGAGCGTCACGTACCTCGCGCCGCTCGTAGAACCGGACGCCGCCGACCACCCGGTACGGCAGGCCCATGCGGACGAAGATCTCCTCGAACACGCGGGACTGGTTGTTGGTCCGGTAGAAGACGGCGATGTCGCTGTAGCGCACCTCACCGGCGTCCATCAGCTTGTCGATCTCGCCGGCGACGAACGCGGCCTCGTCGTGGTCGTTGTCGCCGACGTAGCCGACGATCTTCTCGCCGTCGCCGAGCGCGGTCCACAACCGCTTGTCCCGCCGGTTGGGGTTGCGGGAGATCACCGCGTTGGCCGCGGACAGGATCATCTGCGTGGAGCGGTAGTTCTGCTCCAGCATGATCGTGGTGGCCTGCGGGTAGTCCCGCTCGAACTCCACGATGTTGCGGATGGTCGCACCACGGAACGCGTAGATCGACTGATCGGCGTCGCCCACGACGCACAGTTCACCCGGTTCGGTACCACTTTCACCCGTTCCGACAAGTTCGCGGACGAGCGTGTACTGGGCGTGGTTGGTGTCCTGGTACTCGTCGACCAGCACGTGCCGGAAGCGGCGGCGGTAGTACTCCGCGACGTCCGGGAAGTTCTGCAGCAGCTCGACCGTGCGCATGATCAGGTCGTCGAAGTCGAACGCGTTCGCGAGCTCCAGCCGTCGCTGGTACTCGACGTACACCTCGGCCGCGCGGCGCTCGAAGTCGTTGGCCGCCTTGTCCTTCGCCTCCAACGGGCCGACCAGCTCGTTCTTGAGGTTCGAGATGGCCGCCGCGAGCCCGCGCGCGGTGTACCGCTTCGGGTCGATGTCCAGGTCGCGCGACACCAGCGTGATCAGCCGACGGGTGTCGTCCGCGTCGTACACCGAGAAGCTCGACTTCATCCCCAGCGTGGTGGCCTCGCGGCGCATCACCCGAACGCACATCGAGTGGAACGTCGACACCCACATGGCGTTGGCGCGGCGGCCCACCAGCTCGACCACACGCTCCCGCATCTCGGCGGCGGCCTTGTTGGTGAACGTGATCGCCATGATCTGGCCGGGATGCACGTCCCGTTCCGCAAGCAGGTACGCGATGCGCCTGGTCAACACCCGCGTCTTGCCGGAGCCGGCACCGGCGACCACGAGGAGCGGGGTACCCGCGTGCTGCACCGCGCGACGCTGCTGGTCGTTGAGGCCGTCGAGCAGCCCCGCCCCGGACTTGCGGCGGGGCGGTGCGGGCGTCTGGGACGGCAATTCGAACAGAGTGCTCATTGTAGGACCACGTTACCGGCAGGCACCGACAGCGAGGAGCGCGGCAAGCCGTGAGTGGACATGTTCTGTCGATCAGTGTCAGAATCGGCGACGTGCGCGACCGCCACTTCGAGTTTTTTTACGGGATCCGGACTCCGGCTCCCGTGGTCGCCTAGCGCACAGAGACCAACGAAGCCCCGGAGTCCTCGAGACCCGGGGCTTTTCGCACGGGGCCAGGGGAACTCCGCAGACGTGAGCGAGGAACACGACATGCCCCCCACCGCGAACGAAGAGAAGACCTCCGACACCGAGATCGCCGAGCTGCGCAAGGAGATCGACTGGCTGGACGCCGAGATCCTCCGGCTGGTGAAACGCAGGGCGGAGGTCTCGCAGCAGGTCGGTGCGGCCCGGATGGCCGCCGGTGGCCCCCGGATCGTCGTCAACCGTGAGATGGACGTGCTGGCCCGCTACCGCGACCTCGGCCCGGAAGGTCGCAAGATCGCCATGGCACTGCTGGAGCTCGGACGGGGCAAGCTCGGCCGGTAACCGTTCGGCAATCTCAGGGTTTCCACCGATCCAGGGAGCCGTGAAGACGGGCACACTGGAGACATGCTCAGTCTCATCGCCGTCCTCGTTGCCATCGTCGCGCTGCTGGCCGCGCTCGGGCACGCCGGGTACCTCGCGATGCTCAACTCGGCGGCCACCAAGCGGGCCGGCGGCTCACCGGTCGTCCAGTACGTGCGCAGCCGCTGGGCGATCGCGGGCGTCACGACGGCTGGCGCCCTGCTCTCGCTGCTGCTCACCAGCGGCGGCAACTTCGCCGACGTGCTGGCGATCCTGCTCGCGGCCGGCTCGGGTGGCACGGCGGTGAAGGCTATCCAGTCCACGCAGGAGAAGTACCGCACCGGAGGCTGATCCATCGCGGGGCGTGTGTGCTGATCACACGATGAGGTGCCACGTCCGGGCATACGCACCCAGCCTCACCCACCGTGGGCAACCACCTACGCTGACGTGGGTGAGTACCGTTCGGTCAGCCCTGGTGGTCACGGCACACCCCGACGACGTCGACTTCGGCGCCGCCGGCACGGTGGCGGCGTGGACCGCCGCCGGCATCGAGGTGTCCTACTGCGTCTGCACGTCCGGCGAGGCGAGTGGTGACGGCTCGCCGGGGATGGCCGGGGTGCGGGAGGCAGAGCAGCGGGCCGCGGCCGAAATCGTCGGCGTTCAGGACGTCACCTTTCTGGGCTACCCCGACGGCGCCGTCACGCCATCGCTGGAGCTGCGCCGCGACATCACGCGGGTGATCCGCCGCGTGCGGCCCGACCGCGTGCTCACGTGGTCGCCGGAGATCAACTGGGACTTCGTGCCCACCACGCACCCGGACCACCGCGCGGTCGGCGAGGCCGCGTTCGCCGCGGTCTACCCGGACGCACGCAACCCGTACGCGCACCGGTCGCTGCTCGAGCAGGAGGGACTCGAGCCGTGGTCCGTCCGTGAGTTATGGCTGGCCGACGGACCCGACCGGCTGCGCAACAAGGCAGTCGACATCACCGACACGTTCGACAAGAAGATCGCCGCGCTGGGCTGCCACCTGTCGCAGCCGGGCGCGGTCGAGGCCGTCGAGAACAACCTGCGCCAGTACCACGCCGACACCGCGGCCCGCTTCGGTCTCGGCGACGGCCGGCTGGCGGAGTGCTTCCAGGTCGTGGACACCAAGTAAGTCGCACCCGCTCACGAGTCGAAGGGAGGGCAGCCACATCGTCATGACGAACAGCGCGAGCTGGCACGGCCAGGAACAACGTCATGGGCGGCACCGGCACCACGTGACCGGCGCGGCGTGGAGGCCCGAGGTACGCCCGGCGGACACCGCACCTGCCTGGCTGGTGAGTGAGGTGTTAACCCAGCGACCCGCGTGGCCGGTCGAGGAGCTGGACATCCCGGCGGCCCGGGTGGCCTGGGACGGCAGGCCCGTACAGCGGACGGACCCGGCGCTCCCCGGAATTCCCGAGCAGAGACCCGGCTGGCCGGGTGAGCGACCGGCTCGGCGGACCGTCTCCGGTGTCATGGTGCTCGACACCGTGCCCGTCGACGGGGCCGATCACCCTCTGCCGGAGGCACCCGCCACGGGCCTGCGGAAGTTCGACCTCGGCAACGTGCCCGCCTCGGTCACGCCGCCGCGCAGCTGGCGTCGGGCGGCCTGGTTCGCCGTGGGCACCTCGGCGGCCGTCGTACTCGGGCTCACCATCGCCGCCGTGGAGCTCATGGGCCGGCCCGTGCCCGACAGCACGCTCATCGACGCCCTGCCGGCCTATCCGACCGGGCGGCTGATCCTGGCCGAACCGCCCACCGAGAAGGCCCCCACGGACTCCTCGCGGCCGCCGACGCCCACCACGCCCAGCAGCCGGGCCGTGGCGCCGGAGGCGGTCCCCGCGGACGTCGCGCCGCCACCGGAGGAGGCGCGGGAGGCCGTCATCGTCAGCGACAGGCAGTCGGCTGACGACACACTCGGCCAGGACACGATGTCCACCACGCCGAAGACACCGACCCGCAGGGTCGTCGGGCCGTTGCCGCTGACGCCGACGGACCCGCAGGCCATGGGCGACCGGACCGAGCAGTACTTCGCGCTGGTCACCCTGGACTCGGCGGCCGCACACGCCATGACCGCCGGGCTGGGCCGCGAGGGCGCCGACGACATCGCGGCGCGGTACGCGGGTGTCCGGTGGGTCGAGGTGCAGGACATCACCATCGACCGCAACCACGGCACCACCACGTCCACCGTCAAGGTCATCAGACAGGACGGCACGGAGAGCGTGGAACGACGTCAGCTGAGCTTCACCTGGGGCGGCGACCCGAAGATCACCAGCGAGATGATTACAAAGTGATCTACGTCATACTCCGTTCGAGTGAAGTGCCCGTGGTCGCGCGCACCGTTCGGGTGATCCATTCAGATTGGCTACCGCGGGAGCGGCGAGCGGGGTATGAGTGGCCCCTAACGCTACGCACGGAGGCCATCACACAGTGGACCGTCTGACGACCGGACGGCGGCACCTTCGCGCCGGCTCGGTCACAGTCACGGAGCTGCTCAGGAAACAGCCGTCACCAGCGCGCTGCACCGACAGCTCGGCGCCGGACCGGGCCGGCGACCAGGACACCGACACGGACATCACCGACACGATCCCGGTCGTCGCCACGGCGACACACCGCCGCGACCAGACCAAGGGCGCCCATCTCGCCAAGCTGGCGACCATCGGAGTCGCCGGCGTGGTGCTGTGCGGCGCGGTCACGATCTCGTCGATGGTGGCCGACCAGCGCCGCGATTCCGCACATCCGCTGATCCGGCCGTCCGTGCAGATCACCGGCGGACAGGCGCTGCTGCCCGACAAGCTGGACCAGACCCTCCCGACCGCGCCGGTGCCCAAGCTCGCGCCGAACACGCCGGCCAACGCGCCCGCCGGGGCGGCGAGACCGGAGACCGACCCGGCGACCCCGCTGGCGGCCGCGACCCCGGCCGCCACCGACACCGGTGGCACGTCGGCGAGCGGCGGTGCGGTGACAACCGCTCCCGCCAGCGCCCTCGACCTGGTCCGCGAGTTCTACGAGAACCTGCCGGGTTCGCCGGTCACGGCCTTCAGCATGCTCTCCCCGGACCTGCTGGACACCAGCCTCCCGGAGTTCATGAAGTCCTGGGCCACGGTCACCGCGATCGACTCGGTCGACGTGGTCGAGCGCGTGGACGGGGTGCTCGCGACCGTGCGGATGCGTCTCGACGACGGCGGCCAGCTCCGGATCGAGCAATTGCTCACCGTCGCGGAGAGTCCCCGGCGCATCGTCGGGGTACATCTGCTGTCAGCCCAACGCAACTGAACCGGTAACCTGCGGTACTCCTGCTTACGGACCCGCATACCAAGCGAGGCTGACGCGGGCACGATGTGGTCCCTGTTCGTGCGCGTAGCGTGAACGCCTAGCCTGGTGCGGGTTGACGCACGTGGGGCCAGCCCGCCGTTCCCGATTACTCCTGGAGTCGGCATGTACACCGATCCTTTGCAGGTAGAGGGGGACTCGGCGCGATGACCGATGGAGGTCGCCTGGTCGCCGGCCGCTACCGCCTTGTCCACCGCATCGGCACCGGCGCGATGGGCGTGGTGTGGACGGCTCACGACGAGCGGCTCAATCGCACCGTAGCCGTGAAACGGCTGCTTCTTCAGCCCGGCTTGCCGGCGGAGGAGCAGGCCGAGGCCGTCGCCAGATGCATGCGTGAGGGTCGCATCGCCGCCCGTCTGCAGCACCCGAACGCGATCTCCGTGTTCGACGTGGTCGACGAGGACGGCGCGCCGTGCCTGATCATGGAGTACCTGCCGTCCAAGAGCCTGGCCATGGTGATGGCCGAGCGCGGGCCGCTCTCGCCGCGTGAGGTGGCGCGGATCGGCGCCCAGTCCGCTGCGGCTCTGGCGGCCGCGCACGCGGCCGGGATCGTGCACCGGGACATCAAGCCGGGCAACATCCTGCTCGGCGACGACGGCACCGTGAAGATCACCGACTTCGGCATCTCGCGGGCCGCCGACGACGTCACGGTCACCAAGACCGGCATGATCGCCGGCACCCCCGCCTACCTGGCGCCCGAGTCGGCGACCGGCCAGGAGCCCTCACCGGCCTCGGACGTGTTCTCGCTCGGCTCGACGCTGTACGCCGCGGTCGAGGGCGAGCCGCCGTTCGGGTTGACGGACAACACGCTGCAGCTGCTGCACGCGGTGGCCGCCGGCCGGATCAACCCGCCGCAGCAGTCCGGGCCGCTCACCGACGTCCTGATCGCGATGCTGGCCGCCGACCCGGACCAGCGGCCGACGACCTCGCGGACGCGGGACCTCCTGCACGCGGTCGCCATGGGCGAGACGCCGGACGTGCCGCTGCCCGTCGGCGGTCCCGGCACCCGGCGCACCGCGCTGATCGCCGACTACGACGCGGACTACGACGACTACGACCAGGCCACGCAGATGGTCGGCGCCGACGACCGGACCAGGGCCGTGCGGCCGGCGCGCAAGAGTCCTCCGCCCCCGCCACCCCGCAAGTCGAAGGCACCGATCCTGGTGGGCGCCGGCCTCGCGCTGGTGGCCGTGCTCGCGACAGTGGCGTTCCTGCTGTCGAACAAGGGCACGCAGCCGCCTTCGGAGAACACCCAGCAGCCGCTGGACAACACCACGACGAGCCAGCTCACGACGACCACCACGACGACGCAGACCACCACGGAGGAGACGTCCGAGGAGCCGGAGACCTCCGAAAAGCCAACGACCACCAGCAACAAGCCCACGACGACGTCGGCGACGCCAACGACCACGTCGGCGACGCCAACGACCACGTCGGCGACACCGACGACCACGACGGGACCGACCAGCACGACGACCGCCCAGGCTGGGCAGCCAAGGTGAGGGCACCGGGGGCCATGGCATGACGGCAGAAGGGGCGCTTGTCGCTGGGCGCTACCGGCTGGGCCGGCAGATCGGCAGTGGTGCGATGGGCATCGTGTGGCAGGCACACGACGAGCGCCTGCACCGCACGGTGGCCGTGAAGCAGTTGCTGTTGCAGCCGGGTCTGTCCGCCGCGCAGGCCGAGGAGGCGCGGCGAAGATGCATGCGGGAAGGGCGGATCGCGGCACGTCTGACGCATCCCAACGCCATCACGGTCTACGACGTCGCGGAACACGACGACGACCCGTGGTTGATCATGGAGTACCTGCCGTCCAAGAGCCTCGCGACGGTGCTCTCGGAACAGGGCACGATCCCACCCCCCGAAGCGGCGCGGATCGGTGCGCAGGTGGCGTCCGCGCTGGTCGCGGCCCACGCCGCGGGTATCGTCCACCGCGACATCAAGCCGAGCAACATCCTGGTCGGTCATCCGCTGCGCGCGGTGGTCGCAGATCTGGGGCTCGCGAAGAAGATCTCGAATACCTGGCCTGGAGGGGCGACGTACTCCGGGACGCCGGCGTACCTCGCGCCCGAGGTCGCGCTGCGCCGCGATCTCGATCCCGCGCTGCTCCCCCGCGTCGACGTTTATGCCATCGGCCTCATCGCGTACTGG
>NZ_DASUVO010000069.1:0-53097 GCF_036378875.1 Actinophytocola sp.
CTACCGCAACGGCAACCTCGGCGGCGTCCGCCAGTGGATCGAGTCGGTCAACCAAACATTGAAGGCCAACTCGGCCTCGAACACCACGGCGGACGCACCCCCGCGGGCGTGTTCACCCGCGTCGCCCAGCGCCTCCTGGCCATGGCAGCAGCCATCTGGCACAACTGGACCACCGGCGTGACCAGCAAACCATCACTCATCGCCTACGACCACTAACACCAACTTCACGGAATCAATCATCTAGGCCGGGGGCTGATGAGTTCGTCAGAGACCCATCGTGCGACGCCGGCGGGGTAGGGCGCGGGGAGGCCGAGGACGATGTGTTCGAAGCCGGCGTCCACTGCCTGGTCGATCGCGTCGCGGGTGACGCCGGGGCGGTCGTAGGAGACGGGCAGGTGGATCGAGCGGGTGATCGACGCGGGGTCGCGACCGATCTCGGCGCAGTAGCGGTCCAGCAGTGTGCTGCGACGAACTGCGTCGTCGATGTCGCCACCCGGGATGTTCCACAGGTCGGCGTGCTCGGCGACCACGCGGAGCGTCGGCGCCGAGCGTCCGCCGATGAGGATCGGCGGGTGGGGCCGCTGGACGGGTTTGGGGTTGCCGTACGCCCCGGTGAGCTGGACGTGGGTACCCGCGAAGTCGAACGGTTCCTGTTCGGTCCACAGGCGACGGATCACCACGCACGCTTCGGCGAGGCTCCCCACGGCGTGCGCCGAGTCGTGGAACGGCAGGCCGTGGGCCTCGTACTCGCGCCGGGCCAGTGGGTGGCCGGGGCGTGAGCCGACGCCGATACCGAAGTCGAGCCGTCCGCCGGAGACGACGTCGACGGTCGCGGCGATCTTGGCCAGCACCGCGGGCGGCCGGAAGCGGTTGCTGGTCACGAGCAGGCCGAGGCGCAGCCGTCGGGTCAGCGCCGCGAGGGCGGACAGCATTGTCCAGCCTTCGTAGGCCGGCCCGTTCGGGTCGCCGCCGATCGGCATGAGGTGGTCGAACAGCCAGGCGTGCTCGATCTCGGGGATCTCGTCCGCCTCGCGCCAGACCCGCAGGACGTCGTGGTAGTCGACCTGCATGGGCGCGGTCATGATCCCGAACCGGGTGTGCGACATCAGCGGCGCCGCCGGGCCGGGTCGAGCAGCGCGGGCGGGGTGTCGAACTTCTCGTCCGGTGCCAGGTCGACCCCGGGTGGAACGATGCCGTCGATCGCGTCGAGCACGTCGGCGGGCAGCACGGTGTCCGCGGCGGCCAACTGCGAGTGCAGGTGCTCCAGCGTCCGGGGGCCGATGATCGCGCTGGTCACGGCCGGGTGCGCGGTCACGAACCCGAGCGCGAGCTGGATCATGGTCAGGCCGGCCTGGTCGGCGACCTTGGCCAACTGTTCGACGGCCTCGAGCCGGGCCCTGTTGGCGGGGACGGCGAGGTCGAAGCGGTCCGGCATGAACGTCGACCGGCTGGTGGTGATCTCCCGGCCCTCCCGGACCGCACCCGACAGCCAGCCGGAGGCCAACGGGCTCCACGCCAGCACGCCCATCCCGTACTCCTCGGTCACGGGCAACACGTGCGCTTCGACACCACGCTGCAGGATCGAGTAGCTGGGCTGTTCGGTGACGTAACGGCTCAGGTGATGCTCGCGGGCGGCCCACTGGGCCTGCACGATCCGGTAGGCGGGGAAGGTCGACGAGCCGAGGTACCGGATCTTTCCCGCGCGCCGCAGGTCGGTCAACGCCGACAGCGTCTCCTCGTCGCTGGTGGCCGGGTCCCACCGGTGGACCTGGTAGAGATCGACGTGGTCGACACCGAGTCGGCGCAGGCTGTCCTCCAGCGCGGTGACCAGCCAGCGCCGAGAGCTGCCACGATGGTTGCGCTCATCCCCCATGGGCATGGTCGCCTTCGTGGCCAGCACGATGTCGTCACGGCGACCGGCGACGGCCTTGCCGACCATCTCCTCCGACTCGCCGGCGCTGTACATGTCGGCGGTGTCGATGACGTTGATCCCGCCCTCGAGCGCGGCGTCGACGACCGCCGTGACCTCCTCCTGGCTGGTACGCCCGATCTTGCCGAAGTTCATCGCGCCGAGCGCGAGCGAGCTGACCTGGACACCGGTGCGGCCCAGGGTGCGGTACTGCATGACTGTGTTCCTCCAGTGGTCTGCCATCATGAGCAAGCGGAACGCTGCTCCGTTAACGATACGGAGCACTGTTCCGTTTTGGCAAGCTGGGTAGTGGAGGCAGCACGGTGAACGACAGCGACGCGGGCGCGGCCCGGTCCAAACGGGCGGACGCCCGGCGCAACGAGAGGACCCTGCTCGAGGCGGCCGCCGCGGTCTTCGTCACCTCGGGCGTGGACGCGCCGGTTCGCGACATCGCGGCCAGGGCCGGTGTCGGGATGGGCACGATCTACCGCCACTTCCCGACGAGGGCGGACCTCATCGTCGCCGTCTACCGGCACCAGGTGGAGGCGTGCGCCGAGGCCGGTCCGACCCTGCTGGCCAGCAGCGCGACACCGCACG
This sequence comes from Actinophytocola sp., assembly GCF_036378875.1. GTDB lineage: Bacteria > Actinomycetota > Actinomycetes > Mycobacteriales > Pseudonocardiaceae > Actinophytocola. Next base: position 2,507 of record NZ_DASUVO010000069.1, read on the forward strand.
CCGCACTGACGCGGTGGATCGACCTGTTCGTCGACTTCCTGGTCACCAAGCACGGGCTCGCCGCTGTGCTGCGGTCCGACAGCGCCGGCTTCGACACGCTGCACGCCTACTTCCTCGACCGCCTCGTGCCGGTGTGCGCCCAACTGCTCGACGCCGCGGCCGCCGCCGGCGAGATCCGCGCCGACGTGGCGGCCTACGAACTCATGCGCGGCGTCGGCAACCTCTGCATAGGCTCTGAAAGCGATCCCGACTACGACGCACGCCGACTGGTCGGGCTACTCATCACCGGGCTGGCGCTGTGACTCCGCCGACTCCGGGAGCGGGCGATGTCCTGAAAGACGCGCTCATGTCGCTGAACGTCCCGATCGCGTCTTTCAGGGCACCGGCCGACCTAACTGATCGCGAGTGAGCCCCCGGCCATCACCGGCAGGCCTGCCTGGTCCCACGCGCGGAACCCGCCGATCATGTCGGTGGCGTGGGGCAGGCCGATGCGCCGTAGGTCACGGGCTGCGAGGCTGGACGCGAAGCCCTCGTCGCAGAACACGATCACCGTGCGGTCCGCCGTGATCTCCGGGATGCGGTGCTGGCCGGCCGGATCGAGACGCCACTCCAGCGCGACCCGCTCGATGGGCAGCGCGCCCTCGATCTCGCCCTCGGCGAGCCGGTTGTGATACGGCCGGAGGTCCACGAGCAGGGCGCCCTCCCACTGCAGCTCGCGCGCCCGGTGCGGGTCGACGCGGTCGATCTCGGCCCGTGCGCTCGCGAGGAACGCCTCGACGCTCATGGCCCCATCCCCTGACCGGCGAGGGGCGGCGATGCTGGCGTCACCGCCGCACCTCAGGACGTCGCGAACCGCAGGGCCGCCCAGGCGTCAGCCTCGAAGCGAGCCAACGTGTGGAACCGACGCAACAACCGAGCCATGGCACTCATCAACCCACACGGCCAGGAACCCGACAACATCTGTCCGCAATGTGGAATCTCCTTCCACAACGACTTGCGCAGTGGATCGTCCTGCCGTACACGGCCGAAGTTGGCCGATCCCCACAACCGGGGAGCCATAGCATGCGTCCGAGGCGACATACCCCGACCAGCCGGTACCGGGAAGGCTGTAGAGGCGCTAGACAATGGCGCGGGTAACGCACACCGCCAACTTGGAGGGCTCGGTCCGGGTGTTCAGTCGTGTCGCCATCGTCAACCGTGGTGAGGCCGCGATGCGGCTCATCCACGCCGTCCGGGAACTGGCCGCGGAGACCGGGGCGCGGATCGAGACCGTCGCTCTCCACACCGACGTCGACCGCACCGCCACGTTCGTGCGTGAGGCGGACGTCGCCTACGACCTGGGGCCGGCGTCCGCGCGGCCGTACCTCGACCTGAAACTGCTGGAACGTGCCCTCGTGGAGACCAAGGCCGACGCCGCGTGGGTCGGCTGGGGCTTCGTCGCGGAGGACCCCGCTTTCGCGGAGCTGTGCGAGCGGATCGGCATCACGTTCGTCGGGCCGGCAGCCGCGGCCATGGAGAAGCTCGGCGACAAGATCGGCGCGAAGCTGCTCGCCGAGGAGGTCGGCGTGCCGGTCGCGCCGTGGAGTCGCGGCGCCGTGGAGACGCTCGACGCCGCGAAGCAGGCGGCGACCGAGATCGGCTATCCGCTGATGCTGAAGGCGACCGCGGGCGGCGGCGGCCGTGGCATCCGCATGATCACCAGCGAGGCCGAGCTGGTCGACGCCTACGAGCGCACCAGCCAGGAGGCCGCCAGGGCGTTCGGCAGCGGCGTCGTGTTCCTGGAGCGCCTGGTCACCGGCGCCCGGCACGTCGAGGTCCAGGTGATCGCCGACGGCCAGGGCACCGCGTGGGCGCTGGGCGTCCGCGACTGCTCGGTGCAGCGGCGCAACCAGAAGGTCATCGAGGAGTCGGCATCGCCGGTGCTCAGCCCGGAGCAGGCCGGTGAACTCAAGGCGTCGGCCGAGCGGCTGGCCGTCGCGGTCGGCTACCGCGGCGCGGCGACCGTGGAGTTCCTCTACCACCCCGGCGACCGGCTCTTCGCGTTCCTCGAGGTCAACACCCGCCTGCAGGTCGAGCACCCGATCACCGAGGCCACGACCGGCTTCGACCTGGTCAAGGCGCAGCTGCACGTGGCGGGCGGCGGCAGGCTCGTCGGCGAGCCGCCGGTGGAACGCGGGCATGCCATCGAGGCCAGGCTCAACGCCGAGGACCCCGACCGCGACTTCGCGCCCTCCCCCGGCCGCATCGCGCGGCTGGACCTGCCCAGCGGGCCGGGCATCCGGGTAGACACCGGCGTCAGCGAGGGCGACACCATCCCGGGCGACTTCGACTCGATGATCGCCAAGATCATCGCCTACGGACGCGACCGTGACGAGGCGCTCGGGCGGCTGCGGCGGGCGATGGCCGAGACCACGGTGATCATCGAGGGCGGCGCCACCAACAAGAGCTTCGTGCTCGACCTGCTCGACCAGCCCGAGGTGATCGACGCCAGCGCGGACACCGGCTGGATCGACCGCGTCCGCGGCGAGGGCAGGCTCGTCTCGCACCGACACTCCGGCATCGCGCTGGCGGCCGCCGCCATCGAGGCGTACGAGGAGGAGGAACGCGCCGAGCAGCAGCGGCTGCTGTCCACCGCGTTCGGCGGCCGTCCCCAGGCGCGGCACGAGAGCGGCCAGCCGCTGGACCTCAAGCTCCGTGGCGCCGCCTACCGCGTCCGGGTCGCGCGGGTCGGCGCGCAGAGGTTCCGCGTCGGCATCGAGGCGGGCGGGGACGTGCGTACCGCCGACGTCGATCTCGACCGTTTCGACCGGCACACCGGGCAGATCGTCGTCAACGGCAACAGGTACCGCCTGCTCACCGGCACACACGGGCCGATCCACCTGATCGAGGTGGACGGCGTGACGCACCGGGTCAGCCGCGACGAGGGCGGCGTCCTGCGCTCCCCCATGCCAGCGCTCGTGGTCGCCACACCGCTGCGGGTCGGCGACGAGGTCGAGGCTGGCGCGCCGGTACTGGTGCTGGAAGCCATGAAGATGGAGGCGGTGCTGCGGGCGCCGTTCAAGGCCCGCCTCAAGGAATGCGTCGTGTCCGTGGGCAGCCAGGTGGCGGCCGGCGCCCCGCTGCTGCGGCTGGAACCGCTCGGCGGCGACGAGGCCGAGGACACCGCGGCCAGCGAGTCCGTCGAGATCGACCTGCCCGTCGCCCCCCGCACGGTCCCGTCGCGGGAACGCACCCGCCGTGGCCAGGAGGACCTGCGCAACCTGCTGCTGGGCTTCGACGTCGACCCACTCGACGAACGCCGGGTGCTCGACGGGTACCTCGCCGCGCGCCGGGCGGCCACCGAGGACGGTCACCGGCCGCTGGTCGAGGAGCTCGAGCTCGTTGGCGTGTTCGCCGACCTCGCCGAGCTGAGCCGCAACCGGCAGACGGGCGAGGACACCGGCAGTGACACGCACGTGCACAGCGCCCGCGAGTACTTCCACACCTACCTGCAGAGCCTCGACGTGGAGCGGGCCGGGCTGCCGGAGACGTTCCAGGCCAAGCTCGGCAAGGTGCTCGGGCACTACGGCGTCACCGAACTGGACCGCACCCCCGAGCTCGAAGCCGCCGTGTTCCGGATCTTCCTGGCCCAACAGCGCGCGGCCACCGACGTCGGTGTCGTCACGACCCTGTTGCGTGCGTGGCTGAAGGAGGCGCCGCCGGACGACACGCTGCGCGACCCCGCCGGTATCGCGCTGGAGCGGCTGGTCGCGGCGACGCAGGTCCGGTTCCCCGTGGTCGCCGACCTCGCGCGGGGCGTCGTGTACGCCTGGTTCGGCCAGCCGCTGCTGCGCCGCAACCGCGCCCGCGTGTACGCCGCGGTTCGTGGTCACCTGCGCCACCTGGACGCGAACCCGGCCGCGCCGGACCGCGCCGAGCGGGTCGCCGAGATGGTGCGCAGCACCGAGCCGCTGGTGCGGCTTCTCGGTCAACGACTCCTCCGCGACGACCTCGACAACGCGATCATGCTGGAGGTGCTGACCCGGCGGTACTACGGCAACAAGGGCCTCACCGGTGTCCGTACCGACGAGGTCGCGGGGTGCACGTTCGTGGTCGCCGAGCGCGCGGGCTCGTGCGTCGTCTCCGCCGCGGTGAGCTATTCGGCGCTGCCCGACGCGCTGCGCGGGCTCGCGGAGCTGACGAGTAGCCGGGGCAACCTCGACGTCATCGACGCCGACATCTACCTCGCGTGGGAGAAGCAGCCCGAGGACTCCGACGAGCTGGTGGCCGCGCTGCAGCGGGTCGTCAGCGCGCACCCACTGCCGGACCAGGTCCGCAGGCTCACCGCCACCATCGCGGGCCGCAGCGGCGCGGTGATGCACCACCACGTCACGTTCCGCCCGACAAGCACCGGGATGACCGAGGAACGGCTGATCCGCGGCCTGCACCCCTACATCGCGCAGCGGATGCAGCTGGAACGGCTGCGCAAGTTCGACCTCACCCGGCTGCCGTCGTCGGACGAGGAGGTCTACCTGTTCCGGTGCGTGGCGCGGGAGAACCCGTCCGACGAACGCCTCGTCGCGTTCACCCAGGTGCGTGACCTGACCGAGCTGCGCGAGCACGACGGCAGGCTCGTCGCGCTGCCGACGGCCGAGGACGCCATCGCCGCCTGCCTCGACTCGATCCGCCGCACCAGGACCCGGAACCGCTTCAACACCAACCGGATCGTGGTCTACGTCTGGCCGCCGAGCGACATCAGGCGCACGGAGCTGGCGATGATCGCCGACCGCGTGCTGCCGACCGCCGCGGGCGCAGGCCTCGAGGAGATCCTGTTCATCGCTCGGCAGCGGGTGCCGAAGACCGGCGAGCTGAACAAGATCGCCGTACGCATCACCTTCGACGCCACCGGTGGCCGCGAGCTGACCGTCGGCGAGCCGTCGGACGAGCCGGTCGAGCCGCTCGACGACTACCGGCTGAAGGTGCTGCGCGCGGCGAGCCGCAACACGGTGTACCCGTATGAGCTGACCGGTCTGCTCGGCCGGTTCGTCGAGCACGACCTCGACGAGCACCACGCGCTCGTGCCGGTCGCACGGCCGAAGGGCCACAACAGCGCGGCGATCGTCGCGGGCGTGGTGACCACCCCGACCGAGCGGCACCCTCAGGGCGTCACCAGGGTCGTGCTGCTCGGCGACCCGACGAAGGCGCTCGGCGCGCTGTCGGAGCCGGAGTGCCGCCGCGTGATCGCCGCGCTGGACCTGGCCGAGCGGATGGGGGTGCCGCTGGAGTGGTACGCGCTGTCCGCCGGCGCGCGGATCTCCATGTCGTCGGGCACGGAGAACATGGACTGGGTGGCCGCGGCGCTCAAGCGGATCGTCGAGTTCACCCAGGACGGCGGCGAGATCAACATCGTGGTCGCCGGCATCAACGTCGGCGCCCAGCCGTACTGGAACGCCGAGGCCACGATGCTCATGCACACCAAGGGCGTCCTGGTGATGACGCCGGACTCGGCGATGGTGCTGACCGGCAAGCAGTCGCTCGACTTCTCCGGCGGTGTGTCGGCCGAGGACAACTTCGGCATCGGCGGCTACGACCGGGTGATGGGCCCGAACGGCCAGGCCCAGTACTGGGCGCCGAACCTGCCCGCGGCCCGGGACGTGCTGATGGCGCACTACGACCACAGCTACGTCGCCCCAGGCGAGACCGCGCCACGGCGGGTGACCACCACTGACCCCGTCGACCGCGACATCTCCGACTTCCCGCACACCATCGGCGACTTCACGACGGTGGGCGAGATCTTCTCGGCGACGGCCAACCCGGACCGCAAGAAGCCGTTCGACATCCGGACCGTGATGCGCGCGCTCGCGGACCAGGACCACCCGATGCTGGAACGCTGGGCCGGCATGGCCGACGCGGAGACCGCGGTGGTGGCCGACGTGCACCTCGGCGGCCTGCCGGTGTGCCTGCTCGGCATCGAGTCGCGTTCGGTGCCGCGACGCGGCTTCCCGCCAACGGACGGCCCCGACACCTACACCGCGGGCACGCTGTTCCCGCGTTCGTCGAAGAAGGCGGCACGCGCGATCAACGCGGCGTCCGGCAACCGGCCACTGGTGGTGCTGGCGAACCTGTCCGGCTTCGACGGCTCCCCGGAGTCGATGCGCAAGCTGCAGTTGGAGTACGGAGCGGAAATCGGCCGCTCGATCGTGAACTTCCGAGGGCCCATTGTTTTCTGTGTCATTTCGCGGTACCACGGCGGCGCGTTCGTGGTGTTCTCGAAGGCACTGAACCCGAACATGACCGTGCTCGCGCTGGAAGGCTCGTTCGCCTCGGTACTGGGCGGCGCACCCGCCGCCGCGGTGGTGTTCTCCGGCGACGTCAACGCCCGCACCGCGGCCGACCCCCGGGTGCGGGACCTGGAGGCCCGCGTGGCCGCCGCCGCCGGCACCGACCGTGCCACACTGGCCGCGGAACTGGACGAACTACGCGCGTCGGTCCGCGCGGAAAAACTCGGCGAGGTGGCCACCGAGTTCGACCGCGTGCACAACATCCAACGCGCGGTCGAGGTCGGCTCCGTCGACGCCGTCATCCGCGCCGCGGAACTCCGCCCAAAGATCATCGAGGCGATCGAGACCCGGCTGGGCTGAATCACCCGACGCTGAGGGCCCGCCCAGCGGGCCCTCAGCGTGTGTGCTGTTCAGCCGCGTTGGGACTTCTCCCACCATGTGAAGGCGACTCGGTACGCCTCCGGGGTGTTGTCCGCGGCGTGGGTGGCCAGGCCGTTCCTGCCGAAGTAGTAGTCGTGGACCTGGTCGCGGGCCTGCCGGGACATGTCCGGGTCGGACACCGCGTTGGCGTGGATGTGGTAGGCGAAACCCTGCTCCGGCGTGCGCAGCCAGGCCGCGAAACCGACCGTGCGCAGGGCTTTGACGGTCTGCCATCGCTGGGTGGTGGTGAGGCCGCTCACGCTGATGTCGACCACGCCACCGCCGTCGTGGGTGCCGGCCGAGTCGGGGTTGGAGGAGGTGTAGGAACCCTGTGTCAGGGTCAGGCTCCAGGAAAGTGTGCTGTCCGCCTTGCGCAGCATGTCGGCGGTCCGGGTGTTGACCCGCCTACCGCCGTAGGAGTCGGTGTTGGACCCGACCGTCACCGGCCGCGTCACGTCGAACCGGCCGGCGCCCAGCTGCGTCAGTGAGGAGCGCCCCGGGACACCGTTGGCGTCGAGCCCGCTGTAGCCCAGGCTGCGCTGCCACGCGGCGTACGCGTCCAGCGTCGACGTGCCGTAGTGCCCGTCGCTCTGCGCCGAGGAAAGCAGTCCCTTGGCCTGCAACGCCTGCTCCACGGCGAGCACGTGTGACGCGGCGCCCGGCGTCGTGCCCGTGCCCGACTTCGGTGGATCGACCTGGGCCGCCAGCAGCACAAGCTCCATGTCCACCGTCGCCAGCGCCGTGACGTCGGCCGTGGCGGCACTCTGTGCGCCCACCAGCGCCGGCACGGCCAGCGCCGCCCCGAACGCCGCGCCTCGGGTGAACAGGCGGCGTCTCGTGTAGACCTCGTTCATCAACGTGCTCCGTTCGTCCAGTTCAGCGGGCATGCTGACGACACCGAGTACAAGACTCGTACAAAAGCTCACTTGATCCGCCAGCCACGCCCGACGGAGCGACGGCATGTCGGCTGGTCATCCCCTGCGCTGGTGAACAACGCGGTCAGCATGGGGACGCCGTGGGCGAGGGTTTGTCGCGGCAAGGGTCCCGTCACGACCAACGAGGCCAGGCCGTGACCGATCATCCAGCTCTGCGTGGCCAGTTCGAGCGGATCGACGTCGTCGCGGAACCGGCCCTGCGCTCTGGCTCTCTCGACGGCCCGTACCAGGGTGTGCAGGGTCTCGTCGGCGGCCGGCAGGTCCTCGAGGTCGAAGCCGTCGTCGAACATGACCCGGTACAGGTCCGGGCAGGCCAGCGCGTTGGACAGGTACGCGGCGCCGAGGGCGGCCAGGTCGCGGACAGGGTCCGCGGTCGTCCTGACGGTGGTCAGCCTGGCCGCCAGACGCGTGAAACCCTCCTGCCGCATGGCCTTCCACAAGCCGTCCATGCCACCGAAGTAGGTGTAGACCGCCATGGTGGACACACCGGTGCCGGCTACCACCGTCCGAAGGGTCACCGGCTGCCGCTCCCGCAGCATCCGTGCGGCGCGGTCGATCAGCATGGCACGCACCGCGGGGTCCTTCGTCCTCACCACGACGCCACAATACATGGCAATGCTATGTTCAGCTCACCGACAAAAGGAGCAGACATGGCCGTGGAACTGGTCAACCCGGACGGGTTGCCGAAGCCTGACGTGTACCGCCAACTCTCGATCGCCACCGGGTCGAGGATGGTGTTCCTCGCTGGGCAGGTCGCCCGCGACGCCGACGGGCGACCCGTGGGTGACGGCGACCTCGCCGCTCAGGTCGAACAGTCCTACCTGAACATCGGCACGGCACTTGATGCCATCGGCGCGTCGTTCGACGACGTCGCGAAGCTGACCATCTACGTCGTGGACTGGAAGCCCGAGAAGATGCCCCTGCTCGGCGAGGGCGTCGCACGGGCCGCCGAGAAGATGGGCGTGGATCCGGTCAAGCCCATCACGCTGCTCGGTGTCTCGGCGTTGGGAGAACCCGACCTCCTGGTCGAAGTCGAGGCAACCGCGGTCATCGACTAGAGCGCGTTTCGGGAGTGTGCCGCGGTTCTCTTGCCGATTTCGTCATCGCGGCGCGCGGCGTTGCGCGATCATTGCTGAATGAAGATCACCGATCCCATGGGTGGCACGTGGTTGGTCGTCCGACAGGTCGGGGCCTGGCGGCGGGAGAGCAGGGTCGGTTGGGCGTGGCGGATGATGCCGAAAAGGCTGAGCAACGACCCCGTCTGGTACGCGATCTCCATGTTTTTCCTCGTGATCGCACTGATCCTGCTCGCGCTCGCGCTGGTCGAACTGGCGCTGTTGCTCCTGGCGACGCCGGTGGCGCTGTTGCTGCGTGTGACGAAGGTGACGGGCTGGCGGGTCGTCGTGCTGAACACGGCGAAACCCGTCGCGGTCGAGGAGAAGACCGGCACGGTGTTGATGAGGCACGCCCGGTTCTCCACCACGGTACTGGAAGTCGAGACCATGGCCGGCAGCGAGCGGCTGAGGGACGCGATCGCCGATCATCTGAGCCAGGGCGGCGACGTGATGGACCCCGTGGTCAGCGAGTGGCTGGCGGCCGAACGCGGCAAGCTCGTCCTGCGCGAGACGAAGCGCGGTTCGGAACCGGACGCCACTGAGGCACCGGATCCCGGCGGCTCTTGACCGGAGTCCCGGCGGTGTTGTTTCGTCGAGACATCTGGGGAAGGAGGCCGCTCATGCGGTCCATTCGTTCAGTTTGTCTCGCGATCATCATGGCCGCGACCGTTGCCGGCTGCGGCGACGAGCCGGGTACGCGAGCCGACGCCACCGAGGTCACCTATCTCACGTCGTTCAGCACTTTCGGGCGGGACGCGTACGCGTATGTCGCTCAGGAGAAGGGTTTCTTCGCCGATGCGGGGCTCGCCGTCACGATCAACCCGGGCAGTGGCACGGTGGACGTGCTCAAGCTGGTGGCCGGCGGTCGCGCGGACTTCGGGATCGGCGACTTCACCGGCACGATGATCACGGTGGCGAAGGAGGAGCTGCCGGTCACCGCGGTGGCCGCGATCCACCAACGCACCGTCGCCGCGATCATCGGGCTCGAAGGCGGCGGCCTCACCAAGCCGGCGGACCTCGTCGGCAAACGGATCGGCGACCCGCCTGGCTCGACGATCCAGGTGATGTTCCCCTTGTACGCCAGGGCGGCGGGCATCGACGCGAGCACGGTCCAGTTCGTGCCGTCGGCTCCGCCTGCGCTGCCGCAGCTGCTGGTGTCCGGGCAGGTCGACGGGATCGGCCAGTTCGTGGTCGGCAAGCCGCTGATCGAGGCGGCGGCGAAGGGCCGCGCGGCGATCGTGTTGCCCTACGGGGATCTTCTGCCCGACCTGTACGGCAACATGCTTGTCACGTCGAAGGAACTGGCCGGCCGCGATCCCGAGCTGGTGCGCGGGTTCAGCGGCGCGCTGCTCGACGGGCTGCGGTACGCCATCGAGCATCCCGACGAGGCCGGCCGGATTCTCCGTAAGTACCAACCGACACAGAACGCCGAGGTGGCCGCCGCCGAGATGCGGCTGATGACCGAGTACTCCAGGCCGGACGGGTTCACCGGGCCGCTCGGTGAGATCGACCGGAACCGGGTCTCGACGATCATCGAGCTGCTCGACGAGGCGCGGGCGATTCCGCCGGGAACGCTGCGGCCGGACGAGATCGCGGCCTTCGACCTGGCCCCGACGTCCTGACTCGATGATCGTCGTGGAGCGGGTGTCCCGGGTCTTCGACGGGAAGGCCGAGCCGATCGTGGCGCTGGACGGCATCGACCTCGAGGTGGGCGAGCACGAGTTCGTCGCGGTGATCGGACGTTCCGGCTGCGGCAAGTCGACGCTGCTGCGGATCGTCGCCGGACTGCTCGCACCGACCGCCGGCCGGGTACTGGTCGCCGGCGAGCCGGTGACGAGACCACGTCGCGACGTGGCGGTCATGTTCCAGCGTCCGGCGTTGCTGCCGTGGCGTTCGGTGCTGGGCAACGTCCTGCTGCCGGTCGAGGTCCACGGTCTGGACCGGCAGAAGCACATCGCACGCGCGCACGAGCTGCTGGAGCTGGTGGGGTTGGCCGGGTTCGCCGCGCGGCTCCCGCACGAGCTGTCCGGCGGGATGCAGCAGCGGGTGTCGCTGTGCCGCTCCCTCATCCAGAATCCGGCGGTGATGCTCATGGACGAGCCGTTCTCCGCGCTGGACGCGCTGACCAGGACCGAGCTTTCGGCAGAGCTACAACGAATCTGGTGGGAACACCCGAGGACGGTCGTGTTCGTGACGCACTCCGTCGAGGAGGCGGTCGTGCTCGCGGACCGGGTCGCGGTGCTCACCCCGCGACCCGGCCGGCTGCACGAGCTCGTCGAGGTCGACATCCCTCGTCCGCGAACCGCGCACACCGCCAGGGTGGCCGCGGTCAGCGGCGCGCTGCACGAGTTGCTGACCGGTGAGTGAGCGAACCGTGCGGACCCGGGTGGCCAACATCGTGCTCCCGGTGCTCGGTCTGCTGGCCGTGCTGGCGTTGTGGTGGCTGGCCACGATCGTGTTCGCGATCGAGGAGTTCCTGCTGCCCAGCCCGGGCGACGTGCTGGCGGCGTTCGGCGAGTACCCCGGTTACCTGCTGGAGCAGACGTGGGTGACGCTGCTGGAGACGGTGCAGGGCTTCGGACTGTCCATTGTGGTGGGCATACCGATCGCGCTGCTCATCGTGACCTCACCGATCCTGGAGCGCACGATCTACCCGCTGCTGCTCGCCCTCAACGCGGTCCCCAAGATCGCGATCGCGCCGATCCTGGTGGTGTGGCTGGGGTTCGGGCCCGCGCCGAAGGTCCTCCTGGTGTTCCTGGTGTGTTTCTTCCCGGTGGTCATCTCCACCGCGTCCGGGATGAAGTCCACGCCGGCGGAGCTCGTCGAGCTGATGCGCTCCCTTGACTGCACGCGTCGGCAGGAGTTCTTCAAGCTGCGCTTCCAGTACGCACTGCCGCAGATCTTCGTCGGCCTGAAGACGGCCGTCTCATTGGCCGTGATCGGGGCGGTGATCGCGGAGTTCGTCGGTGCCAGCGCCGGTCTCGGTTTCGTCATCGTCTCGTCCGGGTCCAGCGCGGACACCGCACTGGCGTTCGCCGCCATGGGACTGCTCGGCGTCATGAGCATCGTGCTGTTCTACGGGTTGGCGTACCTGGAGCGCCGGCTGCTCCCATGGGCGGAGGAGCACCGGTGACCGCTACTCGGGAGACACCAGGTCCAGGAACTGCCAGTGGGCGTCCGGGGCCAGGCCGGCCAACCACCTACCGGTGTGCTGCAACACCACCGGGCCGGACGTGACGTGCTGCGTGCCCGCGTTGAGATCGCGGAAGTACCGCTGCAGGTCGCCCCGGCGCATGGCGGTCGTGCCGGCCCACTGGTACACGGTCTGACCGACGGCCTGCACGGACCAGGTCGTGTTGTTGAGCATCAACCGGGTCAGCGTTTCCTGTTCCGTGCTCAGGTGTTCGCCGCGGTCCAGCGTCGCCTCGTTGTCGGCCCAGACCTCCATCACCCACGCGCGTGCCGCCCGGAACCTCGCCTCGGCCTGCGCGAAGGAGGCGTGGAAGTGGCCGGTGTCCACCGAGGCGTTGTGCGTGCCCGTCTTGGTCTGTGCCAGGGCTTTGAGCTCGTCGAGCAGCCGCCTGCCGACGCCGAGCGCCCAGCCGGTGTGGCAGACGGCCGCGAGGTTCACCAGACCGAGGCGGTAGACCGCGCCGCCGTGCACGTTCTCCGTCGTGGTGGCCTCGTAGACGTGTGTCGCCGGGACGAACACGTCCTCGCACACGTAGTCGATGCTGTGGGTCGCGCGAAGCCCCAGCACGTCCCAGTTGTCGACCAGTGTCGCGAGCTCCTTGGGGAACGTGAACACCAACGGCTGGCCGGTCTCGGCGCAGAAGGCGGCGGTGTGGATGTGGGTGGCCAGCGGGATTCCGGAGGCGAAGCCCCAGTGCCCGCTGATCCGGAAACCGCCATCGACGCGCACCGCCTGACCCAACCGCGTGCCCTGCCCGGCGATGATGGCGTGCCGCCCGGCGGGCACGTCGGCGTACAGGTCGGCGGCGGCCTCCGCACCGAGGTAGGCCCCGGTGCAGCCGGTGACCATCTGCGCCGCCATCACCGCCCAGCCAACGGAAGCCTCGTGGTACGACAACCGTTCAATGGTCTGTACCACCTGTGACGGCGAGAACTCGTAGCCACCGAACGCCCGGGGAATGCTGATCTTCAGCACCTCGGCCGCCGTCAGCGCGCGTACCACCTCGTCCGTGGGCCGGCGCAGTTCCTCGCTCGCCTCGGCCTGATCACGCAGGATGGGCGCGATCTCCTCGACTCGCCGTGCCATCTCGTCGAACTCGGCGCTGACGTGCAGCTGTCCCATGCGTTCCCCCAAGGATGCGACCAAACCCAGCCTAGGTCGGCACACCACCGATGGCTATTCCCCCGCGCTGTGCAGTATCTCCGCGAGATCGAGCGGGCGGGTGAACATCGGCCAGTGCCACGTCGGCAGTTCCTCGAACCGCCACTGCTCGTCGGCCATGTGCCGGAACATCGGCGCGGCGGCCATGGCGCGGGCCTGTTCCTCGGTGAAGCCGCACAGGATGCCCAGCCGCGGCAGCTTCTCCCAGGCACCTGTCAGCGACACCGGCGTGGTCGCGGTCAACCACGGTTGTGGCACCGACCGCTCGATGAGCGTCGCGAGAATGTCCGGGTCGAGGTCGGCACCCATCTCCGCCCAGGGCGGCGGAGGCAGCCGCCAGCCGTCACCGTGCTCGGCGACGATCGCCGCGTTCGCCGCCTGCTCGTCCGGCTCGTCGAACTCGGACTGCGAGACGCCATCCGGCAGCGGGCCGGTGTCGACGAACACGAGCTTCGCGACGCGGTCCGGCATCCTGTCGGCCGCCGCCGTGATCACCACCGCGCCCGCGTAGCTGTGCCCGACCAGCACCACGTCGGTGAGATCCTCGTAGCGCAACAGGTTCACCACGTCGGTGACGTGCACCTCCAGGTCGGTGTCCGGCCGCGCCAGGTGCACCCGCTCCCCCATGCCGGTCAGGCTCAACGCGTGCACCTCGTGCCCGTGTGTACGCAGCGCGTCCGCGACCGGACGCCACGCCCATCCACCGAGCCAGAAACCGGGAACCAACACGTAAGTCGTCATGCCAGGAACGGTAGGCCGAATACCGGGCAGAATCCGCCCGGTATTATCGTCGGTGTGACCCGTCCCACAGCGCGCGTGCTGGCGCTTCTGGAGCTGCTGCAAACCGGTGGCACGCACACCGTGCGCGCACTGGCGGACCGTCTGGCCGTCGACGAACGGACCCTGCGCCGGTATGCCCAGCACCTCACCGATCTGGGCATCCCGATCGAGGCGCGGCGCGGACGGTACGGCGGATACCGGCTGGCCCCCGGCTACAAGCTGCCGCCGCTCATGCTCACCGACGACGAGGCGGTGGCGGTCGTCCTGGGTCTCGTCGCCGGCCGCCGGGCGGGCCTGGTCACGGCGGCCGCCGAGGCGGCGGACAGCGCGTCCGCCAAGGTGCGCCGGGTGCTGCCGCTCGCGCTCGCCGGACGGCTCGACGCGTTGCTGTCCGCGGCGGACTTCACCGCGCCGGCGTGGTCGGCGAACCCGCCGGGCACCGCGGTGCTGCTGGTGCTCGCGGACGCCGCCCGGCGCCGCCAGCCGGTCGAGATCACGTACACGAGCTGGCGCGGCGGGGCGAGCGAGCGACGCGTCGAGCCGTACGGCCTGGTGTTCCACTCCGGCCGCTGGTACGTGACGGGCGCGGACTCCCTGCGCGGCGAGGTGCGCACGTTCCGCCTCGACCGCGTCGCCACCGCGACCCTCGTCCCCGGCACGTTCGAGGTACCGGCCGACTTCGACCCTATCCACCGGGTGCTGTCCGGACTCGCCGACGTGCCCTACCCGCGGGAGGTGTCCGTCCTCCTGGACTCGACGGTCGCCGACGTGCGCACGAAACTGCCGGCCACCGTCGCGACGCTCACCGAGACACCCGACGGTGTCCGGATGCTGCTCCGCGGCAACACCCTGGCGTGGGCGGCGGCGGTACTCGCCTGGCTGGGCTGCCCGTTCCGGATCGAGTACCCGGACGAACTACGGACCGAGGTCACGAAACTCGCCGACCGACTGTCCATGAGCGCCACTCAGCCGTCGTCCCAATAAATGGGCGACGTCGTGCGGGGGTTCCCGGCGTCCGTTAAACAGGAATTCGACCCTGTTTGTTTTCACCGGAAGGAACCTTCCCGATGTCGTCAAAACGCTGGTTTTCCGTTTTACTCGCCGCGCTCGTCTTACCCTTGTTCCTCGCCATCCCGGCCAGTGCCGCGACCTCCAGCCAGGGCAACAGTGCCGGCACGGTCCTGTACAACGCCGGAGACCACGACCTGACCTACGGTCCGAACTCGTTCATTATCAGAGATTCCGAATGCGACCGGTACCTTCTGCTGCTCAGCTATTCCTGGGACGGCGGAACCGACACCGAATCGGGCCGCTGCGGTGCGGAACGGGTCATCTCCATCGAGCCGCTCGGCTCGAACGCGCACCCCCTCCGGTGGCGCACCTGCTGGACCGACCTGCGTGCCAGGCCGATCATGACCCAGTGCCGGCCCTACGTCGACGACTTCGTGTTCAGCGACTGACGCCGGGCGGTTGCACCGAAGCGCGGTGGATGTACGTCGTGCCAACGGGTTCGAAGCATGGGTGCGCCTCGCCGCCGAGGGTGCGTAGCAGCAGGTCGGCGCCGAGGTGACCCATGCGCATGTGGTCGCGTTTCACCACGCTGATCGGTGGGTCGTGGAGTTCGAGCCAGTCGATGTCGTCCGCGGAGATGAACGACAGCTCGGCGCCGATGCGCACGCCGCGTTCGTGCAGGGCGCGCAGGCTGCCCATGGTGAACTGGATGCCGCCGGCCACGAGCGCGGTCGGCGGGTCCGCCAGGTCGAGCAGCTCGAGTGTGCTCGCGTGGCCGAACTCGGCGGCGTACGGGCCGAGCCGCACCAGCTCGGGCGCCACCGGGAGGCCGGCCTTCGCGAGGGCCTCGTCGAAGCCGCGCTTGCGTTCCCGCGACGCCCGGATGACCGGCTGCCCCGCGATGAGCCCGATCCGCCGATGGCCGAGTGCGACCAGGTGCCCTACCGCGGCCACGATGCCGGTGAAGTGGTCGCACAGCACGGCACTGGCCGACAGACCCGGCACGTCACGGTCCAGCAGGACCAGCGGGCAGCTGGCCTGCCGCAGCGCGGCGATCATGTCGGCGTTGTCCTCGGCCTGCAGCGACAGCAGCAGCCCGTCCACGCGCCTGCGCAGGAACAGCTCGATGTAGTCGACGTCCCGGCGAATGTCGCCGTCGGTGTTACTGACCAGCAGCGAGTAGCCCGCGTCGTGCAGCACGTTCTCCGCGCCCTTGACGATGTCACCGAACAGCGGGTTCGCGATGTCCCTGACGATGCAGCCGATCGTGCGGGTGGCCCCGCTGCGCAGGCTCTGCGCGACCGGGTCAGGCTGGTAGCCCAGCTCCTCGACCGCCGCGAGCACCCTGGCCCGCAGACCATCGCTGACGTCGGCGTGGTCGTTGAGCACGCGGGACACCGACGAGACCGCCACCCCAGCGCGTTCCGCGACCGCGCGCACCGTGACCTTCTCCGCACGTCCCATGTTCGCCACCTTCGGAACCGTTACCGGGCCACTGTACGGCTGCCGACCAAGCCTCTCGGCACTGGGCAACAAAGCTGATAGTGTTCTGGAATCGATTTCGGTGGAAGTCGGAGGTGCTGGTGAAGGTCGCGCGTGTCGAGGCCATCCCGGTGAGCTATCCCGAGCCGAACGACTTCGGCGCCACGCGGTACCTGTGTCTGGTCAGGATCACCTCGACCGACGGCGCCGTCGGTTGGGGGGAGGCGATCACCCAGTTCCCGGAGGCCACCCTGGCCACGAAGGCCATCGTGGAGGGGATGACCGACCTCGTGGTCGGGCGGGATCCCACACAGACCGGCGCGATCTGGCGAGCGCTCAAGGAACACGCGTGGTGGTACGGCCACGGCGGCGGGATCGCGTCGTACGCGATCGCCGGCATCGACATCGCGTTGTGGGACCTGGCCGGCAAGGCGCTCGACCGAAGCGTGCTCGACCTGCTCGGCGGGCCGGTGCACGAGCGGTTGCCCGCCATCGCGTCGTGCCACGCGAGCCGGGAGTCCATCGACGAGATGGCCGACGAGGCCAAGGGCTGGCTGGCCACCGGCCTGCAGGGGGTGAAGGTCGGGTTCGGCAAGCGGGGGAACGCCCGCCTCGGCTACGAGCACGACCGCGACGTCGCCTACGTGCGTGCGTTGCGGTCGACGCTCGGCGCCGACGCCCGGATCATGATCGACATCGGCAACGCGGTCAGGTGGGACGTCGCCACGGCTGTTCGACGCACTCGCGCGTTCGAGGGGTACGCGATCGAGTGGATCGAGGAGCCGCTCGGCGGCTGGGATCCGGAGGGCTACGCGACGCTGCGGGCCAAGACCGAGACGCTCATCGCGTACGGCGAACGCGAATGGACCGTCGAGGGGTTCGAGCGGATCCTGTCCACCGGCACGGTCGACGTGGTCGGCGTCGACCCGGCGAGAGCGGAGGGCCTCACCGGGTTCCGCCGGGTGGCCGAACGGGTCGAGGCGCGGCGCCGGCAGGTCAACGCGCACGCCTGGTCCTCGGCGATCTGCACGGCGGCCAGCGTCGCGGCGAGCTTCAGCACGCCCGCGGCCAAGCTGATCGAGTTCAAGCCGCTGGACAACCCCATGCAACACGAGCTGGTCACCGTGCCGATCCGGCACGACCGAGGCTGGGTGCGCCCACCGACGCGCGCACCCGGTCTCGGCATCGAGGTCCGCGAGGACGTCGTGGCCCGCTACCGCATGGACTCGGCGTCATGAGCGTGGTCGGTCTCGGCGCAGGGCTGGAGGGACAGGGCGTCGTGGTCACGGGTGCGGCCGGCGGCATCGGCACCGCCACGGCGACGACCTTCGCACAGTGCGGTGCGCGGGTCATGGTCGTGGACCTCCAGCAGGAGGCCGTGGACCGCACGGTCGCGAGCCTGCCCGGCGACGGACATGTCGGCGTGGCGGCGGATCTGTGCGATCTGGCCACGCACCAGACGCTGATCGAGCGGGCCGTGACCGACCTCGGCTCGCTGCGCTGTCTCGCGCACCTCGCCGCCGTGTTGCGCCGCCGCGCCGAGGTGACCGACGTGACCGAGGACGACTGGGACCGGCAGCTGGACGTGAACCTCAAGGCCACCTTCTTCCTCTGCCGTGCGGTGGCGGAGGCGATGCGCGAGCACGGCGGCGGCAGCATCGTCACCTTCGCCTCACAGGCCGCGTGGACCGGCGGGTTCGGCGGGTCGACCGTCTACGGCGCCACCAAGGGCGGGGTCGTCAGCCTCACCAGGGGACTCGCCCGCACGTACGGTCCACAGGGGATTCGGGTGAACACGGTGGCACCCGGGCACATCACGACGCCGATGCTCGTCACCGGGCTCGACGACGAGGTCCGGGACCGGCTGGTGACCAACACACCGCTGCGGCGGCTCGGGTCGCCCGAGGAGGTGTCCGGCGCGGTGGTCTTCCTCGCCAGCGACCACGCGTCGTTCATCAGCGGCGCGACGATCGACGTCAGCGGCGGATTCCTCATGCACTAGGAGCCTCAATGACGAAGCTACGGATGCGGCAGGCCGTGGCCACGGCACTGGCCGACGAGATGCGCGACGACCCCACGGTGGTGGTGCTCGGCGAGGACGTCGCCGAGGCCGGTGGGGTGTTCAAGGCGACCGACGGCCTGCTCGCCGAGTTCGGCCCGAAGCGCGTACGGGACACCCCCATCTCCGAGATGGGTTTTCTCGGGGCCGCCGTTGGCGCGGCCGCGACCGGGCTGCGCCCCGTCGTCGAGATCATGTTCGGCGAATTCCTCGGGGTGGCGCTGGACCAGCTGGTCACCGAGGCCGCCAAGTTCCGGTACCTGTCCGCTGGCCACTACCCGGTGCCGATGACCGTGCGGGTGTCGGTCGGTGCGGGCGTCGGGTTCGGCGCGCAGCATTCGCAGTGCCTGGAGACGTGGTGCTACGCCACCCCCGGGCTGAAGCTCGCCGTGGCGTCCGGGCCGCAGACCGCGTACGGGCTGCTCCGGGCCGCGATCCGCGACGACGACCCGGTGGTGGTGCTGGAGCCGCGGCGGCTCTACCCCGAGCGCACCGAGGTGACCACCGGCGAGGCCGGCGTCATCCCGCTGGGGGTCGCCGACGTGCGGCGCACCGGCGAGGACGTGACGCTCCTCGGCCTCGGCGGCACCGTGCCGACGGTCCTGGACGCCGCCGAGGGCGCGGACGGCTGGACGGCCGAGGTGATCGACCTGCGCACGCTCCTGCCTTGGGACGTCGAGGCCGTACTGGACTCGGTACGCCGGACCAGAAGACTCGTGATCGTGGAGGAAGGCCCGTTCACCGGTGGCTGGGGCACCGAGGTCGCGTCCCGGGTGGCGGCCGAGCTGTTCGGTGTGCTGGCCGCGCCGGTGGTGCGCGTCACCGCGCCGGACGTGCCGGTGCCGTACGCGAAACCCCTGGAGGAACGGTACGTGCCGGGCGCGGAGTACGTGCGGGAACAGGTCGGCGAGCTGATCAGCTCCGGCCGGCTGCCGAAACCGTGGTGGGAGGCCCGATGAGCGGAGCTTGCGGAGCGAAACGGCAACAATCAGGACGTCACCGAGCCCGCGGAGGGCGCCGGTGGAGCGGAGCCTGCGGAACGTTCCGGTGCCACGGAGCGGGAGCGGGGGCGTCATGAGCACGAACCTGGAACGCAGGCAGCAGCTGAGCGACCCGGTCGGCCGGCTCGCGCGCATGATCGAGATCCGGGAGTTCGAGGGCCGGGTCAAGGCGCTGTTCCTGGAAGGCACCGTGTCCGGCACGACACACCTGTGCGAGGGTCAGGAGGCGGTCGCTGTCGGGCTCGCCGCCGCTCTGCGGCCGACCGACCCGGTCACGTGCACCTACCGGGGTCATGGCGTGGCCCTGGCGCTCGGCTGCACGCCGACGGCCGTGCTCGGCGAGATCATGGGTCGCTCGGTGGGTCTGCTGGGCGGTGTCGGCGGTTCGATGCACCTGTGCGACCCGGACGTCGGCCTGCTGCCCACGTTCGCCATCGTCGGCGCCGGCATCCCGGTGGCCGCCGGCGCGGCACTGACCGCGCAGGTCCGCGACCGCGACGACGTGGCGGTCGCGGTCTTCGGCGACGGCGCGACGAACATCGGCGCCTTCCACGAGACGCTCAACCTGGCCGCCGTGTGGCGACTGCCGGTGCTGTTCGTGATCGAGAACAACCTCTACGGCGAGTACACCCCGCTCCCCCGCACGACCCCGATTTCCGACCTCGCGGACCGGGCCGCGTCGTACGCCATTCCCGCCGAGATAGTCGACGGCCAGTCACTCGACGAGGTGTCCGCCGCGGTCAGCCGGGCGGTCGCCCGGGCCCGCGACGGCGGCGGCCCGACCCTGCTGGAGATGAAGACCTACCGCTACTCCGGCCATTCGCGAACCGACACCGGACCGTACCGCCCGGACGGTGAGCTGGAGGCCTGGTCGAAACGGGACCCGATCACGCTCTACGCCGAGTCTGCCGGCCTACTCCGCGAGCTCGACGCGATCCGCGCCGACGTCATCGCCCAGCTCGACGCCGCGGTGGCCGAGGTGAAGGCCGCGCCGGCACCGCCGATCGAGGCGATGTTCCGCAACGTGGTCGCCGAGAGCTGACAGGCTCCGCCGGGCCCGAGCGCCCGGCGGCAGAGCCCGCTCCGCCGCACTGGGGGTTGCGTCAACCGAGGCGGACGGGGCGAGGCCCGCTTCGCGGGATTATGGGGGCCCGCGAAGCGGGCCTGCGCTGTCGAGCAGGACTCAGGCGTGCGGGGTGGGCCGGTAGGTGAGCTCCTGGGTGTGGCCGTCGAGGGTTCGGCTCTCGATCAGCTCGAGGTCGAAGTCGGCTCCACCCCGGAAGATCGGGTCCACTCCGGTCTGACCGGTGATCACCGGGAAGAGCGTCACCTGGACGAGGTCGACCAGACCCGCGGCCATCAGCGCCCGGTTCAGCGACAGGCTGCCGTGCGAGCGCAACGGCACCTCGGACTCCTCCTTGAGCCGGGCGACGATTTCGACGGCGTCTCCGCTCACGAGCGTCGCGTCCGGCCAGTCAAGCGGTCCTACCAGGGTGCTCGACACCACCGTCGCCGGCAGGTTCCTCATCCGGGTGACCCATGGGTCAAAGGACTCGGATTCCTCGGTGCTCGAGGCCAGCATCTGCGCGTGCGCGCGATACGTGTTGGCGCCGAAGACCATCCGCTGCTCCGCGCTGTACAAGGCGAGGCGGCGCTCGAGCAGTTCGGGGCCTTGCTTGCCCCAGTAGCCGCCCCAGTCGCCGTTGTTGGCGCCGAAGCCGTCGAGGCTGGTGAAGACGTCGAAGGTGTACGTAGCGGTCATGATGTCCTCCGGGCTTGTGCGGCGAGGTCGGCCAGGTGGTGCAGTGAGTTGATGAGATGGTCAGGGCCGAACGGCGGGAACTGGAGATATTCCCGGATGTGCTGCGGCACGGCCGACCAGTCGTAGCTGAGCGTGACCTCGGTCTCGGACGGACCGAGCGGTGCCAGGTCGTAGCACCAGATCCAGCCGCCGAACTCCAGGTCACCGTGGTCGGTCTCCTGGCCCGTCAGCCAGCCGATGGCGTGCGGCGGGTCGAGCACCACGACCTTGTTGACCACCTGGTAGTCGCCGTTGGGATGGTCGGGGTGATGCATGTCCATCCGGAAGATCTGGCCCGCCTCGGTCAGCGGTGCCTGGTCGGCGGATTCCTGCACCCAGCCGGTGCCGTCGATCGCGGCATGGGTCGTCGGGTCGGCCAGTACGGCGAACACCCGCGCGGCTGGCGCGGCGACGACCAGGGTGGCGCTCACGTTCTCCTGGTCGGTCGTGGGCTTCGCGGGGGCGGTGGTGGCGGACATCGTGGGCCTCCGGTGAGTGGCGACCGGCCCGTTGCCGGTCCTTCACCCTGGCTACGAACACACTCGGCGCCATCCGACACCACCGACGAAGAATTCTCAGAGGCGGTAGACGCGGATGGCGTTGTCGTGGAACACCGCCGCACGCTCACCCTCGGTGAGTTCGGCGGTGGCTTCCAGGTACGCGGCCAGCGTGGGGCCGTAGTCGGCGAACAGGCTGTCCACCGGCCAGTTGCTGCCGAACAGGCAGCGGTCGACGCCGAAGATCTCCAGGCAGCCCTGGATGTACGGGCGGATCGAGTCCACGCTCCACCTGCCGCCGGCCATGTGGTCGCCCATGCCAAGGCCGGAGATCTTGCACACCACGTTGTCCGCACCCGCCAGTGTGGCCATCCCGGCCCGCCAGCTCGCGAAGTACTCGTCGGTGCGGTCCTCGGGTAGGCCGGCGTGGTCCAGCACGATCAGCGTGTTGTCGAACCGGTCGGCCAGCTTCCGCGCCTTGCCCATCCGCTCCCAGGTGCAGTCCAGATCGCAGCTCAGCTCGTGTTTGGCCAGCAACGCGAACCCGCGGTGCCAGGAGTCCTCCACGAGGTAGTCGCCGTACGAGAAGTCGCGGACACCCCGCATGTTGCGGTGGGCGCGGTGCCGTTCCAGCACGCGTTCGACGTCCGGGTCCTTCAGGTCGGCGTGGGCCACGATGCCGTGCGGAAAACCCGTGCGGTCGGCGTACTCCTGCAGCCATTCGGTTTCCCGGACCGGGTCGGGTGAGCCGATGGCCGCCTGGACGTGCACAGCCTTCGTCACGCGGTGCTGGCGAACGTCAGAAAGGTAATCGTCCACTGTGTACTCACGGGTCTGCAGTGGGCTGATGTCGCCGAGCAGCGGGTGTGCGGTGCCGGGCACGAGCCAGTCCCAGGCGAGCCCCTCGGCCGTGTGGTCCCACAGGTGGAAGTGCGCGTCGACGATCTGCAGTTCAGCCATGTCCGCTCCCCGGTCATCGAAACGGTTCCACAACAAGCCACGGTTCACGCGTTGTCAACCCCTTGACCCTACTAGGAAGGCCGCTTAGCGTCTTGCTGCGACAGGAATCGATTCCAACGAAGGAGTCGAATGCGTCCGATCGCTCTCCTCCTCGCTGTCCTGCTGTTGTCCGCGTGCGACTCCGGTGCCGGGGGTTCCGGAGCGGCGGGGGGCGAGCTGCCCGAGGTCTGCCAGGGTCAGGACGGCGCGGGTCGCCGGGTCGGGTTCGCGAACCTCGGCGAGTCGGTGCCGTTCGCGGTGCAGGTGCGCACCGGCATCGAACGCGTCGCGGAACAGTGCAACGTCCAGATCCTGAACGCCGACAACGAGCTCGACCCGCAGCGCGCGCTCGACAACGTGCGAACGTTCGTCACCCAGGGCGTCGACGCGCTCGTCGAGTTCCAGGTCGACGCCGGCATCGCCGAGGCCATCTGCGACCTCGCCGGGGACCGTCCCGTGATCGCGATCGACATCCCGCACAAGCCGTGCGCGACGTTCATGGGCGCGGACAACCGTGGCGCCGGCGAGATGACCGGGGCCGGAGCGGGCGAACTCGCCAAACAGAAGTGGAACTGCGACCTCGACGCCGTGGTGACCTTCGAGGGGTTCGCCTCCGGCGAGCCGAGCATCCAAAGGCTCAACGGGGCGATCGCGGGGCTCGAACAGGTCTGCCCGGACCTCGAGTACGGCGACTTCGACGACTGGGCCGAGACCGTGCCCGGTTCCATCGTGACCAGGGTCGACGCGGACCGCACCGAGCCGGCGTTCACCAAGGGCCGGGACTGGCTGACCGCCCACCCGGCCGCCGACCACGTCGTCGCCCTCTGCCTCAACGAGGACGCCTGCCTCGGCTTCCACTCGGCCGTCGAGCAGGCAGGCCGCGCGGGCCAGGTCATCTTCGCCAGCAACGGCGGCGACCCCAGCGCGCACGACCTGATCCGCACCGACGAGTTCTACGCCGGCGCGACCGGGTTCTTCCCGGAGAACTACGGCGAACTGGTCGTCCCCAACATGATCCGGATGATGAACGGCGAGAAGCCGGCAGCCGACCCGCTGCTCATGGAGCACACCTTCATCACCGCGGCGAACATCGACGACATCTACCCCGCGGAGAAGTAGGCCGTGGCCACGGTGATGTCGAACGAGCACACGGACGAGGCACCCCCTCGGCGGCGGGCGCCGGCGCTGCCGACCCAACTGCTCCTCGGCCTGTTCCTGGTGGCGCTGGTCGTCTACTTCTCCGTCAGCTCCCCGTACTTCCTGTCCGTCGACAACTTCCGCAACATCCTGCTGTCCGTCGCGGTCCTCGGCGTCGTGGCCGTCCCGGCGACGCTGCTCATGGTGTCGGCCAACGTGGACCTGTCCGTTGGGTCGGCGGCGGCGTTCTGCGGCATGCTCTTCGCGGTCGTCGCCGAGGACCACGGGCTCGCGTTGGGCGTCGCCGCCGCGCTGGCCGGTGGGCTGCTGGCCGGCGCGGTCAACGGCGGGCTGGTCGCACTGATCGGCATCAACTCGATCATCACGACGCTCGGCATGCTGTCGGTGCTCCGCGGGGCCACCAAGCTCGTGTCGAACGGCCAGACCGTGGGCATCGACGGCTTCCGAGGGCTCGGCTCCGGCTCACTGGCCGGCGTCCCGACCCCGGTGTGGATCTTCGCGCTGGTCGCCGCCGCGTTCGTCGTGCTGATGCGCTACACCGCGTTCGGTCGCGGGATCTACGCGCTGGGCGCCAACCCGCACGCCGCACGCCTGGTCGGCATCCGCCCGGCACCCAATCTGTTCGCGCTCTTCGTGATCAGCGGCGGACTCGCGGCGCTCGCCGGGCTGATCCTCACCTCCCAACTGCGGGCCGCCACTCCCCTGTCCGCCGAGGGGTTGGAGCTTTCGGTGGTCGCCGCCGTGCTGCTCGGCGGCGCCAGCCTCACGGGCGGCCGGGGCACGGTGGTCGGGACGCTCGTCGGCGTGCTGATCCTCGGCACGCTGAACAACGGACTCACCATCCTGAACGTCACGTCGTTCTGGCAGGAGGTCGCCCGCGGCGGGGTGCTGATCCTCGCGGTGGGCCTCGACCAACTTCGTCGCCTGCGACGGGACTGATCCATGTTCCGTCTGGAAGTTCGCGGTCTGTACAAGAGCTTCGGCAACGTGCCGGTGCTGCACGGCGTCGACGTGGACGCCGTCGGCGGCCGGGTGCTCGCGCTCCTCGGCGAGAACGGCGCGGGCAAGTCCACCACGGTCAAGATCCTCGCCGGGGACCACCGCTGCGACGCCGGCACGATCAGCGTGTCGGGTCGACCGGTGGACATCCGTTCGCCGCGGGATGCCGAGGCGATCGGAATCCGGGCCATCTTCCAGGAGTTCCTCGACGCACCGCAGCTGTCCGTCGCCGAGAACATCTGCCTCGGCAGGCTGCCGCGGCGCGGCTGGCGGGTCGACTGGCGAGCCGTTCGCCGCACCGCGCGGACCGTACTCGACCAGCTCGGTGTCGACCTGCCGCTGGACCGCCCGGTGGAACAACTCGGCGTGGCACAGCGGCAGATCGTCGAGATCGCGCGGGCCCTTGTCGCGGACGCCCGACTGCTGATCCTCGACGAGCCGACCTCCGCACTGGCCGCCGCCGAGGTCGAGAACCTGTTCCGGTTCGTGCGCCGGCTGCGGGACGACGGGGTCGCGATCATCTACATCACCCACCGGCTCGACGAGGTCGCCGAGATCGCGGACGACGTGGTGGTGTTCCGGGACGGCCGCGTCGCCGCCGCCGGCCCGGTCACCGAGTTCGACCAGCACGCCCTGGTCACCGCCATGGTCGGGCAGGACATCGGCGCCTCGATCGACCTGCCCCGGCACCCGCCGGCGCACGCCGCGCTGACCGTCCGGGACGTCCACCTCGCCGGTCATGTCGACGGTGTGAGCCTGACCGCGCACGCGGGTGAGGTGCTGTCGCTGTTCGGCCGGCTGGGCTGCGGCGCGTTGGAGCTGGCCGAGGCGATGTTCGGGCTGCGGCGGTTCGACGCCGGCACGATGACGGTCGCGGACAGCACGGGCCAGCCGGCCGGCCCGTGGGCGGCCATCCGGGCCGGCATCGGGTTCCTCCCGGTCGACCGGAAGACCCAGGGAGTCCTCAATGGACTGTCCGCCGCGGAGAACATCGCGGCGGCCGACTGGTCCCGCAAGGCCAGGTTCGGCATGCTGAGCCCGCGCGCGTCCCGGGCCGCTTTCCAGCGCTGGCAGGAAGAGCTGCGCATCGTGGCGCCGAAGGGCGCCGGTCAGCCAATCGAGACGCTGTCCGGCGGGAACCAGCAGAAGATCATGCTGGGCCGCTGGCTGGAACGCGGCGCCACCGTCCTGCTGCTCGCGGAACCGACCAGAGGGGTGGATGTCGGTGCCAGGGCCGAGATCTACCGCATCCTGTCCGACCTCGCCGGCCGCGGCGTCGCGATCATCGTGGTGTCCTCGGACATCGACGAGGTGCTGCGCGTCTCCGACCGGATCGTCGTGTTCTCCCGCGGTCGCGTCTCCGCCGAGCTGACCCGCGCGGAGGCCGACCGGGCCCGACTGACCAGAGCCGCCGCGATGAAGGAGACAGTGTGAAAATCACGTCTGTTGACACGATTCCCGTCTCCGTTCCACTTGTCCGCACGTTCAAGGGCTCGTACTACTCGATGTCCCATCGCGCGACCCTGATCACCCGGGTGCACACCGACGAGGGGGTGGTCGGCGAGTCGTACAACGGCGACGAGGACACCGCGCAGGCCACGATCCAGCGGATCATCGCCGACCAGCTGGCGCCCCGGCTGATCGGGAAGGACCCTCGCGAGGTCGAGGCGCGCTACGAGGACATGGTGCCGGCCACCTTCGACATCCTGTCCTACCGGCGGTTGCCGATCATGGCCGTGGCGGCGATCGACTCGGCGCTGTGGGACATCGTGGGCAAGGTGGCCGGGCTGCCGCTGGCGACCGTGTGGGGTGGCTACCGGAAGTCGGTGCCGATCATCGCGATCGGTGGGTACTACGGGCAGTCGCTTGCCGACCTCGGCGCCGAGATCGAGCATTACCGCGAGCTTGGCTTCGCCGGCTGCAAGGTCAAGGTCGGTGGCGCGTCACCGGTCGAGGACGCCGAGCGCTTCGCCACCGCGCGCAAGGCAGGCGGTGCGGACTTCGTGCTGATGGCCGACGCCAACCAGGGTTACACGGTCCAGGAGGCGTTGACCTTCTGCCGGCTTGTCGCCGAACACGACCTGCGCTGGTTCGAGGAACCGGTCCGCTGGTACAACGACCGGCTCGGCATGCGTGACGTGCGGTTGAAGGCCGGGGTCGCGGTGTGCGCCGGGCAGAGCGAGATCGGCAGGGCGGGGGCCCGCGACCTGATCGCCGAAGGCGCCATCGACGTGTGCAACTACGACGCCTCGTGGTCCGGCGGGCCTTCCGAGTGGCGCCGGGTCGCAGGCTTGGCCGCCTGCTACGGCGTGCAGATGGGGCACCACGAGGAATCACAGGTCGCGGTGCACCTCATCGCGTCCACTCCGGACGGTACGTACGTCGAGGCGTTCCACCCGGACCGCGACCCGGTCTTCTGGCACATCGACGCGGGTCGCGCACCTCTGCGGGACGGCCACCTGGCCGTGCCCGACCGCCCCGGTCTCGGCATCGAGTTCGACTGGGACTGGGTGAACCGTTACCGGCTCGACCGCGAGAAGGGATGACGCGATGGAACGTGCTTTCTTCACCTTCGAGCTCCGTCCCGGCACGGAGCAGGAATACCAGCGCCGGCACGACGAGATCTGGCCGGAGATGGTCGAGGCGCTCACCGCGTCCGGCTGGTCGAACTACACGCTGTTCCGGCGCGGCACCACGGTCTACGCGTACGCCGAGTGCCATCCGGACCGTGCCACGGCCACCGCCGCGATGGGCGCGACCGATGTCAACAAGCGCTGGCAGGAATGGTTCACCGACATCATCGCGCGGATCACCGACGACGACGGCGAGCTGTTCTGGGCCGACGAGGTCTGGCACCTCGACTAGGGGGATTCGATGAACAAGCCTCGGATCGGCGTCGTCGGCACCGGCTGGTGGGCGACGCAGCACCACATTCCCAGCCTGAAGGCGTACGACGGCGCCGAGGTGGCCGCGCTCGCCGACCCCGACGCGACGGCCCTACAACGGGCGGCGGACACCTACGACGTCGCGAAGACGTTCCTGGACCCGCGGGAGCTGTACACGTCCGGGCTGGTGGACGGCGTGGTGATCGCGATTCCCCATGTGTACCACTACGAACACGTCAAGGCCGCGCTCGACGCCGGGTTGCACGTGCTGATCGAGAAGCCGATGACCCTGCGTGCCGACCACGCCTACGACCTGGTCACGCGTGCCGAGAAGGCCGGCCGCACACTCATGGTCGGCCTGACCTACCAGCACACGCGAGCAGCGCAGCGGCTGCGGAAGGCCGTGCTGGGCGGGGAGATCGGCGAGGTTCTGCTGACGTCCGGGCTGTACGTGTCGATGGTCGAGGAGTACTACCGGGGTCGCCCGGAGCGCTACGAGCCGGTGTTCCAGTTCCCGGTGACCGGCCCGGCCGCGTCCACGTACGCCGACCCGGAGATCTCCGGCGGCGGCCACGGGCAGACCCAGGTCACGCACTCGATGGGCATGGTCCTGTACGTCACCGGCAAGCGGGTCGCGTCGGTCAGCGCGGTGATGAGCAACCTCGGCCTCGCGGTCGACGTGGTCGACGCGATGTCGTTCCAGTTCACCGGGGGTGGCATCGGCACGATGGCGGCCACCGGCTCGATCCGGCCAGGACAGGACAGCCAGCAGGAACTGCGCTACTACGGCACCGAGGGGTACGCGCTGCAGGACCTGCTCGCCGGCACACTGTCCATCCACCGCAACGACGGCACGGTGGAACGTCTCGACCCGCCACTCGCCGAGGACGAGATCTACCCGGCCGAGCGGCCCATCCGCGCCTTCGCCGACCTCATCGCGGATCCGGCGGCGGAGAACCTGTCCCCGGCCGGCCCGGCCGCCGACACGGTCGCCTTCCTGGAGGCCGCGTACACGTCAGCGAGTCGCGACGGCGCGCCGGTCACGGTCGCGAGCCCCACGCTCTAGCGACACGAAGGCTCGCCGGGCCGCGCTGTGGCTGGTGTCCTGAAAGACGCGATGGGGACGTTCAACGACATAAGCGCGTCTTTCGAGACATTGCCCGCAGCGTGAACGCGCGTCCACCGGGCCACACTCCCGTTCGGCGGACGCATTCCGCCACAGCACTGGGTCAGCCGACGCCCAGTAGGCGGTGCGCGGTGTCCGGGTCTCCTCGGAAGTCCGATGTGGACGCTGCGTGCACGACGCGACCCTTCTCCATCACCGCGACCTGTTCGCACACCGAGAAGGCGAGGTGGAGATCCTGCTCGACGAGCAGCACGGTCACCCCGTCCGCGCGTAGGTCCAGGATCACCTCGGCGATCCGGTCGACCACGACGGGTGCCAGGCCGTCGGATGGCTCGTCCAGGATCACCAGCGACGGTCCGGTCAGCAGGGCACGGGCGATCGCGACCATCTGCTGCTCGCCGCCGGAGAGCTGGCTGCCCAGGTGTCGTCTGCGTTCGGCGAGGCGGGGGAACACCTCGTAGACCCGCTCGATCGTCCACTGTGGAGCGTTGGCGCGCCGTGCCGCCAGTTCCAGGTGTTCGCGCACCGTCAGGGAGGCCCACAGGCGCCTGCCCTGCGGCACGAGGCCGACACCGCGGCGAGCGATCTCGTCGGCGCGGCGGCCGGCCACCTCGTGGCCGTCGAGCGTGATCGACCCGGCACGGGGACGCACCAGGCCGGCCACCGTCATCGCCAGTGTGCTCTTGCCGACGCCGTTGCGACCGAGGACCGCCAACGCGCCGCCGCCGCCGAGTGCCAGGTCCACTCCGGTCAGCACCGTGCTGCCACCGTAGCCGGAGACCAGGCCGGAGATCCGAAGGTCCATGGCTCATGCCTCCGCACGCTCGACGAACAGCGGCTCGTCCCGGCCGCTGCCGAGGTAGGCCTCCCGCACGGCCTCGCTGGCGCGTACCTCCTCGGGGGAGCCGGTCAGCAGCACACGGCCCAGGTGCAGCACGGTCACCGTGGTGGCCAGCCGGAACACCAGGTCCAGGTCGTGCTCGACGAACACCACGGTCACGTCGGCGGGCAGCTCCTCGACCAGCTCGGCCAGCCGCGCCGACTCGGCGGGTGACATGCCGGCGGCCGGTTCGTCGAGCAGGAGCAGCCGCGGCTCGCATGCCAGTGCGACCGCCAACTCGAGCTGTTTGCGCTCGCCGTGGGACAGGCTCGCGACGAGCACGTCGCCGCGACCCGCGAGGCCGGTCCGGTCCAACAAGGTCTCCACCCGCCCACGCAACGCCCGCTGTGGCCACAGCCCGATCCGGCCGTGGCGACGCTGCACGGCGAGCAACACGTTGTCCGATGTGGACATCGTGGGGAACAGGCTGGCGTGCTGCATGGTCTGGCTGATGCCGAGCCGCGCGCGGCGGACCACCGAGAGCGTGGTGATGTCCTCGTCACCCAACCGCACCGACCCCGCGCCGGCACGCAGCGCCCCGGTGATCAGGTGCATGAGTGTGGTCTTGCCGGCGCCGTTCGGGCCGATCAGCGCGTGCCGGCTGCCCGGGGCCACCGCCAGGTCGACGTCGTCGACCGCCTTGAGCGCGCCGAACGACCTGCTGAGCCCGGTGCAGGTAAGGGAAACGGTCACGACGCTCTCCGCAGACGTATGCCGGCGACACCTCTCGGCATCAAGTACACCACCAGCACGAACACGACACCCAGCACGAGCGGGCCGTGGCCGTCGAGCGTGGGCCCGAGTGAGTCGCGGACGAGGATCACCAGGCCCGCACCGGCGCAGGCGCCCCACAGGCTGCCGGCACCGCCGATGATCACGGCGAGGAGCGCCAGCGCGGCGGTGGTGAACCCGACGTCGGCCGGTGTGACGAGCCGCTGCTGCACAGCGAACAGGCCGCCCGCGAGTCCGGCCACGGTCCCCGCGATGACGAAGACCGTGTACTTGTACAGCGCGGTCGGGTAACCGATCGCGCGCATCCTCGGTTCGTTGTCGTGGATGCCCCGCAGCGCGGTCCCGTACGGCGACCGGACCACCAGCCACAGCACCGCGAAACCGACCGCGAACACTGCCAGCACGAACCAGTACAGGTACGCGGGATGCACGACCGGCTCGCCGCCGATCGTGGTCGCCGGGATCCCGTACAGGCCGTTGGACCCGCCGGTCATCGACTCCCATACCTCGGCGACCTGGAGCACGATCTCACCGATGGCGAGGGTGAGCACCAGGAAGAACACGCCCCGAGCCCGGACCGCGACCCACCCGGTGGCGGCGGCCACCACACCACCGGTCGCCGCGGCGATCAGCAGCGAGAGCGGCGCCGTGGTCGAGACGTTCTTGGCGAACCAGCCCGCCGCGTAGGCGCCAGCGCCGAAGTAGGCGGCGTGGCCCAGCGACGGCAGTCCGGTGACACCCACGAGCAACGCGAGGCTCGCGGCCAGCAGCCCGAACACCAACATCCTGGCGAGCGTGGTCGTCGCGTACGGGGCGAGGAACACCGGCGCGGCCGCGAGGGCGAGCCACGCCACCACCGGCATTCCGGTCCGCACCACCCGGGTCATCGCGCGGCTCCCGCGAACAGGCCCTGCGGTCTGAGCACCAGCACCACGGCCAGCGCGCCGAACAGCAGGAACGACGCCGCGTCGGCGAGCACGGCCCGGCCGAGCGACTCGATCTGCCCGATCACGAGCGCGCCGACGAGCGCACCGCGCACGGAACCGAGCCCGCCGATGACCACGACGACCAGCGCGAGGATCAGCACGGTGGAGTCGAGTCCCGGTCTGGCGCCGTAGATCGGGCCGCCGAGCACACCGGCGACGGCCGCCAGCGCCGAGCCCGCCGCGAACACGGCGAGCTTGACCTTGCGGTTGTCGATGCCGATGGCGGACACCATGTCCCGGTCGGCCACCGTGGCGCGGATGACCGTGCCGATCATCGTCCGGCTCATCAGCGCCCACAGCACCACGGCGAACACCGCGCCGACGACGATCAGCACGAGCCGGTAGGTCGGATAGGCGCTGCCGAGAAGCGTCACGGTGCCGTCGAGCCCCGGTGGCGCGTCGACGGCCTGCACGTCGTTGCCGAACGCGATCGACAGCAGCTCGGCGACGATCAGCGCCACGCCGAGCGTGAGGAGTGCCTGGTCCAGGTGGGAGCGGCGGCGCAACGGCTCGGTCAGCAGCGACATGCCGGCGCCCACCAGGAGCCCGATGCCCAGTGCCACCGCCAGTGCGAGCAGGAACGTGGCCCAGGTGGGGTCCGTGCCGCCCACGACCCAGCCGGTGTAGGCGCCGACCAGGAAGGTGGCGCCGTGCGCCAGGTTCAGCACGTCCATCATCCCGAACACCAGTGACAACCCGATGGCCAGGATGAACAGCAGGCAGCCGATCGCGACCCCGTTGAGCACGCTGACCAGGTTGGCGTCGAACCAGGCACCCATGCGCGGCTCAGCTGTCCTGTCCGACGGGTTCGGTCTCGGCGATCACGGCGTTGACGAAGCCCTCGCCGGCCTGCTTGACCTCGCGGACGTAGAACTTCTGCTTCGGTGTCTGCCCTTCGAAGCTCCACTCGCCGCGCGGGCTGTCGTCGATCGACCCGACACCGTCGAGCGCCTTCGACAGCGCGTCACCGTCGGTGGCCTTCGCCGACTTCAGCGCACGGTCCAGAACGCCTGCCGCGTCCCACGTCTGTACCGAGTAGACGGTCGGCACGGCGTCGTACTTCTTCTTGTACGCCGCGACGAAGTCCTTGTTGTGCTCGTTGTCCAGCTCGCTTGTGTAGTGCAGCGACGTCTGCACACCCAGCGCCGCGGCGCCCTGCGCGGTCAGCACGCCGCCCTCGGTGAGGAATCCCGAACCGTACAAGGGGATCGTGTCGGCAAGCCCGAACTGCCGGTACTGCTTGACGAACGCGACCGCCTCCGCGCCGGCGAAGAAGCAGAACGTGGCCTTGGCCCCGGACGACTGGATCTGCGACAGGAACGGTTGGTAGTCCTGGGTCTTGCCGAAGGGCGGTTTCGCGGAGCCGGCGATCGCGCCGCCGGCCGCCTCGTACGCGGTCTGGAACCCCGCGGTCGCCTCCGCGCCGGCGGCGTAGTCGGGCGCGAGCACGAAGACGCCGTCCTTTGTGCCCTGTTCGGCCAGGTAGCGGCCCATCACCCCGGAGACCTGCCCGTTGGTGAAGGAGGTGCGCCAGATGTAGGGCGACGCGGCCTTCCCGGTGATGTCCTCGGCGCCGGCGTTCGCGACCAGCAGGAGCTTCTTCGACTCGGTCACGAGGTCTCGCACTCCGAGCGCGGTGGCCGAACTGACCACACCGACCAGCACGTCGCAGTTGTCGGACTGGAGCAGGCGTTGCACGGCGGCGACACCGGTCTGCGGGGTCTCGCCCTCGTCGCCGACGACCGTCGTCGCGGTGAACCCGCCGATCTTGCCGTCGTGCTGTTCCAGCCAGAGGTCCCAGCCACGCTGGAGGTCGAGCCCGACCGGCGCGTAGACCCCGGCCTGCGGGACCACCAGGCCGATCTTGACCGCGCCGCCCTGCTCACCTCCCGAGGAGGATTCGCCGCCGCCGCCGAGACTGCTGCCACACGCGGACAACGCGGCCGCGGCACCCGTGGCACCGAACATGCCGAGAAGTCGCCGGCGGGTGATCACCAAGCCACTCATGACACCTCACTTCGGGCATCAACGTTCTACATCGAACGTCCGATGCGGCAGCAGTATGTAGATAAAGCCAGGTGACGTCAACCACACATCGGGCGAACCTTACGCCCAAATCCAGATCTCGGCGGCCAGTTCCGGCCACCGCTGCGCCGCTTCCGGCAAACGCCTGAGCGGCACGAGCTGATCTTGTACGTTCTCCGCCGTGTACAGCCTGACGACGAACCAGCACGAACGGTTGCGGAACCTGGTCCGGCGCAGCCCGGTCTTCATCGGCATGCGGGTGGTGGTCCATGACGACTGGATGGAGGTCGTCTCACCGGAGGAGCTCGAGTTCGGTCTCGGCCCGGTGTTCGACGCCGTGGCCGGCGCCCCCACCGACCAGTGGCCGAAGCTGGTCGACGACTGCCTCGGCCAGATCCTCGACGCGCTGACGGGCAAGAACGCGGATCTCGACGGACCGACCGAGCAACTGCTCGACCGCATGTACGTGAAGCTACGGCCGCTCGACGGTGACGCGCGGAAGATGTGGCCCTACGCGCTGGAGGTGGCACCGGACCTGCTCATGGTGCTCGCCCTCGACTATCCCAACTACATCGCGCTCCTGAACGGTGACCGGGTGCGCCAGCACGGGTTCGACCGGCTCCTCGAGGCCGGCATGAACAACATGTACGGCCAGGTGCCGAACGAGTGCGCCACCCACGCCGGCATCTTCATCATCGAGGGCTCGGACTACCTCGCGTCGACCGTGATGGTCCTGCCCTGGGTCGTCGAGGCCGTCACCGGCGACCCCGACGTGTCACACGGCGTGCTGGTCGCGGTGCCCAACGACAACATGCTGATCTTCCACGCGCTGAAGGACGGCGCCGCGGCCGGGTACGCGGTTGGCGAGATCGCCCGGGTCGCCACCGAGTGCTATGAGGACAGTCAGCGCCCGCTCAGCAGGCACGTGTACTGGTGGTCGCCGGACACCGGCTACCTGGAGCCCGTCGCCCACCACGTCGGCGGCGACAGCGGGGTCATCGGCCAGGACATCGCCACCCACTACTCGCCCGGGTACGCCGGGGCACTGGACAGACTGGATGGTTAGGCACGCTTCGGGCGGCGGGGAATGCTCTCCGCCGCCGCCTTGAGGCGGGCGGACTCTTTCCTGGCCTCGACCTGTGTGGTGCGTTCCCGCTGCAGCCAGTCGGGGTTGTCCGCCTTGAGCGCCTCGATCTGCTCGGTCGTCAGCGGGTCGGTGACACCGCCACGCACGAGCCCGCTGATCGAGACCCGCAGCTTCGCCGCGACGACCGAGCGGGGATGCGGACCGTTGCGGCGCAGCTCACGCAGCCACTCTGGCGGGTCGGCCTGGAGGGCGTTCAGCTCGTCGCGCGAGACGACACCCTCCCGGAACTCCGTGGGCGTTGCCTCGAGGTACACGCCCAGTTTCTTCGCCGCGGTCGCGGGCTTCATCGTCTGGAGCGTCCTACGCGTCATTGCCGAAGGGTAGCGGGCGGCGCTGGAGACGCTGTTCAGACCCGGTAGCCTGCCGGTCGTGACGGGCGCTTCTTCATCGTTCCGGCTCGCGTACGTCCCCGGGGTGACGCCGGCCAAGTGGGTGCGGATCTGGCAGGAACGGGTGCCCGACGTGCCGCTGGTCCTCGACCAGGTCCCCAACGCCGACGCCGCCGGACTGGTACGTGACGCCCTGGCCGACGCGGCCCTCCTGCGCCTGCCGATCGACCGGACGGGCCTGCACGCGATCCCGCTCTACACCGAGACGACCGTGATCGTGGTGGGCAAGGACCATCCACTGTCCACGGCGGACGAGGTCTCGGTCGAGGACGTGGCCGATGCCGTCGTGCTCCACCCCATCGACGACACACTGGACTGGGCGCGCCCACCCGGCCGCGAGGCGATCGACCGCCCCGCCACCACCAAGGACGCCGTCGAGTTGGTCGCGGCCGGCGTCGGGCTGCTCGTCGTCCCGCAGTCTCTCGCGCGGCTGCACCACCGCAGGGACCTCACGTACCGGCCGGTCACCTTCGCCCCGGAGTCACGTGTCGCGCTGACGTGGCTGGAGGAGGAGACCACCGACCTGATGGAGCAGTTCATCGGCATCGTCCGGGGCCGCACCGTCAACAGCACGCGGGGACGCCCCCAGCCGCAGGCGGAGAGGAAGGCCGCGACCCGCAAGCCCTCTCCCCGCCGCCAACCCGCGCCGTCCCGGGGCCGCAGGCGATCCCGCTAACAGCCGGTCGAATCGCCGAAGGTGCTGCACACGTCCTGGTTGTACGGAGCCGCCAACCACTGGTCGACCGACAACCCGCGAGAGGTGTTGTGCGCGACGAACGTCCACGGTCCGTAGTACCGGTTGTCATACCACCGGTTCTGCTGCTGGAAGGTGATCGCGTCCGAGACCGTCCAGGCCTTGTACGGCGACCAGGTGGGGAACGTCCCGTAGTTCGACAGCACCGCCATCCGCCCGCACAGCGACCGGCATCCCTGCGTCTCCGAGTCGAACTCGAAGGTGTTCTCGCGGACGTGCACCCGTTGCGTCTTCCAGCGGCAGTCGCCGTACAGCGGCGCCGACGTGATGCCCGGGTCGGCGCAGTTGGAGACCAGCGGCACGAACGGGGTGCACGACAGCCCGGACGTGTTGGCCGGGCTGTTGCAGAACCGGTCCGCGTTCTCCCACAACGTCACGCCCGACCAGTTGTCCGAGAACATGTTGCCCCGGATGTCGATCATGTCGGTGCGGGCGGGTAGCCGCGGTTCCCCACCGGACTCGCTGATGTACACCGCGGCGACCGGGAAGTTGTCGCCACGCTCGGCGCGCCACCGGCCCTTCACGAGATTGTTGCGCCGGAAGGAGTTCCCGCTCAGGATGAGGTTGTACGAGAGCTCGTAGAACACGCCCTCGGCCTCGTTGTCCTCGATCAGGTTCTCCTCGATGATGAAGTCGTTGTTGTTGGTGTCGGCCCAGATTCCCGCGCCGTGGTTGTGGTGCACCCAGTTGCCGCGGACGTCGGCGCCGTTCACGGCCCAGAACTTCACACCGCCGGTGCAGCCGCAGCCGGGTATCTGGACCTCCCAGTCGTCGGTGTTGTTGCCGACGATCTCGTTGTCCTCGATGACCAGGTCCGACAGCCCGCCGGGACGGTAGGCGTTGATCCCGTACTGCCCGTTGTTCCGCAGGCAGTTTCCACGCACCTGCTGACCGTTCCCGGCCATCATCGCGGCGCCGTCGTTGTCCTCGATGACGTTTTCCTCGATCACCCAGCGCGGCGCGGAGTCGTGGTTGACCACGCCCTGGTCCACCGACGGGACGAACCTACGGATGGTCAGGCCACGGATCACCACGTCGGCGGCCTGCTGCGTGAAAGCGGCCCGGTTGATCCCCTGCCCGTCGAGCACCGCGCCGGGCGCGCCGAGATAGACGTTGCCGTCCTTCGGGATGACCTGCCCGAACTGGTCCGATGCCAGGGTGTGCGTGCCGGGGCTCAGCCAGAACGTCGTGCCTGCCGGGCTTGTCCTGGTCCTGGCCGACAGATCGCTGCCGGGCGCGACGATCTGGGCGCCGTCTGGCGGCGTCGGCACACCGACCACGGTGCCGCACGCGCCGGGACTTCGTTCGTCCTCCGCCGACACCACCGCCGGACTGGCACCGGGTAACAACGCCAGGGAAATTACCAGTGACAATGCACGCGCACCAGCCATACCGTCCTCCGGAACAGTGATTCCCCTGTGTCGTTCGTGCCAACGAGGGAGTCGCTCCGAGCAACAATATCGTTGCAGTAGTGGCGTATTTTCGTAAATTTTCGGCGATTTGGTTTTTTATTGATCAGAGATCGGCGAGCACGGACTTCGGCGACTCGATCGCGTCGGCGACGAAACGCAGGAAGCCCGCGGCCGTGCCGCCGTCGCAGACGCGATGATCGAACACGAGCGAGAGTTGGGTGATGTGCCGGGGGAGAATCTCGCCGTCGACGATCCATGGGCGTTCCATAATGCGACCCATGCCCAGGATGGCGACTTCCGGATGGTTGATGATGGCCGCACTGCCGTCCACCCCGAATGACCCGTAGTTGTTGAGTGTGAACGACCCTCCATTCAGGACGGCGGCGGAACCGTCGCGGGCGGCGGCCGTGACGCGGCGGATCTCGGCGCCGAGCCGGCGTGCGGTCTGCCGGTGCGCGTCACGCACGACCGGCACGACGAGGCCGCGGTCGGTCTGGGTCGCGATGCCGAGGTTGACGCCGTCGAAGACCCGGATCTCGTCCTTGTCCACTGTGGAGTTCAGGACCGGGTGCCGAAGCAACCCGGCGACCACGAACCGGGCCACCAGCGCCAGCAGGCCGGGACCGTCGGAAAGCTCGGCGCGGAGCCGGACGAGTTCGGTGGCGTCGACGTCGACCCAGGTCGTCGCCTCGGGGATCTCGGCTCTGCTGCGGGACAGTGTGGCGGCGATCGCGGCACGCACGCCACGCAGTGGGATGCGTTCGGCGACACCGAGACCGGTCCGCGCGTCCGAGGTCGAGGAGGTCATCGCCCGCTGGACGTCGGCCCGGGTGATCAGGCCGTCCGGGCCGGTGCCCGGGACCGTGTCGAGGGCGATCCCGTTGTCCTTGGCCAGTTTCCGCACCACGGGCGAGGACACGGCCGCCCTCGTGTGGGACGCGGCGACAACGGGCGCTTTCGCACGGCGCCTGCGGGTGGTCGACGCACCGCCGGTGCCGTAGCCGATGAGGACGTTGCCGGAGCCGGCGCGTTCCTCCTCGACATAGGCGGCTGTGGCCTCGGTGGTGATCGAGATGAGCGGTGCGCCGACGGTGATCGTGGCGCCCTCGTCGCCGTGGAGCGCGGCGACGAGACCCGCGTAGGGCGACGGGACCTCGACCATGGCCTTCGCGGTCTCGACCTCGGCCACCGGCGCGTCGACGGCCACACGGTCACCCGGCCCGACCAGCCAGCGGACCAGCTGGGCCTCGGTGAGTCCCTCACCAAGATCGGGCAGGGTAAAGGTTTCCACGCTCATGCCGCCCCCTCGCCCGCTCCGTGGCGCCGCTGTGCTCGATGATTCGCTCCGCAAGCTCCGCTCATGAGACCTCCCACTGCAGGTCGTCGACGGCGTCGAGGACGCGTTCGGCATCGGGCAGGTGGTGGTGTTCGAGCTTCGGCGGCGGGTACGGGATGTCGAACCCGGTGACGCGCCGGACCGGGGCCTCGAGGTGGTGGAAGCACTGCTCGGCGATCCGGGCCGCGATCTCCGAGGCGACCGAGGCGAAGCCAGGCGCCTCGGCGACCACGACCGCGCGGCCGGTGCGCCGGACCTCCGCCATCACGGTGTCGTCGTCGAACGGCACGATCGAGCGCAGGTCCACGACCCCGAGGTCGCGGCCCTCCGTGGCGGCCAGCTCGGCGGCGGCGAGCGCGACGGCCACCGCCGGGCCGTAGGCGACCAGCGTGGCGTCCGCACCTCGCCTGCGAACCGTGGCACGGCCGATCGGCGGCACCGACAGCGCGGTGTCGACCTCCTCGGCGGTGAAGTAGTGCTTCTTGGGTTCGAGGAAGATCACCGGGTCCTGGCTCTCGATCGCGGCACGCAGCAGCCCGTATGCGTCCTGGTTCGTCGCCGGCACCAGCACGGTCAGGCCCGACGTGTGTGCGTAGTAGGCCTCGGACGAGTCGCTGTGGTGCTCGACGCCGCCGACCCCGCCCGCGTACGGCACCCGTACCACCACCGGCAGCCGCACCCTGCCACGCGTGCGGTTCGCCATCTTCGCGAGATGGCTGACGATCTGCTCGAACGCCGGGTAGGCGAACGCGTCGAACTGCATCTCGACCACCGGTCGGAACCCGTTCATGGCCATGCCGATCGCCATGCCGACGATGCCGGACTCGGCCAGCGGCGTGTCGTAGCAACGCTGGTCGCCGAACTCGGCGGTGAGCCCGTCGGTCACCCGGAACACCCCACCGAGCGGGCCGACGTCCTCGCCGAACACCACCACCGACTCGTCGGAGCCCAGCGCGTCCCGCAGCGCGGCGTTGATCGCCTGCGCCATCGTCAGCTTCACCGGGCTGGAGCTCGATCGGCTCGCTCCGCTCGCCGGCGAGTGGGCCTGTACCCGGTGTCCTCCCTCCTGCGCTGCACGACCCGGCTCCTTGGTCGCGGGGCCTGCGCTGCTCGTCAGTCCAGACACCGGCGGCCCACTCGCGGCCAGTTCGGCACGCAACAACGCCGCCTGCGCGGCCAGCTGCGGCGTGGGAGTGGCGTAGACGTGCGTGAACAGCTCGCCCGGGTCGGGTCGGCGCTCCTCGCCGAAGGCGGCCCGGATCCGGGCGGCGACGGCCTCGGCCTCCTCGGTCAGCGCGGTCTCACGGGCGTCGTCGAGCGCGCCCTGTGCCCGGAGGTGTGCGGACAGGCGACGCAGCGGGTCCCGTTCCACCCACTCGGCCACCTCGTCGTCCTGGCGGTAACGCGTCGCGTCGTCGGCGTTGGTGTGCGCCTCCAGCCGGTAGGTGTCGGCCTCCACGAGCGTCGGGCCGCCACCCGACCTGGCACGGTCGACCGCGGCGGCCAGGACCGCCGTCAGCGCGGCGGTGTCGTTGCCGTCGACCAACACCGCCGGCACGCCGTAGCCGATTCCCTTGTGCGCCAACGACGGCGCCACGGACTGGCTCGCGAGCGGCACCGAGATCGCGTACTTGTTGTTCTGCACCAGGAACACGACCGGCGCGGTGAACACCGCCGCGAAGTTCAGTGCCTCGTGGAAGTCGCCCTCGCTGGTCGCGCCGTCCCCGCACAACGCCATCACCACGGTGTCCTCACCCCGCAGGCGCGCGGCGTGCGCCACCCCGACGGCGTGCGGGAGCTGTGTGGCCAGCGGCGTCGCCTGTGGGGCCACGCGGTGGTGGCGCGGGTCGTAGCCGCAGTGCCAGTCCCCGCGCAGCAGCGTGAGCGTCTCGACCGGGTCCACCCCACGCGCCACGATCGCGACGGTGTCCCGGTAGGTCGGGAACAGCCAGTCACCGGGCCGCAACGCCGCGGCGGCGGTCACCTGGCAGGCCTCCTGCCCACGCGACGACGGGTACACCGCGAGCCGGCCCTGCCGCACCAGCGCACTCGCCTGCTCGTTCAGTCGCTTGCCGAGCACCAGGTCCCGGTACCGGTCGACCAGCACCGCCGATGACGGCATGACGTACCGGTCGTCGGCGAGCACGGCGCCGTCGGCGTCGAGCAGACGTACCAACCCCAGTTCATCCATTCGTACCCTCCGCCCGAGACAGAACGCTTCCGATCCTGCGGCCAGCGGCTACGTTCTGACCAGAACGGGGCGCATACTCAAGACAGAGTGCCGACCCACGAACGCCATGGAGCCATATGTCCAGCAGCACACCCAGCCAGACCGCCGGTGCTGGACAGATTGCCCCGGCGCTCGACGACATCGACCAGGCGATCCTGCGCGAGCTGACCCGCGACGGCCGGCTCGCCGTCCGCGTGCTCGCCGAACGGCTCAACATCTCCCGCGCCAGCGCCTACGTGCGCCTGGAACGGCTGCGGGAGTCGGGTGTGCTCGTCGGGTTCACCGCCGTGGTCGACCCCACGCGCGCCGGACTGTCCACTTCGGCCTATGTGACGCTCACCGTGCGGCAGAACTCGTGGCACGACCTCATCGAGCACCTCCGCCGCATCCCGGAGATCAAGCACATGGCCCTCGTCGGCGGCGAGTTCGACGTGATCCTCCTCGTCCGCGCGGTCGACAACCAGCACCTGCGCCGCCTCGTGCTCGACCAGCTGCCGAACATCCCCGGCGTACTCGGCACCCGCACGTTCCTGGTCTTCGAGGACATCACCAACCGGTGACCGGCCACGAGTAGCGCACCACCGGCCCGGGTGTCAGGCTGGACTGTCGCATTAGGAGGTGCGTCGTCATGACGTCGACCGTGCGCCTTGGTGAACAGGCTCGGGTGGCCGCGCTGGACGAGGCGGTGTCCCTTGACGAACTGCGGCTGGCGGCACGCAACCACGGGATGCCGCTCGAAGCGCTGCGTGACGACCTCACCCCGCCGGGTCTGCACTACCTGCTGGTGCACTACGACATCCCGTTCGTCGACCCGGCGTCCTGGCGCCTGACGATCGGCGGGCACGTCTACTCGCCGATCGAGCTGGACCTGGCGGCGCTGACGGCGCGGCCGCGGGTCGAGACGGTCGTGACGCTGGAGTGCGCGGGCAACGGTCGCGCGCGGCTGCTCCCCCGGCCGGTCAGCCAGCCGTGGCTGGACGAGGCGGTCGGCACGGCACGGTGGGCCGGCACCCCGCTCGCGCCGCTGCTGCGGGAGTCCGGCCTGCTGGACGGTGCGGTGGACGTCGTGTTCACGGGCCACGACCACGGCACCGAGCGCGGGGTCGAGCAGGACTACCAGCGTGCGCTCCCCATCGAGGAGGCACTCGGCAGCGACGTGCTGCTGGCGTACGAGATGAACGGGGCGCCACTGCCACCCCAGCACGGCGCGCCTGTGCGGCTGGTCGTGCCGGGCTGGTACGGGATGACCCACGTCAAGTGGCTGCGGGACATCACGGTGCTGGCGTCGCGGTTCACCGGATACCAGAACGCCGTGGCCTACCGGCTGCGCGCCGACGCCGACGACCCCGGGGAGCCGGTGACCCGGATCCTGCCGAGGGCGCTGATGATGCCGCCCGGCTTCCCGGACTTCATGACCAGAAGGCGGATCGTCGACGCCGGGTCGCTCGTGCTGCGTGGTCGGGCGTGGTCCGGTCGGGCTCCGGTGGTCCGGGTCGAGCTGTCGACCGACGGCGGGCAGTCCTGGACCGATGCCGCCCTCGGCGAGTCACTCGGCCGCCACGCGTGGCGTTCCTGGTCCGCCCGGTGGGACGCCATACGCGGCGAGTACGAGCTGTGCGTGCGGGCCACCGACGAGGTCGGCGCCCAACCGGTCGATCCACTGTGGAACCTGCAGGGCATGGCCAACAACATGGTGCAGCGCATGGCCGTCACCGTCCGCTGACGCTCACTCTCCCTGCAGGCGGGCCCAGACCTCACGGTCGCGTGCCGCGGTCCAGATCCGCGGCCAGTCGACGCCGTCCAACTCGTCCCACAGGCGTTGCACGTCGAACGGCAGGCAGTGCTCGAAGATCGGCCAGCGGCCGTACCTCGGCGCCAGCGCCTCGTGGGTGGCCTCGAACGCCTCCTTCAGGGTGCCGCCCCGGGCGTGCACCGCGCCGACCTTGTCCAGCATCACCCGCAGGAAGTCACGGGTCTGCTCGATCGCCGCGGCCACCGCCTCGTGGCCGCGCGGCACCGCGCCACGCCCGCCGACGAGCACCTCGGCCCCGAGCGCCTTCACCCGGTCCAAAGTGGAGGTCGACCAGTCCGTGTGGAAGCCGTCGCCGGTGTACAGCGCGGCCTGCGCCTCCACCAGGTCGCCCGCGAACAACACCCGTTCTCCCGGCAGCCAGGCCACGATGTCGCCTGCGGTGTGACCGCGCCCGCAGTACCGAAGCTCCAACTCGCCTCGGTCGCCGCCGAGGTCGATGGTCAGCCGGTCGGAGAACGTGACGGTCGGCCAGGTCAGCCCCGGGATCGACTCGGGTTGCTTGAACAGCCGGGGCATCCGGCCGAACTCGCTGTCCCAGTCCTCCTTGCCCCGTTCGGCGATCAGCTTCCTGGTGTTCTCGTGCGCGATGATCACGTCGGCGCCGAACGCGGACGCACCGAGCACCCGCACCGCGTGGTAGTGGCTCAACACCAGGTACCGCACGGGTTTGTCGGTGTGCTCACGCAGTCTCGCCAGCCACTCGCGGGCCGCGACCGGCGTGGCCCGCGCCTCGAACGCGACGAGGAAGTCCTCGCCCTCGATCGCGCCGACGTTCGGGTCGCCCTCCGCGGTCAGCGCGTACACACCGTCGGCCAGCACCTCGAACGTCTCTTCCTTCGCGGCGAGGTCCGCCGAGGACGCGAACGGTTTCCCGGTCATGTCAGCACCTCCTCCTGCCATCATGGCCCACCTGAGCAGGGGATCCGCGTTCGGAAATTTTCCGAAACTTCCGGATAGTTCCGACCTTCGGAATCGACCGCAGCAAGACAAGAGCAGGCAATTGGTTCCGTAACATTCACGAAAACCGTTGACAACGTCCCGGAGCCAGCCCAACACTGTAGGTGTCGGCGGTCTCACGGACCGTCGATCCGGGTCACCCCCGCCCGACCTGGTCCCCCGGTCGTCGACCTGCGTGACGGCCGGCCAAACCCACCGCGTCGACCCTGGGTCGTATCACGCTGCCTGGCCCGCGCCAGCCTCAACGAGGAGGAAGCATGGAGATGGACAACGCCCCCGCTCGCTCGGTCAGCCGCAGAGCCTTCATCGGCGGCGGCGCCGGCGCCCTGGCGCTGGTCACGTCCTCGATCGTGGTGCCCGGCACCGCCCAAGCCGAGACGATCAACACGAACCAGACCGGCACCCACAACGGGTATTACTACTCGTTCTGGACGGATTCCCAGGGCACCATCTCCATGGGCCTGAACGGCGGCGGCAACTACAGCACGTCATGGCGCAACACCGGGAACTTCGTCTGCGGCAAGGGATGGTCCACCGGCAGCCGCAGGAACGTGAACTACTCGGGCAGCTTCAGCCCGTCCGGCAACGGCTACCTGTGTCTCTACGGCTGGACGGCGAGCCCGCTCGTGGAGTACTACATCGTCGACAACTGGGGCACGTACCGCCCCACGGGCGAGTTCCGGGGCACGGTCACCAGCAACGGCGGCACGTACGACATCTACCGCACCATGCGGTATAACGCCCCGTCCGTCGAAGGCACCAAGACCTTCCCCCAGTACTGGAGTGTCCGGCAGTCGAAGAAGACCGGCGGCACCATCTCCACGGGCACCCACTTCGACGCGTGGTCCCGCGTCGGCATGGGCCTGGGAGCATTCCGGTACTACATGATCCTCGCGACCGAGGGATACCAGAGCAGCGGAAACTCCAACCTCACCGTGAGCTGACGGAGTGCCCGGGCGGTCTGGCCGGACCGCCCGGGCACTTCGGCAACCTCAGTCCGGCACGACCGCCGCGCCCGGCGCGATCGCCGACACGCCGGTCAGTCCCGCCACTCGCACCGGCACCGTCGACCTGCAGTTGGCCGGCGCGGTGCAGGCGACTCCGTTGCCGAGCTGGCCGGAGTTGTTCGCACCCCAGGCCCAGACCGTGCCGTCACCACGCAACGCGAACCCGTTGGCCCAGCCGTCGGCGACGAGCGCGGTGACGTCGGTCAGGCCGGTCACCTGGACGGGCGCCGCGGAGAAGCACGTGTCGCAGAATACCCCGTTACCGAGTTGGCCCTGATCGTTCGCGCCCCAGGCCAACACCGTGCCATCGCCCCGCAACGCGTACCCGCCCGCGTCGTGGCCGGCGATCTTCGTGACCCCCGTCAACCCGGCCACCTGAACGGGAACCGCGGATTTGCAGGTGGCGCACCCGAAAC
Organism: Actinophytocola sp.; assembly: GCF_036378875.1. Lineage (GTDB taxonomy): Bacteria > Actinomycetota > Actinomycetes > Mycobacteriales > Pseudonocardiaceae > Actinophytocola. Next base: position 47,473 of record NZ_DASUVO010000069.1, read on the forward strand.
CCGTGCCGAGCTGCCCCCTGTCGGCCCGGCCCCAGGCCCACACCGTGCCATCGGCGCGCAAGGCGTACGCGTTCTCCGCTCCCGCGGCGATGGCGACCACGTCCGTCAGTCCGGTCACCGCGACCGGCGAGTCCGCGGCCTGCGCCGGGGAACCATTGCCCAGAACCCCGTAACTGTTGCTCCCCCACGACCACGCCGTGCCGTCGCCACGCAACGCGTATGCGGTGAACCCCGCGCTGGCGATCGCGGTGACCCCGGTCAACCCGGGCACAGGCACCGGCACGTTGGACTGGTTCATGCCGTTGCCCCATCCGCCCTCGAACATCGTGCCCCACGACCGCACCGTGCCGTCGTCCAGTAGGGCGAGAGCGTGGTAGTACCCGGCGTCGATCGCGGTGACGCCGGTCAGGCCGGGCACGCTGGCGGGGGCGGGTGACCAGTCGCCGGACCAGCCGCCGCCGAGTTGACCGAAAACGTTGTGTCCCCACGCCGCGACGGTGCCGTCGGTCCGCAGGGCATACCTGGTCGAGGCGCCGGCGACGGCGGTGACCCCGGACAGTCCGGCGACCGGGGCGGCGGTCGCCGAGTACGCGGCATGCGACCCGGTGCCCAACTCCCAGCTCTGGTTGTAGCCCCAGGTCTCGGCACAGTCCACTGTGCACGTCGCCTCGGGCAGGACGAACACACCCGCCAGGTCGGCGACCACGTGCACGCTGCCCATGTTGTTGTACGCACGAACCGGCCGGGCCGGGTCGAACGCCACCGCGGCGAGGACGGCGGCGGTCTCCCCGACGCCCAGGTTCAGGTTCGACGCGTAGTACTGCTGGTAGTCGCCGGACCAGACCTGCACGAGGGTCCATGCCGCGGGCTCGACCCCGGTGACGTTCAGCAGGACCGAGGTGGCGTTGGCTGGCACGTGCGATGCCAGTTGGACGACGACGTTCTCGCCGGCGCCCAGGGGATCGCCCGCGCCGGAGCGGGTGTCCAACACTCGTGTCGGCGACCGCGGCACGAAGGCGGAGCCGAACTCCGGGGTGTAGAAGCCGGTCAGGTTGACGGACAGGTTCGTATCGCCGGCAAGGTTGTAGAAGCTCACCTGGCGGTTCGCGCCGAGGGCGACGGTCACCAGGTTCGACCGGTTGCCACCGGCGTTCAGGTTCACGTTCGACGCGGTCGGGCGCGGGGTGCCCGCCGGCCACGCCGTGACGAAGGTGTCCGCCGTGGTGTCGAAGGCGGACAGGTTGAAGGTCACGGCGGTCGCGGACACGGGCACGCTGCCGGTCAGGTCGAGCACCCGGGTGCCGCCCGGCCCCAGCGGGCCACCCTCGTTCCGGGTGTCGAGCGTGCGTTTGTACGTCTCCGCGGTGTACAGGGAGCCGGCGCTGGTCGCGTAGTAACCGGCCAGGTCGGCGACCACGTGGACGCTGCCGGAGTTGTTGAACAGCTCGACGGACCGCCCGGTGCCGAGCGCCACGGTCACGAGGTTCGACCGGATGTCCCCGGCCACCACGTTGAGGTTGGACGCGACCGGTACGGACTGGCCGCTCGGGAAGACGGTCACGTGCGTCGGTGCCGTCGGCGTCACGGCGGTCACGTTCAACACCACGGCCGTCGTGGTGGACGGCACCCGGGCGGAGAGGGCCAGCGTCGCGGTGCGACCCGGACCGACCGGCCCGGACACGCCGCCGGTGCCGTCCCGGGTGTCGAGCACGCGCACCGGCGAGACCGGCGTGAACAACGAGTCCTGCGCCGCGCGTGGCACGGCGGGTGCCGCCGTCGCCGGCACGACGGTGACCGTCATGGCCGCGGCGGCGAGCATCGGCACAAGAGCAGCGGACATCAAGGAACGCAAGGCAATACCCCCAGTACTGTCGATCCCCGACGCGGAGCGATCATATGACATCGGCACAGTTCGAACGTGTTCCGAACGAGACTCGACGTGTTCCGAACGCGGTCGGCTCGACCACGTGCCTGCCTTCTGGCGGCCAGACAACGTTCCCCTTGCCGCCGCCGATGTGTGGCGCGTTGAACCAGTGGGTGCACGCGAGCCTCGCGGCGGAGAGTCCTGACGCCATGGACGCGTTCCGCCGGCTCGCCGCGCGGGCGGGCGCGGCACTCGCCTGCGGTGCCGTGCCCGACCTGCCGGACGTTGCACCCGATGTGCGGGGCGAGGTGTACCTGCGTGCCGTGACCGCGTTCGTCGCGTCGGCGCGTCCGCGGTGGCGCTCACCTGGCTGATCTGCGCACGTCACAGGGATCGACGCTTCGGCGGGTTAACGGCATCGGTGGGCGGAGCGCACCTCGAAGCTCGCGTTCGGGGGTGGCGCTGCAACGTGTACACCGGCACGGCGCGGAGGTCGCCGCGGAGACCTCCGCGCCGGCGCACACGCTGGGCTGACTCCGGTACGCTCGGCGGGAATGAGGATCGGAATACTTGGTGCGGCCCGCATCGCCCCGGCCGCGGTGGTCAAGCCGGCGCGGGTCGTCGACGGCGTGGAGATCGCCGCCGTCGCGGCGAGGGATCGCGGCCGGGCCTCGGCCTTCGCCGCACGGCACGGTGTGCCGACGGTCCACGACTCCTACGCCGACCTGGTGGCAGATCCGTCGCTGGACGCGGTCTACGTCCCGCTGCCCAACGGCCTGCACGCGCAGTGGACCCTGGCCGCCATCGAGGCCGGCAAGCACGTGCTGTGCGAGAAGCCGTTCACCGCCAACGCGGCGCAGGCACGAGTAGTGGCGGACGCCGCCGCCGAGACCGACCTGGTGGTGATGGAGGCGTTCCACTACCGGTACCACCCGCTGGCCAACCGGATGCACGAGGTCGTCCACAGTGGAGAGTTAGGCCGGGTTCGCCGCGTCGAGACGGCGTTGTGCTTCCCACTGCCCGTTTTCTCCAACATCCGCTACAACTACGACCTCGCCGGCGGCGCGCTGATGGACGCCGGCTGTTATGCCGTGCACTGCCTACGCCTCCTCTCCCCCGCCGAACCCACCGTCACCGCGGCGAAAGCCGTGTCCCTCGGCCGCGACCGACGCATCGACCGAGCGATGACCGCGGACTTCGACCTGGGCGACGGCGCCACCGGCCGCGCGACGGCGTCGATGTGGTCACGCACCCTGCTCCGCATCCAGGCTCGCGTGGTCGGCGACAACGGCACGCTGGCGGTCAACAACTTCGTCGGCCCCCACGTGTGGACACGCTTCACCGTCACGACGGCCGGAACGCGCCGCCGGGAACAGTTCAGCCGCGAGGCCACCTACGTCCACCAACTGCGCGCCTTCGCCGCAGCCACCAAGGGCGAACCGACCAACCTCACCCCACCATCCGACTCGATCGCCACGATGTCCCTGATCGACGACATCTACACAACGGCGGGCCTTCCCCTACGCGGCACCGCGTGAGTGCCTTCGCGATGAAGGACGCCTTCCTCACGCTGCCGGTGAGCAAGGCGTCCTTCATCGCATTTCTCGGGGCGGATCAGCGGGTCCAGTAGTGGAGTTCGCGGAACCTGGCCTCCGCGCGGCCGGGGCCGTGGTGGTACACGCCGTTCTTGAAGTGGCGGGTGGCCGGGCCGCGGTCGTTGACGGTCGTGACGAGTTGGTCGTTGAAGTAGACCTGGATCTTCCCGGTGCCGGCGTTGTGCGCGACCTTCAGGTTGAACCACGTGTTGTAGATCCCGGTCCGCAGCACGGTGCCGTCGTAGTAGCGCAGTGTGCCGCCGTTCTGGTTGACGGCGTTGATCATGAAGTCGGTCGCGGGGGTACCGGACGGGTGTTTCACGCGGAGGATCTGCATCACGGTGGCGCCGTCGGTGCCGGACGGCACGTAGATGTCACCGTCCCACATGTGTTGTCCTGACGTGTATTCCTGCTGCCATCGCATCTCGGTGCGCGGGTCGGTGCCGCTGTCCTGCGTGTGCGACTCGTCGGTGTTGTACACCCACATGGCGTGCGTGCCGGCCGCCTGGTCATACCGGTAGCGCTGGCTGAGGCTGAGGTTCCACGGCTTCTGCATGCTGTAGGTGAAGGACCGCTGCGTCCACCCGTCGGTGGGCGCCGCGACGGCGTGGCTCGGCGCGACGACGGCCAAACCGCCGGCCAGCAGGGTGATCGAGAGGACGTTCGTCAGTCGCCGCCTGAACATGGCGGGCTCCTTTCGCAGGGTGATTCGAGTGTGGTCTAGACCTCCGATGTTTCGCAAGATGCCGCGACAAACCCAGAGTTGAGATTTCCGAGCCGGGCTTAATTCGGTCGGGTGAAAGCAAGGCCCATTGGGGTGACGCGCCTTCATTCTGGACACCGCTCGTCGCGCGGCACGGAAAGCTCTGGTCGCGGGTAGGGGACCCACCAGAAACCGGAGGAACGTCGTGGAGCCACAACTGTCGAACTCCACACGTCTCGCGCAGAACCTGCTGTACAACAGGGGACGCGGCGGCCGAGCCCGACCGGCTCCCGTGGTGGTTCTGCTGGGCCCGAGCGGCGCGGGCAAGACACACGCACTGCGGACGTTGTCCCGTGACTGCGGCGCCGGGGTGGTGCACGCCTTCTTCGACTTCGCCAGGACGCGCACGCCAGAGGCAGAACAGCGGGCACCGGCGACGGTCGAGGTGCTCGCCCAGCTCGCGTTCTGGTTGTCCCGCAAGTGGCGTGCCCGCCGAAGGGTGCGGTTCACGCGGTTCACGCTCGGCATGATCGCGGTGGAGACACCGCTCGACGGGCTCACCCACGAGCAGGCGGAACAGAAATTACGCGACGCGATCCGGATATTCGCCCAGCGGCCGAGAGCCGCGGACATCGGCAACCGAATCGTCGGACCATTGGCCGACGTGATGAGCCAGACCGACCTCGTCCGTGACTCGATCGCGGAGACGATCAGGACGGTTCTGCCGGACCTCGTCGGCGCCGCGACACGCCGGCGGTTGGGCCGAGCCATGCGCTTTCACGCCGAGTTCGACGACGCGGAGGGCGCCAACCCGGTCGACGCGCTCATCAGGCTGAGTGCCTTGGGCACCAAGGAGATGACCGACTGGCTCACCGACGCCTTCCTCGCCGACGTGCAGGCCAGCTACCCGCGCACCGCGAAGCCCGACCTGCACAACCCGTGCACGTGCGTCGCCCCGGAAAGCCCTGACCACCTGCACAACTGGGTGCTGTTGCTCGACAACGTCGACCATCCGGCGGGCGGCACGTTCCTGTCCGACTTCCTGGCCGCCCGCGAACGGCACCTCCGGCGCGAGCCGGACGACCATGATCCGCTGCTGCTCGTCACGACCAGCGGACGGTGGGATCGGGCATGGAGTTCGGACTGGCGGCCTCCGTGGCAGGCGGCGCCGAACCACAACAAGCGAGCCCGAACGGTGCCGGCCTGCCACGACGGCAGCCACCAGCACTGGCTGAACGGGCAGACGTCCCCACGCTCGTGGCTCTACCCGGTGCTGTTGGCACCGCTCACGATCGACGAGACCGCACAGATGCTGCGGGTGACCCGCCACGACCCCGTGTGCCAACTCGCCCACCGCGCGTCGGGGGGCCTGCCGGCGGCCGTGGAGGTGATCGCGCCGCTGGTGCGGGACCCGAAACCGGCGCCGGGCGCGCGGGACGCGCTCAGCGCGTCAGAAGCCGGTC
>NZ_DASUVO010000070.1:0-10541 GCF_036378875.1 Actinophytocola sp.
GTGCACCCCAACCTCGCCGCCGGGCAGAGCCTGGCGCTGCGAGAGGGAACCGGACAGCCCGCGGTCGTCGACCGGGACGGCGCGCCGCTGGTCACCTGGACCGACGACGGCACGACCGCGGCCGATCCGGCGGTCGCGCCGCAGCTGGTCGGCGCCATGGGCCGGTTCGCGGGCGAGCAGGGCCCCGTGGCTGGTTGGTACGTCGCCCTGGTCGACGCGGCGGGTGCGGAGCTGGGGATTCTGTACGGCACGGGACCGACGCCGATCCCCTCGACCCTGAGCGTGTCGGTGCAGAAGGCCGCGCAGACGGCCGTGGACTCACAGGACCTGCCCACGATGCTGGTGGCCATCCAGCCGTCGACCGGCGACATCCTCGCCGTGGCCCAGAACGCGGCCGCGGGCAACAGCCCGATCGCGCTGAACGGCCTGTTCCCACCCGGCTCGACGTTCAAGATCGCCACCGCGGCGGCGATCGTCGGCGCGCGCACCGCGGACGTCGACACCGTCGTGTCCTGCCCCGGCGAGGCGCTCATCGGCCAGCGGACCGTGCACAACAACGACGGCTTCGCACTCGGCGACGTGCCACTGCGCACGGCGTTCGCGGAGTCCTGCAACACCACGTTCGCCATGCAGGCGGCCGAACTGCCGCTCGACGCGCTCCCCCGCGCCGCCGACCAGCTGGGCCTCGGCGCGGACTTCGACATCCCGGGCATCACCACCGAGACCGGCGGCGTCCCGGTCGCGGCGAACACCACCGAGCAGGCCGAGAACAGCTACGGGCAGGGCAAGGTGGAGGTCAGTTGCTTCGGCCTGGCACTGACGAGCGCGACCGTGTCCGCGGGCGCCGCCGTCACCCCGCGCCTGTGGCGGGACATCCCGACCACGGAGGTCGTGGGCTACACCGCACCACCGGCCGCGGTGATCCGCTCGCTGCGCACGATGATGCGCGAGGTGGTGCGTTCCGGCACGGCCGACGCACTCGCCGGCCACGGCACCGTCTTCGGCAAGACCGGCACGGCACAGGTCGGCGACGGCAACCAGGCACACGGCTGGTTCACCGGCTACCGAGGCGACCTCGCGTTCGCGACCCTCGTGCAGTACGGCTCCTCGTCGGCGCCGGCGGTCACCGTGACCGGCACCTTCCTCGGCTCGCTCTGACGGTCGAGAAACCGCTGGCTCCTGAGCGGTCGTAGTAGCGTTGCGCCGGCCTCGCCGTGAAAGACGCGTTCACCACCCGCCCGGTGTGGTGAACGGCGCTTTCACAGCGCTGATCCCAGATCCACCGATGGTCTTGGTGGCTCGGGGTGCGGTCCGGTGGACTCGCTGCGCGGGTTCGGCCGGCGGCCATGCGAGGAAGAGGCGTCCTTCACCACCGCTCACGTCGCGCTGGCCGCGCACGAATGGCGTGTTCACGCTGCGGGCAATGTCCCGAAAGACACGCTCAGGTCGTTGAACGTCCCCATCGCGTCTTTCATGACACCAGCCATGTCCCCAACGCGTCCTTCGCGACGCGGCACCCGGCGCCCGCGAAGCGGGCCTGGCCAGGCCCACGCCTTTCGCACGGTGCGACACCCGACACGATCATCGGTGGATCGAGGCTGATCGAGCCCAACGCGTCTTTCACAGCAGCGCCGGTACCTGGAGGGGCCTCCCGAGCGGGATCGGGAGGCCCCTCCAACGCGGCGGCTGGTGAACAGCGCACGCCGCGCCCCGCGTCCGGTTACCGGTACGCGGTCTCGTCCTGGCGTCCCCGTGGCCGCAGGTGCCAGTCGGTGTCGTTGTCGTTCAACGTGATCCGGCCGGGGCGCGCCGCGGCCCGGTACGAGCGCGGAGTCCGCTCAGTCGGCATCGTTTCTCCCACCCTGTCGGTGAGTACGATTCTGCCGGGGCGGGGTGCGCGCCCGGTCGCCGTGCGGCAACGGGTGGCGCCATCGGGTGGTAACTGGCCGCGCTTCAGCGGCCGGCGGTGATCAGGCGGGTGTGTTCCCGGATCCGGCGCAGGATGTCCGGGACGTGGTCGTTGAGGTAGAAGTGGCCGCCGGGGAAGACCGCCAGTTCGAACTCGGCCGTCGTGTGGTCGCGCCAGGCCTCTGCCTCTTCGATGGTCACCCTCGGGTCGTTGTCGCCGGTCAGTGCGATGATGGGGCAGCTCAGGGGCGGGCCGGGCTCGTAGCTGTAGGTCTCCGCCGCGGTGAAGTCGGCGCGGAGCGCGGGCAGGACCATGCGCTGGATGTCCTCGTCGTCCAACACCATGGAGTCGGTGCCGCCCAGTTCCCTCACATTCGCGAGCAGGCCGGCGTCGTCGCTCAGGTACGTGTGCTCGCGCCGGACGCGGCTCGGCGCAGGCCTTCCGGAGGCGAACAGGGCGGTCGGGGTGTTGCCGGAGCGCTCCAGCCGCCGGGCCACCTCGAAGCCCACCGACGCACCCATGCTGTGGCCGAACAGGGTGATCGGGCGCTCGGTCAACGGCTCGAGCGCGGCGACCAGCTGGTCGGCGAAGTCGTCGATCGAGGTCAGGCACGGTTCTTTCCACCGGTCCTGGCGGCCGGGGTACTGCGCGGCCAGCACGTCGATGTCCGGCGAAAGCGCCTTGGACACGCCGAGGAAGTAGCTGGCCGAGCCGCCGACGTGCGGCATGCACAACAGCTGCGTCGCGGCGTTGTCCGCCGGGTTGAACCGCCGCACCCACCGATTGGTGTCCGTCATCCTTCCAATCTGGCTGAAGGTGACAGGTGCCGGCAAGTCCCCCGCAAGATCGCGGTGTGCGCCCGGGTCGCGGGCGCACACCGCGATCACATGTGGTGCTCGGTGACCTCGCCCCCGCGAATCGTGATCACCGTGTCGGGTGTGCCGTCCGGTGCCCAGACCGTGTAGTCGCCCGCCGGCACGCTGGGGAACACGGCCGTGTAGGCGGTACGGTGGCGGTCGGTCCTGGGGTGCACGACGTTGTGCTCGCGTTTCGCGTTCCGGTCGGTGGCCGGGCTGATCTCGATCTCCCGCTCGGCGAGCGTCGGTCCGGTGTGGATGACCAGCGCGCCGATCTCGCCGCCGATGTCGAGGACCAGACTGTCCATTGTGGATCCTCTCATGTGGACGGTGTGGTGAACCCGCTGTTCGGCACGCCGAGGTACGGGAACCGGGTGAGGTACGGGATGTCCAGGCTGTCCGGGGTGACCCCGTCGTCGACCTGCGCGGCCGCCGGGTCTGGCGTGTAGTTCTTGTCCACCAACGCGTAGGTGGCCCCGGCGACGGCCCGCAGCTCGATCGCGACCACGTCGTCGAACACCCGCCGGCCGTTCGGGAAGCCGGCGAGATCGCCGCCGAGCAGGCCGTAGATGCTGGGCTTGGCCGTCGGTGGAATGGCGGTGTTGAGCCGCATGAGGTCCGCCTGCGTCTGGCCGGTGACGTTCTGGAAGCCGGGGATCAGCCCGCCCGGGATGCCGGTCAGCAGGATCGCGAGGAGGTCGGCTCTCGGCGCGCCGGACTTGTTCAGCACGTCCAGGTTCGGGAAGACGCCGGGGAACAGGACCGGCAGCAGCTGCGCGACCTCCGGCTTGGCGACGAACTTCGCGAAGCGGCTGTCGCCGTCCGGCGACTGGGTGTTCCAGAAGTCCTTCTGCCCCATGGGCACGATGACCTCGTTGAACAGCGGGTTGGCCAGCCGCGACACCTGGCGGAACGGGCCGGTGCTCCACGTGTTGCTGCGGTCGGAGTCGAGCATGCGCACCCGTTGGCGGCTCGCCGTCGTCCAGACACCGATCGTGGCGCGCGGGTCGGCGACGTCCTTGCCCTTGTAGCCGTCCCTGGTGAGGTCGCTGATCGGCACCTGCAGCGCGATCGAGTGGACGTTCAGGTCCTTCGTCGCGTTGACACCCGGCCCGGACTTGGGGAACTTGCCGAGTCCGAAGTGTTCGTGCGCGTCGGCGAACGGGCGCGGGTCGAGCAGGTCGAAGATCGCGCCGAGGTCGACGTAGAACCCTTCGGCCCGCTGGCCGGCGAACACCCGCCGGCCACCGCCGAGGTCCTTCACCGCGGCGTCGGCGAGCTTCGGGTAGTTCGGAGTGGACAGTGGACCGATGTTGCATGGCGGGCAGGGCAGACGGTTGCCGAGCGGCTGAGTGCGGCCCCGCCAGTCCTTGCGGGTGACCGTGTAGAACTGGCGGCGGTTCCAGTTCGGCGAGTCGAGCGTCAGAATCGGTCCCGTGTTGTACAGGAAGGTGTTCGGGTTGCGCACCTCCGTCGTGAACCGGAACTCGTAGGTGACGTCGGCCTTTCCGTCGCCGTTGTTGTCGACGTGGATCTCGTAGCGGACGTCGTCGCCGAACTCGTAGAAGTTCGGTCCGCCTGCCGGCGCCTGCAACGGCACGTAGTTGGCGATCAGGGTGACGGTGTCGGGCTTGTCGGGGCTGACGAACGCGTAGACGTCGGTCGAGTCGGCGACCGGGTCCTTCGAGATCTCCGGTGCTTCACGGTGTGAGGACATGGTCGTGCTCCTTTCAGCTCGCCGTGACGGCGTTCGCCAGCCGCGCGGCGAACGCGCGGTCGTCCAACTGGATGCGACGGGTGCCGACGAACACGTCGAACCGCCCGGTGGCGGCGTCACGCAGGTGCACCATCACCGGCTCGGCGGGGTTCGCACCGCCGCCATCGGGCATCTGGGCCTGGTTGTCGCCCGCGGTGAGGGGAATCGCGGCCGCGGCGCCGACCGCCACGCCGGCGGCGGCCAGGCTGGCACCGGTGAAGATCAGCCTGCGCCGGGACACCACGCCCGGCTGCCGTGCGGCGGTGTCGTGTTGCTGCTCGTGAAGCATGGTCAAACTCCTTGCGTCCGGACGCATCTCTCGCCCTACGCGACGGCATTCGGACCATGCCCGCCCCCGGATTGCCCGGGCGGCGACTTCAGTTCGGGAGCGTCAGTGCGATCTTGAGCCGGCCGGCGGAGGGCCGCAGCGCGGTCAGGAAGGCGTCGCGGGCCTCGGTCAGCGGAAAGCTGTGCGTGACATACGCCGACGCCAGGTCCTGTCGCAGGAGGACGAACTGCTCCGCGGCGGCGAGGTGCGCCGGCCAGTTCGACGTGACACCACCGCGCAGGGTGAGCGCCTTACGGAAGAACACGCGCATCGGTAACACGTAGTGTTCCTCCGGCAACCCGAACGCGTAGATCTCCCCGTGCGGGCTGGCGGCCGCCACGCAGTCCGCCAGCACGTCCTGGCTGTGGCCGATCGCGTCGATGACGAGGTCGGGGCGGTCGGCGTCGGTCAGGCCCATCACCCATTCGTGGGTCTGGCCGACGATCAACTGGTCGATGCCGAACGTCTTCACCACGTCCGCCCGGTCCACTCGGTCCACACCGGTCACGTGGGCGCCCCGCGCCCGCAGGACCACGCAGAACAGGACACCCATCGGCCCCAGCCCCAGTACCGCGGCATGCCGGCCGGCGACGTCGCCGATCCGGTCCAGTGCACAGAGGACGGTCGCCAGCGGCTGCATCATGATGGCCGCCATGTCCGTCAGGTCTGGGGACAGGACGTGCAGCTGGTCGGCGGGTACGGTGATCAGCTCCTGCAGGCCGACTGGCCAGGCCGTGCCGACCACCCGGTCGCCCACCCGGAGCCGGTTCGCGGCGGACGCGACCACGTCGCCCACGATCTCGTGCAGAGGCGCGCCGACGCGGCCGGTATGCGGATTCTCGAGATTCCGAACCCCGGAGAACGCCGGCAGGTCACTACCGCAGATGCCGCCAAGCCGGAACCGCACCAGCACCTCGTCGGGCGCCAGCTCGCCCGGGTCCGGCGCCGGCACCTCGATGCGCTCGATCTCGAACGGTGCCGGCTGCCGCAGTGCCCACATCGAAACCACCCCCGCCCACGTCTCCTCCAGACTAGGGGAGGTTGACGGGGGTCAGGCGGCGGAGATCCCCCAGCGGTAGTACCAGCCCGCGGGACCGGACCCGGTCTCCGGGTTCTGCGCGTGGTAGCCGCACGGCCCCACGGTGAACGGCTGGGCGGCGTCGGTGTTCTGCTCGATGAACGTCTGCCGGGCGTCGAGGCAGGTCTCCTGTGTGGCGAAGTCGCCATCCCAGTGGTAGATCCAGTAGGCCCATGCCGGTGTGCTCGTGCCGATCATCATCGCGCCGGCGAGGGCCGCGGCGACCACGGCTCCGCGCATGGTTCGACGTTTCCGCATCCATACCTCCCGTTTCCACCCGACCGGCCCGAAATTCACCGTATCTGTCCGGGGGCGGATTGGCGATCACCTTTCCGGCGCACGCCGTCTCACCCGAGAGCCTTAGTTCCCTGTACCTGCCGGGCGAATCGCGCGACGAGCACGACGACCCCCGCCGTCGGCACCCCTAGGGGGAAATCGGCCCCCCACCACGGTTGACCCGATTTTGGAATCGGTCCATTATCGACTTGTCACCTACCCGCTAAATGAATTTCTTCGAAAATTTCTACCCCTTTCTTTGGGCTGCCGAAAATACCGATGCGAGGTTGGTTCACAATGGCCGGTCCGACTGGAGTCAGCCGTCGTCGTTTTCTCACCGGGATTGGTATCGGCGCCGCGGGGGTGGCCACGTTGCGCCCGGCCGAGGCACTCGCCCAGGTCATCTCCGAGGCGGCCGGCGGAACCGCCAGAGCCTCGGACACCTTCGGTCGGATCTTCTCGCTCCAACCGTTCGCCGACTTCAACGCGCCGTCACTGCGGTCCGCGCTTTCCGCGATCGGCCAGCGGGGCGGCGTCCTGGACGCCCAGGACCCGTTGGCGATCGGCCCCGTCCGGTTGATCACCGAACCCGCGCTCAGCCCCAACAATCAGGACAACCCCGCCAACACGGCCGGTGTCACCTTCCTCGGCCAGTTCCTCGACCACGACATGACCTTCGACGAGACCTCACAGCTCGGCGTGCCGCTTGACCCGTTACAGGCGCCCAACACCCGCACCCCGGACCTCGATCTCGACTCGGTCTACGGCGCCGGCCCGACCGGCAGCCCACAGCTCTACCAGCCGGGCGCCCGCGACAAGTTCCGGGTGGAGAGCGGCGGGTTGTTCGAGGACGTGCCACGCAATCCCAACGGCACGGCCATCATCGCCGACGGCCGCAACGACGAGAACCTGATCATCTCCGGGCTGCACGCCGCGTTCCTGCTCTTCCACAACCGCGTGGTGGACCTGCTGCGCCCACAGGGGCAGACCAACGTGTTCGCCGCGGCACAGCAGCTGGTGCGCTGGCACTACCAGTGGATCATCACCCACGAGTTCCTGCCACTGGTCATCGGTCAACCGCTGCTGAACGACATCATGCGGAACGGGCGGCGGATCTACCGGCCGGCCGCCGGGCAGCAGTTCATCCCCGTCGAGTTCCAGGGTGCCGCCTACCGGTTCGGGCACAGCCAGGTCCGGCCGTCCTACCGTGCGAACCTGCGCGGCGACCCCGGCGGCGGCACCGCCACCGGGGCGCCCGCGTTCTTCGGAATGATCTTTGATCCGGCCGGGCAGGGCCAGGCCGACCCGGTCGACCTCCGTGGCCGCGCCCGGGCGCCGCGGCGGTTCATCGGGTGGCAGACCTTCTTCGACTTCGGCGGCGCCCTCACGGCCGACGTCCGGCCGAACAAGCGGATCGACACCAACATCTCCACGCCCCTGTTCGACCTGCCCCTGCAGGCGATCCCGGGCGGCCAGGCGCCGACGTCGCTGCCCCAGCGCAACCTGCTGCGGCACGTCACCTGGTCGATCCCGTCCGGCCAGGAGATCGCCAGGGCCACCGGCATCACGCCGATCCTGTTGGCGCAGGACTTCCCCGAGCTGCAGCGGTTCGGGCACGGGCTGCCGAGCTCGACACCGCTCTGGTACTACGTGCTCAAGGAGGCCGAGCTGCTGGCCGGCGGCGCCCGGTTGGCCGGGGTCGGCGCGCGGATCGTCGGCGAGGTGTTCGTCGGGCTGTTGCAGCTCGACCCGACCTCCTACCTGGGGACCAACCCGAGCTGGCTGCCCACCCTGCCGAGACGGTCCGGCGCCACCGGCGACTTCCGGATGGTCGACCTGCTGACGTTCGCGCGAGTCGACCCGGACAGTCGAGGACAGTGAGCGAAGCTCGCGAAGCGAACCATCGGACTGAGGCCCGATCGGTGTAACACGTACGGCCGCCACGCCGATTCCTCTGATGGGAGCGCTCCCAAAACGTGGAGGACTCCATGGCAATGGCGCCAGGACAGCAACACGGCCTGCGGCTCGTCATCCGGTCCGAACGACGGATGTTCCGGGACGCGCTGAGCGCCTGCCTGCGTGCACAGCCGGAATACCTCGTCGTCGGGCATGTCGGCCGGCTCGACGACCTGGTGTCGCTGTGCCGATTGCGCCAGCCCGACGTCGCGCTCGTCGACCTCGGCTCCGAACGGGCGGACGAGTCCATGCTGCGCGAGTGCACCGCCCTCACCACGGTCGTCGTCGTGTACGAGCGGCTGTCGTGCGCCGATCTGGGCGCGTTGTGCCGGGTCGGCGTCGACACGCTGCTGCCGTGCTCGCACGGCCTGGACGCGCTGCTGGTGGTGCTGCGCCGCTACCTCGCCGGCGACCGCGACGACCCGGCGCCCGCCCAGCAGGACTGCTTCACCGAGCTGGAGCGGCAGATCATCACGCTCGTCGGCGCCGGGCACACCGTGCACCAGATCGCGCAGTTGCTGGAGGTCAGCACGTCGGCGGTGGCGAACACCAAGCGGCGCATCTACCGCAAGCTCGGCGTGTACAGCCAGGGACAGGCGATGGCGCGGGCGACGACCCTCGGCATCGTCTCCCGCCCGCCGGACAATCTTCTCGGCGTGAACCACTGCCCGGAAACCACCATGCCGGTCGTGCTGCGCGGCACGACCGGGCCGGCGTGGCACCAGGTCACGACCGCGCTGCTGGCCGGCGGACTGTCGGTCGACAACGCGGTGAACCTCCCGACGTCCCTGCTCGTGCTGGTCGACCCCACCCCGGAAGACTGGCCGGCAAGCAGTGAGAACCCGGTCGTGCTGGTACGTAGCGAGCCGCCTGGCCGGGCCGAGGTCCTCCAGGCGCTGCAGCACGGCGCACACGTGGTGATGACCGCCGACCGTGTGGCCACCGACCTCGTGCCCGCGTGCACGCTCGCCGCCCACGGCTACGTCACGGTCGAGACCGACGCGGCCCGCGGCGTGCTCGGCGCGCTCCACACGACCTCCCCCAGCCTGCCCGAACTGACCTCCCGCGAGCTGGACATCCTGCGCCTCATCGCGTGCGGCCACACGGTCCGGCAAACGGCCCGTGAACTCGGCATCGCGGCGAAGACCGTGGAGAACACCCAGTCCCGGCTCTACCGCAAGCTCGGCGCCCGCAACCGATCCGGCGCGCTCGTCGCCGCGCACGCGCTCGGCCTGCTGGAGTCCGCGTCCGGCCGCGGCTGACTGAGCGGTCCGCGCCCGGCCGAGTCGGCTCGGCCGGGCGCGGACCAGCTTCTAGCGGGACGGCGGCGGGTTGCCACCGCTGGGCGGGGTGCCACCGCCGCCACCGGGTGGGGTCCCGCCTCCGCCGCCGGCTGAGGTCGTCGTGTCGACGCCGACGTTCAGGGTGACCTTGTACCCGCTGCTCACGTCGCCGGTCACGGTGCCGAGCTGGGACGCGCCCCCGTCGTCGCCGAAGACGTTGTCGTTGGACAGGCTCACCTGGGACAGGTTGTTGACCGAATCCTCGTAGCCGCTCTCCGTGTACACGGTCGCGCAGACGTCCTGGGGCAGCGCGACCTGTGAGGTGGCGATGACGTTCGCGACGTCGGTGATGCTGGCCTGGTCGGGGTAGACCTCGAAGTGGATGTGCGGCCAGCGCCCGGAGTAGCAGGCGGGGAAGATGCTCGTGAAGGTCACCTTGCCGGACGAGTCCGCGACCTGCACGCCACGCAGGTAGTTCTGGTCCGTGATGCCGTCCGAGTACATCGAGTAGCGGCCTTCACGGTCGCAGTGCCACACGTACACGGCCACGCCGGCGAAGGCCGAGCCGCCGTTCGCCAGGTCGGCGATGGTCAGCTCCAGCGTCATCGGCACACCCTCGGCCGTGCCGCCCGCGTCGCCGAAGCTGGACGTGATGTCGCTGCGGACGATGCCGCTCTGCTCCAGCACGTCCGGGCCGTCGGCCCGTCGCCCGGGTAGGGCCCGGCGGCCTCGTCCGGAATCCCTGCCGACACCCCGGCCGCCGACGTCGTCGCGCCGGACGACGAGGCGGAGGCCGGGGACGACGACCCAGAACTGCTGGAGCTGCCCGCACCGCAGGCGGCCAGACCCAGTCCGGCGACGCCGATCCCGAAGACCGCGAGCAGCCGGCGCCGGCTCAGCAGGGTTCCGACGTCGACGCCGAGGCCTTGGTCGACCAGCTCCTCCTCCGGTCGCGGCAGGACCCGACCCTCGTAGGTCGGCGTCCGGTGTGCTGTGGCGGGGGGGCCATGGGTTCTCCTCGGTCCCGGCTGTTGGCGCCGACGCCAAGGAGCGGGACCGGGGCCTCCCTGGGTTCCGGCTGGACGTCTCCTGTGCGCC
>NZ_DASUVO010000071.1:0-57068 GCF_036378875.1 Actinophytocola sp.
GGCCGCGGCCTACATCCAGGAGCACGTGTCGAAGCCGGTCGTCGGCTACGTCGCGGGCTTCACCGCGCCGGAAGGCAAGACCATGGGCCACGCCGGCGCGATCGTGTCCGGTTCGTCCGGCACCGCGCAGGCCAAGAAGGAGGCCCTCGAGGCGGCGGGTGTCAAGGTCGGCAAGACGCCGTCCGAGACGGCTGAACTGGCCCGCAAGCTCGTGGCCCAGAACGCCTGACCACCGCGAGTCACCAGACCGTGGGGCGGTTAGCTCGTGTAGCGTGCCGCCCCACCGACGGTAGTTCGTGGTCCCGGTCTCGCTGTGGGAACCGCCTCGTGTCTGCGACCGTCGAATGGTCTGCAAGCAGACGTGTGTCCTTACTATCGCGGCAAGTGAGCTGAGGAGAGCAACGCGATGACCTTCCCAGGCGGGGCCCCGGGTGGCTACCCGGGCCAAGGGCCGCAGCAGCAGCCCCCCTTTCCTGGCCCCGGCTACGGGCCGCCCCCCGGCGGGGGTACGAAGCTGAGCCTGCCGGCCATCCTGCACCTGGCCGTCGGTGGTCTGGGTCTGATCACCTTCTTCATGGGCTTCGCGGCCCAGACCGAACGCGACAGCGGCTTCTTCGCCAACGGCTCGGCCCTGCCGGCGCTGTTCCTGCTCGCCGCTGTGTTCTCGTTGCCGGCGATCCTCCCGGGCGAGGACAAGAAGGCGGGCGTCGCGCCGGCCGGGCTCGCCATCGCCGGCTGGTTGTCTGTGCTGTTCTTCACGTTCTCCACGTCCGCGGACGTGGGCACCGGCACCATCCTGCTGATGATCTTCGGCTTCCTGCAGACGGGTGCCGCGGTGGTCGCGTTCCTGTTCGACGCGGGCATCCTGAAGGTCCCGGCCCCGAACCCGTACGGTCACCAGCCCCAGCAGCCCGGTGGCGCGTTCCCGCCGTCCGGCCAGTTTCCGGCCCCGCCGCCGCAGCAACCGCAGCCGCCGCAGCCGGGTCAGTTCGGCGCGCCGCCCGGGCAGCAGACGACGTTCGCGCCGCAGCAGGGCCAGTTCGGCCAGCCGCCGCAGCAGCCCGGCACCCCGCCGGGTGGCTACCCCCAGCAGCACTAGAAGTTTTCTGACCGCCCGGATGGGGTGGCACCGGTTCCTCCGGTGCCACCCCATCCGCGTTTTCACCTGATCGGGTCATGCCGGCGCGTGGCGTCCCGCGCCTGGCGATGTCCACATGCGACTGTGGCCGCATGGCCGCCGACCTCGACGGATCCGACGAACCGGTGCCCGGAACGGAGTACGCGGAGCCCGGTGAGGAGCCGACCTCCGCCCAGGACGCAGCGCCTCCCGAGGAACGCGCACAACCCGAGACCGCGGGTGTCGTGGGTTCGGCCGCCGAGCCGGAGGTGTTGGCAGACCCGGTGCCGCCACTCACCCAGCTGCGCGTGCTCACCTTCCTCGCGGTCGGCCCCATCCTCACCGGCTACGTGGCGATCGCTTCCTTGCTCGCGGTCGTCACCGCGCTCGCCAGTCACGCACGTTTCACCACGACCGGTGTCCTGGGCGCCGCGCTGCCCAGCTGGCTCGCGGCCTACCAGGTGCCGGTGTCGGTTCTCGGGCTCGAGTTGGGGGTGCTGCCGCTCCTGCCCACGATCGTCGTCGTGGTGCTCATCGCCAAGACCGTGGCCCGTGCCACCGAGCGGCTGGACCTGCACCGGCCGGGGCAGGCGGCGCTCGTGGTCGGCGCCGTCGCCACGGCGCATGCCGCCGGTGGGCTGGTCGTCGCGATGCTCGTGGCCGGTGAAGAGGTCACCGTGGACCCTCTCGCCGCCTTCGCCCACCCCGCGCTCGTGTCCGCGACCGCCGCCACCTTCGGGGTCCTGTGTGGTCGCGTGGAACTGCTCGCCGTGCTCGCGCGGCGAGTCGACGTGGTGGCCGTCGCCGGGTTGCGGGCCGGGCTCCTCGCCGTGGTGCTGCTGCTCGCCGCCGGCAGTGCGGTCCTGACGTTCGCGCTGCTCACGTCCACCGCCGCCGCCCGGGACATGTTTCCCGCGGGGGCCGGCAACGCGGTCGGCATGCTGCTGCTGTCGATCGGCTACCTGCCCAACGCCGTCGTCGCCGCCACCTCGTTCCTCGCCGGGCCCGGGTTCTCGCTCGGCACGATCACCGTGTCGCCGCTCGAGTTCACCGGCGGCCCACCCCCCGCGGTGCCACTGCTCGCCGCGCTGCCGGAACAGCAGGCCGCGTGGTGGCCCGTGTTGTTCCTGCTGCCGCTGGCCGTCGGCGTGCTCGTCGGGTACCTGCTGCGAGACGTCGACGAGGACCCGGTCGCGCGCCTGCACGCGGTGGGTGTCGCGACCGGGGTCGTCGCGGTGTGCTTCGTCGTACTGGCCGCCCACGCCGGCGGCCGGCTCGGTCGCGGCACGTTCGACCCGGTCAGCATGCGTGCGGCGGCCGTGTCCATCGCGCTCGTGCTGTGGACGGCCATCCCCGCGGCGGTCACCGCCTGGTTCACCGGCACGCGGCCGGCCACCGAACCGCTGCCCGGGCTGATCGACGACCCGGAGGACGAGGACGAGGATGAGGACGACGAGCCACCCGCGCAGCTGCCCGACGCGGTCGAGGCGGCTAGGGACTAGCCAGCTCGCGGATGTCCGCCGCGATCGCGGCCAGCGGTTCCGTGTTGACGATCTCCGCGAACCAGTCCCACAGCTCCAGCGCGTGGAACAGCCGGTACAGCGTGAGCCGCGCCGGCCCGTCCGGCGGCAGTGGCCCGTATCCCGCCAGCAGCCCGGCGACCTTCCCCGGCGACCGCGTCAGGTCGTACTGCACCGTCTTCGCGAGGTCCATCAACGGGTCGGCGGCGATCGCGTTCTCAACGTCGACGAGCCCCGTCACCCGCCAGCCGTCGGTGCCCTGCTCGACCAGCACATTGCCCTCGTGCAGGTCGTTGTGGCACAGCACGGCACCGGCGCAGTTGCCCAACAGGTCAGACCGCTCCGCCACGTACTCGCTCGCCAGCCGGTGGATCGCCGGGTCGCCGTCCCGGTCCGCGAACTCCGCGAGCTTCGTGGCGAACCGCTCGCTCATGTAGGCGGTGTTGTCCGGCGCGGGGTCCAGCAGCGACGTGGTCAGGTAGCCGAACGCGGGTTGCGTGATCGTGTGCACGGCCGCCTGCAGCTCCCCGATCTGCCTGTAGACGTCCTCGATGGTGTCGACCCGCACCGAGGACAGCGGCTCGCCTGGCACACGGGTCAGGACCGTCACCCCGCGCGCCGTGTCGATGTGCACGACCGACGGCGCCCCCGCCACCCCTGCCAGCAGGGAGTAGACGTGGACCTCCTTCGCCTGCTTCCACCGCGACTCGCCGGTGTACCGCTTGACGACCAGCGCCTCGCCCGGCAACTCGTACACGGCCGTGCTCACAGGCGAAAGCTAGCCGAGGCGAACGTGCCGGGCTACCGGTTATCCGTGGTGTTCAGCCGTTGCCTAAGCTGCGGGTATGCCGCAGCACAGGAGCCGACACTGAGCGAGTCAATCTCGGTGAGACCTGACCGCCCGGCCAGGGTCGTCGTCCTGGTCTCCGGATCCGGCACCCTGCTGCAGGCCGTGCTCGACGAGCCTGACCTGCCCATCAGCGTGGTCGCCGTCGGCGCGGACCGGACCGGCATCGCCGGCCTCGAGCGGGCCGGGCGGGCCGGCGTGCCCAGCTTCGTCGTGCGGCTGAAGGACCACGCGGACCGCGCGGAGTGGGACCGCGCGCTGACCAAGGCGGTCGCGGCGTACGAGCCGGACCTGGTGGTGTCGGCCGGGTTCATGAAGATCCTCGGCCCCGAGTTCCTCGCCGCGTTCTCCGGGCGCGTGCTCAACACGCACCCCGCGCTGCTGCCGGCGTTCCCGGGAGCGCACGCGGTGGCGGAGGCGCTCGCGTACGGCGTGCGGGTGACCGGCTGCACGGTGCACCTCGTCGACGTGGGAGTGGACACCGGGCCGATCGTCGCGCAGGAGGCGGTGAGCGTCGTGCCCGGTGAGGACGCCGACGCGTTGCACGAGCGCATCAAGGTGGTGGAGCGTCGGCTGCTGGTCGACGTGATCGCATTGCTTACCCGGCAGGGGTACACGGTGCACGGACGAAAGGTGAGCATCCCGTGACTGACGAGCGGCGCCCGGTTCGCCGGGCCCTCATCGGGGTTTCGGACAAGGCGGGTCTGCTGGAGCTGGCGACCGGCCTGCACGCCAACGGCGTGGAGATCGTGTCGACCGGCGGCACGGCTCGCGTGATCGCGGACGCCGGCGTGCCGGTGACGCCGGTCGAGCAGGTCACCGGGTTCCCGGAGTCCCTCGACGGGCGCGTGAAGACACTTCACCCCCGGGTGCACGCCGGCCTGTTGGCGGACCTGCGCAAGCCGGAGCATGTGGAGCAGCTCTCGGCTCTGGGCATCGAGCCGTTCGACCTGCTCGTGGTGAACCTGTACCCGTTCGCGCAGACGGTCGCGTCTGGCGCGTCGCCGGAGGAGTGCGTCGAGCAGATCGACATCGGCGGGCCGGCGATGGTGCGCGCGGCAGCGAAGAACCACGCGAGCGTGGCGGTGGTCGTGGACCCGTCCCGGTACGAGTGGGTGCTGGAGTCGGTGCGTGGCGGTGGTTTCACGCTCGCGGACCGGCAGGGGCTGGCGGCCGACGCGTACCGGCACACGGCGACCTACGACATCGCCGTGGCGTCGTGGATGGGCTCGGTGCTGGCACCCGAGACCGAGACCGTCTTCCCGTCCTGGGTCGGCGCGAGCTGGGACCGCCGCAACGTCCTGCGGTACGGCGAGAACCCGCACCAGAAGGCCGCGCTGTACGTGTCCGGGCACACCTCAGGTGGTCTGGCCACCGCGGAACAGTTGCACGGCAAGGAGATGTCGTACAACAACTACCTCGACTCGGACGCGGCGTGGCGCGCGGCGTACGACCACGAGCCGCCGTGCGTCGCGATCATCAAGCACAACAACCCGTGCGGCATCGCGGTGTCCACTTCGGACATCGCAGAGGCGCACCGGAAGGCACACGCCTGCGACCCGGTCTCGGCGTACGGCGGGGTGATCGCCGTGAACCGCGAGGTGTCGGTGGAGATGGCCGAGCAGGTCGCGGAGGTGTTCACCGAGGTGATCGTCGCGCCGAGCTACGCCGACGGCGCGGTGGACGTGCTGGCACGCAAGAAGAACATCCGCATCCTGGTGGCGTCGGCGCCCAGACGCGGCGGGCCGGAGTTCCGTGCCGTGTCGGGTGGGCTCCTCATGCAACAGTCGGACATCATCGACGCCCCGGGCGACGACCCGGCGAAGTGGACGCTCGCGACGGGCGCCTCGGTCGACGACGACGTGCTGGCCGACCTGGCGTTCGCGTGGCGCACGTGCCGGGCGGTCAAGTCGAACGCGATCGTGCTTGCCTCCGGCGGCGCGACGGTCGGTGTCGGCATGGGCCAGGTGAACCGCGTCGACGCGGCCAAGCTGGCGGTAGCCCGTGCGGGTGACCGAGCACAGGGCTCGGTAGCGGCCTCGGACGCGTTCTTCCCGTTCCCCGACGGCCCCGAACTCCTGATGGAGGCGGGTATCCGCGCCATCGTGCAACCAGGCGGCTCGGTCCGCGACGCGGAAGTGATCGCCGCGGCAGAAGCAGCAGGCGTCCCGGTCTACCTGACAGGCACCCGCCACTTCGCCCACTAACTCGCGAGGTTTAGTGGGTCATGAACTCCTTGGGGGTTAGTGGGCGGTTCGTGATGCGGGTGTCGCCCAGCCAGCCGTGGTAGGACTTTTCGATGATGTTGTTGTAGGCGTACGCGCCTACCAGCCATGGGCTGCCGACCGTGGCTATGCCCGTGGCCGGGGTGTCCGGGTTGCGTAGCAGTGGTGAGCTCTCGACGTAGAGCGTGGTGTGTGTGCCGTCGTTGACCACGGCGACGTGCCACCACGTTTCCTCGTCCATCTCGTGGCCCCAGTTGGTCGAGATGCCGTTCTGGTTGTCAGGGAACACCGCCCACTGCAGGCCAGCGCCGTCGGACAGGTTCAGTGTGCAGATCGGCTCGCTCGGGTCGTCGCCGGTCTTGCCGGCCGCCGAGCCCGGTGCGAGTGTGGTGAGCAGCCCGCACCACGGGCTGTTGAACCCCGCCGGCAGCTTGATGAACGTCTCGACCGTGTACCCGCCGTCGAACCGCAGCCGGTTCACCGGCGCGTTGTCCACGGTGGTCAGGTAGCCGTCCTTGCCGAAGAACCTGCTGCCGTGGCTGGGCGAGTCCGGGTGGTGGTCGGCAGTGCCGGTCAGCGTGCCTACCTGGCGCAGGTTGTTGCCGTTGCCGGACAGGTCGGTGAGCGAGTCCGACCGCCAGTACGCGACCGTGCCGGGGATGACGAGTTCCTTCGCCGGCCGGGCCGCGCGGACCGGGATGGGCGCGAAGCCGGCGAACCGTGTCGCGAAGTCGATCGGCACGGTGAACCGGTCGACGTCGCCGGAACGCTCGAGCTCCTTGCGTGCCAACGTGTTCAGTGACTTCTTGCCGGCGAGCCACGGCGAGAACGTGCGCACGTCGATGGCGCCGCGCGCCAGGTCGAACTGGTACAGCCGGATCATGCCGCTGCCGCCGTAGTACCGGTCCTGGTAGTTCGTGATGTGCAGGTGGACGTCGTTCCCCGCGGTGTTGCGCAGCACGGTACGGCCGGGCGGCCAGAAGTGGCCGTTGATCGTGAGGAAGATCTGGTCGTGGTCGGCGATCAGGTCGTCCCACAGCCGGCGCCCGTAGTCGGAGAGCGCGGCCACGCCGGTGTCGTCGGCCTCGACCAACTCGTGCGTGGTGAGGATGACCGGCAGCGACGGGTGCTTCGCGAGCACGTCCCGGGTCCAGGCGAAGCCCTTCGCCGACATCCGCCAGTCCAGCGCGAGCACGAGCCAGTCCCGGCCGGCGGCCCGGAACACGTGGTAGCTGTTGTAGCCGTCCGCGCTCGCGCCCCGGAACGTCGGCGAGCCGCTGAAGCGCTGTGGCCCGAACTCGTCGAGGTAGGGCGACGGACCACGCTGGTCGTCGGTGCGTGAGTTGATGTCGTGGTTGCCCGCGAGCACGCTGTAGCCGACCCGCCGCCGGTCCAGCACCCGGAACGAGCGGCCGATGTCCTGGATCTCGCTGCGCAGGGCGTTCTCGACGAGGTCGCCGAGGTGCGAGATGAACACGATGTTCTCGCGCCCGATGTTGTCCAGCAGGTACCGCAGCGCCGCGTCGAGCGGCTCGGAGTCACCCCGGTCCTGGTCGAACAGGTACTGGGTGTCGGGGATCACCGCGATCGTGAACCGGCCGCTGTCGGGGTCGGGCCGGCCGCCGCCCCTCACGTCAGCGGCGGCAGAGGGGTACGAAGCCAGGGGAGCCGCCGCGGCAACCCCGGTACCCAGCAGAAACATACGACGGGTCGTCATGGGCGGGATGCTAGGCAGACCTCGGCGACGGCAAGGCGAACGTGACCTTAACCCTGATCGGTGAATTCGGGCGTAGCTTGGCGGCATGACCACAATGGATCTTGGTGATGTGTTCGACGCAGGTCAGAAGGAGTTCGCCGTCCTGGGACCCGTGCTGTGGAACCCACTCGGTGAGGCGACGGTCGCGGCGGCGGATCCCCGGCCGGGTGACCGAGTACTGGACGTCTGCTGTGGCGCGGGTGCCTCCGCCATCCCCGCCGCGAGGGCCGTCGGGCCGGGCGGGCACGTCGACGCGATCGACCTCGCCGAGCGCCTCCTCGAGCAGGGTCGGGCCGATGCCCGGGACCTGCCCCAACTCGACTTCGTCCACGCGGACGCGACCACCTGGCCGCGCCGGGACTACGACATCGTCCAGTGCGCCTACGGTGTCTTCTTCCTACCGGACATGGACGCGGGAGCCGACCGGCTGGTCTCGTTGCTCGAGCCCGGTGGCCGGTTCGTCGTGACCACCTGGGCCGAGGAAGCCATCACGCCGGTGCCGGAGATCCTCGAGGAGGCAGTGGTGGCCGAGGGCGGTGAGCCGGCGACGAACCGAGGGCGCGGGCCCGCCGCCAGGATCAACACGGTCGAGAAGTTCACCCATTGGCTCACCGCGCGGGGTGTGCACGACGTGCGTGTGGTGACAAAACAGCATCACATGCCGCTGAACGAGACGACCGCGTGGGCGATCGTGGTCGGTTCCGCGATGCGGACACGGCTGAACGGCGTAGCGGAAGGCATCCTTCCGAACGTGCGTGCGCGGTTCCTCGATCTCCTCGCCGCCCGTGAGGTGGCACAAATGAACGCCGTTTCGCTCATCGGCGTAGGCCGAACGGCGTATTGATCGAAGTTTTGCGCACAACCTGACAATCCTGCTTGGCGACATTGTCACGGAGGCCAGAAAAACAAACCCAATCTTGCTGGTCGGGACGCGGCTCGTTAGCGTACTCGCCAGTAGATAAGCCCGGCCTTGACACCAGCGGAGGTGTGCCTTGGGAGTCGAGGTCGTGGTGGAGAACCTCTCGAAGTCTTTCGGGCAGCAGAGGATCTGGCACGACGTCACGTTGACCCTGCCGGCGGGTGAGGTCAGCGTCATGCTCGGCCCGTCCGGCACCGGTAAGTCGGTATTCCTGAAATGTCTGATCGGGCTGCTCAAGCCGAACACCGGCCGGATCGTGATCAATGGCGTTGACCTGGTGCGTTGTTCCGAGCATCAGCTCTACGAGATCCGAAAACTCTTCGGCGTACTGTTTCAGGACGGTGCGCTGTTCGGCTCGATGAACCTGTATGACAACATCGCGTTCCCGTTGCGGGAGCACACCAGGAAAAGCGAACGCGAGATCAGGGACATCGTGTTGGGCAAGATGGAGATGGTCGGCCTGGCCGGCGCGGAGAAGAAACTCCCCGGCGAGATCTCCGGCGGCATGCGCAAACGTGCGGGGCTTGCCCGCGCGCTGGTGCTCGAGCCCCAGATCATCCTGGTCGACGAGCCGGACTCGGGCCTCGACCCGGTCCGCACCTCCTATATCTCCCAACTCCTCATCGACCTCAACGCGCAGGTCGACGCCACGATCCTCATCGTGTCCCACAACATCAACCTCGCGCGCACGGTGCCGGACAACATCGGCATGCTCTTCCGCCGCGAGCTGGTGATGTTCGGACCCCGTGAGGTACTGCTGACCAGCGAGGTGCCGGCCGTCAAGCAGTTCCTCAACGGCAGCCGCATCGGCCCGATCGGCATGTCCGAGGAGAAGGACGACGCGACCATGGCCGCCGAGCAGGCACACGCCGCCGCCGGCCACCACGACGGCTCGACGGAGGACATCCGCGGCGTCGTGCCGCAGCTCCAGCCCACGCCGGGGCTGCCGTACCGCCAGGCCGTGCGCCGTCGCAAGGACCGCGTCATGCGGATCGTGCACACGCTCCCACCTGCCGCCCGGCGCGGCATCCTGTCCAGTTTGGACGCCGAGGACCGGGCGAGATACCAACTCGGGACGCCACTGAGATGACCACGAGGCAAGGCTTTCCCGGTGCCGCGGCGATGCGCGAGACCGGTCGGCTCTACGCGTTGGGCCTGGACGTCATCCGGTGCACGTTCAAGCGGCCGTTCCAGTTCCGGGAGTTCGTCGGACAGTTCTGGTTCATCGCCAGCGTCTCGTTGCTGCCGGCAGCGCTCGTGTCGATCCCGTTCGGGGCGGTCATCGCCCTGCACCTCGGGTCGCTGACCACGCAGATCGGCGCACAGTCGTTCACGGGCGCGGCCAGTGTCCTCGCGATCATCCAGCAGGCCAGCCCGGTCGTGACCGCGCTGCTGATCGCCGGCGCGGGCGGCTCGGCCATGTGTGCGGACCTCGGCGCCCGCACCATCCGCGAGGAGATCGACGCGATGGAGGTGTTGGGCGTCAACCCCGTCCAGCGCCTGATCGTCCCGCGTGTGCTCGCCGCCATGGGAGTCGCCGCGTTCCTCAATGGACTCGTCTCCGTGGTCGGGGTGCTCGGTGGCTACTTCTTCAACGTGGTCATGCAGGGCGGCACACCCGGTGCGTACCTCGCGAGCTTCTCCGCGCTGGCGCAGCTGCCGGACCTGTGGATCTCCGAGATCAAGGCGGTGATCTTCGGTTTCGTGGCCGGCGTGGTCGCCTCCTACCGCGGCCTCAACCCCGGCCGCGGCCCGAAGGGCGTCGGTGACGCGGTCAACCAGTCCGTGGTGATCACGTTCCTGCTGCTGTTCCTGCTGAACCTGATCCTCACGACGCTCTACCTGCAGCTCGTGCCGCCGAAGGGAGCGTGAGTACGTGGCGCTCCTTGACGAGAGACCCAAGGCCGACAACCGCTTCCTGGCCGCGGTCGACCGCCGCTTCACGTTCCTCGACATCCTCGGCGACCAGATCTTCTTCTTCCTCAAGGCGATCGCCTGGATCCCGCGTGCGCTTCGGCGCTACGGCAGGGAGATCGTGCGTCTGATCGCCGAGGTCAGCTTCGGGTCCGGCGCGCTCGCGGTCATCGGCGGCACGATCGGCGTGATGGTCGGCATGACCGCCTTCACCGGCGTCGTCGTCGGCCTGCAGGGATACTCGGCGCTCAACCAGGTCGGCACGTCCGCGCTCGCCGGGTTCATCTCCGCCTACTTCAACACCCGCGAGATCGCACCGCTGGTGGCCGGTATCGCGCTGTCCGCGACCGTCGGCTGTGGTTTCACCGCGCAGCTCGGCGCCATGCGGATCTCGGAGGAGATCGACGCGCTCGAGGTCATGGGCGTGCCGAGCATCCCGTACCTGGTGACCACGCGGATCATCGCCGGTTTCGTCGCGATCATCCCGCTGTACGCGATCGGGTTGCTGACCTCATACATCGCGTCGCGACAGGTGACGATCTGGTTCTTCGGCCAGTCCGCCGGCACCTACGACCACTACTTCCACCTCTTCCTACCGCCGATCGACGTGCTCTACTCGT
The DNA here is from genome assembly GCF_036378875.1 of Actinophytocola sp. GTDB lineage: Bacteria > Actinomycetota > Actinomycetes > Mycobacteriales > Pseudonocardiaceae > Actinophytocola. Next base: position 10,919 of record NZ_DASUVO010000071.1, read on the forward strand.
TCGGCAAGGTGTTGGTGTTCAGCGTCGTTGTCGTGCTGGCGCACTGCTACTACGGCTTCCGCGCGTCCGGCGGTCCGGCCGGCGTGGGTGTCGCGGTAGGACGGTCGGTGCGCACGTCGCTGGTCGCGGTCAACGTGATCGACCTGTTCCTGAGCCTCGCGCTGTGGGGCGCCACCACGACTGTGCAGGTGGCGGGATGAGAAAGCTCGCGAGAAGAGCGGCAGGCGTCGCGTTCCTGCTGGTGATGGCGGCGCTCGTGACGCTGTCCATCCAGGTGTACCAGGGGAAGTTCTCCGACGACGTGGTGGTCACGCTCAAGGCGGACCGAGTTGGCAACCAGCTCAACAAGTCCTCCGAGGTCAAGGCGCGGGGCGTGGTCGTGGGCAGCGTCCGTGCGGTGCACGGCGGCTACGACGGCGCCACCATCGACCTGGCCATCAAGCCGGACATGCTGCCCCGCTTACCCAAGGACGTCACCGCGCTGCTGATCCCGAAGACGCTGTTCGGCGAGCGGTACGTGCAACTGTCCATTCCGGACGACTCGAGTGCGGGCCCGCTGGTGGCCGGGGACGTGGTCCGCCAGGACCGCTCCGCGAACGCGATCGAGCTGGAGCGGGTCTTCGACGACCTGTTGCCGGTGTTGAAAGCCGTGCAGCCACAGAAGCTCGCGACGACGCTCACCGCGATCTCCACCGCGTTGGAGGGTCGGGGCGAGCGCATCGGCCAGGCGATGGCGTCCACGGCCGCGTATCTCGAGGAGTTCAACCCGAACCTGCCGCAGCTCACCGACGATCTGCAGGCACTGGCGAAGGTCAGCGCGCTGTACGGCGACATCGCGCCCGACCTGCTCGACGCGCTCACCGACTCGTCGGTCACGCTCAACACCGTCGCTGACGAACGTGTCCAGCTCACCGACCTGTACGCGCAGGTCACCCGCTCGGCGCAGGACGTCACGATCTTCTTGCGGAACAACAAGGACAACCTGATCCGGCTGGCCACGACGAGCACGAAGCCACTGGAGCTCGCGGCCGAGTACTCGCCGAGCTTCCCCTGCACCCTCAAGGCGTTGACCGACCTCAAGCCGTCGCTCGACGCGTTGCTCGGCGCAGAATCGGGCAAGCCCGGCTTCAACGTCGACGTGACGATCACCGAGTCGCGGGGCAAGTACGTGCCAGGCAAGGACGACCCGGTGTACAACGCGACCGGCGGGCCGCGGTGTTACCCGAGCGGCGTGGCCCCGACCCAGGGCGTGGTCGCCAAACCCACTGGCAGCGAAGGACATCCGCTGCTGACGGGAGGCGACCTCGGGCTGCCGAACTCGCCGCAGGAACAGGAACTCGTGGCCACCCTGCTCGCGCCGTCACTCGGCGAGGTGCCGGCCTGGAGCAGCGTGCTCGTCGGCCCGCTCTACCGCGGCACGGAGGTGACGCTGCGATGAGCGGAGCTTGCGGAGCGTTCCGGCGCCACGGAGCGGGCGAGGGGGCGTCATGAGAAAGCTCGTTGGGCCACTCATCAAGGGCCTCATCTTCGTGCTGGTCACCGGGCTCGCCACGGCGGTGCTCGCGATCTCGATCGGCAACACCAACGTCGGTGACACGATCAGCTACGCGGCCCGGTTCACCGACGTCACGTCGCTGAACCCCGGTGACGACGTCCGTATCCGCGGTGTGCGGGTCGGCCAGGTCGACGAGCTGTCCGTTGTGGACCACAACCTCGCGCTGGTCCGCTTCTCGGTGGACAGGTCCAAGCAGCTGCCGGCCGACGTGACCGCGACCATCAAGTACCGCAACATGGTCGGCCAGCGGTACATCGCGTTGGATCGTGGCGAGAAGCTGTCGTCCGACCTGCTGGCCGAGCACAGCGAGATCCCGCTCGACCGGACGTCTCCCGCGCTCGACCTCACGGACCTGTTCAACGGCTTCAAACCGCTGTTCCAGGCACTGTCCCCCAAGGACGTCAACCAGCTGTCCGGGGAGATCGTCCAGGTACTGCAGGGAGAAGGCGGCACGATCGACAGCCTCCTCGCGCACACCGGCTCGCTGACCGCCACGATCGCCGACCGTGACAAGGTCATCGGCCAGGTGATCAACAACCTCAACTCGGTGCTGGGCAACATCAACGACCAGGGCAACGCGCTGTCCACTCTGGTCAGCACGTTGCAGCAGCTGGTGACCGGCCTCGCCGGCGACCGGACCGCGATCGGGGACGCGATCGAGGGCATGGCCGCGCTCACGGACGCGACCGCGGGCCTGCTGGACCAGGCCCGCGAGCCACTCAAGGAGAGCATCTCCGGCCTCGGACTGCTGTCGTCGAACCTGGTCACCGGCAGCGCGGAACTGGAGCAGTTCCTGACGATCACGCCGACCAAGTTCGACCGGATCGGGCGCAACGCCTCCTACGGCTCGTGGTTCAACTTCTACCTGTGCGAGGCGACCGTCGTGGGCTTCCCCAGCCAGGACTACGACAACCCGCACCCGAGGTGTGACGCGTCATGAGCGGAGCTTGCGGAGCGAATCATCGATATCCAGGACAGTGCCGCGCCCGCGGAGGGCGCCGATGTAGCGGAGCCTGCGGAGCGTTTTGGCGCCACGGAGCGGGGGCGGTGCCGTCATGAAGTCCTTCCGTGAACGCAGTCCGGGCCCGATCGGAGTGATCGGCACCGTCGTGCTGGTGGCCATTGCCGCGCTGGTGTACTTCTGGGGGGACCTGCCGGGCATTCGCGGCGCCACGTACCAGGCCGAGTTCTCCGAGGCGGCCGGGCTGCGCCCGGACGACGAGGTGCGGGTCGCGGGCATCAAGGTCGGCGAGGTGAAGGACGTCGACCTGGACGTCGACCGGGTGCTGGTCACCTTCCGCGTCGACGACACCTGGATCGGCGACAGCACCACCGCCGCCATCAAGATCAAGACGTTGCTTGGCCGCAAGTTCCTCGCACTGCACCCGACCGGCGAGCGCGAGCAGGACCCGGACGTCCACATCGGCATGGACCGCACGGCCACCCCGTACGACGTGACGCAGGCGTTCGAGGGGCTCGCGTCGACCGTCGGCGAGATCGACACCGCACAGCTCGCCGACAGCTTCCGCACGATCTCCGACACGTTCGCCGACTCGCCGGAACACGTCCGGTCCGCATTGGACGGTCTGACCGCACTGTCCCGCACCGTTTCCTCGCGGGACGCTCAGCTGGCGCAGCTGCTGTCGAACACCAGGCAGATCACCACGACGCTGGCCGGCACCAACGAGGAGTTCGACAAGCTGCTCGACGACGGCGAGTTGCTGCTGACCGAGCTGAACAGCCGCCGCGACGCCATCCACAACCTGCTGACCGGGACGACGGAGCTGGCGGAGCAGCTGTCCGGGCTCGTCGCCGACAACCAGCGCCAGCTCGGTCCCGCGCTGGCACAGCTGGAACAGGTGACCGACATCCTGACCAGGTACGGGGCCCAACTCGACCAGAGCCTGAAGCTCGCGGGCCCGTACTTCCGCGTGCTCAACAACATCACGGGCAGCGGCCGCTGGATCGACGCGTATGTCTGCGGTCTGGTGGAGAAGAACCGCGAACCCTGTATCCCGCCACGGATTCCGGGGGCCGCGAAATGAACCAGACACGGGCACGGCGCCGGTTCGGGCGCTTCGTCTCGATCGTGGTGATCCTCGGCGTACTCACGGCCGGTGTGCTGTGGTGGGTGTTCGGCGGCGACGACCCGAAGCGGGTCACCGCGTACTTCAGCCGCGCGGTCGGTGTGTACGCGGGTTCGGACGTACAGGTGCTCGGCGTGAAGGTGGGCTCGGTCGAGTCCGTGACCCCACGTGGCGACCGGGTCGAGGTCGTGTTCACTGTGGACCGTGAGGTCGGCGTCGCGTCGGACACCGGCGCCGTGGTGATCGCGCCGAGCGTGGTGTCCGACCGGTACGTGCAGCTGACCGAACTGACCAGGAACGGCCCGGTGATCAAGGACGGGGCCGTGATCACCGAGTCCCGCACGGCGACCCCGGTCGAGCTGGACGAGCTGTACGCCAGCCTCAACGAGATCATCACCGCACTGGGCCCGGACGGCGCGAACTCCGACGGGGCGCTGTCCGAGCTGCTCGACACCGGCGCGGCCAACCTGGACGGCAACGGCAAGGCGTTCAAGGAGAGCGTGCGGAACTTCGCCGACGCGGCGCGGACGCTGTCCGGCTCGGCCGACGACCTGTTCGGCACGATCGACGAGCTGCAGAAGTTCACCACCATGCTGGCCACGAATGACCAGCAGGTGCTGGAGGTCAACACCCAGCTCGCCCAGGTGTCGGACACGCTGGCCGCCGACCGCGACGAGCTGACCACCGCGCTCGCCACGCTCGCCACCGCGCTCGCCGACATCCAGGCGTTCATCAAGGACAACCGCCTCGCCATCAAGTCCAATGTGGACAAGCTGGCGCAGACCACACAGCTGCTGGTGGACAACCGGGCGTCCCTGGCGGAGGCGCTCGACGTGGCGCCGCTCGCCGTGACCAACGTGCTGCAGGCGTTCGACCCCGAGTCGGGCACGCTGCAGGGCCGGGGGTTGCTGCTCGAGTACATGGACTGGCCGGGCGTGCCCACCCCGATCACCGATGGAACAGCAGGTGGCCGATGAGCGGAGCTTGCGGAGTGAGTCATCGACTCAGGAGAAGAGCCTTCGCCGCCTGTGCCGCGGTTCTCGTGCTCGCCGCCGGCTGCACCTCGACCGGCGTGAGCGGCATCTACGACGTCCCGCTGCCCGGCGGCGCGGACCTCGGTGACCACCCGTACCGGGTCACCGTCGAGTTCGCCGACGTGCTCGACCTGGTCCCGCAGGCCGCGGTCAAGGTCAACGACGTGGTGGTCGGCCGGGTCGAGTCGATCGAGCTCGGCGGCGAGGACGGGTGGACCCCGCAGGTCGTGGTGGCCGTCAACGGCGACGTCCAGCTGCCCGCGGACGCCCGCGCGAGCCTGCGTCAGTCCAGCCTCCTCGGCGAGAAGTTCGTCGAGCTGGCGGCGCCGCCGGAGAGCACGGACACGGCGCGGCTGGTGAACGGCGCGACGATCACCGCCGACCGCACCAACCGGCACACCGAGGTCGAGGAGGTCTTCGGCGCGTTGTCGTTGCTGCTCAACGGTGGCGGCATCGGCCAGCTGCGGACGATCAACCAGGAGCTGTCCAGTGCCCTGACCGGCAACGAGCCGGAGATCAAGGCGTTCCTGGCGAACGTGGACGAGCTGGTGACCAATTTGGACGCCCACCGCGGTGACATCACCGCCGCGCTGGACGGGCTGAACCAGCTGTCCGCCACGCTCGCCGGCCGCAACGAGCAGATCAGGGGCGCGCTCACCGACCTGACGCCCGGCCTGCAGGCGTTGTCGGAGCAGCGCACGGCGCTCGTCACGATGCTGCAGTCGCTCGACGCGCTCGGCGACGTCGCGGTGGACACGATCGAGAAGAGCAAGGACGCCATGGTGGCGGACCTGGAGGCGCTCGCCCCGATCCTGAACCAGCTCGCGGCCGCGGGGCAGAACCTGCCGCAGGCGCTCGAGGTCCTGCCGACGTTCCCGTTCACCGACGAGGTCCTCAACGTGACCAAGGGCGACTACATCAACATCTTCCTGACCATCACGCCGGACCCGGACTTCGTGGCCCCGCTGCCGCCGCTGCCGATCCCGGGAGGAAGCTGATGCTCACCAGGACGGTTCGTTTACAGGTGATGGCGTTCATCGTGATCGCGCTCGCCGCGGTCGCGTTCGTCGGCGCCAACTACGCGGGTCTGGACCGCCTGCTCGGCGGCGGCACGTACGTGGTGCGGCTGGAGCTCGAGGACGGCGGCGGCCTGTTCACCAACAGCGAGGTGACCTACCGCGGTGTCGCGGTCGGCAGGGTCGGTGACATGCGCCTGACCGACCGGGGCATGGAGGCCGACCTCGTGCTCGACGACTCGGCCCCGAGGATCCCGGTGGACACGAAGGCGGTGGTGGCAAACCGGTCCGCGATCGGTGAGCAGTTCGTCGACCTGCAACCACGCGGCGACAGCGCGCCGTTCCTCGAGAACGGCTCGGTGATCCGCAGGGAGCAGACGACCTTGCCCATGCCGGTCACCACGTTGCTGTCGAACCTGAGCGCGTTCAACCAGTCCGTGCCGACCGAGTCGCTGCAGATCGTCGTCGACGAGCTGTACACGGCCATGAACGACACCGGTCCGAGCCTGCAGCTCCTGCTCGACTCGACCATGTCGTTCACCGACGAGGCCAAGAACCACCTGCCGCAGACCACGGTCCTGATCAACGACGGCGCGACCGTGCTCCAGACGCAGCTTGACTCGTCGACGGCGTGGCGGGACTTCTCCGACAACGCCAAGCTGTTCGCGCACGAGCTGGCCAGCGCGGACGGCGACCTGCGGGAGCTGATCGGGGCGGCGCCCCAGGCGGCCACGCAGCTGTCCGGGTTGCTCGCGGACACGAACCCCGGTCTGCCCGTGCTGGTCGCGAACCTGCTGACCACCGCGGACATCTTCGAGACCCGGATCAACGGCATGCGGCAGCTGTTCGTGAACCTGCCGAAGGCGGTGGCCGCGACGTCGACCGCGATCACCCCGGAGGGCGCCAACATCTCGATCGTGAACACGTTCTTCGACCCACCGCCGTGCGTGACCGGCTACGACACGCCGTACCGGCCGGGTGAGGAGACCTCGCTCCTGCCGTTCGACACCACCACCGAGTGCGCGCTCCCGTACGGGGACCCGAGGTTGGTGCGTGGCTCCCAGAACGCGCCGGAGGGTGGCGTGCCCGATCCGGCGGTGCCGGGTGGCGGGGTGCGTATGCCCGGACCGCTCGGCGCTCCAGCGCTCCCCCTGGCGTCCAATGTGGAGGAGATGCTGTGGCTCGACAAGTGAAGGTGCTGCTGGGCGTCGTGGTGCTGGCGCTCGCCTTCGCCGGCTGGGGCGGTTGGACCTGGATTCGGGCGACGAACGACGACTCGCTCGCGTACGCGAACGCCCGCGAGGAGGTACTGGCCGCTGGTCGCACACAGGCAGCCATTCTGACCACATTGGACGCACACGACGTGGACGGCGGCATCGAGAAGTGGCTCGCCGTCTCGACCGGCGGGCTGCGGGACGAGCTGGCCGCGACCGACGCGAAGACCAGGAAGGCGTTGGCCGACGCCGGCACGGTCGCCACCGGCCGCGTGCTCGACGCGGCCGTCAGCGAGCTCGACGTCCGTGCCGGCACGGCGAAGTTGCTGGTGGTGGTGGAGATCTCGACCGCGACCGACGGCTCGCCGACCGCCGCGAAGCGCAACCGGTTCGTCGCTGGCATGTCGCGTGTGGACAGTGAGTGGAAGTTGTCCGCCATGGACCAGGTGCCGTTGGGGGCGCAATGACCACGAAACTCGAAGACGACCGCGACCTGAACCTCGACGCCGACGACGAACTGGACGACGAGTACGAAGAGGACGACGAGACCGAGGACGCCGAGGTCGATCCTCCTGACGAGGACGACGATCCCGAGCCGAGGAGCCGGTTCTTCGGCCCGCGCCGGCTCACGGTGCTGCTCGGCGCGGCGGCGGTGCTGTTCGCGGCCGCCGGCGCCTGGTCGCTGGTCGAGGCGGGCAACCTGCGTGACTCACCGGCCGCGCACAACGAGGCCCTCGTGGACACCGGCCGCACCGCCGAGGTGAGCGCCGCCGTCACCAACGCCATGAACCAGATCTTTTCGTACTCCTATGACAAAACCGGGGTGACCGAGCAGGCCGCGAAGGACGTGCTGCGCGGCGACGCGCTCGCCACCTACGACAAGCTCTTCGCCGAGGTGCGGGCCAAGGCGCCGGAACAGAAGCTCGTGCTCACCAGCAGGGTCGTCTACTCGGCGGTCCAGTCGCTTGAGGACGACCGAGCGGTCGTGCTGGTGTTCCTCGACCAGGCCGCCACAAGGGTCGACACGAACACGACCTCTGCCGCGGCCGCGCAGCTGTCGATAACCGTGTCACGGGAAGGCGACCGTTGGGTGATAACGGACATGGCACCGCGATGACTTTATCCGAACATGACAACTCCACCGGATGTACTTAGCTGAGGCAGACAAAAGAAAAACAAATTCTTGTAGCCTCTGTTACTGACAGGTAACATAATTTTTGGACATGGCGGAAACGCCCATTAATTGTCGGGAGAAAGGAACGATCGCATGCGAGCAAGATTGATCGGCACCTTAGCCACTGGTGCGGCTCTCATCGTATCGGCCATTGTGACAGGGCCCGCCGCGGCACAGCCGGCGACCTGGACGGTCACACCGGGAGGCGCCTTCCACGGCGTCGCCGGCGAGACCCTGCTCGAGGTCCAGGAGTCCGGCATCCAGCTGTCCTGCGCCTCGTCGACCGCCGACGGGACCGCGCAGAGCGGCACCGGGCTGTCGAACCCGCTCGCGACGATCCCGGAGACGCCGGGCATCGTGTTCAACGAGTGCTCCGGCCCGTTCGGCCTGACCTTCGAGGTCACGCAGGTCGGCGACTGGTCGCTGAACGGCGGTTCGTACGACGCGGCCACCGGCGTCACGACCGGCACCATCGACGGCATCGAAGCGGGCATCGTCGGCCCTGGCTGTGAGGCGACGGTCACCGGTTCCGTGAACGTCACCTACACCAACGGCACGGCCACGCTCGCGGTGCTGCCCGACTTCACGCTCGAGGTCACGTTCGTCGACCCGGCGAACAACTGCCTCGGCCTGATCAACGAGGGCGAACACGCCAACTTCGCGGGCTCGTACTCGATCACGCCTGGGCTGACCGTCACCAGCCCGTAGTTTCACCTGGCTCGTTCGACCGGCCGGGGAGGCATCGGCCGGTCGAACGAGCCCGCTCCACACGAAAGGCAAGGCGCCATGGGTGGCCGGATGCGCAGGATGGCCAGTGTCGGGGTGCTGGCCGCCGCCGGGGTGGCGGTGGCACTGGCCAGTCCGGGCGCGGCTGGTGCGCAGGACGACACACAGCAGGTCGACGCCCGGCTCACCTACCAGTGCGACACGAGCCAGGCCCTCCTGCGGGTGACCGGCACCTTCCCCGGTACCGGCACGACAGGCGAGCCGGTACAACCGACCGGGGTGACGCTGGCGGTCACCGTGCCGCCCGAGGTGTTGGCCCAGCTTCCCGACGCGGTCTCGGCGACGTCCGTCGTGCGGCTCGACACCACCGTCACACAGGGCGAGACCGCCGCGTCCGCCAGCTGGGGAGCCGTCCAGGACACACCGGTCCCACTCGGCGCGGACACGGTGTTCACGGGAACGGTCGAGCCAGAACCGGTCACCGCGGGCGAACCGGGTGAGATCACCTTCGCCGCGGCCGGCCTGAGCGTGACGATCACCGGCCAGAACGCGGACGGCGCCCCGACCGAGCCGCCGAGCGTGGAGCTGACCTGTCTACCGGCTGACGACCAGACGACCGAGTTGGCCGCCGTGTCGGTCGCGGACGTCGAGGATCCCGTCACCCCGTCGACCGAGAAACCCGAGCCGGGCCTGCGAGTGGGCACGGAATCGGTGTCGGCTGCCGCCGAGCCAAGCAAAGTACCGTTGGAATGCCACGCCATCGACGCGCCGGAGACGCCGAAGAACGACCCGACGATCCCGGTGCCGAACCCTTATCCGTTCCAGAGCTACTGCGCGAAACTGACCGGGTTCACCAACGTCGCGAAACTCAACGCCTCGGTGTTGCAGCCTGGCGGTTTCATCAACATCTCCGCCGGGAGTTTCATCCGCAACTGCGTGTCCACCGGGCGATTCTGCTCCTTCAACGCGGTTTATTCGAACAACCCCCGCCCGGTCGACGATCCGCCGGCGGATTGTTCGAAGCCGCCGAACAGCACCGAACCGACGCCGATCACCAAACCACTGCCCGACGACCACACCTATCCGAAGGCACCTGGCTCGTTCTTCGTGTTCGGTTTCATGCCGGCGAGCGGCACCATGCAGCTCACCCAGCTCGCACCGGCCAAAGTGGACATCTGGTTCCGAGGCACCGCGGGTGAGGTGACCGCGAAGATCCAGCTGTCCGTCCAACTGATCGACGCCTGCGTCAACGGCGTGAAGGTCCCCCTCGGCAACGACTGCAGGTCCGCGTCGCCGATCGACGCGGTGCTGACCGCGACCCCGGCGACCTACAGCATCACCAACGGCGGCGTGCTGACCGGCAAGGTCACGATTCCACCGTTTTCCGGCTGTGGTGTCGGGGAGGATCTCGACCGGCTGCTGACCGAGCTGATTTCCGGGCCGGACAATTTCGTGAAAATGACGCAGAGCAAGGTCTGCTCGCTCGGCAACCAGGTCAACTGTCCACCCGTCACGCCGACTCCGCAGCGCTGATTTCCGGATGGGGTGAGTTCTGTGCGCAGGTTCGTGCTGCCCTTGATCGTCGGACTGATGCTCGGCACCGCGAGTCCCGCGCCGGCCACCGGTTGGACCGTGACACCGGGAGGGAACATCACCGCGAGCGGCGGGGACGTCTCGTTCTACTTCCCGGAGACCGGCTTCGAGTGGTACTGCGAGTCGCTGGCGCTGCCGGGTGTCGCGCCGACCGTCGGCAACCCGGTCGCGGTCTTCCCGGAGACACCGGGTGTCCAGTTCTCCGACTGCTCCGGCCCGCTCGGTTTCGCCCCGGAATACGTCCAGATCGGTGACTGGACAATGCACGCCCAGACCTACGACGCCGCCACCGACGTGGTCACCGGAACCATCCCCGACGTGTCGTTCGCGTGGACGGGTCCGGCCTGCGAAGCGACTTTCTCCGGTTCGCTCGACTTCCGGTACCACAACGGGAACGGGCAGCTCGAAATCCTGCCGAACCCCACCATCGACGACATTTCCGTGGATCCGAACAACGACTGTTTCGGTGCGCTCGACGGCGCCACCCACGCGACGCTCGGCAGCACCTTGTCGGTGGTGCCGGTGCAACACATCGTCCCGTCCTGACCTTTCGAACAGTTTCCGTGAGAGGTGTGCCCGTGTCAGGTATGCGAAGAACCCGAACCGTGTTTCTTGCGATGGTCGCGGCAGCCGCCGCGTCCCTCGCGCTCGTGACCCCGGCGTCGGCGGCGACGACCCTCGCCGGTGCGTGGGCCCCGCTGAACCGTTGCCCTGTCGACGATCCGGCGATGCTGGCCGCCGACGGCGTGACGGTCGCCGCGCTGTGCCTGTCCTCCAGCGCGCCGTCCGGCACGTTCACCATCGGCGCCACCACGCTCACCACCGGCGCGACCGACCTCCAGCTCGGCGTGCTGAACCAGTCCGGGACGTACACGACCGTCGCGCCGGCCGCCGGCGCCGTCATCGGGGACTCGGTCGACATCCCGGGCGGGCTGCTCGGTCTCATGTGCCCGAGCGCCATCCCGTTCATCTCCGACATCTGCCGCCAGCTGACGAACAGCCCGCTCAACAGGGTGACCGCGACCATCCAGTCCGCGGGCGCCCCGACGGACTTCAACCTCGCCGCCGGCGTCGGCACCGGCACGCCGATCATCACGCTGCCGGTGAAGATCAAGCTGGACAACCCGTTCCTCGGCTCAACCTGCTACATCGGCACCAACGCGAACCCCATCGTGTTGAAGCCGGCCAACCTGGCCAGGCCGACCGGCCGGGTCGTCCGCTTCAACGCCGACGGCACGGCGAACGCGACCGGTCAGATGGGCTACCTGTCCCTGTCGGGCGCGGCACAGGGTGACAGCACGTTCGCGGTGCCGAGGGCCAGCGGCTGCGGCCTGTTCGGCATCCTGTCCGGCGCGGTCGACCTGAAGCAGGGCCTACCGTCCCCGGCCGGCTCGAACAGCCTGGTCCTGAACGACGCGGTCACCAACCTGGGCGGCTTCCAGGTTCCGCGCAACTTCGCCCCCACCCAGGGCCAGCAACTGTCCCAGCGCTGGCACGCGGCGGTGGTCAACTAGCCGCAAATGAGAATGCGGCCGATCCCCGGGTCGGCCGCATTCTCATTTCACATGGGCCTGGTGCCGAACGCGAACGTGATGTCGTTGTAGGTGCTGCCCTGGACGCAGCCGATGGACGCGGTTTCGCCGTCGTCGGTGGTGCAGTGCCAGCCGTCGGAGAGGTCGGTGCCGTCGAGGGAGGCGCCGCGCTGCGCCGCGGGGATCGTCAGGTACTCGTCGAGGATGTTGAACGCCTCGGTGCAGCCCACCACGCCGTCCACGGTCGGCTCGGCGATCAGCATGTGCTTGTTGCCGTCCACGTCGACCTCGCCGCACTCGACCGGCTTGGGCGTCGTCGCGTCGATGGCCTCGGTGTGGAAACCGAGTCCCTCGGGGTCCTGGGCGTCGCCCTTGACGCAGGCGACCGAGGCGTCGTCGGGGGCGCAGGCCCAGCCGTCGGAAAGCTGGGTGGTTCCCTTGGTGAGGTACTCGTCGAGGACGTTGAACGCCTCGGTGCAGCCGACGACGCCGCCGTTGGCCCCGACGGCGATCAGCTTCTGCGTGCTGCCGTTCACCTCGACCTCACCGCAGTCGACGGGCTCTGACTCCTGGTCGCCGTCGGTCGCGAGGTTGACGTCCACAGTGGCCCCGGTCTTCCCGTCGCTGGCCGACATGGACGCGTTGCACGCGGTCAGGAGCACAGTGCCGGCGGCGAGGGCGGCGAGGATGGCAACGCGCTTGAACATCGTGGTTTCTCCCGGTCTTGTTGATCGCTCTTACGCCCTGTTCAGACGAAGGACCGGGAGTCAGGTTCTGTGTGAACGACGGCTCTGGCCGAATGGCCATCCGTCAATGGCCGAACGGTCAGCGAACGTCAGCGGCGTTGGGCCGGAAGTACGACTTCCTGGTCGCGGCGCCGCGCCGGAGAAGCACGCAGCACCAGTTCCAGCTCGAAACGCTGGTGCGGGTCGTGCAGCAGGTGGCCGAGGGACTGTTCGAGCTGGCGCATGCGGTAGCGGACCGTCTGCGGGTGCACGTCCAGCAGCGCGGCCATGTCCGGCACGCTGCCCTGTACGTCCAGCCAGGCCCGCAGGGTTTCCAGCATCCGCTCACGCTGCTTGACCGTGAGCCCTCGCAGCGGGGCCAGGAGCCGGTCCCGCAGGGCCCCGAGCAGCCGGTCGTCGGAGTGCACGAGCACGGTCGACAGGTAGTGCTCGGCGCGGATGACCTGCCGGTCCGGCAGCACGTTCTGCTGTGCCAGCGACAGTGCCTTGCGGGCCCAGCGCAGCGCGTACGCCGCGGAGTCCAGCCGCACACACGGCCCAACCGCGAGCCGGCACTGCGGCAGCGCGGCCCGGATCGCCGCCAGCCGCCCGTCGGTCACCTCGCCTGGCACGAGCAGGCGTGGCTCGATGCCGTCGAGATCGGCGAGCACGTCCGCGTCAAGGGTGGGTTTCCGCTGGTTGTGACCGGTGCCGGGCAGCGGGTGCACGGCGATCGGCGAGACCTTCTCCGGCACCTCCCAGCTGATCAGCTGCGCAAGCTCGGCGATCGCGGCCGGTGGTGCGGCCGGGTTCTGCAGGATCATGCCGAGCAGCCGGCGCCGCCAGGTCTCCAGTGCGCCGGCGGAGGTCGCCTTGGCCTCGAGGTACCCGTCGAGCGCGACTGACGCCAGCTTGTCCATGTAGGCGAACACGGCGTCGGCGAGCTGCGACATCACCGCTGAGGACAGACCGTTGCGCTTGCCGACCCGCATCACCCGGCGCCACGCGACCCGCGCGCCGATCCGGTAGGCGGCCTGCAGGTCGTCGAGGCTGCGGCCCTCCCGCATCTCGTTCTGGCCGAGCTTCTGGTGCACCTCGTAGCACTTCTGCGCGGACGCGTCCGGGTTCGCGATCTGCTCGATGAACAGTGTGAGGGCGTGCTGCACACCGGCCTTGAGCGACTTGCCGTACGGACCGTCGAGCGGGCGCGCGTAGTTGGGGATCTTCGCGCGTATCTCGTCGACGATCTCGGCGGCGACGCTGGCGAACTCCGGCCTCAGCACATCCGCGAGCGGCTTGGGCAGGACGTTGTTGTCGAGGCGGTACTCGACAGTCATGTGGTGCTCCCTTACAGCCCGCGCACCTTCGAGCGGTAGCACTGGCTTTATCGGAGCACACGTTCGAGATGTCACATCCGGACGGAACAAACCCACGGTTTGTCACGTACGTGACAAGTTCTCGGCCGGCACCTGAACGGTGTTGACAAGTCGGATGGCCGGCCATTGGTCAGACCACTGACTATTCGTCCGCGCCGCGGCGGTCGGCGTCGGCGACCTCGCGGTGGGTCGTGTGGTGCGGCGCTGCTCCCATTGTTCGGTGCCGCCCCAGCGCTGTTCGGCGCGGGCCGCGTTGTCCTCCAGTCGGGTGCTGCCGAAGATCTCGAGTCGCTCGCGCGGGGTGAGGGTGAGCCCGAGATGAATAGGTGCCGATCAGGTGCCAGGTCGGTCGGGTGACCAATAGCCGCTCTCTGTGGTTGTCGGAGGGAATGATCTCCGCGCGGAGCCGCGTCGATCGACAAGGGAAACCCGACCATCGGCTGACCGGTCGAGCCGGATCTCGAGAAGTGACAAGTAGATGTCTGATTCGAAGATTTCCTCGATCCGCATGGCGATGTGCTTCGCCCGGACTCGGTCCCGTGCATCCTGCGGTGAGCCGGGGATGTCATGCTCATTCAGCTGATTGAAGTACTCCCCAAGAAGATCCAACTCTAATGTGACACGAACCGTTCGATCCTCGTCATGCAGTTCGAAAGTCCCAGACTTGGGATCCAAACCAGAAAGCCGGTGTCGACGCCCAATAATCTCGCCGATGCCGCTGAACAATACCTCTCTGTCGGTCATGTTAACCTCGATGATTCATGGTGATCGTCAGGATGGATGGGCGAAAGCCCCTCTCCGGCAAGGAAGGGCACTTCGCGGCTGTTGCCGTCTGGTCCTTGTCAGACCGTTACGCGGGGGTGAGATCGGACCATGCGAGTCGTGGTGGTCGGTGCCGGTGTAGTCGGGCTGGCGGTCAGCCGCGTGTTGCTGCGTCGCGGTTGCGAGGTCATCTGTCTCGAGGCCGCGGTGCCGATGGCCGCGCGGTCGGCCGGTAGTTCGCGCCTCCTGCGGACCACGGACACCTGCTCCGAGCCGATCTGGTCCAGGGCTGGGCGGGACCGCTCTGGTCCGAGTGGGACACCGAGTTCCGGACACTCTTCGCCCGGCGACGGAACACGACCCGCGCCGAACGCCGCCACGAACTTTCCGGCCTCGTCCGCCTCCACCGGCACGGACTCGTCATCACGACGCCGTACCGCGAAAACAAGGCCACCATCGAGAGACACAAGCGCTGGCCGTCAGGGCCGACCGGTGGACGTGCCGGCGTCATCGACGCCGCCGCGACCGGCCGGTATCTGCGCAGTGCCGTCGGGGCGAGCCTGCGTGTTGAACGGGTGGACCGCATCGAGCCGGCGGCCGACCGGGTCACGGTGTGGACCGACGCCGGGCGGCACGACGCCGACCACGTCGTGATCGCGGCCGGGCAGGGCACCTCCGAACTCGCCGCACAGGTCGGCATCGAGACCCCGAGCGCGCTGGCGCATCAGGTCCAGTTCACCTTCGGTCTCCGATACCGGGAGGACCAGCCGCCGTGCTGGCTTGACCGCAGCCACAACTGGCAGCTCGGCGTGACGTTCTACCTGTACCCGCACGGCGACGACCGCCTGACCATCGGAGTGGAGTTCGGCGACGGGCTGCCCTGGGACACCGGCAGGGACGAAGCGGTCGCCCACTCCCTCGAGACGGTCCGGGCCTACACCCGCGACCTCCTGCCCGGCGTCGGGCACGAGGTCCTCGAAACGGTCCACGGCACGGTCATCCCAGGTCTGGGCGACGGCGTCCACATCGGCCAGAACGGACCGGCCACCGCAATCTGGGGCAACAACCTGTTCATGCGCGCCCCTGCCATCGGCCACACGATCGCCGACACCCTCCACGATGGCGCCACCCCCGGTCCGATCGAGACCCCGCCCCGATGAGCGCCAAGCAGGCCAACCACCACGCTCAACCGGCCAACTGAAGTGCTCAGCCACAGCGACCATTGTGACGAGTCAGGCTAGTTGTCATCGGAAGCCGTCCCCGAACACGATCTTTCGCCAGTTTGGCCGCGATGGTTGTCACCGCCTGGCCGACGTTGTTGTCACCTCGCGCTGTCGGCGTTGCTGCAGGAGGGGGTGTCCAGTGATCGGCCGCAAGGCCCCAGGCGGCTCGCTACGGGTGACCGTGCCCAGTTTCCTGCTGTCTCGAGGCGACGACGGCTAAGTCGAGCTGCTCGTCCGGGGGCGGATGTCGCGCGGCGGCCGCCCCGTCTGAGCGCGGTGGTTGTGCTTCGTCAGTCTGCGCTGCTGTCGCGCGAATCAAGGTCGCCGTGCCGGTGAACCGCCGTTTCGCGCTGTGGGGATGCCGTGTCACGGGTGGTGTCAGCGCGGTGACTGTCCTGTGTCAGGGCGGTTGGCGATCGTGGTTGCCATGATCAGTTCATCGACTGTGGCCTCAGGGCCTCGAATGGGTGCCAGGAACGACAGGGTCCGGATGCCGCGGCTGTTTCGGCGGGCGGGGGTCACGGCGGTGGCGGCTGGGCTGCTGGCCGGGGTGGCCCTGCCCGGGGTGGCTGCCGCGGACGGCGTGGCCGCTGCCGGGCAGGATCGTCCGGACCTGCAGGCGACGGTCCAGGCGATCGCCGACTCCGGGTTTGCCGGGGTGCAGCTGCGGGTGCACGACCAGCGGGGCGAGTGGGTCGGCAGTGCCGGGGTGCGCGAGCTGGGATCGACCGCGAAGCCGCCGACGAACGGGCGGTTCCGGATGGGCAGCAACACCAAGACCTTCATCGCGACCGTGGTGCTGCAGCTGGTCGGTGAGGGCAGCGTTGGCCTGGACGCACCGGTGGCCGACTACCTGCCCGAGTACGGGCTGGACCGGCGGATCACGGTGCGGATGCTGTTGCAGCACACCAGCGGGTTGTTCGACTACGTCGGTGCGATGCTGCCCGACGGGACGATCGTGTCCGGGTTGATGCCCTTGGCGGGCCAGGAGTTCGTGGACAACCGGTTCCACTCCTACCGGCCGGAGGACATGGTGCGGTTCAGCGTGTCCAAGCCGGCGCTGTTCGCGCCGGGCACAGACTGGGGCTACACGAACATCAACTACGTGCTGGCCGGGCTGCTGATCGAGAAGGTCACCGGCCGCCCCTACGGCGACGAGCTCGAGCGGCGGATCCTGCGGCCGCTCAAGCTGCGGGACACCGTGGTGCCGGGCACGCGGTCGGGGATCCCCGGGCCGCACGCCCACGGCTACTACCGGTACCAGGACGCCGGGCAGTGGAAGGTCGTCGACATCACCCGCCAGAACCCCTCCTGGGTGTCCAGCGCCGGTGAGATGATCTCGACCACCAAGGACCTCCACACGTTCTTCTCCGCGCTCAACCGCGGCAAGCTCCTGCCGGCCCCGTTGCTGGCCGAGATGCGCAGGCCGCACCCCAAGGGCGGCTACGGCCTCGGGTTGTGGGTGCAGGACGCGGGCCCGAACTGCGGCACCGTCTTCAAGGGCATGGGTGGCTTCCACGGCTACGGGACGATTATGGGCAGCACGCCCGACGGCAGCAGGACCTTCGAGCTGTCGCTGACCTACGGGGACTCCGTATCCGACAACGACCTGGCACTTGCCTACGACAAGGCGGACCGGACACTGGTCAACAAGGTGATCTGCAACGGGCAGGCCGGGTAGGACCGACGGCACCGGCCGAGCAGGCGGAAATCGGTCGACAACCCCGGCGGGGACCGAGGTTGACCGAGGGACTGCCTGCTCGGCCGTGGCGTGCGTGGCCGCAGCCTTCGCGGACGACACCAGTACCGCGGCCCGAACGCGCAGGGCAAGACCGAGCCCCTGCCGCCGAGCGCGCGTTCTGACCAGCCAACGGACAGCAGCCGGCGCGGTCAGCTGAGCACGAGTTCCTGTACGCGACTGGGCACATTCACCCGTACGCCGACAGACGTGGGTGAACGCTGGTTCTGACCGGCGTTTCGGAGAGAGTTCGTTGGGCCATTTGGGCTGTCTGTGGTGAGCGTTCGGCGAGTCACTGAGGTTTGGTGATGAGTTCTGCGTTTCGCTGTGGCGGTGATGGTGGTCGAGGACGCCCTCTGGTCGCACAACTGTGACACTGCGACAGCTCGCCGGCGGCGACCGCCTCCTCGTGGACGACGACCTTCTGGCGGTACACGGTTCCAGCGGCGTTCGGCGCGGGCGGTTCCTGGCGCGGCGGTGGTTCCGGGCCGCCGCCGCTGCCCCTCAGGTCAGCTGTGGGTAGAACGCCGGGACACCCCCGGCCAGCGCGGCCTGGGCCTGGCGGGAGGCATTGTCAGCGAGGATTTCGTAGGAGCCGGCGGCGATGCCGTCGATGGCGATTCGGGCGATGTCGGCGGGGTCGGACTTCTCGGCGGTGACGCTCGCGGTCATGTCGGTGTCCATGTAGCCGACGTGCAGTCCGGCGACCCGGATGTTCTGGTCGGCGAGTTGCAGACGCAGTGCGTTGGTCAGTGACCATGCCGCGGACTTGGCGGCGCAGTAGGCGCCGACTTCCGGGAAACTGACCCAGGACAGGCCGGACAGGACGTTCAGGATCGCACCGCCGCCGTTGGCCGCTATTTGTGGCGCGAAGGCCCGGACCATCGAGAGCGTGCCGAAGTAGTGGGTGTCCATCTCCAGGTGGATGTCGTCCAGGCCACCGGTGAGCAGGTCGGCGCCGGTGGCCGAGCCGGCGTTGTTGATCAGGACGGTCACGTCGCGGGTGGCCTGTGCGGCGGCCTGGACGGAGGCGGGGTCGGTGATGTCGAGAGCGATCGGCTTCGCGCCCGGGAGGTCGATCTGGTCGGGGTTGCGGGCGCCGGCGTAGACGGTGGCGCCGCGGCCAAGCAGTTCGGCGGCGAGTGCGCGGCCGAAGCCCCGGTTGGCTCCGGTGACGAGGACGGTGCTGGCAGAGATGTCCATGAACAGGCTCCTGGTGGAGTAGGAAACGGAGTGGTCGAACGGACCGCTGAGCCGGTGTCTTCCGGCCGAGCGGCAGATCAGGTGTCCTTAAGGCCGCAGGCGTGCGGCTCGGTCAGCTCGCCGAGGCAGTGTCAGAGGCGGACGATCAGCGCGGGAAACGATGGGCGGCTCACCGCACTGCGGGCGTCGAGCGAGATCCCATCCGCGGTCGACGGGCGGCTGGCCCACGGCCGGATCGGATTGTCTGCCGATGATAATATTACGTACGTCAGACTATGACCTGGGTGGAGTGCGGGGTAATGGCCTTGTCCGAGCGGATGGAGTAGTCCGGTGGCGCGTTACGGCAAAGAGCACAAGCAGGCGACACGGCAACGGATCGTCGAGACGGCCGGCCGCCGGCTCAAACAGGACGGCATAGACGGCTCCGGCGTTGCCACGCTGATGGCGGACGCGGGGCTGACCAACGGCGCGTTCTACGCCCACTTCGAGTCCAAGGACGACCTCGTCGCCACCGTCGTCGCGGACCAACTGCGTACTCAGGCCGCGAGGTACAGCACGCTGCCGCCCGGCCTCGCGGGACTGGAGGAGTTCGTCCGCGAGTACCTGTCGCCTGAGCACCGGGACAATCCCGCCGCCGGATGCCCTTCCGCCGCCCTGCTCGATGAGATCGGGCGCTGCGCGACCGCGACCAAGAGCGCCTACACCGACGGTGCGTGGACCATCGTGGACGGCATCGCCGCCCATCTGGCTCCCGACGACCCGCGGTCCGCGCGCGGAAAGGCCCTCGGGCTGTTCACGCTGGCGGTGGGAACGTTGCAGCTGTCCCGCGCCATGGCCGACCCGGAACTCGCCGACGAGGTCCTTGAGCAGGGCATCCAGAACGCCCTCGCGTTCATGCGCTGAACACACCACGCGTGGTGCTCGGCGTATGGCTCGTGGCGGCGGGCGGGACCGCCGCCTCCTTCGGGTCTACTGCTTGAGGAACTCGAGGGCTTTGTCGACGAACTGGTCGTGGTATTGGAAGATGCCGCCGTGGCCGGCGTCGGGGTAGATGACCAGTTCGCTGTTGGGTAGGCGGTTGGCCAGGTCGACCGTGTTCTTCGTGGGCACCATGCGGTCGTTGTCGCCGTTGGCGACGAGCACGGGTTGGCGGATGACGGAGAGGTCCGAGGGCTGGGCCAGTCCCCACTGGTGGATGGCCTTGAGTTGCGTGAAGTAGGCCTTGAGGGAGATCGCCTTGTCCCGGTTCTCGGTGCGTTCCTTCAGGCGTGCCAGGAACTGCTTGCCTGCCCGCCTGCCGTTGGGGGTCCTGGTGAAGAAGAGGAACTGCTTCGGGTCCTGGAAGGTGAGCAGTCCCCGGATGGTGTCCAGATGGGAGAGTTTGGTGACGTTCTTGATGCCCTCGCCGCCGGCGGGTCCTGTGCCCGCGAGGATCAGCTTGCGGACGAGTTCCGGTTCGTTCGCGGTGATCACCTGGGCGACCATGCCGCCCATGGAGAAGCCGAGCAGGTCGACCTGGGTCAGGCCCAGGGCCCGGATGAACGTGACGGCGTCCTTGGCCATGGCCTGGATGGTGTTCGGTGTCTTGCCGGTGGAGGCGCCGACGCCCCGGTTGTCGAACGTGATGACGCGGTGTTTCGCGGCGATGCCGTCCACGACCCGTGGGTCCCAGTTGTCGAGGACCGCGGCCAGGTGGTGCAGGAAGACCACCGGGATGCCCGTCTTCGGGCCGAGCTCGCGGTAGGCGTAATTCACGCCCTCGGCGGAGACGGTGCGGGTCGGCGCGTTCTTGAATGACGTCACCACGTCGTTTCGTTCCTTTTGTTCGTTGTTCACGGTCATATCCTTATGCCGGTGGGATTCGGTGAGTGTTGGCACCGCGCCCCTCCAAGGAGTGCGCGGAAATCCGTCTAGTCGACGAGGAAGAGAGTCACCTGGGCGACGAAGTCGTCGATGTGCTGGAACAGGAAGGCGTGGCCGGCGTCGCTGTAAAGAACAAGCTTGGAGTCGGGGACCAACTCGACCGCTTTGTAGGAGGCGACGGCGGGGATCATCACGTCGTGGATCCCGTTCGCATACAGCACCGGCTGGCTGATCGCCTGCAACTCGGACTTGAGCTGGCCCCACTCCCGGGCCAGGAGTCGGCCGACAGCGACGAGCTGCCGTTGGGCTGCCTCCTCGGTCACCGCGGGGCCGCCGTTCCGCAGGCGTGTCGAGACCTTTGCGAGGTGCTCGAGCCCGGAGGCGCGGGCCTGTTCGGTATCGGGGTAGAAGAGGTAGAGCATGTCCTCGGTGTCCGCGTCCGGCTTGGCCATGATGGAGAGGACCCGCTCGTTCATGTCCGGAGTGCCCGGCACCACGCCTGGCCCGCTGCTGCCCGCGACGATGATCTTGCGTACGAGGTCGGGTCGGCGGGTCGCGACCTGCTGCGCCACGATCCCGCCGAGTGACCAGCCGAGCAGGTCGACCCGCGTCAGGCCGAGGGCTTCGATGAACTCGATCGCGCCATCGGCGAACCCCTCGGAGGTGTCGCGAGGCTCGCCGCCGGTGTACCCGATGCCGACGTTGTCGAACAGGATGACGTCGTGGTCCCGGGAGAGGCGGTCGATGAACTCCGGGTCCCACCAGTCGATGGTGCCGCGGAACCGCATGAGCAGAACCAGGGGCACGCCACCCCGCGGGCCCGTGCGCCGGTAGGTGAACACCGCGGAGGGGCCGGCGGCAGTGTGGTTTTCGAGGGTGTCAGCCGTGTAGGGCGTCATGATTCTGTTCCTGAGTCTCCCGGGCGGCGGCCCGGGGTTCGACGGTCGCGGGCGGCGGGATCGAGTCCTCGTCGCCGCGTACCAACAATTATATTATGACCATAATTCTATCTGGGTGGGAGTGGCCGGGCTACCCGAGATGACGTGACCCGGGCGACACGGAGGCCGTCATCGTCGGGCGCTACCCCGTCGACCAGCAGCTATAGGTGGCGGTTCTGCTCAGGCGCCGAGGTGCCGGCGGAGCCACTGACCCATCTGCTGGATCGCCTGGTCCACCTCGGGTACGCGCCCGGCAGCGAGGATGAACGAGTGCTGGCCCTCGGGAAGGGGGTGGACCTCGGAGGTGACCTCGAAGTCCGCGAGCCGTCGCCCGAACTCGGCGCCTTCTCCGGCGAGGGTCTCGTACTCGCCGTAGTGGACGCTCGTGGGCGGCAGGCCGGTCAGATCGGCGTTCACGATGCTGATCGCGGGGTCGGTGAAGTCCACGGCGGGGTCCTGCAGCCACGCACCCCGGAACAGCTCGAGGGTGTTGCGGCTGAGCATCTTGTCGTGTTCGGAGTTCTTGTCCACTGTCGGGTTGGTGATGGTGAGGTCGGTCCACGGCGAGATGCTGACGATCGCACCGGGGGTCGCCTCGCCCTTGGCGAGCAGGCGCAGCGCCAGCATGACTGCGAGGGTGCCGCCGATGGAGTGGCCGGTGCTGCCGATGTTCCGCGGTTCGTAGCCCTGGGAGAGCAGCCACCGGTAGGCCGTCTCGGCGTCGTCGAGCTGCGCCGGATACGGGTGCTCGGGCGCCAGACGGAAGTCCACGACGAGCGAGCGCACCCCTGCCGCCTTCGCGATGTGACCGGCGGCCTTGCGATCCGAATGCATCGAGGCGGTGACCGACCCGCCGAAGTGGAAATGGAGCAGCGCCTTGTCGGTGCCGGCGCCCTCGGGGATGCACCACAGGGCGGGGACACCGCTGGCGTCCACCTCGGCGTAGGTGACGCCCTCCGGCTCGGTCGACGCCAGATGGTGCGTCTCGACGATGTCACGAACGACGGCCAGGTCCAGACCCGGTGTCGAGGACTTCGCGCGCACACTTTCAAGGAACTGCGCGAACTGCTGTGCTTCTGGACTGATTCCCATGATGATGCTCCAATTCAGGTCAGCACGGCGCGCTTCGCGCGCAGTGAGGGTCGATGCGCTGGGGCGAGATCAGCCGGGCGACCGGTTGAGTCGCGGATCTGCTCGTCGAAGACCCCGGCGAGGGCGAGGCGGCCCGCTGCGCGGACGCCTGAGGGGTGTCGGGCCGAGTTGTCGGTAGGCGAACGTCTGACGTGCGCGTGGCGTTATCGCACCTTGACGACGACCTTGCCTTTCGCGCGTCCTTTGTCGACGTACGCCATGGCCTCGTTGGTCGATTCGAAGGGAAAGACCCGGTCCATGACCGGTTCGATGATCCCGGCGTCGATGAGACCGGTGATCTCACGGAGCTGGCTACCACTGGCCCACATGAACAGGAACGAATAGCTGACCTTGCGGCGGGTGGCCGCTTTCCTGACCCGATGACTCAACACACGCATCACCGGCCCCAAAGTCCACGGCTTGCCGATCTGTCTCGCGAAGGCGGGATCCGGTGGGCCGGAGATCGAGATGAGCTTTCCACCGGGCTTCAGCACGCGCAAAGACTTCGTGAGCGTCTCGTTGTCCAGGCTGTTCAACACCACGTCGTAGTCGTGCAGGACAGTTTCGAAGTCCTCGGCCCGGTAGTCGATCACGACATCCGCGCCCAGGCGGCGGACCAGATCGATGTTGGCCGCGCTGGTCGTCGTGGCCACGGTGGCCCCGAGATTTTTCGCCAACTGGATCGCGAACGTCCCCACACCACCCGCGCCGGCGTGGATGAAGACCTTCTGCCCCTTCCGCAGCTCGGCGATCTCGACCAACGCCTGCCAAGCGGTCAAGCCGACCAGCGGAATCGCGGCAGCCTCCTCCATCGTGAGCCGCTGTGGCTTCGGCGCCAAGTCGTCCTCGTTGACGGCGATGAACTCCGCGAAGGTGCCGATCCGGTCCTTGTCCGGCCGCGCGTAGACCTCGTCACCGGGCGTGAACGTCCGCACCCGAGCCCCGACCCGGACCACGACACCGGCCACGTCGTTACCCAGAACGAGCGGCAGGCGATAGGGCAGGATGAGCTTGAACTCCCCGTCCCTGATCTTGGAATCCAGGGCGTTGACGCCCGCGGCGTGGACCTGGACCAGCACGTCGTGCTCACCCACCTCAGGCTCCGGCATCTCGCCGGCCCGAAGAGTGCCGCCGCGTCCGTAACGATCGACGATAAATGCCTTCATGACTTGCCTCTCCGATGTGTCCCAGCCGATACCGGGACGAGTCAGCCGTTCATCCGATTGAGCTTGCGGATGCTCTTGTCGAACATCCGGGCCGGCACGACACGACGCAGCACCGCGACACGTCCGGCAGTCGAGCCAGCCAGGTAGCGCGACTTCGGCTTCGGGTCGGTAGCCGCCACGACGATCACCTTGGCCACGACGGCGGGATCGTCACCACCGCGCATCGCCTCCGTCATCACGTCCTCGAACACACGCCGCCGGTGCGCGTAGACCGGCAACGGGCTGTCGGCCCGCACCAGGTTCGCGTCGAACGGGGTATTGATCGGACCGGGCTGGACACGCAGCACCCGGACCCCGTGCTCGCGGACCTCGTGATCCAAGGACTCGGAGTAGCCCTCGACCGCGTGCTTGGTCGAGACGTACACGGCCATGAACGGGTTGGGGACGAAACCCCCGACAGACGACACGTTGATGATCCGGCCGCTGCCCTGGGCACGCATGTGCGGCAGAACCGCCCTCGTCATGCGCATCAGGCCGAAGACGTTCACATCGAAGACCGTCTGCGCCTGGGCGACGGAGACCTCCTCGGCGGCGCCGTCGGTGCCGACACCGGCGTTGTTGACCAGCACGTCGAGCCGCCCGAAGCGTGCGATCACCTGCCCGACCACGTCGGTGACCGACTCGTCGCTGGTCACGTCCAGGTTCAGGAACGTCACGCCGTCACCGGAGGCAATTCGCGAGGTGTCGCGGCTCGTGCCGACCACCCGGAAACCCGCGTCCACTAGAGCGACCGTGGCCGCCTTGCCGATGCCAGAGGATGCGCCCGTCACGAGCGCCACCTGCGGAGATGCTGTCATCACGTGCTCCCACCCTTTAGATTATGACCGTACTACCATAAGTATGACGCAGCCCCTGGAGCAAGAGTTACGACGGATTTAGATTATGATCGTACTAACATGTGGGCAGGGAGCGTCTCAGCGAGCGGAGGAGCACGTGGCGCGGTACGCGAAAGAGCACAAACAAGTCACACGCCAGCGGATCATCGAGACAGCCGGCCGCCGGCTCAAGCGCGACGGCATCGACGGCTCCGGGGTCGCCACGCTCATGAAGGACGCGGGCCTGACCAACGGCGCCTTCTACGCCCACTTCGCCTCCAAGGAGGACCTGGTCGCCGCCGCGGTCTCCGACCAGTTACGCGACCAGCGCGAGTGGCTCGCCTCCATCGTGTCCGGCCGCGCCGGACTTGAGCAGATGGTGCGCACGTACCTCTCGCCCGAACACCGCGACAACCCCGAGGCGGGCTGCCCGTCCGCCGCCCTGCTCGACGAGATCACCCGCTGCGCGGACCCGACGAAACAGGCCTACACCGACAGCGTGCTCGCGTTCATCGACGACATCGCCGCCGGACTAGCACCCCACGACCCACCCTCAGCGCGCACCAAAACCCTCAGCGTCTACGCCCTCATGATCGGCACACTGCAACTCTCCCGCGCCCTCGCCGACCGACAACTCGCCGACGACCTCCTGGAACAGGGCATCTGCAACGCCCTCGTCGTGCTAGACGTCACGCAGCAGGACTGGGCTGCTGGATGCTCCGATCGGACGGCAGGCGTCGAGCACGCCCAGCTTCGCCACGAACGACCGGACACGTAAACGCTTGATCTCAGTACGCCTGGTCCTTGATTCCCAAAGGCCCTTTCGCCGGCTCGGCTCCCACGTCGATGCCTCAACTGGGCCCCCAGAACGGCCGCGGCTGAGAATCCCTGGCGTGCAAACACTGTGCGCCGCGATGCTCGTCTTCTGACAGTTAGCGTGGCCAGGTGACAGATATCGTGGCCGGTCACCAACCATCGACAAGCTCGCCTTCTCGTCCGGCTTCGTGCTACTATCGAACAGGCGTTCGAGTTCGCTGCCTTCCCCGCAGCGCCTGGCGGGGAAAGGGGTGCGTGCGGATGCCGGCGTTGGGTGCGGTGTCGTCGCTGGCTACTTCCGGTGCGGTGGGAGTAGCCAGCGACCTCGCCAAGACTCCGGACGACCGGTCCCGGATGCTACCCGTGCACTCGGACATCGCGGACCTGCTGCCGAGAGGTGGCCTGCGGCGGGGTAGCACCGTGGCGGTCCGGGGTGGCACGTCGTTGCTGTTCGCGCTGCTCGCGCGGGCCACGGAAACGGGCTCGTGGGCAGCGCTGGTCGGCATGCCCAACCTGGGGTTGCGCGCGGCCGCGGAACTGGGGGTCGCGGTGAGGCGTCTGGCGCTGGTCCGCCATCCCGGTGCTGACCTCGCCAGAGTGGTGGCGGCGCTGTTGGACGGCATGGACATGGTGACGGTGGATCCCGCGCGTCTCACGGACTCGCAGATGCATCGCCTGTCGGCCAGGGCTCGCCACCGTGGTGCGGTGCTGTTGTCCGTGGGCCCGTGGCAGGGGGCGGACCTGGAGCTGACGCAGGAGTCAGCCGCCTGGTCCGGTCTCGGCGACGGTCACGGCCACCTCGCTGCCCGGGAGCTCCACCTCCTGGTGCGAGGCAGGGGCGCGGCCGCCCGCCCGATGGCGGCGTCGCTGCGCCTGCCCACGGCGGACGGCGGCATCGCCGACGCCCTGAAGGACCCCGTCGGGACACTCCCCGTCCCCAAGGGGTCCTTCAGGGCAGCACCCGTCACGTCCAGTGGCGGCCTCCGGCTCACGGTGCCGAATGAACCGGCGCCTTCGGGGCCCACCTTCGAGCCGCCCTCGGACGATCCACTCGAGACACTGCCCGTGCCGAGGGATGGCCGCAGGCCGGTCGCGGAAGACGATCCCTGCCTGATCGACCTGGCGTTCGAGCCGCCTTCCGGGGCCTCCGCCTGACGTGCTCTTTTCCTTGTCGCGCAAGGGATCCAGCCAACCCGCGGCACCCGCTTGACGTCCACGGTGTTCGAACGTATGTTCGACGCATGCAGCGGATGCTCGTCGTGTGGTGCCCCGACTGGCCGGTCACGGCCGCGGCGGCCGCTGCCCGCCTCGCGCCGCTCCAGCCGGTAGCCGTGGTCGAGGCCAACCGGGTCGTGGCCTGCTCCGCGCCGGCCAGGGCCGAGGGTGTGCGCCGGGGCATGCGCCGCCGGGACGCGCAGGGCCGCTGCCCCGAGCTCGTCGTCTTCCCGAACGACCCCGTGCGGGACGCGCGGCTGTTCGAACCCGTCGCCGCCGCCGTCGAGGAGCTCGCGGTCGGCGTCGAGATCATCAGGCCCGGCGTGGTCGCGGTCCCTGCCCGCGGCCCCGCCTCCTACTTCGACGGCGAGGAGCGTGCCGCGGAACGCCTCATCGACCAGGTCGCCGACCGCACCGGCGCGGAGTGCCAGGTCGGGGTGGCCGACGGGCTGTTCGCGGCCGTCCTCGCCGCCCGTCGCGGTGTGCTGGTCCCGGACGGTGGCAGCCGGGAGTTCCTCGCCCCGCTGAGCGTGCGCGAGCTGCACCGGCCCGCCGAGGGCCACGACCGTGCCGATCTCGTCGACCTGTTGCGCCGCTTGGGGTTGCGCACGTTGGGCGCGTTCGCGGCACTGCCGGAGAAGGACGTGTCCGCTCGCTTCGGCGCCGACGCGGTGTACGCGCACCGCCTGGCCAGGGGAGAACAGCTTCGGCCGCCGTCGCGGCGCCGACCGCCGCCTGAGCTGGCCGTCACCGAGTCCTTCGAGCCGCCGGTCGAGCGGGTGGACGCCGCCGCGTTCGTCGCGCGCACGCTCGCCGAGAAGTTCCACGCCGGCCTCGCGCGACACGGCCTGGCCTGCACCCGGCTCGGCATCAACGCCATCACCGGCAACGGCGAGGAACGGGACCGGGTCTGGCGCTGCGCCGAACCACTCACCCCGACCGGCGTCGCGGACCGCGTCCGCTGGCAGCTCGACGGCTGGCTCACCAGCGTCGACGGGCGGCCGTCCGCAGGCATCGTCACGCTGCGGCTCGAACCGGTCGAGGTCGTCGAGGGCCGCACGCTGCAGCTCGACCTGTGGCGTGGCGAGGGCCGCACCGAGGCCGACGAGCGTGCCGGCCGCGCCATGGTCCACGTGCAGGGCCTGCTCGGCCCGGAGGCCGTGGTCACCCCGGTCCTCGGCGGCGGCCGCGACCCCGGCGAGGAGGTACGGCTGGTGCCATGGGGCGACGAACGCGCGCCACGTCGTGATCCGGAGGCGCCGTGGCCGGGCCGGCTGCCGGCGCCCTCCCCGGCGACCGTGCTGGCGAATCCCTTACCGGCCAAGGTGTTCGACGAGAAGGGCGCGCTGGTGGACATCAGCGCGCGACACGAGCTGACCGGGAAACCGTGCCAGGTCTCGGTCGACGGCGGCCAGCCGCGCCGCGTACGTGCCTGGGCCGGCCCGTGGGCCACGGACGCCCGCTGGTGGACCGACCCGTGCCGCCGCGCCCGCCTGCAGGTGCTGCTGGAAGAAGAGACCGCGCTGCTCCTCGTGCTTTCCGAGGAACGGTGGACAGTGGAAGGAATCTACGACTGATGGACAAGCCCTGCCCGGAGTGCCGCTTCTACGGCCACTGTCGGGAGCACCCCGCCCTGGACGAGATGGACCTGTTGGACCTCCTCATCCCGGCTCCGCGCCGTTCTCCGGAGAACGTGCCGGTACCGTAATGGGCTGGAACAATCCGCCGGTCAAATGGGCGGAGCTGGAACGCATTCTCTCCGGACGCGCTGAGCCGAAGGGCGACGGCGGGGACAGTCCAGCGTGGACACACAAGCGCGAGCGGTACTCCGCGCCGGCCGGGGTCGGTCCGCCGAGCCTCACCGACTACGCGGGCGGCGACGTCCGCGTCCCGTACGCGGAGCTGCACTGCCACTCGAACTTCAGCTTCCTGGACGGCGCGAGCCACCCGGAGGAACTGGTCGAGACCGCGGCGCTGCTCGGACTGGACGCCATCGCGATCACCGACCACGACGGCATGTACGGGGTGGTCCGGTTCGCGGAGGCGGCGCAGGAAATGGGCATCCGCACGGTGTTCGGCACGGAGCTGAGCCTCGGGCTCACCCAGCCGCAGAACGGGATCGCCGACCCGGAGGGCGACCACCTGCTGCTGCTCGCGACCGGGCCGGCAGGCTACGGCCGGCTGTGTCACGCGATCACCGACGGGCAGCTCGCGGGCGGCGACGTCGACAAGGCCGAGAAAGGGCGCCCGGTCTACGACTTCGACGACGTGGTCGACCAGACCAGGGGCGAGGTCGTCGCGCTCACCGGCTGCCGCAAGGCATCCGTGCGCCGCGCGCTGTTGCGGGACGGCCCGGACGCGGCCTACGCCGAGCTGTACCGGCTCGCCGACGCGTTCGGCCGCGACCACACCTTCGTCGAGCTGATCGACCTCGGCTACCCGCTCGACACCACACACAACGACCTGCTCGCGGAGATGGCCCTCGAACTGCGGCTGCCGACGATCGCCACCAACGCGGTGCACTACGCGCAGCCGACCCGGGGTGAGCTGGCGGCCGCGCTCGCGGCGGTCCGGGCCAGACGCGGCCTCGACGAGATGGACGGCTGGCTGCCGCCCGCGCCGACCGCGTACCTGCGCTCCGGCGCGGAGATGAAACGCCGGTTCGCGCGCTACCCGGGCGTGGTGGCGCGGTCCGCGCTGCTCGGCATCCACCTGTCGTTCGACCTGAAGCTGGTCGTGCCGAAGCTGCCGCCGTTCGAGATCCCCGGTCACACCGAGATCAGCTACCTGAGGAAGAGGACGTACGAGGGCGCCCGGCACCGGTTCGGCACGAAAGAGGAGAACCCGAAGGCGTACACACAGCTGGCGCACGAGCTGAGGGTGATCGAGGAACTCGGCTTCCCCGGCTACTTCCTCATCGTCGCGGACATCGTGGACTTCTGCCGGGACAACGGGATCTACTGCCAGGGCCGCGGCTCGGCGGCGAACTCCGCGGTCTGCTACGCGCTGGGCATCACCAAGGTCGACGCCGTGCGCTGGGACCTGCTGTTCGAACGGTTCCTGGCCCCCGCGCGGGACGGCCCGCCGGACATCGACCTGGACATCGAGTCGGACCGGCGTGAGGAAGCGATCCAGTACGTCTACGACAAGTACGACCGCCGGCACGCGGCGCAGGTCGCGAACGTCATCGCCTACCGGGCGAAGTCGGCGGTGCGGGACATGGCGAAGGCCCTCGGCTACTCGCCGGGCCAGCAGGACGCGTGGAGCAAGCAGATCGACCGCTGGGCCCCCGTGAAGGAGACGGTCGGCGAGAACGACCACGACGTGCCGGTGACGGTGCTGGAGCTGGCCGGCCAGCTGGAGGACTTCCCGCGGCACCTGGGCATCCACTCGGGCGGCATGGTGCTCTGCGACCGCCCGGTCAGCGAGGTCTGCCCGGTGGAGCGGGCGCGCATGGACAAGCGCACGGTTCTGCAGTGGGACAAGGACGACTGCGCGGCCATCGGTCTGGTGAAGTTCGACATGCTGGGCCTCGGCATGCTGTCCGCGTTGCGGTACATGGTCGAGCTCGTCGAGGAGCACCACTGGGTGCGGGTGGACATCGACAAGCTTGACCTGGCCGACCACCGCGTCTACACCATGCTGTCCAAAGCAGACTCGGTCGGTGTGTTCCAGGTGGAGAGTCGTGCGCAGATGGCGACGCTGCCCCGCCTGCGCCCCAAGGAGTTCTACGACCTGGTGGTGGAGGTGGCGCTGATCCGTCCCGGCCCGATCCAGGGCGGCTCGGTGCACCCGTACATCCGCCGCGCCAACGGTGTCGAGAAGGTCACCTACGACCACCCGCTGTTGGAGAAGGCACTGAAGAAGACCAAGGGCGTACCGCTGTTCCAGGAACAGCTGATGCAGATCGCGGTGGACGTCGCCGACTTCACCCCGGCGGAGGCCGACGAGCTACGCCGGGCCATGGGCGCCAAACGTTCGACAAGCCGGATGGAACGGTTGCGGGACAGGTTCTACGCCGGCGTGGCGACGCACGGCATCGACGAGGAGCTGGCCAGCCGGATCTACGAGAAGCTGTTGGCGTTCGCCAACTTTGGGTTCCCGGAGAGCCACGCGCTGAGCTTCGCGTACCTGGTGTTCGCGAGCGCCTGGTTCAAGCTGTACTACCCGGAGGCGTTCTGTGCCGCGTTGTTGCGTGCCCAGCCAATGGGTTTCTACAGCCCGCAGTCCCTGGTGGCCGACGCCCGCCGGCACGGCGTGACGGTGCTGGGACCGGACCTGAACGCCAGCCTGCCCCACCCAACACTGGAACCATCCGGTTCGGACGGCGAACCAGCAGTCCGCATAGGACTGTCCACTGTGCGCACGATCGGCGAGGAGCTGGCCACCCGCATCGTGGCGGAGCGGGAAGCAGGCGGACCCTACCGAAACATGGCCGACCTGTCGCGACGGACGCGGTTGACCAGAGCGCAGATCGAGGCACTGGCCACCGCGGGTGCGTTCGGCTGCTTCGAGGTCGACCGCCGCTCCGCACTGTGGGCAGCGGGCGCGGTGGCCAGCGACCGCCCTGACCGCCTACCGGGCACCACGGTAGGCGCGGAAGCCCCGGTGCTACCGGGCATGGACGGCATCGAACTGGCGGTCGCGGACGTGTGGGCGACGGGCCTGTCCCCGGACAGCTTCCCGACCCAGTTCGTCCGCGAGTGGCTGACCAGCCAGGGCGCCCTACCGCTGTCGACACTGCCAAAGGTGGAGAGCGGCACGAGAGTCCTGGTTGGCGGCGCGGTAACACACCGCCAACGCCCAGCAACCGCGGGCGGCGTCACATTCCTGAACCTGGAAGACGAAACCGGCATGGCGAACGTCGTGTGCACCCAGGGCCTGTGGACCCGCTACCGCAGAATCGCACGAAACTCCGCCGCCCTGCTGGTCCGCGGCATCATCGTGAACGCGGAGGGCGTGACAACCCTGCAGGCCGACCACATCGAACACCTGGACCTACGAATCCCAAGCCGCTCAAGGGACTTCCGCTAGCGCAACCCCCAGGCGTTGCTGGGCGGGGCTGTAGCGCTGTTCGCATGAGCAAATAGCTCGGTGTCGTTTCGGCAGGCCCGGGCTTAGCTTCGGGCGGTGGCGAACGAACTGACCATTCCGCTCCTGCCCTGTTCATCCATCGATGAGATCGCGTCGTTCTACGAGATGCTCGGCTTCGAGATCACCTATCGGCAGACGCGGCCGAACCCGCACGTCGCGGTGCGACGGGAAGACATCAACCTGCACTTCTTCGGGATGGACGACTACGACCCGGCTCAGTCGTACAGCACGTGCCTGGTCATCGTGGCGGACACCAGCGAGCTGTTCGAGGCCTTCGCGGCGGGGATGCGGTCCGTGCACGGAAAACTGCTCGTCTCCGGCATCCCGCGCATGACCCGGCCGCGGCTGCGCAACGACCGGTACACCGGGTTCACCGTCGTCGATCCGGGCGGCAACTGGATCCGGATCCACAAGGCCGCCAAGGAACCCGAGGCGCAGACCAAGCTCGCCAAAGCCATGGAGAACGCCGCGAGGCAGGCGGACGCGCGCGGCGACGAACGCCAGGGGCTGAAGATCCTGGAAGGCGCGTTGAAGCGGGCGACCGGCGACGAACCGGAGTTCCAGGCGGTGCGGGAGTACCGCGACGAGCTCGTCGAACGGATCAAGGGGGTCTGAGCCGCGTCCAGGCGCTGGAGCGCGACCCTGACCACCTCGGGGTCGTAGAACCAACGAAACTGAGACCGATCATGAATGACACTCGAATGAGACAACCCAGAACCTGACGCAGAACTCGTTGCCTGCCCGCCCTCAGCTCCACCGGTAGCGTGTTTGGGAAGACTCGCTGCCGGTGGCGAAGGTGAACCCCTTGTCCGGCTGGACCCGGTAGAGCTGAACATTCCCGGTCCGGACGGCGTCGCCCAGTTGGTACCAGGTTCCGTCCTCGCGGGTGAGTTGCCAGCCATAGGCCTGTTCGAACGCGGTCGCCACGGCTTGCCTGGTGTCCTGGTCGGTGACCAGGCTCGCAGTGCCCTCGATGACGTAGTCCATGCCGGTTAGGGTGTCGGTTCCGGTGGTCAGCGCGCAGTGGGGGTTGGCGCTGAGATTCTTGGCTTTCTGCTCGTTGTCGCCGGTGGTGAACCACATCGCGCCGAGCGCCCAGATCGCCAGCAACGGTGTCACGTGGGGACGGCCATCCCGGCGCACCGTGCACAGCTGGAACTTCTGGATCCTGCGCAGTGCCCACTCCGTCGCCTCCCACGGCGTCGGGCTGGCGCCTGGCGAGGAGAACGGACCGAGGCTGGTCCGCGGCGCGGTCGAGTCGCCGCCCGGATGAGTAGACACGATTTTCTCCTTTGATCGTCCCGAATTCCGCCCCGGAAAGCTCAGCGGGTCCCGGCGAGATGATCGGCCAGGATCGTGGTGACCGACAACGCGGTGTCGAAGTTCGGGACGAGCCGGTTCTTCGTCAGCGCGAAGGCGACCCCCCGCGCGGGGTCCGCGTAGGCGTAGCTTCCGCCCCCGCCCGGCCATCCGAACGCCACGGAGTTCTCCTCGGCAGGGGCGCCGATCCTGCCGATCGGGAAACCCAGCGCCATCCGCGCCTGGTTACCGAAAACCTGATCCACACCCTCGAACGCGAGCGTGGACAGTTTCGGCAACCGCGCGGAATCCACGAGCTTGCCCTGCAGCACGGCGTTGAACATCGCGGCAAGGCCGTGCGCGGTGGCGATACACACCGACGGTATATCGGCGCACAGGATCTCGCCGCTGTTGCCGAAATCGGCACTCGGCTGGCTTTCCCACCGGGCAAGGACCGCATCACCGTCGTCGGGGACGGCAGGCCATCCCCGCGTGTGCTGCTCCAGGCGCGCCAACCCCGGCAGCGCCTCCTGCGGAGCGGCGAAGTAGAGCTGCCCCTCGATACCGAGCGGCGCAGTGATCCACTCACGCAGCAGCTCGCACATGGGCCGCCCGGTCGCGCGGCGAGCCAACTCGCCGACGAGATAGCCAAAGGTGTAGGAGTGATAGCCCGTGGCGGTGCCCGGCCGCCAGCGCGGCTCGGCGGCGGCCAGCGACTCACACACCCTGGACCAGCCCGGAAGCTCGCCCGGGGTGATCTCGCGCGGCATGGCAGGCAGACCGACCGTGTGGGTCAGCACGTGCCGCAGCGTCGCCGTGGCCTTGCCACGCACACCGAACTCAGGCCAGAGATCCGTGACCAGGCTGTCGTACTCGACGAAACCGCGCGCGACGAGCAGATGCGCGAGCGTGGCCGCCACGTTCTTGCCAGTGGAGAAACTGAAGATCGGCGTGCCGGAGGTGACCGGTCGCCCGGTGGCCAGGTCGGCCGTGCCGGCCACCGCGTCGACGATCAACGCACCATCCCGATAGGCAGCGACCTGCACACCGGTCTCCGCGCCGGTGCCGACCAACGTGTCGACATGACGCTGAATCCGAGCCTGTATCTCACCCATCGCTACCCTCGTCACTTCCCCGACCACGCGGAGGAACCACCCTCCGGCCGGCGGAGGGTGGTGGTGTGCCGCCCGCCCAGCATGCCAAACCGGCTGCCAGGTCGCGTCAAGCGACGAACTGACCTGACCTCCAGGCAGGGATCGCCGATCCATGGACAAACCGTCCTCTCCCGACCCTGGGGAGGCGCTCCTACGGTCGAGCTGCGGGCGATCACCGGCCCGCTGCGGCGAAGGAGAGAAGACCCCTATGAAGATGACCGGCAACACGATCCTGATCACCGGCGGCACCTCGGGCATCGGGCTTGGCATGGCCGTGCGTCTGCACGAGGCCGGCAACAAGGTGATCGTCGCCGGCCGGCGCAAGGAACTGCTGGATCAGATCACGACGGAGCACCCAGGTATCGAGGCGCTCGTCCTGGACGTCGCGGATCCCGCGTCGATCGCGCGCGTCGCCGAGACGGTGGCGGCGCACTATCCGGGCTGAACGTGCTGGTCAACAATGCGGGCATCATGCTGCGTGAGAACCTCCTCGACCCGGCCTTCCTGCCGGTCGCCGAGGATCACGTGACGGTCAACCTGCTTGGCACGATCCGGATGACGTATGCCTTCCTGCCGCTGCTGGTGGGCCAGGACGACGCGGTCGTCATGAACGTCACCTCCACGCTGGCGTGGGTGCCGCTGCCGATCACCCCCAAGGCCGCGGCTTCGAGCCGGTCGTGGTGCTGGACGCGATCACTCCGTCCTGAGTGCCGATGGGCACGCGGGTCATCCAGGTCACGTGACCTTCTCCGCGCCTGCTCCGATCCCGGCAACCTCGGGTAGTCCGCGGATCACGCTGAGCAGAAGCTCAGCCATGGATCGACGGTCTCTGGCTAGCGGGGTGGGAAGCGACGACGATGGAGGGCATGGACAACAAGGAACTGGCGGAGTTCCTGCGCAGGCGGCGTGAGACGCTGCGCCCCGCGACGTCGGGCTGGTCGAGGGTCCGCGCAGGCGTACCCAGGGGCTGCGACGCGAGGAGGTCGCCCAACTCGCCGGCATGTCCACCGACTACTACGCCCGCCTCGAACAGCAGCGTGCCCCGCAGCCCTCCATCCAGATCGCCACCGCCCTCGCCAGGGCACTGCGGCTGACCCTGGACGAGCGAGACCACCTCTTCGGCCTCATCGGCCACAACGCCCCGGCGCGCTTCCACCACTCCGACCATGTCAGCCCGACACTGATGCGGGTCCTGGACCGCCTGGACGACTCCCCGGCCCTGGTGCTGACCGATATGGCCGACACCCTCGCGATGAACCCCCTGGCCACCGCGCTGCTCGGCGACCAGACCCGCCACACCGGCCTGGCCCGCAGCGCCTACTACCGCTGGTTCACCGACCCCACCGAGCGCCTGATCTACCCAGAAGAAGACCACACACGCCACGGCCGCGCCCAAGCCGCCCGCCTACGGGTCGCACTGACAGCCGGCAGCGACATCCCCCGAGCCACCCGGATTCTCGCCGAACTCCAGGAACACAGCCCCGAGTTCGTCCGCCTGTGG
This sequence comes from Actinophytocola sp., assembly GCF_036378875.1. GTDB lineage: Bacteria > Actinomycetota > Actinomycetes > Mycobacteriales > Pseudonocardiaceae > Actinophytocola. The sequence goes on from NZ_DASUVO010000071.1 coordinate 46,929, forward strand.
GAACTCCAGGAAGTCGCCCAGCACTACGACGAAAGCAAAACCATCATCCACCCCGAACTCGGCCGTATCGACGTCGACGGCCAGGTCCTCTTCACCGAGAACCGCGCACAGACCCTGGTCGTGCTGACCACCCGCCCCGGCACCGAAAGCCACACCAAACTCGAACTGCTCTCCGTCATCGGCCACCAGCAACTCACACCATGACCCCCTCACCGGTCAATCTCCCACCACGCAAGACGCCGATCGAGAAACGACGCGACAGGCGATCCCGCACTCGGCAAGGTCACAGGCTGTGTGCGATGGGGTGCAGTGGCTGGTACAGGGGCAGCTCGGACCCGCTTGGCAACCGCACCGCGGTGAGTCGCCCCCATCGCTCCTCGGCCACCGGCCGGGTGGTTTCGACACCGGCCGCCGCCAGCTCGGACAGCACCGCGTCCAAGTCGTCGCACATCAGGTAGAACTCGTGCTGCGGCGCCCCGTCGGTCGGGTGCACAGCGACCTCCGCCGGCGGTAGCTTGAAGATCAGCCATCCGTGCCCGGCATCCACATGAGGAAACCTGAGGACGTCGGTGATGAAGGCCCGGTCCGCCTCAGCGTTCTGGCTGTAGAGGATCACATGCGCGCCACTGAACATGGCCGAACAATGCACGCGGTGATGCTGCCACGCAAATCAGAACCGACAAGCGAGTACTCAGGGTGAGCCGGGGTGTCGCAGGACACGTTGGGTTCGTGAAGCGCGTCGTGGGCTGCGGGCAAGTAGAGGCGTGACAAGGATGACCGCGAACTCAGCGGGGCCCCGCCCGAGGCCGCCGCTCGGGGATGGCCTGGATCTGTCGGGGCCGGATCTGAGGTCGGTTTTTGGGCGGCTCTTCGATGAGCATGCTGGGTCGTTGCACGCCTACCTGGCGCGTCGGGTCGGGGACCAGACCGCCGATGACCTGGTGTCGGAGACGTTTCTGGTGGCGTTGCAGCAACGGCACACCTATGACCCGGCTCGGGCTGGGGTGCGGCCGTGGTTGTACGGGATTGCCAGCAATCTCCTGCGGCGGCATGTGCGGCAGGAGGTTCGGGGCTGGCGGGCCAGGGCCCGGATGGTGGGGACGGATCGGGTGCAGGCGGAGTCGCCTGAGGTCCGCACGACCGAGCGGGTCACCGCGCAGCAGCGGGTTCGGCAGTTGGCCGGTGCGCTGGCCGCGCTGGAGCCCGGGGACAGGGACGTGCTGCTGTTGACTTCGTGGGGTCATCTGAGCTCGACCGAGGTGGCCCAGGCCCTGGGCATCCCGGTGGGCACGGTCCACTCGCGCCTGCACAGGGTGCGTCGGTGGTTGCGGTCACACAGTTCTGTCGCGACCAGTGGAACGGAGGCAGGCGATGCGTGAGGAGGAGCGGGCCGGCATGCGGCAGGTATGGACCAAGGACGAGCTCGACCACGCGCTGGCCGGACTGTATATGGACATCGAGACTGATCAACAGGGTCTGGCCGGAGTGCGGGAGAACCTGATGGCGGCCGTGGACAGCCAGGCCCAGCCGCAGCCGGACACGGCCGAGACCGGGGAGGGTGTGCGTCGGCACCGGCCGTTGCGCCGCTGGTTGGCCGCGGCGGCCGCGGTCGCGGTGCTCGCGACCGGGGGTGTGTTGGCACAGACGGTGTTGTTCTCCGCCAACACCGCCACCGCTGAAGCGCAGGAGACGTTGACCAGCGCCGCCGATGTTGCCGCACGGGCCAAGGATCCAGTATTGGCGGCCGGCCAGTACCGCTATGTGGCCACCCATGCCTGGTGGCTGAAGACGACGGGCTCGGAGAACAGGAGCTTTTCCTTTCTCAACGAGAACCTCATCGAGACCTGGATTCCCGCCGATCCCAACGGGGAGTGGCTGCAACGGCGCCGGGAGACCGGCAACCGCAAATGGATCACGGGTACCGAGGCCGAAGCCCGCGCGGCCGGGGCCGTGATCGAGGAGGTGCCGTGGCCGGAACAGCGCGCCAAGGGCGGCGACTTCGTCGAGGGCGCTCCCGGGCAGGGGAACTGGCAATTCCCCAAACCGGAGTTCCTCGCCGGCCTGCCCACCGACCCCGAACAGTTGTACGAGCGGCTGAGCAAGGACAGCGGCGGCGGTATGCAGTCCCTGGTCTACGCCGCGGACGCGTTGCGCTCCGGTCTGATGCCGGCGGCGGCCCGCGCGAACCTACTGCGGGCGTTGACCTACCTCCCCGGACTGGACGTCACCGACGGCGCCGCCGATCTCGACGGCCACAAGGGCGTAGCGCTGGGCATCACCGAGGGCGACGAGCGCCAGGAGATCATCCTCAACCCCAGCACCGGCGAGGTGATCGGGGAACGCAAGGTGTCCGACTCGAGGTTCGCCGGTATCCCGGAGGGCACCGTCACCGGCTACTCCTCCATCACCACGGCGGTGGTCGACGGCATCGGCACCGAACCCACCCGCTGATCCGAAGCATTCCGGTGGTGGGCAAGACCAAGCCCACCACCGGAATGTCATGCGGTCGTGCACGAGCCAGGTCTGGACGTTCAGCGTGAGATCGTGGCCGATCTGTCAGTCCGCGACGGGCAGGGTCGCTGACCCTATCCACCGGCCTTCGTGTAGTCGCGGGTCAGCCAGTGCTCGGGGTGGATGTGGATCGCGCACATGCGGTCGGTGATGTCCCGGGTGGCCTCGATGTAGCGGTCGGCGCCCTCGTGGCCCAGGTAGCGGCGGGCGAGGTCCCAGCGCTGCTCGACGGTGACGGTGTCCTCGATCGCGGTGACCGGGCCCTCGACGGAGGCGTACCGGTAGGGCATCTCCTGGGTCTGCGCGCAGACGGTGACCCGGCCGGCCTTGCGGATCAGCTGGGCTTTGCGGCTGTTGCCGTCGGTCACCACGATGATCTCGCCGCCGGGCTGGTAGTCGTACCAGAGCGGAATGGCCAGCGGACCTCGGCCGCGGTCGTCGGCCACTGTCACGACCGCGACGTGCACTTCGGCGAGGAAGGCCTCGCGTTCGGTGGGCGTCATCGCCAGGGACATAGTCCGTAGGCTACAGAGCACCACGTTCGCCGACCGAACTCGTTGAGGGCAGGCGGCCAGCGGCAGCGAGGATCGCGTCAGCGACCTCAGTCGGCGGCTGTCTGCCGTCGATGATCGTCGCGCCGAGGCGGCGGTACGTGGACTCGACACCGTCGTTGTGTTCGAGTGCCGCCGCCAGCTCCTCCGGGTGCTTGCCGAATGAGTTCGTCGCGCGGGTCAGGAGACGGTGCCGGACGGTCTCGTTGTCCACCACCACGCAGACCACGAGGTCGAAGAGATCCCACACGTCTGCCTCGTTCTCGACACATCCACACAGGAACGCGGTCTTGTCGTGCAGTCTCGCCACAAGGGCCTCGACCTCGGCGCGGCTGATCTTCCACGCGAAGCGATCGAGCCAGCCGGCCGGCACCGGATCGGGAGGATCGACGACAACCTGTCCGCTCGCCCGATCAACCCATTTGTTGTAGCCCTCCCAGTCGGCATCGACAGCCAGCTCGCCCATGCTCTTCAGGAGCGCGCAGACCGTTGACTTGCCGGCCCCTGAGTTGCCGGTCACCCACACCAATGGCACCGACGAAGCATCGCACGGAAACCGGCGCTGACATTTCGGTATCGGTCGGGACTCAAGGGGCGCGTTCGACGGCGTCGCCGACACAGCACTGCGCGGCTGGTCACCTGCCTGAGCGATCTAGGATCTCGCGGTGGCATTGACGAATCGCCAGGAGAGCAAGACCACCGGACTCTGGCCGATCAGGCGACACATCGTCGCGGTCGTCCTGATCGGTCTCAGCGTGTTCGCCGTCGCGGCCGTGCTGTTGTGGCTCGCGTTGGGTTTGCCGGCGGCGCCGAGCCCCGACACCAGGCTGGACGTCATCAAGATGGCGTTGTCGGTGGTGGCTGGCGTTGGCGGAGTCGTGGCGCTGGTGGTCGCCTACCGCAAGCAACGGATCGGCGAGGTGGTCGAAGCACGCGAGCGCGTCAAGGTTCTGAACGAGCGCTTCGCCAGCGCGTGCTCCCAGATCGGTCACGAGAAGCCGACTGTCAGGCTCGCCGGGATCTACGCCATGGCGAGTCTCGCCGACGAGTGGCTCGAACAGCGTCAGGTGTGCATCGACGTGCTGTGCGCGTATTTGCGTATTCCTTATGAGCCCGCGTTGGACTCGCCGTGGTACCACGACGAGGAGTCCGAGGTGCGCCTCTCGATCACGAGTGTGATCAGCGATCATCTTCGTCCCGGCGCGCCGGTCGGCTGGCAGGGACACGAGTTCAACCTGGTCCGGGCGGTGCTGCGGTCAGCGGACTTCGCGGGCATCCAGGTGACCGGCGGCCGGTTCTACCTCAGCCTGACGCGGTTCCCCGCTGGCCGGACGGCGTTCGACGGAATGCACGTCAGCGGCGGCGAAGTCTGGTTCGGCGGCGCCGAGTTCACCGGCGGCACGGTGAATTTCGACAACGCCGAGTTCAGCGGCGGCCGCGTCCAGTTCGACGGCGCCACCTTCACCGGCGGCGAGGTGACCTTCCGCGGCGCCAAGTTCACCGGCGGCGAAGTCGACCTCTCCAATGTCAGCACCGACGACTACACCACGCCACCCGTGTTCGATGAGTGGCAGACCCCGCCACCAGGACTTCTGCTGCCCAAGGGGTGAGCAGCCGGGTCGCTTGAGCTCCGGGCTGTGACAGCTCACTCATACCTTGGCCGTGAGATCTTCGTGCCATGACCACACGTGCCTGATCCTCCGCTCAGCGACTGCTGTCTATTGTGGACCTTCGTTCGGTGATGGTCACCTGGTCGCCGACGGCGATGTGGCCGGGGGTGTGGACGGTGGCCTTCATGCCGAAGGTGACGCCGTTCGGCTCGCGGCGGTAGTCGGCCAGTGTGCGCAACGGTTCGGGGCCCGACCGGACACCGGCCAGCTGGTCGTTCATGGTGATCGCGCACCGGATCGCCAGCTCGCCGAAGCCGAACTCGGCGGTGCCCACGGTCATGCGTGCCACCTGGTCCTCGGTGTGCGCCTCGGCCCAGCCCGTGACGATCACGTTGGGGCGAAAGCGGTTCATCGGTACCGGCGCCGCGTCCCGGGCCAGGATCCGTGCGTTGAGGCCGTCCAGCGACGACTGCGACGTGATCAGCAGCGCCGTCGGGTCGGTGCCGGTGCGGGCGCCCGGCGGCTCACGTACCAGGCGCACCGGAACGTCGAGCAGCTCGGACAACCACTCCGCCGCCTCGTCGCCCTGGTCGATCCCGGTGCCCGGCCACTTCTCCACTTCAACCGCCAGGATCCGCCCGCTGGCCGTCGCGTCCACCACGAGGTCGTCCATGCCTGGGGCGCTCAACACGATTCCCGCGTCCAGCACCCGGCTCCGAACGGTCGCCATCCGCGGTACGGCGCCCTGCCACACGTTCACGCCCGACCGGTTGACGATCGCGAACGTCCGGTCGTGCGTCAAGCCGGCCAGCGTCACCTCGCCGCGCTCCAGAACGACCCCGGCACACCCCTTGATCGGGTAACACACCAACCCGGAAACGATTGCCACATCACCAAATTACGCCGCCGCCACACGCTGCTGAAGATGTGCGACGAAGTCGAGACGTGCCCCAAGGGCACAGCCAAGCGGACGCATCAGTCCTGCTCGGTTCCTGGACGGAGCCGGGCGAGGAGTTTTTCCATGGCGTCGAGTTGGGCGCGGAGTGCTTTGCGCCCGTTGCGGGTCAGCTTGAGCCAGGTGCGGGGTCGGCGGTCCTCGAAGGTCTTGCGGACCTCGACCAGGCCGGCCTCCTCGAGGACGCGGAGGTGTCGGCTGAGGTTCCCGTCGGTCAGTTCGAGTTGGTCCCGCAGCGCGGCGAACGTGCATTCGGTGGTCTCGCTGAGTACCGCGAGGATGCCAAGACGCACCCGCTGATGGGTGGTCTCGTCCAGTGACAGCGCGGGATGCGACTCGGGGGTCGAGGTCACCGTGTGACCTTACGTGCTCGCCACCAGCCCAGGAGCCCGACGCTGAGCAGGGGCAAGGTCATCAGTATCAGGACCGGGCCGGGGCGATGCAGCCCGAACAACGTGAGCTGACCGCCGAGTGCCGAACCGTCGCCGCCGTCCAGCAGCCAAGCAAGCCAACCTGGCAGCTCGCCAACGCCCAGCGCGCAGTTCCAACCAGCGATCAGTCCCAGCCATGCCCCGCCGACGATCAGGCCCAGGCTGCGCTCGACGACCCCCAACGCGATCGCGGCCACCGCCACCGCGACGAGGGGAGTCAGCAGGCCCGACCATCCCGCCTGGAACGGTGGCGTGACCGACCTGGTGGGCACGGCCGCGATGATGGCCAGCAAGGCCAACACCGCGCACGTCACGCCCGCGTACCACGGCCAGGCGATCTTCATCCCCAGCCGGCTGCCACGCCACCGATACCACGCACCGGTGACGATGACCGTCAACGGCAGGCCGACGAACCAGAACAGGTACGCACTGACGTCGCTGTGTGATCCCGCGGGCAGCCCCGCCCAGAACGGATGGCGCCACCACCCGGCATCCGGGGTGTCGAAGTCCGGCACGGCTGGTGGTTCGCCGAACGGGCTGCGGTACAACAGCATGCTGACCAGCACGAGGGCGGCCAGCAGCAACGCGGGCAGCCAGGCGCCACCGTGCGCCAGGCGTCGGCTCCGCGCTCGGAGCTGCCGGATGTCGGCAAGGGTCTTCTCCGCGAGATCGTCCATGACTCTCCATCCCCAGTAGCTTTGTAATGCAAAGTACACGGCGATGCAGAGTGTGTCGAGCGCTCGTCAGTCGCGGTAGTAGTCGGCGAGGGCGGTGAACGCGGCCTTGGGTTCCCACGCCATGTCCGGGTACGTGTCGCCGTTGCGGTCTTCGAGAACCTTGACGATGCCGAGGCTGGCCAGGTCGAGGTCGCGGCGGGGATCGTCGGGGCGGTGCGGGAAGTTGTCGAGCGCGAAGAGGTACACGAAGGCGCTGTCGACGCCCTCCGCGTCGAAGATCTCCAGCAGCTCCCGCAGGTAGGTGGCCTGACCGGCCTCGTCGCGGAGGTAGTCCCCCTTCAGGCCGACCGGGTGACCGGTGTTGTCGTACTCGACGATCTCCATGCTGCGTGGCGCGACGTCGCCGGCGCCCTGCCAGGTGGCCGTGCCGAAGCCGGTGATCGCGACCGGCTTTCCTTGTGCGACAAGGCTGCGCACGCCCGCCGCGAACTGGTCGGCCACCTCGGCGGACCGGATCAGCTCGACCGACGTGATGTCGAAGCGAGTCCAGTCGACGCCCTCGAACGGTATGCAGGCGTAGGTGATCTTCCCATGGAAACGCTCGCGGACAGCCGTGACGGCCTCGTCGAGGAAGTCGTCGAGGCGGGCAACAGCCTCGGCGAGTCGTTCGGCCCGGCCGTCGGGCTGGCTCAACAGTTGGCTGAGTCGCTGTTCCAGGTTGTCGCCGGGTAGGAAGCCCCGGTTCATGATGCTCAGTTCGACGCCGGTGACGAACACGACGTCGGCTCCCGTCTGGCGTACCCGCTCCGCCCGCTGCGCGCAGTCGGCGAACAGCGACAGGATTTCCGTGGTGGTCAGGTCCAGCGGATAGGGCGAGAACCAGACCTCGAGCCCGAGTTCGGCGGCGCGGTGGGCGGCCTGTTCCAGCCGCTCCGGATCGCCGCCGACGAGGTGAACGGCGTTGCAGTGCAGGTCATCGCGGATGATGGCCAGTTCCCGCCTGACCACGTCGAGATCGAAGCGCTCGCGGGAGATCCCGCCGTTGTGGACGAAGCCGGTGTCGTACGCGATCCCCTTGGCACGCATGGGTTTGGTCCTTTCCGCTCAGGAGCTGACGGCCAGACAGTAGAACGAAAAGTGCGTGCACGCAACTTTGCGTGCACGCATGCAGGATGGGATACTCGGCCGGTGACGACACGGCGGACGGGGCTGCGCGAGCAGAAGAAGCAGGCCACCAGGGAGGCGTTGCGCGAGGCGGCCCTGCGGCTGGCTCTGACGCATGGACCGGAGAACGTGCGCGTTGACGACATCGCCGAGGCGGCCGGCGTCTCGCCGAGGACCTACAACAACTACTTCTCCAGCCGGGAACAGGCCATCGTCGCCGCCGTCACCGCCGAGCGGGAAGCGCGAGTCGCGGCCGCGGTAGCCGCTCGCCCCGTCGGGGAGGGCCTCGCCGACGCCGTGGTCGAGGCGATCGTGGCGCAGTACACCGACCCGGGGGAGCACCATCGCGACGCCTTGCTGCTGATCACCACCCGCCCCGCGCTGCGCGACGCGTTCGTCGACACCGCCGGCGCGATCGAGGACCCTCTCGCCGACGCGATCGCCCAACGTCTCGGCGACACCGACTCGTACACCCCGCGTGTACTCGCGGCGAGCGTCGCCGCCGCGACTCGGGTCGCACTCCGCCAATGGGCGAGTCCCATGACCAGCGGGCTCGTCGTGCTCTCCGGTTCACTGCCCGACCTGCTCCGCACCGCACTCGCACCACTCGCACCCGCACTCGACGCGGCCGAGCAACGAGCACGACAACACTCACGGAGTGAATGACGTCATGCCAGTGTCCGTCGTCCGGTTGGCCACACCGAGGCTGATCCTGCGTCGCTTCCGCGACTCCGACGCCGAGGCCTTCGCGGGCTACCGCTCCGATCCGGCCGTCGCCCGTTACCAGTCCTGGGGCACGCCGTTTCCGGTCGATGCCGCCCGTGCCTTCGTCCGCGAGCAGGCGACGGCCGATCCCGCACTGCCCGGTTGGTTCCAGTACGCGATCGAGCTGCGTTCGGACGGCGGTCTCGCCGGCGACGTCGGCGTGAACCTGCACGAGAACCGGATGCAGGCCGAGATCGGGTTCACGCTCGCTGCCGTGCACCAGGGCCAGGGTTACGCCACGGAGGCGGTCGACCGGGTGCTGACCCAGCTGTTCACCGCGGCCGGCCTGGTCCGGGTCTCGGCCGAGTGCGACGCCCGCAACGACCGATCGGCGCGGCTGCTGGAGCGGCTCGGCTTCCGCCGCGAGGGGCTGCGGGTGAACAACACCTGGATCAAGGGAGAGTGGACCGACGACCTGCTGTTCGGTCTGCTCGCCGAGGACTGGCGCCGGTCGCAATAGGACAGCCTGACCGGACCATCGTTGGTCAGTGGTGGCCGATCACGGCGTGCGGCCGGTACGGCGCCTGCAGCGTGGCCACCTCGTCCTCGCTCAGCCCTAGTCCCACCGCGGCGACCGCGTCCTCCAGGTGCTTCGTCTGGGTCGCGCCGATGATCGGTGCGGTCACCCCGGGCCGGCCGAGCAGCCAGGCCAGCGCGATCCGCGCCGGCGGCAGGCCGCGTTCGGCGGCGACCGTGCGCACCGCGTCGACGACGTCGAAGTCGTCGTCGACGTACATGGCGTCCGCGATGGGGTCGGCGCCGGATCGCACGGTGGTCTGTCCGCCGCCGCGCGAACGGGAGCCGGTCAGCAGTCCGCGTGCCAGCGGGCTCCACGGGATGACGCCGACACCCTGGTCGAGACAGAGTGGGATCATCTCCCGTTCCTCCTCGCGGTAGACGAGGTTGTAGTGGTTCTGCATCGAGACGAACCTCGTCCAGCCGTGCGTCTCGGCGACGTGCTGTGCCTTGGCGAACTGCCAGGCGAACATGCTCGACGCGCCGATATACCTGGCCTTTCCGGCGGAGACCACGTCGTGCAGCGCCTTCATGGTCTCCTCGATCGGAGTCTCGTGGTCCCAGCGGTGGATCTGGTACAGGTCGACGTGGTCCATGCCGAGGCGGCGCAGCGAGGCGTCGATGCCGGTCATGATCGCCTTGCGTGAGAGCCCCGCGCCGTTCGGGCCCTTCCGCATCCGGTTGAAGACCTTGGTGGCGACGACGATCTCGTCGCGGTCGGCCATCTCGTTCAGCCAGCGGCCGGTGATCTCCTCGGACGTGCCCGCCGAGTAGACGTCGGCGGTGTCGAAGAAGTTGATGCCGGCGTCAAGCGCCTGGCGGAAGAAGGGCTTCGCGTCGTCGGCGTCGAGCGACCAGGGCCATCCGCCGGCGTCCGGGACGCCGTAGCTCATGCAGCCCAGGCAGATCCGCGAGACGTCGAGCCCGGTGGCGCCGAGCTTCGTGTACTCCATGACGCCA
>NZ_DASUVO010000072.1:0-28970 GCF_036378875.1 Actinophytocola sp.
AGCGCACCGTGGCCTGGTACCACGGCATGAAACGACTCCGCATCCGCTGGGAACGCCGCGACGACATCCACGAAGCCTTCCTCGCCCTGGCCACCTGCATCATCACCTGGCGACACGTCACACGGCTTTGTTAGGAACTCTTAGGCTCGCTCCCGTGCCGTGACCCGCTTGGCGGGTGTCCCGAAAGACGCGATCGGGACGTTCAACGACATGAGCGCGTCTTTCAGGACATCGCCCCCGGAACCCGGCCACGCGATGAAGGACGGGAGCCTTCATCGCGTGGCCGTCGGCTCGAACCGCTCGACCTTCGTGACACCAAGACATAAGGGGCCCGCTTCGCGGGGCCTCGTGCCCGCGGCGATGCGGGTTTCATCCCCGCATCGCGGGCTCCGCCTGCCCTACAGCACTCCAGCGAGAGCCGGTAGGTGCACGAGTGTCCCTTTCGCTCGGACTGACCACCGAAAGTTGTCCACAGGGGCCCGCGACCAGGTGTTTTGTCTCTGTGGGTTGGTACGATGGCCTCGGGGTGGCCCCCCGGGTATGGGTGGGGGATGCCTACGCAACCATCTGTGTTGGCGTTGATCAACGAGCGCGAGCTTGTCCCGCAACGCCGACCGAACTCTCCTGGGTGTGACGTAGCCCATGCCGTGACTTGGTCCGTCGGGACACCGGCAATCGCGACACCGCCTCCCGCGCGCCGCCCGCGAAGCGCGCCTGACCAGGCTGCCACCGCACAATGAGCACGCCACAAGATCACTACGGATCGCCTTTTCGCCCCCAGAACGACCCTTTGTCCCTCATTCGACGCGTTGGTGTTCGACTGTCCTTTTTGAGCGCTACCGTTGGTGACCGAACTGGCCTGACCATGACCATTTCGTAGATCAATTGTCATACTGTCGTTATAAAGTTCGCCCATTCGTGGTAGCTTCCGTCGCCGTGCGTGCGCGAAGAACTCTCCTGCCGGCTCTTACCGCCGCCCTCGCTGGTGCTCTTGTCGCCGGTGCGGCCACGGTGCTCACGAGCCTCCCTGCCGAATCCAACGCCAGTCAGGCCTCTCCGGACGGCGTGACGAGCGGCGCGGAGCGGAGACCGGAGGCCAGCGGACGGAGCGTCGACCGTTCGACCACGACGAGCGTGGCGCCGTCCTCCACCACGACGTCGCCGCCGACCACGTCCGCCCCGCCCGAGACCTCGTCGTCCACGCCGGCTCCGGCACCGCCGCCGCCACCGACGACGACCACCGTGCCGCCGGCACCACCGGTCACCCCCGCCGCGCCGGACGCCTCGGCCCAGGATCAGGTCGTGGCGCTCGTCAACGCGGCTCGCCAGGAGGCCGGCTGCGGTCCGGTGTCGGTCGACGGTCGTCTCACCACCGCCGCGCAGGGCCACGCGTCCGACATGGCGGCGCGCAGCTACTTCGACCACACCACGCCAGAAGGTGTGACCTTCGACCAGCGGATCACGAACGCCGGATATCCGAGCCCCGGGGCGGAGAACATCGCCCGTGGCGCCGAAACCGCCGCGAGCGTCATGGAGCTGTGGATGAACTCTCCCGGCCACCGCAGGAACATCGTCAACTGCGACCTGAACACGATCGGCGTGGGACTCGACCGCAACGGCTTCTACTGGGTCCAGGACTTCGGCTTCTGAACCGCTCAGCCGACTACTCCGTATAGACGATCGAACGGCTCACAGACGAGCTACGCGTCCTCATCCCCATCTCCCGGAGGAGAACGCTTATGGTGACGTTCGGTCTCGACATCTCCCACCACCAGGACCTCGCGCTCGACCTGGCCCAGTGTCGGCGCGAAGGCATCGATTTCGTGTTCGTCAAGGCCTCGGAAGGCTCGACGTTCGTCGACTCCGAGTTCGGCGCCAACGTCGCCGAGGCCCGCGCCGCCGGACTGCTGGTCTGCGCCTACCACTACCTGCGCAGCTCGGCGTCCGCGGCCGCACAGGTCGCCAACGTGGCGCGGGTCGTCCCGCGCGACGTGCCGGTCATCCCCGACGTGGAGTCCGGCTCCGGCGGAATCGGGCTGCTCCGCGACTTCGTGGACCAGGTACGCGCCACCGGCTACCACGTGCCCCTCACGTACCTGCCCCGCTGGTACTGGCAGCAACTCGGCTCCCCCTCACTCGCCGGGCTGCCGCCGCTCTGGAGCTCCCGCTATCCCGACAACGTGGTCGGCTCCATCGCCGACGAATGGGCCGACGTGCCAGCCAGCTACTGGTCCGGCTACGGCGGTCTGGAGGTCGCAGTACTGCAGTTCACCAGCTCCGCGCGCATCGCCGGACATCAACCCATCGACGCCAACGCCTACCGCGGCACGCGCGAGCAACTCGCCATGCTGCTTGGCCATCAGGAGAACCCCGTGAGAAACCTCATCCTCGCCCGCGAAGCCGGCAGCGTCCGCGTCTGGGTCGGCGACGGCATCAGCCGTCGCCACGTCCAGGACGAGAAGGAACTGGCCGGCCTGCAGTGGTGGATCGGTCAGCGGGGCGGCGACCCGACCGTCTACAACTTCGACGACCTGCGGGTGCTGGGCACGGACGTCGCCGTGCGGATCGGCACCGCCGACTACGAGGAGGCCGTGTCGACCATCCCGACGCAGTTCGACTACACCAAGTTCGTCAACGACGTGGCCGAGCAGGTCAGCTCGAAGCTCGAGCAGAAGAAGCCCTGAACTCCGCCGCGCGGTCGGCGACCCATCGCGCGAACGTCCGCGCCGGCCGGCCGGTCACGTCCGCCACGGTCGAGGTGACCACGGGCTGGCGCGGCATGACCGTGTAGGCGTCGAGCAGGACATCCACAAAGGACTCGGGGAGCCCGTCGACCAACAGTTGCGCCCTGGCCTCGGCTCGAGGCAGCTCCACCCAGCGCAGTGGTCGGCCCAGCACCTCGCCGATGATCCGCACCTGTTCGGCCTGCGTCAGCGCCTCCGGGCCGGTCAGGTCGTAGGTCTGGCCGACGCGCCGGTCGAGCAACGACCGCACCGCCACCGCCGCGATGTCGGCCTCGTGCAGCATCGCCATCGCCAGGTCGCCGTGCGCGCCCCGCACCTCGTCGCCCTCACGGATCTGCCCTGCCCACCACAAGGCGTTCACCGCGAACGTGCTCGGCCGAATCACGGTCCACTGTGGACATCGGGACACGAGTTCCGCCTGTGCGGCCATTGTCAGGTCACGGACGCCACCCGACCCGAGGTACACCACGTGTCGGGCGCCGATCGCGTCGAGCACGGACGGCAGCGCGGCGCCAGAATGCAGTGGCCACATCAGGAAGACGCCGTCGACACCACGGAGGTCGAGGGGTTCGCGGAGATCGCCGCGCGCCACCTCGACCCCCGGAGGAAACGTGGCGGTGGTGTCGCGGGTCAGTGCGCGAGCGGGGACTCCGGCCGCACACAGCTGTGCCACCACCTGCCGGCCCACGTTGCCGGTCGCTCCAGTTACCAGGATCATGCGCACACCCCAACGAGCCAGCCACGCGGCCGCCAGAAAAGAAGAACCACCCGCCTGAATCCGTCAGCGAGCTACCGTCTTCGCATGGAATCCGTCGATGACGTCGACCGCGGCCTGGTCCACGCCCTGCATCTCGACGGCAGGGCGCCGTTCGCGACGATCGCCGGCGTGCTGGGCGTGTCCGAGAACACCGTGGCGCGCCGGTACAAGCGGCTCCTCGGTGCCGGTGTGCTCCGCGTAGTCGGGTCCGCGAACGGGTTCCTGCTCGGCCGCACGTCGTGGACCCTCCGGATCCGTTGCACCCCAGACGTTGCCGCGCCCATCGCCGCCGCGCTCGCCCGCCGGCCCGACACGTTCTGGGTGCACATCATGTCCGGTGGCACCGAGATCTCCTGCAACCTCCAGTCCCACGACACCGCCACCCGCGACGCCCTGCTGATGGACAAACTGCCCCGCAGCACTCGCGTTCTGGACATCAGCGCTCACGCCATCCTGGGCGGCGAGCCCACCGAGTGGTCAGGCCTGCGCCACCTCACCGACGAGCAGGCCGCCCTCCTCACCCCGCCGCCACCAAAAACCGAGCCCCTCGATCTCGACGACGAGGACCACGCCCTCCTGTCCGCGCTCGCCGGCGACGGCCGGGCCCCGTACACCGCGCTGGGTCCGTCCGAGACGGCAGCACGCCGACGCCTCACCCGACTTCGGCGGGCCGGCGTGCTCGTGTTCGACCTCGACGTCCTCCCGGAGGCGCTCGGCTACCGCGCAGAGGCCCGCCTGTGGCTGAGTGTGCGACCCGCCGGTCTGGCGGCGACCGCCGCGACGGTCGCCGCACACCCAGAGACGTCCTTCACCGCGGTGACCACCGGCCGCACGAACCTCGTCGCGACGGTCATCTGCCGGGACTCGGCCGACCTGTACCGCTACCTCACCGAACGCATCGGCGTACTCGACGACGTGCACACCGTGGAGACCGCGCCCCTGACGCGCACGGTGAAACGCGCGGGCCGCCTACTCCCGCACTAGACAGAACGGGTGGCCTGCGGGGTCCGCGTAGACGTGCCAGCCCGACCGCGAGTCGTCCAGGACGGTGCCGCCCGCGGCGAGAGCGGTACGTCCCGCTTCCTCCAGATCGGACACCCCGAGGTCGACATGCGACTGCTGCGGGTATCGCGGGTCGGGCCAGCGCGGCGCCCGGTAGTCGGCGACGCGCTGGAAGCACAGCACGAAACCATTCGGCAGGTGCAGGGTCGACCAGCCGCCGCCCAGTGACCACCGGCGGTCCGGACGGTTCACCTCGCCGCCCAGCAGCGAGTGGTAGAAGCGCGTCAACACCTCGTCGTCGGGGCAGTCCAGCACCACACATTGCAGCGTCGCGATCACGTGGGCATCGTGCCCTATGCCTCGAACCGGTAGCCCATGCCAGCCTCCGTGAGCAGGTGGCGTGGCCGCGACGGTTGCGGTTCCAGCTTCCGGCGCAGTTGGGCCAGGTACACCCGCAGGTAGTGCGTCTCCGACGCGTAGCTGGGCCCCCACACCTCCTGGAGCAGCTGTTTCTGTCCCACGAGCTTGCCCCGGTTACGCACCAGCAGTTCGAGCACACCCCACTCCGTTGGTGTCAGGTGCACCTCGGCGCCGTCCTTCAACACCTTCTTCGCAGCCAGGTCGACCGTGAAGGCCGCGGTGACGACGACCGCCTCCTCGCCGTCCGTCGGGGCGGTCGACGCGCGGCGCACGGCGGCCCGCAGCCGGGCGAGCAACTCGTCCATGCCGAACGGTTTCGTCACGTAGTCATCAGCGCCGGCGTCGAGCGCGGACACCTTGTCACCCGAGTCGGTGCGTGCCGAGAGGACGATGATCGGCACCCTCGTCCAACCGCGCAACCCCTCGATGACGGTGGTGCCGTCGATGTCCGGCAATCCGAGGTCCAGCACCACGACGTCCGGCTTCGCGGCGGCCGCCACCTGGAGCGCCTCCTGCCCGGTCCCCGCCGTCGACACGTCGTACCCTCGGGCGGACAGGTTGATCCGCAACGCGCGCACGATCTGCGGCTCGTCGTCGACCACCAGCACTTTCGTCACTGGACACCGCCTTGGTCGGCCGGTAACGACAACACCACGGTCAGCCCGCCGCCCGGTGTGTCCTCGATTCTGATCATCCCACCCATGGCGTCCATGAAACCCTTCGCCACCGACATGCCGAGTCCGATCCCGCCCTTCGCGCCGCCGAACCGCTGGAACGGCGCGAACATCGTCTCCGCGGCGCCCTTCGGCAGTCCTCGGCCGTGGTCGACCACCCGCAGTTCCACCCGGTCGGAATGCGCGCTCGCCCGGATCGCGATCGGCGGCTCGGCCGGCGGCACGGATCGGTCGAGGCCGGGTGAGCCGTGCCGCAACGCGTTGTCGACGACGTTGGCGATCACGCGTTCCAGCAGGCCGACGTCGGCGAGGACGGCCGGCAGCCGCTCGTCGACGTCCAGCGAGATCGCGGCGCGACCGTCCAGACCGGCCAGTGCGCGGGCGACGACCTCGTCGTAGGTGACGGCCTTCAGCCTGACGTTGACCGAACCGGTGGCGAGCCGGGACGAGTCCAGCAGGTTGTCGATGATCCCGGACAGTCGGTCGGCCGCCTCCTCGATGTCCGCCAGCAGCGCCGCGCTGTCCTCCTCGGGCAGCGAGAGGTCCGGCGCGCGCAGGCTGCCGACCGCCGCCTTGATCGAGGTGAGCGGGGTGCGCAGGTCGTGGCCGACCGCCGACAGCAGTGCCGTGCGTAGCTCGGTCGTCTCCGCCAGCCGCTTCGCCTCCGCCGCCTCCGCCGACATCCGCTGCTGCCGCAACGCCAGCAACGCCTGCCCCGCAACGGTTTCCAACACACCGCGGGTCTCGGCGGGTAGCGCGCGGCCACGCAACGCCAGGTGCACGTCGGGAGTGACGACCACGTCCACGTCGGCGTCGTCTGGCACGTCGCACGGGGACGGCCCCACGCACGCGACCTGCCGCCAGTCGCCGTTTCCCTTCTCCAGCAACGCGACCGACGTCAGGCCGAAGTTCTCCCGGACCTTGGAGAGCAGGCGGTCGACCGGGTTCTCCGCGAGCAGAACCGTTCTGGCGTAGGAGGTCAGCAGCGCCGCCTCGGTCCGCGCCTCGATGGCCTGGACCGTGCGCCGGGCCGCGCGGTCCACGACCAGCGCGACGAGCGCGGCCACGACCACCATCGCGATCAGCGTGACGAGGTTCTCGGTGTGCGCCACGTTCAGCGTGTGCACGGGCTCGGTGAAGAAGAAGTTCAGCAGCAACCCGGACAGCACCGCCGCCACCAGCGCGGGACCGAGCCCGCCGACGAGCGCGACCGTCACGGCCACCAGGAAGTACCCGACCGCGTCGGTGGACAGCGAGACGTGTTCGCTGAGCAGGAGACCGCCAAGGGTCAGGGCGGCCGGCAGCACCACGGCCGCCACCCACCCCGCGATGCGGCGGCGCGGGCCGAGCGGGCTGCTCCCGCGTCGCGCCCGCCACCCGCGGCTCGCCTGCGGGTGGGTGACCATGTGCACGTCGATCGCCCCGGACCGCTGCACCACGGTCGCGCCGATGCCCTCGTCGAACAGCCGCGCGAACCGTGACCGGCGGGACGTGCCGAGAACGAGCTGGGTCGCGTTCACGCCCCGCGCGAAGTCCAGCAACGCGTCGGGCACGTCCTCGCCGACCACCGTGTGGAAGGTGGCGCCGAGGTTCTTTGCCAGGCGGCGCATCTCGGACACCGCACTGGGCGACACGCCGGTCAGGCCGTCGCCGCGCAGGATGTGTAGCACCATCAGTTCGGCACCGGCGCGGGCGGCGATGCGACTGGCGCGACGCACGAGCGTCTCGGTTTCCGGGCCGCCGGTGACCGCCACGACGACCCGCTCACGGGCCTCCCACGTCTCGGTGATCCGCTGCTCTGCCCGGTATCGCTGCAACGCGACGTCCACCTGGTCGGCCACCCACAGCAGCGCGATCTCCCGTAGTGCGGTCAGGTTGCCTGGCCGGAAGTAGTTGGACAGCGCGGCGTCGATCTTCCGGGCCGGATAGACGTTGCCGTGCGCGAGCCGGCGCCGCAACGCCTCCGGGGTGATGTCGACCAGCTCGACCTGCTGGGCCCGCCGCACCACCGCGTCCGGCACCGTTTCCTGCTGGCGCACCCCGGTGATCCGCTCCACCACGTCGTTGACGCTCTCCAGGTGCTGGACGTTCAGCGTGGACAGCACGTCGATCCCCGCCTCGAGCAGCTCCTCGACGTCCTGCCAGCGCTTGGCGTTGCGGGAGCCCGGGATGTTCGTGTGCGCGAGCTCGTCGACCAGAGCGACCTCGGGCTTGCGGGCGAGTACCGCGTCGACGTCCAGCTCCTTGAAGTCCCTGCCGCGGTAGTGCACGGTCCTGCGCGGCACGGCCTCCAGCCCTTCGAGCAGCCGGTCGGTCCGGTACCGCTCGTGGGTCTCGACGAGCCCGACGACCACGTCGGTGCCCCGTTCCAGGCGCCGGTGCGCCTCGCCGAGCATCGCGTACGTCTTGCCGACCCCGGGCGCGGCGCCGAAGTAGATGCGCAGCTCACCACGGCGGGGCTCGTCCCGACCGGGTGAATCATCCGGTTCTGTCTCGACTGCCACGGGGTCAGTCTGCGCCTCACACCCGAGGTGCGACCGCCGCAGGTCGGCAACATCATTGCCTCAACAACGAAAAAGGCGTTAATGTGATCTTTCCGTAGGGGTTGTCTCCGGATAAGGACCCCAATGAGTGACCTCAAACCACCCCGTCGCCCTCGCGCTGATGCTGTCCGTAACCGCGAGCACATCGTTCGGGCCGCCATTGACCTGTTGGTTGAGGAAGGGTCGACCGTCGCGCTGGAGACGATCGCCCGGCGGGCCGGCGTCGGCATCGCCACCCTGTACCGCCACTTTCCAGACCGGACGGTCTTACTTCGTCAGGTCGCGGTTGACATGCTGACGCAGTCCGCCAGATCGGCGACCATGGCGCTGGCGGAGGAACCGGACGCGTTCACCGCACTCGTCCGCCACCTGCACGCCTCGATCGACCTCCGCACGAGCGTGGTCGTGCCGATGCTCGCCCAGTCGGTTCCCGACGACGACGAGCTGGCCGCGGTCCGCGCCGAGTCCGACCGGTCGCTCGAGATGCTGGTGAAGGCCGCGCACGACGAGGGTTCACTGCGCCCGGACGTCGGCGCGGGAGACATCTGTCTGCTGATGATCCGGGTGGCTCGGCCCCTGCCGCTCCCCTTCGACGCCGAGGCCAACCGGGAGATGAGCCACCGCCACGCCGAGATCCTTCTCGACGGGTTGCTGCAGTTCCTCGCTGTCGAACCACTGCCGGGCCATCCGCTCGAACTCGCCGAGCTGGACCACATGCTCGGCGGTGTCAGGCCCGTGCCCGCCGCTGGCAACGGGGGCAGAAGTAGGACGAACGGTTCATGAACGGCTCACGCCGGATCGCCGTGCCGCACCGGGGGCACGGCAGACCTTCCTGCCCGTAGACGGCGAGCGACCGGTCGAAGTAGCCGGACTGCCCGTTCACGTTGACGTACAAGGCGTCGAACGAGGTGCCGCCCTGGCCGAGCGCCTCCCGCATGACGTCGGTCGCCGCCGCGAGGACCTCGGTCGCCTTCCCCGCCGACAGCTTGTCGGTCGGCCGGGACCAGTGCAGCCGGGCACGCCACAGCGCCTCGTCGGCGTAGATGTTGCCGATGCCCGACACGAGGGTCTGGTCCAGCAGCGCCCGCTTCAGCTCGGTCCGCTTCTTCCGCAACGCGGCGACGGCCGCCGAGATGGAGAACGCCGGATCCATCGGATCGCGGGCGATGTGGGCGACCGCGGACGGGATCGGCGTGCCGTCGACCGTCACCAGGTCGTCGACGAGGAAGCCGCCGAAGGTGCGCTGGTCGACGAACCGCAGCTCGGGGCCGTCGTCGGCGAAGCTGAACCGCACTCGCAGGTGCTTCTCGTCCGGCGTCCCGACGGGTTGCACCAGCAGCTGGCCGCTCATGCCGAGGTGCGCGATCAGCGCGAGGTCCTCGGACAGCTCGAGCCACAGGTACTTGCCACGCCGACGGACGGCCACGACCTTGCGTCCGGCGAGCCGTCCGATGAAGTCGCCGGAGCCGAGCACGTGCCGCCGGATGGCCCTCGGGTGGTGGACCTCGACGGCCGCCAGCGTGCGGCCGGTGACATGGGTGTCGAGACCGAGTCGGACGACCTCGACCTCGGGAAGCTCAGGCACTGGCCCGCCTCCCCGGAATCAGAAGTGTTGGTTGCGTTCCGGCCAACGGCGCGGCTGCTAGTCCTTGTCGGTGCCGTTCTGGTTGCCGGAGTTGAGAAGTTCCGAGAGGGTGCGCCATGCGGCCTCGGCGGCCTTCTGCTCGGCTTCCTTCTTCGTGGTGCCGTCGCCGCTGCCCCGGTCCTGACCCGCGACGATCACCGTGGCGGTGAACTCCTTGCGGTGGTCGGGACCTTCCTCTTTCACCCGGTACTCGGGCACGCCGAGGCTCGCCGACGCCGTCAGCTCCTGCAATGACGTCTTCCAGTCGAGCCCGGCGCCCAGCCGGGGCGCCTCCGTCAGCAGCGGGTCGAACAGCCGGTGCACGAGCTGACGAGCGGTGTCGATGCCGTGCTTCAGGTACACCGCGCCGATCACGGCCTCCATGCCGTCGGCGAGGATGCTCGCCTTGTCCCGGCCGCCGGTCAGCTCCTCGCCCTTGCCGAGCAACAGGTGCGCGCCGAGCCCGCCCTCGCCGAGCCCGCGGGCCACGCCGGCGAGCGCGTGCATGTTCACGACGCTGGCGCGCAGCTTCGCCAGCTGCCCCTCGGGCATCTCCGGGTGCGTCCGGTACAGGTGGTCGGTCACGACCAGACCGAGCACCGCGTCGCCGAGGAACTCCAGCCGCTCGTTGGGTGGCAACCCGCCGTTCTCGTAGGCGTACGAGCGGTGGGTCATGGCGAGCTTCAGCAGCTCGGCGTCCAATCCGACGCCGAGCGCCTCGAGCAGCTTCTTGGGGTCAGCCGTCGGCCCCCTCGCCGCCCTGTTCGCCACTGTGGCCTACTCCTGGATCAGGCTGGCTCGGTGACCTGACGACCGGCGTACTGGCCGCAGCTCGGGCACACGACGTGCTGCGGCTTGGGCTTGCGGCACGCGCGGTTCGAGCACTCCACCAGGTGGACAGCGCTGGTCTTCCACTGCGACCTGCGCGCGCGCGTGTTCGACCGCGACATCTTCCGCTTGGGGACGGCCACGACTAGTTCTCCTTCAATGCTCCTGGTTGATCGGACAGCCGCTCAGGCGTCACGATCCGTGTGGAACCGCTCCGTGAGCGCGGCCCATCGAGGGTCAATCGTCTCATGCCGGTGATCGGGACCGAGATCGGCCCACCTTCCACCGCACTCCGGGCACAGACCCGGGCAGTCGTCGCGGCACAGAGGGGCCGCCGGGAGGGCGAGGACGATCGCGTCCCGCACCACCGGCTCAAGATCGACTTTATCGTCGACCAGGCGGAAGACCTCGTCGGAGTCGGTGGTCTCCTCGGTGATGCTGTCCGGGTAGGCGAACAGCTCGGTGAACTCGACCTCGATGTCGTTGTCCTCCGGCGAGATCGGGTCGAGGCAACGCGCGCACTCCCCCGCGACCGGCGCGAGAGCCGTGCCGGTGACCAGCACACCCTCCACGACCGACTCGAGCAGCATGTCCAGCTCGACCTTGGCGCCCTTGGGCACGGCGATGACACCCTCGACCCCAATGGGGCTCTGGGCCTCGATGACCCGCTCCAGCTTGCGGGAGAGCCCGGGCCGACGGCCCAGCTCCCGGGTGTCGAGGACCCACGGGCTGTTGCGTTGTTCGGGCATGGCGAACGTCGGGTTCCCTGTTCGTTCGAGAAAGATCCGCGACCGCGGCTCTTTGACCAAGGACAGCTCGAATCGTCACCGGCGACGGCAACCGAGATGGTCGCACCGCGCAGCCGGCCCGTTCCGACCTGTCCTCGTCAAAGCCTACGCGGCTCAGGCGGAGTAATCGAACGGGGCGGCCGACGCCGGCTCGGCCGCGGACGACGGGACCGGGGGCATGCCCGCGGCGCCGCTGCGCAGGTGCGCACGACCCTTGCTGACGGTCCGCAGCGTGTGGGAGAGCAGGTCGGCGAACTCGGAGAGCTTCCCGTCCACGTACTCGTCGCACTCGCCACGCTGGCGGGTGACCTCGTCGGCGGTGGCGTCCAGGATCCGGGCGGACTCCAGGTGCGCGGCCTGCACGACCTCGGTCTGCGCGACGAGCCGGGCCTGCTCACGGCGACCGTCGTCGACCGACCGCTCATAGGACTCGCGACCAGCCTGGATCATCCGGTCGGCTTCCACCTGTGACCGGTTGACCAGGTCGTCGTACTTGGCCTGACCAGCGACGATGGTCCGATCCGCGTCGTTGCGGGCGTCGTCCAACAGCCGGTCCGCGTGCGCCTGGGCCTCGTCGATCAGCCGCTGTGCCTCGGCACGGGCCTCCGCGATGGTCTGTTCGGCCTCCAGGTTGGCCTTGCTGATCGTCTGCTCGGCCTCGTGCTCGGCCTGCCCGACGATCTCGTCCTTGCGGTCGAGCACGTCCTGGGCGTCGTCGACCTCGCTGGGCAGCGCGTCCCGCACCTCGTCGAGCAGTTCGAGGATGTCCCCGCGGGGCACGACGCAACTCGAGGTCATCGGCACGCCACGAGCCTCCTCCAGGATCGTGACGAGCTCGTCGAGGGCCTCGAAGACCTTGTACACGTGGTACCTCCCTCCATTCGCACTCCCTAGTCTGCCGTTTCCGCCGGAGCGGGCGGGGGAGATCGGGGGCATCGGTGTGTCAGGCTGTGATCATGGAGATCAGACGCGCCACCGAGGAGGACGTGCCCGCGATCGTCGACATGCTCGCCGACGACCCACTGGGCGCACGCAGAGAGCGCCCAGGCGACCCGGCGTACGCGGCGGCGTTCAAGGAGATCGACAGCGACCCCCGCCAACTACTGGTGGTCGCCGACGCCGACGGCGACGTGATCGGCACGCTCCAGCTCACGTTCATCCCGGGCCTGTCCCGCCTCGGCTCGTCCCGCGCGCTGATCGAGGCCGTCCGCGTACGCACCGACCAACGCGGCACCGGCCTCGGCACCGAACTGATCCAGTGGGCCATCGACACCGCCCGCACCCGAGGCGCGGCCCTGGTCCAACTCACCACGGACGCCACCCGCGAGGACGCGCACCGCTTCTACGAACGTCTGGGCTTCAAAGCAACACACGTGGGCATGAAGCTGATCTTCTAACGCGCAGCGTGGCCTCCGGTGCGGAGCGGCGGCGATGTCCTGAAAGACGCGTTCATGTCGTTGAACGTCCCCATCGCGTCTTTCAGGGCACCGGCCATGTCCCGGCAGGCGCCTGAGTTATCCACAGGGCAGCCGGTGGGGCTGGAATGTTTGGTCCTTCGCGTCGATCGTGTGAGCATGCGTAGAGGTGACTGGGCCCACGATCCGCAGACGCTTCAGCGGGCGAGCCGGAGTGGCGCCATTCGAGTGGCCACGCTCGAAGAGCTGGGTGTGCCACCACGGACGTCCTACCGCCGGTGCCTGCCGGGTGGACCATGGCAGCGGCTGTTGCCAGGTGTCGTGCTGCTGACGAACATGCCACCCACGAGACTGCAGCTCGTCGAGGCAGCCCTGCTGTATGGCGGGCAGGACACACTGGTCACCGGGCTCGAGGCCTGCCAGCGGCACGGGTTACGCAATCTTCCCGACTCCTACGGCATCCATTTGCTGGTGCCGGCCGGTCGCCACCTCCACAGCACGGGCAACGTGGTCGTGGAACGCACCAAGCGGTTCCCGAAGCCGGTGGTGCGTGACGGTGTACCGCTGGCTCCGCCGGTCAGGGCAGTGATCGACGCTTGCCGCCGTCTCACGAGCCGTGACCCGGTCCAAGCGCTGATCACGGAAGCGGTGCAACGTGGTCGAGTGCCTCCGGCATGGTTGAGCCTCGAGTTGGCGGCCGGTAGCCGGCGCGGCACGGCCGTACCCCGGGACGTGCTGAGGGACGTCATCGTCGGTGCGCGATCCGATGCAGAGGTCGACGCGATACGGGTCTGGGAGCGAACCGGCCTGCCACGACCGGCGTGGAACGTGCCGCTCCGTGACACGAGCGGCACGTACCTCGGTACGCCCGACGCGTGGTTCGCCGAGGTCGGTCTCGCATGGGAGATCGACTCGTACGAGTTCCACTTCGAGCGGGAGGCCTACGCGAACACGGTGAACCGCAACGCGCGGTACGCAGGCCGGAATCGCGGTGTTGCAGACGCTCCCGACGCGCCTGCGCACCGACCCCGACGGAGTGGCGGCGGAGCTGACCGCTGCCTATCGGGCAGCCGAGGCTCGCGCCCTCCCCCGGCCGGCGGCGTCCTGAAAGACGCGTTCGAGACACCGCCGGAGTCATGAAAGACGCGTTCATGTCGCTGAACGACATGAACGCGTCTTTCATGACATGGGCGTCCCCGGGCGGCGCCCGCCCGCCGGGCGCGCTGCCCACCGGGCGCGCTGCGCGCCCGGTGGGGCGCTACTTGTCTCGGGACAGGCGGTCCAGTAGGCGGCGGTGCACGGTTGCCGGGAGCAGGTGTGCGACGTTGCCGCCGTAGGTCGCCACTTCCTTGATCAGTGAGCTGGACAGGAAGCTGTTCTCCGGCTTGGTGGGCATGAACAGCGTCTCCACGCCCGTGAGCTGCTGGTTCATCTGTGCCATCTGCAGCTCGTAGTCGAAGTCGCTGACCGCGCGTAGGCCCTTCACGATGGCCTGGATGTCGTTCTGGCGGCAGTAGTCGACCAGCAGGCCGTGCCAGGAGTCGATGCGCACGTTCGGCAGGTGGGCGACGGACTCGGCGAGCAGCTCGATCCGCTCCTCGACCGTGAACAGGCCCTTCTTGCTCTTGTTGACGAGCACCGCGACGACGACCTCGTCGAACAGGCCGGCGGCTCTCTCCAGGATGTCCAGGTGGCCGTTGGTCGGCGGGTCATAGGAACCGGGACAGACGGCTCGCCTCATGGCGCGGAAGGTATCAGTCCCCACCAGCGTCGATGTCGCGACGGTGGTCTTGCTCACGCATCCGCGCCCAGTGGAGCGAGGTCTCGCCGTAGTGCCGGACCTTCATGGGGGACAACGGCTCCGGCCACGCGAGGTCGGCGGCCCGGCGGGAACGTTCGACGATCACGAGCGCGCCGGGAGCGAGCCAACCGCCGGAGACCAGCAGCGACAGCTCCTGGCTCAGGTCCTCGGCCGCGTAGGGCGGGTCGGCGAGGACCAGGTCGAACGGCTCCGGCGAGCCAGCGGCCAGGACCGTGGCCACCTTGCCGGCGCGGACGGTGCCCGGGAGGCCGACCGTGGCGACGTTCTTGCGCAGCACGGCCAACGCGCCCGCCGCCGACTCCACGAACACCGCCGACGACGCTCCCCTCGACAGCGCCTCCAGCCCCAGCGCCCCGGTGCCGGCGTACAGGTCGAGCACCCGCGTGCCGTCGAGTTCCAAAGCCGACTCGACCGCGCTGAACAGGGCCTCCCGCACCCGGTCGGACGTCGGCCGGGTGCCCTTCGGCGGTACGGCCAGCCGCCGCCCACCAGCGGTACCCGCCACGATCCTCGTCACGTGCCCATACTCTCAGGCGCGCCATTCTTTGATCAGGGTCTCGCCACCTTGCCCGTCGAATTCGCGTAGGCTCGCTCTTCCCATCCACACAGCGGCAACACCGGGGAGTGTGCGTGTCGCAGACCTCCGACAGGCAGACCGAGATAGCGGTCGAACAGGCCCACGTCGACGTCGTCTACAAGCGCGTCGACGAGATGCGCGTCGAGGCAGAGGCCATGCGCAGAAGGGGCGACCAGCTCGCGCACGGCGCGCGCAACGAGGCGATCTTCGAGCAGGCGGCGATGCTGTTCGAGCGGGACGTGATGGTGCGCCACGCCACACAGATCCTGCGCAGCCTCGACGCCGAGCACGAGGGGCTCGTGTTCGGCCGGCTGGACGACACCGACGGCGAGACCCAGTACGTCGGCCGGCTCGGCATTCGTGATGTGAACTTCGACAACCTGGTCACCGACTGGCGCGCGCCCGCGGCGGCCGCCTTCTACCAGGCCACGGCCGAAAACCCGATGGACGTGGTGCGCCGCAGGGTGATCCGGTCCACCGGGCAGTCCGTTGTGGACATCGACGACGACCTGCTGGCCCCCGAGAAGCGGCCGGACGACATGGCCGTGGTCGGCGAGGGCGCCCTCATGGCGTCGCTGACCCGCGCCCGCGGCGACAAGATGCGCGACATCGTCGCCACTATCCAGCGCGAGCAGGACGAGGCGATCCGGGCGCCGTGGAAGGGTGTCACCGAGATCACGGGCGGGCCGGGCACCGGCAAGACGGCGGTCGCGCTGCACCGGGTCGCCTACCTCCTGTACCGGGACCGGCGCCGCATGGGCGGCTCCGGGGTGCTGGTCATCGGGCCGTCGCCGGCGTTCACCTCCTACATCTCGCGGGTCCTGCCCTCGATGGGCGAGGACACGGTCGAGCTGCGGTCGCTCGGCGAGGTGCTCGACGGCGCCCGTGCCGTCGGCATCGACCCGGCCGACGTGGCCAGGATCAAGGGCTCGCTGCGGATGCGCCGGGTGCTCAAGCGGGCACTGCGTGAGCCGCCGCCGGACGCGCCGAACGAGCTGCGCATCACCTACCGCGGCCAGGTGCTCAAGCTCGACGAACGCGACCTTTCGAAGGTTCGCCGCGCGGTGCACTCGATGAGCCGGCCACCGAACCAGTCGCGGGTCGACGCCGCGGAGGCGTTGCTCGAGGCGCTGTGGCGCAAGAGCGAGGGGCACGGGCTCGGTTTCGACAAGAACGAGCTGCTGACCGACCTGGGCGAGCGGATCGACTTCCACCGGTTCGTGGTGGTGTGGTGGCCGATCCAGACCGAGCGGGAGGCGCTGCGGCTGCTCGCCGACCGGGACCGGCTCGCCCGTGCCGCCGGCCGGGCCCTCAAGTCCGACGAGATCGACGCGCTCGTCGCGTCCTGGGCGGATTCCACCGCGGGCCCGACGGTCGCGGACGTCGCGTTACTCGACGAGCTGCGCGTGCTGCTCGGCCCACCGCCGAAGCGGCACCAACGCAGGACCGCGCAGCTGGCGGCCGAGCAGCAGGAGTGGTCGGAGGGCCCGCGGCGCCCCGAGCACTACGACGAGTACTCGCACATCGTGGTCGACGAGGCGCAGGACCTGTCCCCCATGCAGTGGCGGATGGTCGGGCGACGCGGCAAGTACGCGAGCTGGACGGTGGTCGGCGACCCCGTACAGAGCTCCTGGCCAGACCCGGACGAGGCGGCCTCGGCCAGCGCCGCGGCGCTGGGCGCCCGCGCACAGCGGAAGCATTTCCAGCTGCGCACGAACTACCGCAACTCGGCGGAGATCTTCGAGCTGGCCGCCCAGGTGGTGACCGACGTGGCGAGGCCCGACCAGCTGCCGCACGCGGTACGCAGCACGGGTGTGAAGCCGTCGGTGCGAGTGGTCGACCCGTCCGAGCTGGCCGAGTCGCTGCGGGTGGCGACCGCCCAGCTGCTCGACGAGATGGACGGCACAGTGGGCGTGATCACGGCGTCCGGGCGGCTCACGGAGGCCCGCGAGGTGCTGGCCGACGTGACCGACGAGCGGCTGCACGTCGTCGACGGCATCGAGGCGAAGGGCCTGGAGTACGACGCGGTCGTGCTGGTCGAGCCGACGGAGCTGGTGACGGAGTCCACGACCGGGCCGCGCACGCTGTACGTGGCGCTGACCCGCGCGACCCAGCGGCTCACCGTGCTGACGAGCGACCCGGCCTGGCCGTAGCCGGAATACCGGCCGGTCGGCCCCGGTTGGGCACGACATGGACGAAACGACGGTCGCCCCGCGGACTCCCCCGCGCGAGGAGGATGTGCTGCCGGTGCTGGTGTCACTCGGGGACGCGGACGTACCCGTCTGCGAGGACGGGAGCTGCGCGCTGTGAAGATCGAGGTCTGGTCGGACATCGTGTGCCCGTGGTGCTACATCGGAAAGCGGCGGCTGGAGAGCGCGCTCGCCGAGTTCGAGCACCCGGTCGACGTCGAGTTCCGCAGCTTCCAGCTCGACCCGTCCTTCCCGCGCGGGAAGACGATGCCGGTGTACGACGCGCTGGCGGAGAAGTTCGGCGCCATGGACCAGGTCAAGGTCGCGACCGAGCGGGTCACGGCGCTGGCCGCGGTCGAGGGCCTGCACTACGACTACGACCGCCAGGTGATGGTCAACACGTTCGACTCGCACCGGCTCGCGCACCACGCCAAGTCCCAGGGCCTCGGCAACGAGATGCACGAGCGGCTGATGCGGGCACAGCTCATCGAGGGCGAGAACCTGGGCGACGCGGACACGCTCGTGCGCCTGGCGGAGGAGCTCGGTGTGACGGGCGCCGGCAAGGTCGTGACGAGCGACCAGTACACCGCCGACGTCGAGACCGACATCCGCGAGGCACGCCAACTCGGCGCGACCGGGGTGCCGTTCTTCGTGCTGGACCGCAAGTACGGCGTCTCCGGCGCGCAGCCGGTGGAGGTGTTCGAGAAGGCACTGCACACCGCGCTCGAGGACTCGGCCGCCTAACCGGACGACCGGTTGCGGTTCGCGTAGGCGCGAACCTTCGCGCGGTTACCGCAGGCCGCCATCGTGCACCAGGTGCGGCGGCCGCGCGGGTCGAGGAACAGCCAGCCGCAACCCTCGCCGGGGCAGGCACGCACGGTGTCCCGCTCGGGCCGGCCGAGCAGATCGGCGACCGCGAGCGCGGCCGCGTACAGCGGCAGCCTCGGGTCGCCGCTGTCGTGCGCGAGCCGGAACTCGCCGGCACTGGTGAGCCTGCGCAGCGCGTTGGCCTCGTCCGCCACCGCGGCGAGTGCGGGGAAGACGGACTCGTCGCGGTGACGGAACAGCCGGTAGGCCACCGTCCGCAGCTCACGGACGTCGTCGAGCACGCTGCCGTCGCGTGGGCACGGGTTCAGCAGGCCGGTGAACTCGGCCCAGACCGCGAGATGCTCGCCGGTGGCGAGCCACTCGTTGTGGCGCTCGGGCGGGTCGTCCCAGCCGGCGAGCGTGTTGCACAGCTCCAGCGCGGGATGCCCCGCCAGCGGTTTGGGCAGGAGGAGCCCATCCACCTGCACGGCGAACGGCGGCACCTTTTCGCTAACCACTCACACTACGATAACCGGTGTCCTGGGTAACACGAACTGCTCCAACGCACCGCTCGCCGACTTACCGACCGCGCGCGGCAAGCCTGAGCCGAACCGATCCGCCGCGAGGTGAACTATCGACATGGTCGACTCGCTTGTTCGTCGACTTTCCCGTGCTATCGAGCGATTCGAGACCGGGGAGATGGACATCGCCGATCTGCAAGATCGCCTCGAAACCGTTCGGCAGGCGCTGGACCACACCGTCCCCGAGGTGCTGCGGGAACTGGAGCATGTGGTGGCGGAACTGGAGACGATTCGGTTCACCAGGCTCGAGGACGAGCAACGACCGGCCGCCCTGCGTCAACTAGTCGCCGTGAAGGCCGCGGTCAACTCGGTGCTCGAAACCTCCGACGCAGAGGACTGACAGCACAAGGGGCATGGCCCCCGAAGGCCTACGCGATGCGAGGAAGGCGTCCTTCAGCACGCCGCGACTCGTGTCTTCACGGCGCGGCACCCTGCGGTGCTGCCGGGCGCCAGCCGCCCCGCGAAGCGGGTTGACCAGCCCGCATCCCATGCAGGATACGAACTATTCAACAGCCGTGACCCGAGTGAGAAACGCACGCCATTCGGCGGGCCCGAACATGAACACGCCACCATCGGGCTGCTTGCTGTCCCGCAGACCAACCACCCCCGGCACACCGAGGTTCACCTCGACGCAGCCGGTGCCGTTGGCGTTGCTCTCCCGCGCCTTGAACCAACCGTCCACACCGAACAGCCCGACCGCCGATCGGGAGTCATACGTCTGCACGAGCGCACCCCTTTAACAGTCGCGGAGCCGAGCGAGGAACGTACGCCATTCAGCAGGATCGAACATGAACACGCCGCCGTCAGGCTGCTTGCTGTCCCGCAGACCAACCACCCCTGGCGCTCCGAAGCTCACCTCGACGCAGCCAGTGCCGTTGTCGCTACTCGCCCGGGCCTTGAACCAACCGTCCGCACAGAACAGTCCGGCCGCCGAACCGGAGTCATACGTCCGCATGGTTGCACCCCTTCAGTTGCCCTGGTACTCGCGGAGCACTCGGCGGAGGAACCGCCGCGAATCGTATTCTCCCAGGGCAGCACTACGAATCAGCTCCCATCTGCGTTGAAAGATGCGCAGCGCATCCTCATCGTCGATGGTGGCGGAGCCAACCTCATACTCCACGCTGACGAAGTCCCCCATGGTGTCGCTGTTGAACTGCATCAACGTGAAGCCGTAGGTCGCTGCCGGGAACCGAGCATCGAACGGCAGCACCAGGATCGTGAGGTACGGCTGCTTCGACAGCTCCAGCAGGTACTCGATCTGGGTGACCATCATCGGGGGATCGCCCATGTGGCGACGCAGGCATGCCTCGCTGAGCACGAAAGTGCAGTCCGGCGGCGATCCCTGGTCGAAGAGCGCCTGCTGCCGTGCCAGCCGCGCCCGCACCTGTTCCTCGACATCGACCGCCGCGCCGAGCTGGAACTGGCGGCGCATATAGGCCTCGGACTGGATCAGGCCGTCGTGCGCGTCCAGGTGCACGGCCTTGATCACCTTCGCCTGGCGCTCCACCTCCTGGTACTCACTCCACCAGGCCGGCGCCTGGCTGGTGTCGACCCAGACCCCGCGCTGGTCGAACGGCGACCGCGCGAACCTGCGCAGCTCCTCGGCCTTCCCACCGAAGATGCCGTAGCTCTCCAGCATCCTGTCCAGGTCCGTCATCCGCAGCTTGGCGATCTGCGCGCTCTCCATCTTGGCGATCCACGGCTGGCTGCGCCCGATCAGCCGCGCGGCCTCCGCCTGCGTCAGCCCGGCGGCCTCGCGGGCGTCCCGCAGCGCGATGCCGAGCCGGACCCGGCGGTGCGATGGCGTCCTGCTGGACACAGAACCTACTCCTTTTGGCCGATGTCGTATAAGCCACTTGGCTTACATTCGGAATATGCCTACTGTAGCGCGTGAGCACACCGACACGATCCGTAAGGAGGTCCGATGTCAGCCGATCCACCGAGGCACCTGCTGGACACGTCCGATGTGGACCCGTCGACCCAGCCGCCGCTGTGCGACGAGCAGGAGTTCACCGAGCTGGTCCGGCAGATGGTGAACGAAGCGGCGCCGCGACTCTTCGCGGTCGTCCAGGAGTACGGCGAGCGGGTGGACGCCCACGTGGCCGGATGGGGCCTGTGGTTCGGTGACCGAGCGGTCGCCGTCGACGTCGACGGCGGGATGAGGATCGCCCGGTCCGTGGAGAGCGCGATGCGGCTGTTCCGGGACGGCCCCTACATCACCTCCCGCCTGTGGTGGGCCGGTCCCGTACCGGCCCACCACAGCGGGCTACGACAGCACGACGAGTAGGTCGCCGCCCTCCACCTGTTGCACCGAGCCGATCGCCACGCGCTCCACGGTCCCCGCCTTCGGTGCGGTGATCGAGGCCTCCATCTTCATGGCCTCGATCGTCGCGACGGTGTCGCCCGCGTCGACCTTGTCGCCCTCGCGCACCGTCAGCGTGACCACACCGGCGAACGGCGCGCCGACATGGTTCGGGTTGCTCCGGTCCGCGCGCTCGGCCACCGGCAGGTCCGACGCCACCGTCCGGTCCCGCACCGGGATCGCGCGCAGCTGACCGTTGAGGTTCGCCATGACCGTCCGCACGCCGCGCTCGTCCGCCTCGCCGATGGCCTCCAGCTCGATCAGCAGACGCACGCCCTTCTCCAGGTCCACCGGGTACTCGGTGCGAGGCTTCAACCCGTAGAAGAAGTCCTTGCTCGCGAGCACCGAGGTGTCGCTGAACTGCTCGCGGTGCGCCAGGTACTCCCGCGCGGGAGCCGGGAACAGCAGCCGGTCCAGCGTCTTGCGCCGCTCGTTCGCCAGCCCGTCGATGTCCTCCTTGGACAGCGTTGGTGGCTCCGCCGCAGGCGGGCGGCCGCGCAACGCCTTGGTACGGAAAGGTTCCGGCCACCCGCCGGCCGGGTCACCCAACTCGCCGCGCAGGAACCCGATGACCGACGCCGGCACGTCGAACTTGCCGGGGTCGGCCTCGAACTCCTTCGGGTCGACGCCGGCGCCGACGAGATGCAGCGCCAGGTCACCGACCACTTTGGACGACGGGGTCACCTTGATGAGATGGCCGAGCATCCGGTCGGCGGCGGCGTAGGTCGCCTCGATCTGCTCGAACCGGTCGGCGAGGCCGAGTGCGGTCGCCTGCGTGCGCAGGTTCGACAACTGTCCACCTGGGATCTCGTGCGTGTACACGCGCCCGCTCGGGCCTGGCAGCCCGGCCTCGAACGGCGCGTAGATCTTCCGCACGATCTCCCAGTACGGCTCGAGGTCGCACACCGCCTTGAGGTTCAGCCCGGTCTCGCGTTCACTGTGGTCGGTCGCGGCGACGATGGCCGACAGCGACGGCTGTGACGTGGTGCCCGCCATCGACGCCGTAGCACCGTCGACGGCGTCCACTCCGGCCTGGATCGCGGCGAGGTAGGTCGCCAGCTGGCCGCCCGCGGTGTCGTGCGTGTGCAGGTGGACCGGCAGGTCGAACTCCTTGCGCAGCGCGGTGACGAGCCGGTGCGCGGCGGGCGGGCGCAGCAGCCCGGCCATGTCCTTGATACAGAGGATCTGTGCGCCGGCGCCGACGATCTGCTCGGCGAGCTTCAGGTAGTAGTCCAATGTATACAGACGCTCGCCCGGGTCGGACAGGTCGGCGGTGTAGCAGAGCGCGACCTCGGCGACCGCCGTTCCGGTGGACAGCACGGCGTCGATGGCCGGCCGCATCTGCTCGACGTCGTTGAGCGCGTCGAAGATGCGGAAGATGTCGATGCCCGTCTTCGCCGCTTCCTCCACGAACGCGTTCGTCACCTCCGTCGGGTACGGCGTGTACCCGACGGTGTTGCGGCCACGCAACAGCATCTGCAGACACAGGTTCGGCATCTCGGCACGCAGCGCGGCAAGCCGCTCCCAGGGGTCCTCGTGCAGGAAGCGCAGCGCGACGTCGTAGGTGGCGCCGCCCCAGCACTCGACCGACAGCAACTCAGGCGTCAGCTGCGCGACGTACGGCGCGACGGTGCGCAGGTCCTTGGTGCGGATCCGGGTGGCGAGCAGCGACTGGTGCGCGTCGCGGAACGTCGTGTCGGTGACGCCGACCGCCTTCGACTCCCGCAGCCAACGGGCAAAGCCCTCCGGGCCGAGCGCGGTGAGCTTCTGCTTGGAGCCGTCCGGCGGCGTGCCGAGCTCGACGTCCGGCAGCTTCTTGACCGGATCGATGACGTTGGGCCGGTCGCCGTGCGGCTTGTTGACCGTGACGTCCACGAGGTAGGACAGCAGACGGGTGCCGCGGTCGCCCGAGCTGCGAGCCGTCAGCAGGTGCGGCCGCTCCTCGATGAACGACGTGGTGACCCGGCCGGCGATGAAGTCCGCGTCGTCGAGCACCGCCTGCAGGAACGGGATGTTCGTCGCCACACCGCGGATGCGGAACTCGGCGACGGCGCGGCGGGCGCGGGCCACGGCGGCCGGGAAGTCACGGCCACGGCAGGACAGCTTCACCAGCATCGAGTCGAAGTACGCGCTGATCTCGGTGCCGGGCGACACGGTGCCGCCGTCGAGGCGGATGCCGGCGCCGCCTGGCGAGCGGTAGGCGCTGATGGAACCGGTGTCCGGGCGGAAGCCGTTGGCCGGGTCCTCGGTGGTGATACGGCACTGCAGTGCGGCGCCCCGCAGACGAACGGCGTCCTGCGACAGGCCGAGGTCTTCGAGGGTCTCGCCGCTCGCGATGCGAAGCTGGGACTGGACGAGGTCGACGTCGGTGACCTCCTCGGTGACCGTGTGCTCGACCTGGATGCGCGGGTTCATCTCGATGAACACGTGCTGCCCGTCCTCGGACAGCAGGAACTCGACGGTGCCGGCGTTGCGGTAGCCGATGTGCCTGGCGAAGCTGACCGCGTCGGCGCAGATCCGCTCGCGCAGCTCGGGATCGAGGTTGGGCGCGGGCGCGATCTCGATGACCTTCTGGTGGCGGCGCTGCACCGAACAGTCGCGTTCGAACAGATGCATCACGTTGCCCGCGCCGTCGGCGAGGATCTGCACCTCGATGTGGCGCGGGTTGACGACGGCCTGCTCAAGGAACACGGTCGGGTCACCGAACGCGGACTCGGCCTCGCGCATGGCCGCCTCGAGCGACTCACGCAGTGCCCTGGCCTCCAGGACCCGCCGCATGCCGCGCCCGCCACCGCCGGCGACGGCCTTCACGAACAAGGGGAAGCCCAGCTTCTCGCCGGCCGCGAGCAGTTCGTCGAGGTCGGCTGACGGCGCGGTCGACCTGAGTACCGGGATGCCGGCCTCGCGGGCGGCGGCGACGGCGCGGGCCTTGTTGCCGGTCAGCTCGAGGATCTCGGTGGACGGCCCGACGAATGTGATCCCGGCCTCCTCGCAGGCACGCGCGAGCTCGGGGTTCTCGGAGAGGAAGCCGTAGCCGGGATAGACGGCGTCGGCGCCGGCCTTGCGAGCGGCTTTGATGATCTCCTCGACGGAGAGGTAGGCGCGGACCGGGTGACCTGGCTCACCGATCTCGTAGGCCTCGTCGGCCTTCATGCGGTGCGCGGAGTTGCGGTCCTCATGGGGAAAGACGGCAACCGTGCCGGCGCCCAGCTCGTATCCGGCGCGGAAGGCCCGGATGGCGATCTCGCCGCGGTTGGCGACGAGCACCTTGCGGAACATGCCGTACCTCCAGTCAGGGGGTCGGGAACTTCCGGAAACGTTACCCGGAAGTTCCCGCCTGTCGGGAGCGAAGTCCCACGTGATGGGTGCCTCTGTCAGTCCTCGGGAAGGGTCATCTCGACGGTGGCGGTGCCTGACGCGGTGACACCGCCGTCGGCGCAGCGGAACCCCGCCGACTTCAGCGTGAACGTGGCGTCGCTCAACGTGGCAGGCACCTCGAAGACGAGGGTCTGCTCCGACGCGTACTCCTTCATCGTCGAGTGCTTGTCGACGACCGGGTAGGCGCCGCCCTTGTCGTCGGCCAGGTTGAAGTCGGCGAACGGCACCACACAGTGGGTCGCGGACGGGTTGGATTCGAGCACCCCTTCGCCGGTCGGCTCATAGGTGACGATCAACCACGCCTTGTCCGTGTCGCCCGGTACATCCGCCAGCCGGGGGGCGAAGTACGTGAGCTCGGCCCGCGTGACCCCGACGACATAGGTGCCGACCTCACCATCCTCATTGGTCACATCGATCTTCTGCGGCGTGAGGTTCTCCACATAGACCGACGGTGCGTCCGCGGAGCGGTACAGGATCGCCGGCTGCTCGCCGACGCGTTCGCCCTCCAGGAGGTCGAACTGCTGGGCGAGGTCGGCGTACTTGAGCTCCAGCTCGACCTCGCGGCGGTCATCGGGAACGGCGACGAGGTAGGAGAGGGTCTGGTCCTCGTTCTGATCGTTCACTGTGTACTCGAACCCGGGCAGGCTGCGCTGCCGCCCGTCGACTGAGACGGTGGCCTTGACCTTGTCGCTGAGGTCCTCGTCGGTGAAGGGCGTCACGCGGAGGCGGAAAGCGAGCAGGGTGGAGTCCTCACCGGCGCCATACTCGCTGTCGATGTCGGCCTCGACCACGTCCCCGGTGCCGAAGTCCACCACGTCCACGGCCACCCCGTAGCTGCGGAGCCGCCCGTCGTCGGGCGAGTCGAGGCGGATGCCGTCGAGCTTGTCGACCTGGACTACCTCGCCGTCCCGCAGCCGCTCTCCGTCGAACGGCGCGCTGCTGGTCTTGGTGGTCTTGGCCTGCTTGGTGGCGACCGGCGTGCCCTCCGTGCCACTGGCGCAGGCCGTGGCAAGGAGCGCGACGACCGCGGTCAGTAGTGCGAGTGCCCTGCGCATGCTTCCCCTCAGTTCTTCTCGTTTGCGCCTCCGACGCATGCGGTCGGCTGACGGTTGCGACATCGTGCCGGTCAGTAGCCTCTGGTGCCGTGGACGATCTGGACCGGTGGACCCGGGTACTGCCGCTCGGGTCCGGCGCCTTCGGCGAGGTGCACCTGGCATGGGACCGAGTGGACGGTTGCTGGGTGGCGTGCAAACGTTTCACCGGCCAGGACGAACTCGGTCTACTGCGGATGGTGATCGAGTCCCGGATCCGGGTGTCCCACCCCCACCTGGTCCGCACGCTCGCTTTCCGCCTGGCGGACGACCAGGCGTGGCTGATCACAGAACTGGCCCGGGGCGGTTCGCTTCGAGCACTGATCACCCGAACGGGTGCGCTCCCGTGGGGCTGGGTCGCGGAGGCGGTGGACCAGATCCTTGCGGCGCTGGCCGCTCTCCACGCGACCGGCGTGGTGCACCGCGACCTGAAACCGGCGAACCTGCTGCTCCGCTCGTACGGTCCCACCCGACCTCACCTACTGGTGGGTGACTTCGGCATAGCGACGTGGCGAACAGTGTCGATGACAGGCGTCGGCGCGGCGATCGGCACACCCGGTTACCTGGCCCCGGAGTACCTCGACGGCCACCAGCCGTCCCCGGCCACCGACCTGTTCGCCGTGGGTGTCCTGGCGGCCGAGCTGCTGTCCGGCCGACGGCTCGTCCACTACAGCAACGCCTCCCCGACGATGCCGTCCTCGTGGCGCGACCAGGTACCGGTCCCGCCGGACGTGCCGCCTCGACTGACGGCCGTGCTCCAACGGTTGGCCGACCCGGATCCGACACGCCGGTACACGGACAGCACACAGGCACGAGAGGCGCTGTTGGCCGCGTGCCCACCCGGCTCCCGAGGCGACCTGACGACGGTCGTGGCCGCTGATCTGCTGGCCTCCGTCC
This sequence comes from Actinophytocola sp., assembly GCF_036378875.1. Lineage (GTDB taxonomy): Bacteria > Actinomycetota > Actinomycetes > Mycobacteriales > Pseudonocardiaceae > Actinophytocola. The sequence goes on from NZ_DASUVO010000072.1 coordinate 26,500, forward strand.
CGCCTGGCTGGACCCCAGAGGGTCCGGAGCAGTCGACGACCGAACTGCCTTCCGCGCCGGCGGAAGCCCTCGACACCGAGCACGCCCCACTGAATCTGGTAGGCCTCCCCATCGACGGCGGCGCGACCGTCCTGACGCAGGAACATCAGGCCACCCTCAGCCCAAACAGCCCGCCTCCACAGCTCGCCGCCCCCGCGAGTGGCTCATCCACTCAGCCACCCACTGGCTCATCCACTCAGCCACCTAGTGGCTCAGCCACTTCCCCGGCGCCAACTGGCTCATCCACTCGTCCACCCAGTGGCTCAGCCACTTCCGCGAAGGCCGGCCGCACGGCGCGGCGGCGTCGGAGGTTCACGCGGGTCGTGCTCCTCGTCGTCGTCCTGGCCTTCGCCGGTGGCGCCGGAACGCTCTGGTGGGCCGCCAACCACCGCACCCTTTCCGGTCAACCGTCGGCCTCCGGCGCGAGCACCAGCGGACCAGTGGGCGCCAGCCGGTGGGAACCCACGCTCGTGGAACCGTGCAGCCGCGTCGAGCGGACGACCGTGCGCCAGGGCCGGAACGGCAGGGAACGCTGCCAGCGCACCCCGAACGGCGCCGACGCACAACACTGGGTCGAAGAACCAGCCACGGGATTCCCCAAGTCCAACGCCGACGGCCCGTTCCCCGGCGAGTCGTGCACCGCCGACGGGGACAAGGACTACTCCCCCGTCGGCGATCACGTGATCTGCGAAGACGGGACCTGGCAGATCATCACCTAACCGACATACAGCAACCGGTTCGCCGTCCCCATCGGCACGTTGCACAGTCTGTCCTTTGTGGACGCCGTGACCAGCGCCGCGGACACGGCAGCCGCCGACGCCGTCGGGTTGTCCTCCAGGTAGATCCCCACCGCGCCGGCGACGTGCGGCGCCGACAGCGACGTGCCCGTCAGCGTCGCGACAGCGCTGTCACTCGTTCCCCACGGCCCGACGATCCGCACTCCCGGCGCGAACATGTCCACCACGGCCCCGCGGTTGGTGCTCGACGACAGGCAGTCCCGCATGTCGCTCGCCCCGATGGTCAGCGCCTCGGCCACCCGCGCCGGCGAGAAGTTGGCCGCGTCCGACGCGGAACTGCCCGCCGCGACCGTGTAGCTCACCCCGGACGCGATCGAGTTGCGCACCGCCGTGTCCAGCGCCGCGTTCGCCGCCCCGCCGAGGCTGACGTTCGCCACCGCGGGCTTCACGGCGTTGGCGGTCACCCAGTCGATCCCGGCGATCACGTCCGACATCGAACCGGAGCCGTTGTCCCCCAACACTTTCACCGGCACGATCTTGATCTTCTTCGCCACCCCGTACGTGGCGCCGCCGATGATCCCCGCGATGAACGTCCCGTGCCCGTTGCCGTCGGCGGGATCCGCGTCGTCGTTCGCGAAGTCGTAACCACCCGCCACCCGACCACCGAAGTCCTGATGCGTCTTCCGCACACCCGTGTCGATCACGTACGCGGTCACGCTCGGCGCCTCGTTCGGATACCGGTACACCCCGTCCAGCGGCAGGTCACGCTGGTCGATCCGGTCCAGCCCCCACGACGGCGGGTTCACCTGCTCCCCCAGCGCGTGCACCGGCGTGTCCGGCACGACAGCGTCCACACCGGACTCGCGAGCCAGCGATAACGCCTCTTTTTCCGTCAACCGCGCCGTAAATCCGTGCAGCGCCGCCGAATAGACGTGCGTCACGGACGAAAACCGGTGCGTGAAAGCCCCCGCATCCCCGTCCAACACCACAATGTAAGCGCGTTCAGGAGATGCCTCGGCGGGCACCGCCCACACCGTCGCGAGCAGACACGCGACCCCCACCCTCGCCACCATTTTTCGCAGGTTCATACCCACAGTCGTTACGCGATTACGCAAATGGGATCAAGATTCACCAGTTGCCACCTGTGGCTAGCCCTACCCCCGATACGGGGGCACGCACCCGTGTGCCGGCACACGTCCACGCAAGACCATCAGGACCGTTGCCAGACAAGGGGAAAGGGGGCACCAGTGCGCACGCAACCAGTAACGGTGCGCGTCGCGAGGTGGAGCGCGACGCATCCGTGGCGGGCGATCGGCCTGTGGGTCGTGTTCGTCGCGGTGTGCTTCGCCGGGGGCGGGTGGGCCGGCACCAACAACGCGACCGACGAGGACCTGGCCATCGGCGAGGCCGGCCGCGCCACGACGATCGTGGCCGAGGGAGACTTCGAGGAGCACTCCAGGGAGAACGTGCTCATCACCGCCAGGGAAGGGCGACTCGACCAGGCCGAGGGGCAATCGGCCGCGGCCGACGCGAAGCGGCGCATGGAGGCACTCGACGAAGTCGATTCGGTCGGCGACCCGGTCCCGTCGCGGGACGGCACCGCGTTGCTCGTGCCGGTCACGATGGCCGGCGACGAGGACACCGCGAGCGACAACGTCGGCGTGCTCCTCGACCAGACCGCCGCCGTCCAGAAAG
>NZ_DASUVO010000073.1:0-254004 GCF_036378875.1 Actinophytocola sp.
GACCCCAACGCGATGCTGGCCACCCTGGTCGCGCACGAGTCGCTCGCCCGCGCTGACGTTGCCTTTGAACTGGGCATGGTCGTCACCCAGACCCTCGCCGCGGTTTGGTTCTATCGCCTGTTCCGCGCCGTAGACTCCGTCGCCGCGAGCGGGATCGCCGCCTTCGGCCTGGTCAGCGCCGTCGTGGGCCTCGTGAGCGCGGCGCTGCGGGCCACGGCGGTCGAGGTATCGGTCGACCCGGTCGGCGACGCGGCGGCCAACGTCCAGATTCTGTACCTGGTCAGCGACAACCTGTGGGGCGTCGGAGCACTGTTCTTCGGCCTGTGGCTCATCCCCATGGGCTGGTGCGTGCTGCGCTCGGGCTGGATGCCCCGCGTCCTGGGATGGATCCTCATAGTTGGCGGCGTCGGGTACGTGCTCAGCCCGTTCGTCCTGTACCTCGCCCGCGACGCGCAGGTCCTCTTTGACGCAATGGCGTATCCCGCGTCCGTAGGCGAGTTCTGGATGGTCGGCTACCTGCTCATCCGCGGCGTGCGTCGGCAGGCACTGAACTAACCTCACAGTGGTTTCTGGTGGCATGCCACCTGGGGCCCGCCACCGGCGGACCTGACCCAGCGGTTGTCGGTGGCCCGGGAACGGCTCGCCGGGGTGCCGAAGTTGACCCCCCTCAGGGGCAACCACTACGTCGCCTCGACGGATGAGTCCCCGGTGTTCAGCATCCAGCAAACAGATCTGTACGTCCCAGCGTTGCGCCTTGCCGATCTCCCGAACGGCCGCGGCCAGAAAGTGCTGTCTCGGAACGACTTCCCGTGTGGTGACGTGCCGTTCTGGAGCGATCTGCACGAGTGGAGCCAACTTGGCATCGTGCCCGACCTGGCTGACGGAGCAGGCACATCCGCATAGGCGTTTGCTGGCGAATCATGCGCACAACGGCCGGATCGCGCCCCACAGAGCGCGCTCGTGCAGCCGGTCGAGGCTGTACCGGTGGTCGGTCTTCATCTCCGAGAGGACCAGTGAGATCTTGCACCGCGGTGTCGGGCCACGCAGATCCGTGGTAGCCGTCAGTTGGTCGATGAACTCGACGGTGATGCGGTCCAGTTCCGGGCGCACCTCGGTGGCCAGATCAGGACGTTCGGTCGGTGCCAGTTCCGGATGTCGGGTCCACCGGTCGAACAAACCCCGCTGCACCATTTTGCTCATCTCGATCTGTGCTCGGAAGAACTGGACGGTGTCGGGTATGTCGATGCCCGCTTCGGCAGCGAGTGCCGCCGCCTGGTCCAGCACCTGCTGCTCCCGTACCGGGTCCTCGATCGGCGTGGCCGTGCCGAACTTGGCCGCGGCGACCTTGTCGGCGAGCAGGATCCGCTCGGCGGCGAGACCCACCAGCGGCGTCAGCCCGTCGCTGGACAGGGCAGGGGTCGCCGCGGCGGGCATCGCGCCTGCCGTCAACAGGCCGCACAACATCAAGGTAGCGAGTCCGGCTCGTAGCAAGGAGGAGCCAGCAATTCTTGTGGACACTCGAATCTGCCTTCTCTCGGTGCGTAGTGACCGTAGCGCGGATGCCGCGACACGGCCATCGCACTTGTGTCCTCCCGAGGGGGCGCGGACGCGCCTGACCCGGAGCGGCCAGGCGCGCCCTTCTCTTGGGCCGCTTACCGGGTGATCGATAGCCAGGGGCGCCGAAGTGGAGCAGTACGTGTTGCGAGTGGAGCCTGCCCGCTCCGGATCGTCTTCGCCGCGAGTGTCGCCGCCGCCCGTTCCTCCCGCTTTCGGCGACAGCTGAAACCCCTTGTGTGCGTGATCATGCCGCTGACAGGGTCGTGCCCGGGAGAACGCGTCGGGTATGGGGGAGAGGATGTTCGGTGGCGGTAGGCAGTTCCGGTGTTGTGGAGAACGACGATCTGAGCTTCGGTGTCCTCGGGCCGCTGGAGGTGTTCGACGGTGGGCAGCGGATCAACGTCAGCGCTGGCAAGCTTCGTGTGTTCCTGGCAACACTGCTGGTCCAGGCCAACCGGCCAGTGTCGCTGGACGAGTTGGCGATCCGGCTGTGGGGTGAGCGCGCACCGCGCGGAGCGCGTGGCACGCTTCAGGTCCATGCTCTGCGGCTGCGGCGCCTGCTCGGTGACAACCACCGCAGGAAGGTTCTGCGCACCTGGGCGGACGGGTACAGCATCGAGGTCAAGCCCGAGCAGCTCGACCTGCTGCGTTTTCGGCGGTTCCGCGCTGATGCCAGGAGCGCGCTCGGCACCGGAAACCTGAACGCGGAGGCGACACTTCTCGGGCGGGCACTGGGAGAGTGGCGGGGGCGTTCGCTGAGCGACGTCCCGTCTGACTCCCTGCAACGGGAGATCGTCCCCCAGCTCGAGGAGGACAAGCTGCTCGTGCTGGAGCGTCGGCTGGAGATCGACCTCGAAGCCGGCCGCTGGCGGGAGATCATCAGCGAGCTGGTGCAGCTGACCAAGGATCACCCGTGGCACGAACCGTTCTGGGAGCAGCTCATCGTCGCACTGCACCGTTCGGAACGAGTGGCCGACGCGCTCGACACCTACCGCACGGTGCTGCGGCGCTTCCGGGAAGAGCTGGGCGTCGAACCCGGCGAGCGGTTGCGACGGCTCCAGCAGGACATCCTGGCCGGCAACGGGGCGGGCGGGCGAGGCCCGGTGTCCGCCGGCCCTTCGGTGAAGATCGAACCAACGCCGCCGGCCACGATCAGCCAGCTGCCACCCGTGGTCCACGGTTACGTCGAGCGCCAGGAGGTTGTCGACCTGGTGGCCATGACGAGCGCCATGAACGGCGCGATCTTGACGATCAGCGGCATGCCAGGAGTCGGCAAGACCGCGTTGGCGTTGCAGGCGGCGCACCGCCTGTGCCCTCGATACCCGGACGGCCAGCTGTACCTGAACCTGCAAGGGTTCTCCACCACGCCGCCGCTGTCCCCGACGGAAGCGCTCGAGCGGTTCCTCCGATCCATCGGTGTGCCGGCCGACCAGATCCCACCCGACATGGAGGGGCGCGCCGCGCGATACCGCGCGGAGTTGGCTGAACGCCGTGTCCTCGTGGTGTTGGACAACGCGGCGAGCCCAGGTCAGGTCCGTCCGCTGTTGCCAGGACACCCCGGTGCGGCGGTGCTGGTGACCAGCCGCATGGACCTGCGGGGCCTGACAGCCACGCACGGTGCGCACCGGGTCCTGCTTGACGTGCTCGCCCCGGACCAGTCGGCGGAACTGCTCGTCAACCTGGTCGGCGCGCGGCGGGCGGCGGCGGAACCCGGCGCGGTCGCCGAACTCGCGGAGCTGTGCGCACATCTGCCTCTGGCGCTACGCATCGCCGGTGCGAACCTGGCCGCGGATCCGCACGCTCAGGTGGCGCGACTCGTACGTGACCTGCGGGAGTCGAACCGGCTGGCCCAACTCGCCCTCCACGGGGATGAGCTGACCACGGTCCGTGCGGAGCTCGACCTGTCCTACCAACGACTGTCGCGTTCGGACCGGCAGCTGTTCCGGGAGTTGGGCAGCGGCCCCACTCCGGAACTCACCGTTCTGGACGTGGCGTCGCAGAGCGGCGCCACGCCGGACGACGTGCGGCGGGCGCTGGATCGGCTCACCGCGGCGAGTCTGCTCCAACAACCGGCGGCAGGGCGGTACCGGCTTCACGAACTGGTGTGGGAGTACGCCCGCGACCAGGCACACGTGGTGCCGATCTGCTCGTAGACGGTCGGCTCGCTACGTCGTCATCATGTCCGCGAACAGCGGTGATCTCCTGACGAGGTCGCTCGCCGCGCCTACTTGCGCGCCCTGGCCGTCAAGCACCAGGACCTGCTGTGCGCGTGCGGCCGAACTCATCCGGTGGGCGATGACGACCAGCGTGCCGCCGCGTGCGGCGAAGATGGTCTCCACCCGCGCTTCGGTGACGGGATCGAGATGGCACGTTCCCTCGTCGAGGATCACGATGTGCGCCGGTGAGAGATGGACACGTGCCAGGGTGATCAACTGACGCTCCCCTTGGGACAGTGCCTCCACGTTGCCAAGGTCGGTGTCGTAACCACCTGTGCGACGGACAAGGGGACGCAGTCCGAACTCGTCGACCACCGCGTCCAACCGTTCGTCGGTGACCGAGGTGGCGAGATAGCAGAGGTTCTCCCTGAGCGTGCCGGCGAAGACGTACGACTCCTGCGGTACGACGGCGATGGTTCTACGCAGCCACGGCCGGGACAGCTCGGTGAGGGGGACGCCGCCCAATGTGATCTGCCCGGCCTCCGGCTCGGTGAGCCCTGTGATCAGGTTGGCGAGTGTGGATTTGCCTATCCCGCTGGGACCCACGATCGCGAGGTGCGCGCCGTGGTGGAGGTCCAGGTCGAGCTCCTCGACGATGGGCGCGGAGTAGGGGCCGTACCGGAACGTGACTCCGCGCAGCCGCAGATCGAACCTGGCCGCGACGCGGTCGGTAATGGGTGCGGTCGTGGCGGGTACGACGGTCGCCTCGGCAAGCCGCTTCAGCACCACGGCCAACTGCAGGCCCGCGTTGCCGACGGCCTGCACCACCGACCGCAACGCGGGCTCCAGGCCCGTCACGAGGTAGGTCGCCGCGCCGAGCAGCTGGCCCGGGGTGACGGACCCGGAGGACACCAGGCGTGGCGCGAGGAGAAGCATGACCAGCAACGGCAGCCTGGCCCCGAGTGCGATGACGGCGATGCGCCCGGCCCCGGCGGTGGCGGTGGCGCGTGCGGCCGCCGCCTGGTCCGCCACGGCCTGGCCGGCACGGCGTGCTGAGATGGCCGCCGCGCCGCACGCGCGGATGTCGCGGAGCCCGGCGAGCATTCTCCCGCCCTCGTCGGCAAGTCGCTCCTCCGCGATGAGGGAGGCGCGATAGCGGCGCCGCAGCACCGGCGACAGGACGGCCAGCAGCATGCAGGACAGCACGAGGCCGCCCACGGTCAGCCAGGCGAGCTCGGGGAGTAGCGCGAGCAGACCGAGCACGACGGCGATCACGGAGAACACGACGGCGCGCATCGTCATGAGGAGTGCGGCGACCAGCTGACGCACCGCCTCGGCCTGCCGGGAGATCCGCGTGACGGCCGCGGTGTCGGTTCGGTCGTCGCCGTCGGCGGCACGGTGCAGGCTGGCTCGGACTATCCGCCTGACCACGTGGTCGCGAACCGACTCGGCGATTGTGGCCAGGGGCGCGATCGCCTGCCGTGCGCCAACCGCGCCGACGATCATGGCCACCGCGAACAGTCCGAGCATGAGGAGCCCGGTGGCCGGGCGGCCCGCGAGAAATCCCTGGTCCACGGCCCTGGCGATGAGCTGTCCGGACAGCAGCACCGGGGCGGTCTCCAGCACCGACCAGCCGGCCAGCGCGGCCAGTTCGCGGCGCCGGGACGCCAGCGCGGGACGGATCAGGCTCCAACCGGTACTCATGAGCGTGCCTCCGTCAGCTGGCCGCCGAACAACTCGCGATAGCCGGGCTCGGCCAGCAGGGTCTGATGTGGACCCGTCGCGGCGACCCGGCCGTCGTGCAACCAGACGACCAGGTCGGCATTGCTCGCCGTGGATATCCGCGCGGTCACGACGATTCTGGTGGCCCGCTGCCGACCGAGTGCGCCGGTGATCCGCCGCTCGGTGATCGTGTCCACACTGGACAGTGCGTCGTCGAGAACGAGCAGCCGTGGCTCCCGGCTGAATGCTCTGGCCAAACCGAGTCGCTGATACTCCCCGCCGGACGCGTGCAGTGTGTCGACCGGGGTGTCGAGCCGCTGGGGCAACCGGGCGACGAACTCCGCGGCGTCGCTCGCGCGCAGTGCCTCGGTAACCGCGTCCTGACCGGTGGGGTGGTCGCCGAAGGTGATCGCGTCGCCGACCGTGTCGCCGAGGAGGACCGGGCGTTCGAAGGCGTGGGCCACCGCCCTCGGCAGCTCGTCCGGGTCGGCGACGGCGAGATCGACCCCGTCGATGGTCACCGTGCCGGCGTCGGGTTGGAGCAGGCCGCCGGCGATGGCGGCGAGACTGGACTTGCCGGTGCCAGAGACACCGACCACCGCCACCGACGCTCCGGCGGGCACGTCGAGGTCGATGTCGTCCAGGACGACATGGCCGTCGATGACGAGCTGGATGCCGCGCATGCGCACCGCACCGCGTCCCGAAGCAGGGAACCGCGCCGTACCCGACGACGCGGGAACGATGTCGAGCGCCTCGGCCACCCGCTGGGCTGACCCGCGCACCCTGCCGAACTGGCCGAGCACGCCGAGCTGGCGCAGGACACCCATCGCGTAACCGAGGTAGCTGCCCACGGCGATGAGGGCGCCGGGACTGACACGTCCGGCCCATACCCCGTAGCCGGCCGTGGCCAGCACCCCGACCTGAAGTGCTGGCGCGATCAGCGACAGACGCCAGCCGATGTCGCGTTGGGCAAGCCAGAACGCCCTGCCACTGGCCCGCAGCGCCGGCAGCGGCGCCAACACCCGGTCCACCTCGCGGTTGACCGTACCGGCGGCGCGGACGGTGCGAATCCCTCTGATCGCGCCGAGGAGCCGGGTGGCCAGCTCGCCCTGTATCCGCTGGTAGTCCTGGGTCAGCACGGTAACCCGGCGCAGGAACCCGTTGGCGAGCAACAGGACCAGCGGCGCGCCGGCGAGGAACACCAGTCCGGTCCACAGGTCGATGACCAGCAACGCGACGATGCCGGCGATCGACGTCAACCCCGACACCGCGGCGCCGGCCGCGACCGGCACCGCACGGCCGGTCTCCGTCGTGCCCTCCAACAACCTGCTCAGCAGGTCACCGTCGGGGAAGCGGCGCTGTCCGCGTAGGTCAAGGCGCAGCACGTGGTCGACGATCCGGCGCCGCAGCCCGGCCGTCGCCGCGGTCACGACCCGGACCTCGACGAGCTCCGCCACCAGTTCCGCCGTGGTCGCCGCGACGAGCACGACACACAACCACACCAGAGCCGTCGCCGTCGGCACGCGACCCAGTGCGGCGTCCACCGCCGAGGCCAGTGTGGCGGGGAGTGCGATGGCACAGGCCGCGTCGAGGACACGAACGGCCGCATAGGCCGCGCTCATGCCTGGCCGGGAACGCAACGCCTGTCTCAGTGGCTGGGCCGGTGACGGCGGCATCGGTGTTTGCCTCTCGTGTCCGTAGTCTTCAACGAGGTGGCCGCCCCGGGTAACAGCCGGGGCGGCCACCGTCGCATTACCTGTTCACGATCGCCGGGATCACGGCGTGACGATGTCCGGCACCGCGGCGTCGAACGTGTTCCACGGGCAGGTCACCAGGCTCCCCAGCGCGCAGCATCCCTCAACGGTGTCCGCGGCGCTGGCAGGCAGTTCCTGCAGCACCTCGACTCGGATCGTCATGACGGTTCTCCTTGTTGGACCGGCGTCAGCCGGTGTTGGTGCAGCTGTGGCAGGTCGAGACAGTCAGGCTCCAGATCTGGCAGCCCTCGACGACGGAGTGCCAGCAGCAGTCGTCGCTCAGGCTCACCTCGGTGGGCTCTAGCTCCTGCAGGACGTCCACGGACAATGACATGGGTTTCACCTCCTTGGCGGAGTCGTGTGGTGCATCGCGATCGAGTGTCAGAGGGTGAAGGTGCAGCCGAAGCACGTGAAGAGCGTCGTTACGATCGGCGGCGGCGCGAGCGGGCCGCAGCAGCTGCCGAGGATCGGGCAGTCCGCCAGGCCGATCTCCTCGGTGGAGTTCAGCTCCTGCAACATGTTGACGTCCAGAGACATGGTGATTTCACCTCCTTCCGAGCGTGGTTCGCGGTATCGGAACGCGGCTCTGCGTCACTCGCTGTGGCTGAGGAACCGAGCCGCTGTCTGGTGAAGTTCCGCCGACCCGTCCAGTGCGCCATGGCCTGCCTCGGGAACTTCGTGGTACTGGAAGTCGACGTCCGGGCGGCGGCCGAGTGCGGACAGCTCCGCGACCAGTCGCCGGGACTGGGTGACCGGAATCGTCTCGTCGCGCGCGCCGTGCACGATCATGACCTCCGCGCGAAGCCTCGGCAGCAACGCGAGCACGTCGCGTGGGCCCAGTTCGTCGTCGATCGGGGTGCGTCCGCCGAGCCGGTCGATCATGGCCCGGACCTCGGGCGTCGCCTCGGTGTAGAGCCGCTCCGGGGAAAGCATGGGAGCGACCGCGAGCACTCTCGACCAGAGCTCCGGCTCGGCGCACGCGGCGACGAGCGCGAGGAAGGCTCCGTAGCTCGCGCCGTACAGTGCCAGCCGGCCGCCGCCCCGCTCGCTCCGCAGGTACCGGGCGGTGGCCAGTACATCGGCCAGGTCGGGACCGGCCCACCGGTCGACGATGAGCCGGTGGAACGCCTCGTCGTAACCGGTGCTTCCCCGAGGGTTCAGCGCCACCACCGTGATGCCTTCCGCGGCGAAGAGCTGGAACAGCGGTGAGAACTTCACCGACCAGCTGGCCGCGGGTCCCCCGTGCAGGGCGAGAACGACCTGCCGTGCCGTCCGCCAGTCCTGGTGGCCGCAGACGATTCCCTCGATCTCCCCGTCCGCGCCGGGAAACCGCTCGAGCCAGCTCAGCGCCCACGCCGAGAAGCCACCGGCCGGAGTGTCGTCCGGCACCTCTGACCGTTCCGTGCCCCGATAGTGGACGGCACGGCACGGAAATCCCGCACCGATCGAGAACGCCCACATCTCCGGCGGCTCGTCGGCCGAGTCGACCCAGGCGACCGCGCCGAGCCCTCGTCCCGTGGCGCGGTCGAGGACGGACACGGAGTCGGTCTCCGTGTCCAGCACGGCAAGTTCCTCACGTAGGCCCTCCCGGACGTGCAGGGTCACCCACCGGCCGCCGGCGTGCATGGCCAGCGGTACGACCGTGCCGCTCAGCTCGTCGAGCGAGCTCAGTCGTTCCGCAGGCCCTTCCTGGCGGAACAGCCGGAGCCGGTGGGCGCCCTGGTACTCGCTCGCCAACAGCACGGCACCGGTTCGTGCGGTGAACCACGCCGTGTCGCCGTCCGCCGAGGGGGTGATCGGCAGCGGCGTGCATTCGCCGGTGGTGAGGTCGTACCGCGCAGGCCGGCAGTGCCGGCCCTGTCTCACGTTCACCACGTAGCCAGAACCATTGCCGTCCGCCCAGCCCCCGCCGCGCAGGAGCAGCGGTGGCAGGGTGCCCAGCTCGTGTAGTGGCTGGTCCGGCCCTGGCCACAGCCAGCTCGCGCAGGCCCCGTCGGCCGGTCCGTCGCGGCCGATGAAAAGCACTCGACGTGACCCGTCGGGGGCAGGGGCGACGATGTCCGGTCGGAACGGCAGCGGGCCGACGGACCGTGCCGTGCCGTCCGGCTGGACATGGGTCAGATCCTCTGGAGCGAGCACCAGCACCGAGCCGTCGTCGAAAGGCAGGGCATCGGTTGGCGCGGGTTCGCTGCTGTTCGCCTGCCACTGGAGCCCTGGTATCGCCCGAGACCCCGGCATGGCGCCGGATAACGTCCAGTACTCGACGTACATGAACCCCCGGCCGTCGGTGACCAGGCACGCGGCGCTTCTGCCGCTCGCCGAGTACCGGAACGTGAACCGCGAGCGCAGGCTGACCAACGTCTCCCACAGCTCGGCTGTCGCGGCGGTCATCACCGTGGACCGGTGGGGAGCGCGAGATCGTCGACCATCCACCACCGCTCGCCGCCGTGGCGCAGCCGGTGCAGGAAGCCGACCGCACCGGTGAACCCGGTGTTGTAGCCGTAGCTGAGGCCCGCGCCGGTCTCGTTCATCACCACAAGCCGGTCCTCACGCAACGCGGTCAGCCGGTAGAGCGCGAGAGCGTGCTCCTCGGCCCAGTCCCGGTACTGCTCGTCGCCGGTGGCGGCAGCCATGTCGAGCAGGAACTCACCGTTGCCCGCGAGGCCGTGGCAGTGGCTCGCGGCCAGCAGCCACCGTTCGGCCCTGGTGGCCACCGCGGCCCGATGGGCGGCATCGCGGTACCGCTCGTCACCGGTGGCGCGCCACAGTCGGATCAGGAAGGTGCCGATGCCCGGCGCTCCGCTGCACCACCAGCACGAACCGTTCAATCGCTCCGAACCGTCGGCGTCTTCCTGCGCGATCGGCCACCACGCCCCGTCGCCGGACAGCTGGGCAAGCGACAGCAGCAGTTCCCCGCCGTCGACGGCCTGCCGCACCAGGTCGGGACGGTCCAGCTCGGTCCCGGCCGCGAGCAGGAACGCGCAGATGCCAGCGGTTCCGTGCGCGAAGCCGTAGTGCACCAACCCGTTCGCGTTGGGATCCGGGCTGTTGCGCACCGGCCACACCATCTCGTCCGGCACTCGCAGGGACAGGACGGTGTCCGCACTGATGAGCACTCGCTCACGCAGGTCGGGGTCGTTCGTGCGTCGCCACAGGTGCAGCTGGGCCATCCCGCTGCCGGCGACACCGTGGGTGAGGTCCGGGTTGTTCCACACCACGGGGAGGTGTTTCGCCCGCTCGACGGCGCGGTCGGCCATGTCCTGGTCACCCAGCTCCACGGCGGCCTCGTAGAGCGCCCAGTGGGTGCCGGCCCTGCCGAAGTACAGACCGGGCAGTGTCCGGCCCTCGGTGCGCAGTCGCCGGTCGAGCCATGTCGCCGCCGTGCCAAGGGTGGCGCGGAGCTCGTCGTCGCCGGTCGCGCGCACCGCCCGCCGCAGCGCGTCGATCGTGCCGGCGATACCGGCCTGCACGCTGAGCGGGTCGAACATCCTGCCTTCGAGCGGCGTCGCAGGCCAGAGGTTCTCGGGATTCTCGGGTGTCATCGCCGCGACGATCTGCCGGCGACCGTCGTCGAGGAGTCGTTGTTGGAGCTCGGCCGTCAACCGGGTCGGCAGGGCGGGGTCCGATGTGGACCTGGCGTTCGGTTCGAACGCCTCGAGGCGCTCACGGACCCGGTGCAGCGGCGTCCTGCTGTCGGGGTCGGCGCACATCAGCCCGCGCAGCACCGGGGCGAGCGCGCGCAGCGTCGGGTTCGCGCCGGCCACGGCGTCGATGAGGAACCCGATCCGGTCGTCGTGCGGGCGTACCGTGCCGTCCGGGTCGTCGGCGGGGATCAGCGCGTGGGTCCCGCCGCACAGGTAGAAGAGCGACGCGCCGACGCTGTAGAGATCGGCGGTCGGCGGTGGCGCGGGGTAACGGGGCGGGCCGGTCACCTCCTCCGGCGCGACGTAGGACATCGTCATCACGCGGGTCACCTGCTGCCCGGGCACGGCGAGGAACTCCGTGTCGATCAGTGCCAGCGTCTCGTCCGGCGTCACCATCACGTTGTTGGGCGTGAAGTCGCGGAACACCAGTCCCTTGTCGTGCACCGTCGCGGCGAGGTCGACCAGCTGCCGGGCGATCGGCAGGACGCGGTCAAGCGGGATCACCCGATCCGGTCGCTGCCTGACCTCGGTGTCCACCCAGTTGGTGAGGGTGATGCCCGGCACCTCTTCCTCGGCGAGGAACAGGTGCCCCTGGTACTCGAACAGGGAGACGGGTTGCGTCGCCACGCGCAGCGGCGCCAGGAGGCGCAGCGTCTCGTACTCGTTGCGCAGGAAGTCGCGGGCGTCCGTGCCGTCCGGCTCGGCGGCGACGAAGGGCCTGGCTTCCTTGATGATGACCTTCGCGCCGGTGTGCTCGTCCATCGCGCGGTAGACGCCACCCCGGTTGGAGTGTCGGATCGCCTCGTACACCACGAAGCGGTCGTCGAGCATCACCTTCGACGTGCCGCGTTCGGCGTTCTTCCGTTCGTCGTCCGCCGCGGGGAGGGGCAGCGGCGCCCAGCTGGGTGGGGAGTACCAGGCGTTGCGGTTGTCCGGCGTCCACTCGCCGTCGGGGGCAACCAGCATCGGCACGAACGCCCCGTCCGACTCCAGCACCTGCTGCGTTCCGGAGAACCCGCCGTACCGGTAGTGCACCAGGCTTTCCGGTCGATATCTCCGGTCGGAGAGAATCGCCGGCCCCTCCATCCCGTCGGTCGCCTCGTGCAACAAGTCCAACAGGGACCGGAACTGCTCGTCATCGCTCGGATATATCGTGATGAATTTCCCGCCGGCGCCGCGCGAACATCGCACCGACAGCAGTGACCGCAACTCGGTCAACCCTTTGGCGAACTTGTATGCCACCCTGTGCTCGAACAGCACTCTCGACGCCGCTTCGAGCACGCGGGACGCGGACCGGGGAGTGGCCGACAGATGAATCTTCCACCCCTGTGGTCTCGTCAACTGGCCCGGCGGCGTAACATAGCACCAGATGTCGGACACAGTGTGCCGCCAACCGTGCAAACGAACAACGTCGTCACGAACGCGCAGAAAGTCGTCGACGAATGACACCTCGGTCAGCTTTTCTCGGTCGCCCACCATCGCTCCACTCGCTATCCAGCCGACATCGGTTGATACTTCAACCAGGTCGAGACGAGACAATCATGTCCGACGCGGCTTCAAAGTCGGCGAAACCTTGGTTTAAAAGCGCTTAAAGCCGATCTGGACGATGGGACGGCCGCGCCGGGGGCGGGGCCAGGGATGGCTGGTGATGGCTCCGCTAGGTCGTGGTGTGGGGTGTGCAGCCAGGCGAGGGTGTCGGTTTCCTTGACCTGTATGTGGGTTGGGGTGTACTCGGCGGGGTCTATGCCGCGGTAGTGGTGGCGGACGACCGCCTGGTAGATCAGGTCGGACACGACGACGACCACGTCTGGCTGGGTCGGGTGGCGTAGTTCCCGGTACAGCGGTTCGCCGTTGACCAGGCGGCATGTGGTGATCAGGTCGGTGCCGACCCAGCCGTGTGGGTCGCGGTGCACCTCGCCGGCGTGTACCGCCACGCGTAGCCGGATGCGTTGGGACGCCGTGGTGTTGTGTGCGTGGATGTGGTCGGCGATGGTCGGGATCACCGGGTCCAGCAGGTCTATCTTGGACACTCGCGCGGGGATCAGCAGGATCATCCCGTCTCCGCAGTGTTCGACGAACGCGCGGTTGACGCCCGCCGCGGCGAGTCCGGCGTGGACGGCTGTCGTCAGCACGTCCCTGGCACGCAACAAGGTCTGGTTGTGCCAGCGGCCAGAGCCGGCGATGTCGACGACGATGATCGAACGGTGTTCCAGCCTGCGCTCGGTGCGCCGGCTTCTCAGGATGGTCATGGTGGTGTCCTCTCGGTCAGGGCACCTGTTTCGTGGCGGCAGCGGCGTTGTTATCCCCGAAAAAAGTCGGCCAATTTCAGGGGAGAACCGGGCGGTACGGGCCACGTCACCGGTGAACTCACCCGACTCTGCCCTTTGGAGGCCGACGATGACCGATCGTCCGCTGCGCCTGGTGTGCGTGAACCAGGAAGACGACGACGAGCTGGTGGCACGGTTGCGCGCCGGGGACTGGAGTGCCCTGGACGGCCTCTACTACCGCTACGCACACCCCGTCTTCCAGCGTTGCTGGCGCGTGCTGCGCGAGCGCGACATCTCGTGGCAGGTCACCCAGGACACGTTCGCGGCGTTTCTCGCGCACCTGCCCTGTCGTTGCGGCCGTCCTCTTCGGGACTGGCTGTTCGACACCTGCGCCCGGTTGTCCGCCCAGGCCGCCGAGCACCGGTGACCGATCAGGGAGGTGGACGCCCGCGTCCACCTCCCTGATCAGCTCTACCGAATCGTGAGTGTCGTGCCACCACGTCCGGACAGGACACCGTCGAGGCTCGGGTCGTAGTCGATGAGACCGTTGTCCTTCACCACGAAGTCGTACTTGCGGCCGTCCAGTGCGACCACCCGGTGCTTGCCTGGCAGCAACCCCACGGTCTGCTCCTGGCGTGGGTCCTTCCAACCCGTCACCCCGGACACCTGGATTGCGGTGTGTGTGGTGGCCCTGGCGTCGACGGTGATCGCGACGCCGCGCACGGTCAGCGTCGTCGTGCCCCGGCCGCGCGCCCAGCGGTCATAGCCCTGGTCGATCTCGAGCCGGCCTTCGTTCGTGACCTGGAACCGCACCGCGTTCAGCTGCGGGGTCTGCACGTAGTGGGGCCCCGGCAGCAGCCGAAGCGTGTACGTCGGCCCGTCGAACCGTGTCCCGACGCCGGAGACCACGAGGTAGGTGTAGTCGACGGACGACCTGTCGAACGTCACCGGCAGTCCGTGGATGGTCAGTGTCGTCGTGCCGCGCCCGGTGGCGAGACGGTCATGGCTCGGATCGAACTCGACCCGGCCCGCGTCGGTGACCTGGAACCGGATGACGGCACCGGTCGGCGCTTGTACGTAATGTGCGCCGGGCAGCAACCGCAGCGTCCGCACCGGGCCGGCCTTGCGCCAGCCGGTGCCACTGATCGCGGTGTCCGTGTAGTCGGTGTCGGTCGTGTCGAAGGTCATCGGCAGTCCGTGAATCGCCAGTGTGGAGGTTCCCCGGCCTTCGGCGAGGTAGTTGACGGCGGGTTCGAACTCGACTCGGCCGGCGTTGGTGATCTGGAAGCGGACGACCGCGCCGGTCGGCGCTTGTACGTAATGTGCGCCGGGCAGCAATCGCAGCGTTCGCACTGGGCCGCCGCCGCGCCAGCCGGTGCCGCTTATCGCCATGTCCGTGTAGTCGGTGTCGGAAATGTCGAAAGTCACCGGCAGCCCGTGAATCACCAGTGTGGAGGTTCCCCGGCCTTCGGCGAGGTGGTCGAGGGCGGGTTCGAACTCCACCTGACCTGCGTCGGTGACCTGGAAGCGCACGACCGCACCGGTCGGCGCTTGCACGAAATGCGCGCCGGGCAGCAGCCGAAGCGTTCGCACTGGGCCGCCGCCGCGCCAGCCGGTGCCGCTTATCGCCATGTCCGTGTAGTCGGTGTCGGTCGTGTCGAAAGTCACCGGCAGCCCGTGAATCACCAGTGTGGAGGTTCCCCGGCCTTCGGCGAGGTGGTCGAGGGCGGGTTCGAACTCGACTCGGCCGGCGTTGGTGATCTGGAAGCGCACGACGGCACCGGTCGGCGCTTGTACGTAATGTGCGCCGGGTAGCAGCCGCAGTGTGCGCACTGGGCCGCCGCCGCGCCAGCCGGTGCCGCTTATCGCCATGTCCGTGTAGTCGGTGTCGGAAATGTCGAAAGTCACCGGCAGACCATGAATCACCAGAGTCGACGTCCCTCGACCATCGGCGAGGTAGTCCAAAGCGGGATCGAACTCCACCCGACCCGCATCAGTGACCTGGAACCGGATGACGGCGCCGGTCGGCGCCTGCACGAAATGCGCGCCCGGCAGCAACCGCAACGTCCGCACCGGGCCGGCGTTGCGCCAGCCCGTGCCGCTGATCGCCGTGTCCGTGTAGTCGGTGTCGGACGTATCGAAGGTCACCGGCAGGCCGTGCACCGCGAGCGTCGAGGTGTTCCGGCCGGTGAGCAGGGGGTCGAGGGCGGAGTCGAACTCGACCAGGCCGTCATCGGTGATCTTGAACCGGACGACGGCGCCGGACATGGCCTGCACGAAATGCGCGCCGGGAAGCAGCCGCAGTGTCCGTACTGGGCCGGCGTTGCGCCAGCCGGTGCCGCTGATCGCGGTGTCCGCGTAGTCGGTGCCCGACGTGTCGACCTTCACCGGCAGGCCGCGCACCACGAGCGTCGACGAGCCTCGACCCGACACGACATGGTCGAAGCGGTGGTCGTAGTCGATGGTCCACGACTCGGTGACCGTGAAGACGATCTTGTAACCCGGATGGGTCAGCAGCACGTGCCTGCCGGGTGACAGCCGGGTCGACTGGACGCTCCGCGCGTCCCGCCACGTGGCCTCACCGGAGATCCCGAACGAGGTGTAGGCGGTCTCGGTGGCGTCGATCTCCATGTCGCGAGCCTGGGGCGGCGGCGGGTTCGGCGTGGTGGGCTTCGTTGGCTCGGTGGTCCTTTCCGTGGTGGTGGTGGTCGTCTGGGGGATCACCGGCGGTGTGGTCGTGGTGGTCGCCACGGCCGGGGGCGCGGTGGGGTTCGGGTTCTCGCGCGCGGGCACGGACGACGTGGTGACGGTCGTCGAGGCGGGCGACATCGTCGGCGCCGCGTCGGATGGCCGCGTTGGTGGCGTAGTGGTCGTGGCGCTGACGGCCGGCGGTCGTCCCTCGGCCTCCGCCCGGCTCGAACCGCCGGGGTTGTCGCTCAGCAGTCCGAGCATGATCGTGGCCGCGAGCACGACACCGCCGACGGCGACCGCGACGACGCGGCGTGCGGCGTCCGGATCCTGCTGCACGAACTGCACGACGTTGTCCACCCCGGGGACCGACGCCACCCGCGCGGTGACCGCCAGGCGGACGCGTTCGGCCAGCCCTGGCGGCGCGGCGGCGGCGAGTGGCACCGGCAAAGCGCCGATCGCGGCGGCCGGACTGGACGACGACACGGGCACGTCGCCGGAGCGGCTGAGAAGCGCGATCACCGCGCGCCGACGCTCGTCGTCGTCCTGCGTGAGGCCGATCAGCCCCGGTCCGAGCGCCCACTTGCTGTACTCGCGGGCGTCGCGCGCCCGCGGCCCGCACACCGGGCACTCGCCGGCGTGCTTGAGCACCAGCGCGGACTGGGCCGGGTCGAGCACGACGCCCCGGCCCAGTCCACCCTGACCAGCGCCGTGCATCGTGTCCAGGCTCGCGGACAGGTCCGGGCAGTGCCGCCGGCACGTGCGCGCGACGACCAACGCGGCGATGGCGTTCAGCATCGCCTTCCTGGCCCGGTTGAGCTGCCGGTTGAGGCCGGTGACCGGCATGTCCAACGCCGCGGCGAGATCGTCGCCGACGACGAGGCGCTGTTTCTCCCGGCTCAGCCGGACGTGCGCACGCATGATCGGCTGGAGCCCGGCGCCGATACCGTTGATGGCCCCGTCGAGCGTGGCCCACAGTTCGCGCTTGCCGATCAGCATTTCCAGCTCTGTCGGCACTTCCGGCAGGTCGGCGGTGTCCTCCACTTCGACCCGCGGCTCGGGCGCCGGCCGGGGCAACTCCACCGGCAGCTCACCGCCGTCGCGGCGCCTGGCCTCGTAGCGTTCCTTGAGCACGTTGCGTGCGATGCCGAAAAGCCAGGCGTCCAGCACGTTCGGCTGTTGCCCTCGGTCGATTCCCTCCAGCGCGCGGGCGAGGACCTCGCTGACACAGTCGTCGATGTCACCGGTATTGGGCAGTCGGGAATGGAAGTACGGACGCAGACGGTTCTGGCACAGGCGGAACAGCTCACGCCTGGCCGCGTCCTCGCCGCGTCGCAACCGGGCGAGCAGGTCCTCGTTGGGGGTCGTCATCGAGTCTCCCGATGGAGTTGACAGTGATGCCGAGAACTCAGTGACGGGGTTGAGGAGATTCTCCCCGCTATCCGGCAAGATTTTCTTTTGCGTCTTCTTCGCGGGTATTGTTCCGGCCGATCCGGCCGGTCGGAAGTGCCCACGGCGGGTTGTCCCTGATTTGACTAGCGGCGGCCCGGGAACACCGGGCCGCCGCCGTCCGATCAGGCCACTCGGAGCTCGACGTTGTCCAACTGCAACCAGTCCCCACCTGGTGTGCCATTACCCCACAACCCGCCGAAGACCGTCACCGTGGTGCTGCCAGCCGAGTGGAACCTGACCTCGATCCGCTGGTAACCCGTCCCGGTGGCGCCGAACCGCGATTCCCGCGGCGGCCACTGGCCCGGCAGCCGGGCACCGAAGAATCCGGCGTTGACATTGCCTGATGTCCGCACCCAGCCGGTCAGCACGTAATTCGTGTTCGGCCGTACCGGAACCGACTGCAGGATCGCGTTCCAATTCCGTGCGGTCGACCAGGTGAACGCATTGTTGGCGCCGGTCTGGCCCGTGCCGAGGTTGCTGTCGACACCCTTCCAGTCCGCTCCCTCGGTCCACCATGGGAATCCGATCGAGCGGCTGGGCTGGCCCTCGAACCCGCCGTCGAACACCGGGTTGACGCGCGCCGCGAAGGACCTGGCGTCACCGGTGAACCGCCACAGCGGCCGGCCCGACTGGAAGGTGAGTGGGCGGGTCTCCTGCCCGAACAGCCCCCAGGACCGGTAGTTGGCCTCGAGCACGTCGAGGTTCCAGTTGTCCCCGAAAAGTCCGCCGCCGAATGTCGTGGTCAGCGTGAACCCGGTGATCTCCTCGGGTTGGATCTCGAACCGGGTCAGGCAGATCCACACGGTCCGGACACTGCCGCCCGGCCAGCCGACGCTCCGGTTGACGTTGGGCACCGTCACCGGCGCGTGCCAGCGCGGCACCACCGTCACGTTCAGGTTGTCGTTGCCGCCTCGCAGGTCGTCGCCACCGGTTGTGAAGGTCAGTTCCAGGACCGTGTCCCGGGTCGTAATGTCCGGGCCACACAGATGTGTCTGGTGAGGCGTCGCCGCACCCGCCCCGGGCGCGACGAGCGTCGCCAGCCCGGCGAGCATCGCCATCAGGCCGGCGAGGACACCAACTCGTGTTCGCATGAGCACCTCTCACCTCGCGGTTCGTCCGGCCACTCCGGCCGGACACCCACTCAGTGGCGTCCGCGAACGAGTTCTCCCCTGACGAGAGAGAGAAAACTGGCGGTCTGAGAGCTGCCAGCCACCCCGACGACCCCTGTGAAGACACCCGCCGGTCAACTCGCCACAGTGCGGTGGCCGGCACGCGAGATGGCCTGGCCAGCCACGATCCCAGCGGCACGCAGGCCGGGCGGTTCGCGATAGCGTTCGGAATCCTCACTCATCGATCGGCAAAGGTGATCCGCGTGACCGACGCATCGGGGCCCCGTCTCGGGCGAAGAAGACAGGGAGACAAGGTGAACGTCACCGCCGATGATCTCGATGCGGCAATCTCCACTGTTGCGAGCACGCTGCGTCCGGCGACCGATCGGGACTGGTCGTCCGTAGCTGGCACCGGCGACTGGGACTGCTGGCACACCGCCGAACACATCGGCGACTGCCCGCTGTCCTACGCGGCCCAGCTCATCGCACAACCCACCGAACGATACGTGCGCTTCCTCGCCACCGCGGACAAAGACGCCACGCCAGCAGAGGTGCTGGAGTTCGCCGTGACCGGCGGAGGAATCCTGTCCGCAACGGTCCGCGCCGCGGCGCCGTCCGTCCGCGCCTATCACCCCACCGGCATGGCCGACCCAGCCGGCTTCGCGGGCATGGGATGCGTGGAGACCCTCGTACACGGCGAAGACATCGCACGAGGCTTCGGTCTCCACCTCGACCCACCGCGCGACCTCTGCGCCCGGGTACTCGCCCGGATGTTCCCGCACGCCGCCGCCGACCTCACCGGCACCGACTCGTGGACCGCGATGTTGTGGGCCACCAACCGAACCCCAACTCACCGGCTTTCCACAGCAGACCGCCTGGCGCTGGCGAGGCAACCCGCTCGACACCTGACCCCGCCAGGTTGCGGACTCCACACGGGACGCTCCCTGCCAGGACTTCAACCTGGTGCGTGGATCTCGTGGGCCGCCGGGGAGTCGAACCCCGAACCCGCCGGGTAAAAGCCGGCTGCTCTGCGCAGTTGAGCTAACGGCCCGCGCGGCACGGTCGTGTGCCGACGGAGTAGGTCGCCGGGGACTCGAACCCCGTACCCGTCGCTTAAGAGGCGACTGCTCTGACCCGTTGAGCTAGCGACCCGCGGAGGAGGCAGGACGAGGTTCCGTCTTGCGAGCGGCTGGCGGGCATCGAACCCGCTGCTTCGGTTTGGAAGACCGACGTGTCCGCCGAGTTCACCACAGCCGCATGAACGCCCCGAACCTGTACTCCGTTGTGTAGATATCAATAGAACAAGCAGCGGTGGAGGGAGTCGAACCCCCGGACGAACGGTTTTGGGGACCATTCCGCTTCCGAAGCTCACCGCCACACAAACCACAACACGAAATAGAGAAAGCCGCCCGATCGGTTCTACGATGGGGCGGCTCCCTTGGCCTGACACGACATCTGTCAGGGTGGGGAGCCTGTGCGGCCCAGGATGCCTGGTTCTTGCCAGGAGAAGGGTTTCCGGTCGTTGTTCGGCGAGCACACAGCGGCGGCGGCCGGATACTGGTGCCGCAACCCTCGCTTTCGTGTGTTCGTCATGACCACTCCTCCTGGTTGATGTGCACATTAATCATGACCTGTGCGCGGACGGGCGTCAATCTTATATTCGGCGAGAGGCCGGCGACTCGTTCTTGCCCGTGGTGTCAGTAATTCGACTGCGGACCGCGATCTGGCCGCTGTGCGACCACGGCGGCGATGGTCAGTGGTCGGACCACTCCAGGTCCGCCCTGGATCGGTCAACAGTGATCGAAAAGGTTGAGATCAGTGATCTTCAAGGGGAAGATCATAAACTGGGATGGTCGATCGGCAGGGCGAGGTCACCTGGAAGGGGGGAACGTGGAGTTTCTGGGTGCCAGTGTGGACGCTGGCATTCTGTACCAGGCGATGATCAAGTATCCGCACGTCGGCCTCGCTGACCTGAGCCTGTGGTTGACGTGGCCGGCAGACAAGCTGCACCGCGCGCTCGCCGAGCTCGAGCAGCTCAACCTGATCAAACCGGGCTGGCAGACGCAGCGCGAGGTGGTGCTGACGACCCCGGACACGGCGCTGCACGACCTGCTGGAGCGGCAGGAGGCCGCGCTCGCCCGTCGCCACCAGGACATGGTGCGCAGCCGTGCGCTGGTGTCGAGCATGCTGGCCGAGTACAACCAGGCGCGGGCCGAACAGATCGGGTTCCCGACCGAGCGGGTGCACGGCCTGGAAGCGGTGCAGAGCTTCGCTGACCGGCTGGCGGACGGCTGCACCACGGAGATGATGTCGTTCTCGCCGGGTGGCCCGCCGCGGGATCCGCAGGAGGCGGCGGACCGTGTGGAGGATCGTCAGCTGCTTGACCGGCGCGTGCGCATCCGCAGGCTGTACCTGACCAGCATCACCAACGACGCCGCTGCTCTCGGCTACCTTCGCTGGCTGGTCGAGCAGGGCGGTGAGGTGCGAACGGTACCCAGCCTGCCGGTCCGTATGTCGATCTACGACCGAACCGTGGCGATCGTGGCCATCGACCCGATGCGCTCCGCGGAGGGGATCATCGTGCTGCGCGGCACCGGCGTCCTCGCGGCGTTGTGTGCGTTCTTCGACCACGCCTGGGGGCGGGCCACCGAGCTCGGCGCGCCGAGCAACCGGGATGAGGCCGGGCTGGCGGATCAGGACCGCGAGGTGCTGCGACTGCTCGCCGACGGCCACACCGACGCGGTGGTCGCCCGCAAGCTGGGCGTGTCCGTGCGGACCACCCGCCGGGTGATCGCGGAGTTGGCCGAACGCCTCGGTGCGCGCAGCCGGTTCCAGATCGGCGTCCGCGCGGTCGAGTCCGGTTGGCTGTCCGACTGCTGAGTCACGGCCCGAGCCGTCACAGGGACAAGGTCTGCCCGATGCCGGCTCGTTCGGCGGCGGCGGCCACCCGGTAGGCCACGGCGATGTCCAGGATCGCCATCCCGAACGCGTTGCACACCACGATGTCCGTGTCGTCGCCACGGCCCCGGTGAGCGCCGGAGACGACTTCGCCGAGCGTCGCGTCGACCTTGCGGACGGAGGTGCCGGGGCCGCCGGTCTGGCCGCTCACGATCCCGGACGGCGGCAGAAGATCGCCCGAGTGGTACATCCGCCCGAGCAGCCGGCGTCTGTCCCCGCTGACCAGCTCCCAGTCGTCGACCACGAGGACGTCGCAGCGTTGCACGACGTCCGGCAGCAGGTCGTCGAGCGACACGTTGGACACGAGCGTCCCCGGCATCAGCCAGTCGTACGGGATGTAGCCCTCCGTCACGGTCGTCACCGGCACCACGAGGTCGGCGTCGGCGACGCACTCTCGTGCTGTCGGCACGATCTTAAGGCGCAGCCCCGGCAGCGACGACACGACCTCACCGCGGAAGGTTTCCGCGCGCACCGGGTCTATGTCGAACAGTCGCACGTCGGTCAGCGTCGGCACCGTTTCCGCGAGCAGCCGCAGGTGCGCCATCGCCAGCGTGCCGCACCCGATGAGGCCCATGCTGCTCATTCCCTTGCGCCCCATCGTCTGCGCGGCGAGGGCGGTCACGGCCGCGGTCCGCAGGGCGCTGACGTGCGCGGCCTCCATCAGCAGGCGCGGGCGCGCGGTCTCGGCGTCCAGCAGCAGGGTGAAACCCTGCGAGCGCGGGAGGTGGTTGGCGGTGTTGCCGAGGCTGGCGTTGATCGTCTTCAACCCGACCGCGAAGCCGTCGTCGAAGTCGACCGCGCCCGGCATCGCGAGGCACCGGTTGGCCGCACCGCCCGGTGAACGCCATGGCAGATAGGCCTCCTCCGGGAGCACCACCCTGTTCTCGCTGTGAAGGCGGAGCGTTTCGGCCACCACCGACAGCACGTCGATGGCGGACATGGTCCGCACGACGTCGTCGTGGGTCAGGTAGCGGAACTCGTTGGCCGCTGTCGTCATGCGTAACCCCTTGGGGGACGGGCGGGGGATCAGCCGGCTTTGCTCAGCACGCACTGGTCGAGTGCCAGCGCGAGGACGAGTCCTGGCAGCTGGTAACGGTCGGCCGTCAGCGGCTCGGGTCGCACGAGGTGCGCGACGATGAGCTCGTCGAGCAGGTCGATGGTGTCCATCATGGACATCTCGAGCAACTCTGCCGCGGTGTTCGCGGAGAACGGCCCGGGTTCGAGGCTGGCCAGGCGCAGCAACGCGTTCCGCGACTTGTCCGGCAGCGCAAGGTAGGCGGGCATCAGCCGCTCGCGCACGTCGAGGTCGCCCTCCCGCAGCTCGTCCAGCACCCGCTGTGGGTCGGCGAGCCGGTCGGCCAGCCTGTCGAGCGGCCAGTGCGTGCAGGTGGCCAGCCGGGCGCCGCAGACCCGGACGGCGATCGGCAGGTGGTCGCAGAGCTCGGCGATGCGGACGGCCGTCCGGTGTTCGCGGGCGATCCGGTCGGCACCGACGATCTTCTCCAGCAGCCGCACGGACTCGTCCGGGGAGAACACGTCCAGCGCGATGCGTTCGACGCCCTCGAGCGCGGCGAGGGGGAAGCGGCTGGTGATCAGCACGCCGCAGCCAGGCACCGCGGGCAGCAGAGGGCGGACCTGCCGCTCGTGGTCCGCGTCGTCGAGCACCAGGAGGGTGCGGGTGCCGGAAAGGGTTCGGCGGTACAGCTCGACGCGATCCGCGAACGAGTCCGGCAGCTGTGCGGCCGGGACCCCGAGCCGGGTGAGCAGCGTGGCGAGCACGGTCGCCGCGGTCGGCGGTTCCGGCAACCGGCCGCCGAGGTCCACGAGCAGTTGGCGGTCCGCGAACTGCCCACGCAGCAGCCGGGCCACGCGCAGCGCGAGCGTTGTCTTGCCGGAGCCGTCCATGCCACTGATGGCGCACACC
The DNA here is from genome assembly GCF_036378875.1 of Actinophytocola sp. Classification (GTDB taxonomy): domain Bacteria; phylum Actinomycetota; class Actinomycetes; order Mycobacteriales; family Pseudonocardiaceae; genus Actinophytocola. The sequence continues at coordinate 23,232 of NZ_DASUVO010000073.1, forward strand.
ATGGGCAGGTCGCGGTCGTTGGGTGAGTCGGTGAGCACCGCGCAGGCCCGCGCGGTCTCGCTGTCCCGGCCAATGAAGTCGTTCGGTTCCGGTGGCAGCGCGGGGCCGCCGATCCAGTTGCGCCGCGTCCGCAGCTGGATCGGCGGCCGCGGTGGGAAGGAGGTGAGGATGGACTGGTGCAGTTCCTGCATTTCCGTCGACGGGTCCAGGCCCAACGCGTCCGCGAGCGTGATGCGGAAGTCCTGGTACGCCCGAAGGGCGTCCGGAGTGCGGCCGCTGCGATGCAACGCGTTCATGAGCTGCACGCGGGGCCGCTCGCGTAACGGCTCGTCGGCGACCAACGCGGTCAACTCCGTGATCAGTGGTTGGTGCTCGCCAAGCGCGAGCTCCGCGTCGATGCACTTCTCCAGTGCGGTGAGGCGGGCCTCCTCCAGGCGCGGCTGCTCCACCGCGGCGAGGTGGTCGGTGACTCCGCCGAGCGCCTCGCCGGTCCACCGGGAAAGCGCGCTGCGAAGCAGCTTGCTCGCCTCGGCGTGGCGGCCGGCGGCGAGCGCGGCACCCCCGTGTGCGGCCAGGTTCTCGAACTCGACGACGTCGAGCCGCACGCGGTCCTGGGCGGGCAGTTCGAGGCGATACCCCGGCGGCTGGCGCCTGATCTTCGCCTCGGCTCCGAGGAGGCTGCGTAATCGCGAGGCGTAGGTCTGGATCTGCGCCTGGGTCGTCGCCGGCAGGTCCTCGTCCCACAGCATCTGCATCAGCCGAGCGTCGGAGACCACTCGACCGCGGGCGAGCAGCAGCGACGCCAGGAACGTACGCATCTTCGAGCCGCGTACCTCGATCCAGCTGTCGCCCGCCCAAGCACCCACCATGCCGAGGACCTGGAACCTCATCAAAGTGACTCCTCTCGCACGCCTGCACGTCGTCTCCGCCGAGGAACGTCCCCTAGAATTTTGGTAACTTATTTCCAGAACTGCCAGCTACTGTGTTTGACAGGAACATGCACTGACAGGATGTGGACTCGACGGGGACCCGGCGTGCGGGGACTGTCGGTAGCCGCTTCTCAGCGGCTCTCCCGGAAGTTCTGCTGGTACTGCGGGGTGGGGATGTCCAGCTCGCGGTAGCGGTTGGGCAGGCCGGCCCAGTCGAGGAACTCCCGCCTCCGCATGTCCAGCACCAGGTTGACCGCCTCGTCGCAGTCGATGCCCGCCTCCTCGGCGATCCGGCGCACGGATCGCGAGTCGTCGACGAGGCTGAGGATCTTCGCCTCCCGAGGATCGCTCGGCCCTCGGTCGGACCCGGACGTGAGGCTCGTCGGCACCATGTCGGGGAAGGCCGGCGCGGAGAACTCGTACCCGCCGATGTAGAGCCGGTCGAGCCGGGAACCGAACAGGCAGTTCAGCGCGTCTCCCGGGGTCTCCACGATGGGCCGGGTCCTGAGGTTGAACGAGGTGTTCAGGATCATCGGGATCCCGGTCAGCTCGTCGAACCGCTCGATCAGCTTTCGGAACAGGCCACCGGGTTCCTCGGCCACGGTCTGGATGCGACACGTGCCGTCGACGTGCGTCACCTCCTCGACGATCCGCCGCTTCCCGTCGATGACCGGGCACACGAACAGCATGAACGGGCTTTCCGGCACGGGGATCTCGAAGAACTCGGCCGCGCGCTCACCGAGCACCGACGCGGCGAACGGCCGGAAACCCTCCCGGAACTTCACCCGCGCGTTGAGCTTGTCCTTCATACCGGGGATCCCGGGGTGGCAGAGGATCGACCGTGAGCCGAGCGCGCGTGGCCCGTACTCGGCGCGGTCCTGGAACCAGCCGATGATCTCGCCGCGCTCGATGGCCGCCGCGGCCGACCGCACGAGTGAGTCCTCGTCCGGGTGATGGACAGGCTCGCAGTGCCACGTCGCGCTCGCCTGCTCGATCCGGTCCGAAGACGTCCGCGGCGGGCCGAGGTACACGTCGGGCAACGTGTACGCCGTGGTCTGCGCGGACTCGGTCGGCTCGTTCACGATGTTGTAGTAGGCGTACAGGGCCGCACCCGCGGCGTTGCCGTCGTCGGTCGCCGCCGGGAACACGGCGATGCCGTCGATATCGAGCTCGCGTGCGAGCCGTGTGTTGGCCGTCGAGTTGAGGAAACAGCCACCGGACAGTGCCAGGTTGCGGCTGCTCGACATGCGCAGGCTCTTGCTCGTCAGGTACAGCAGTGCTTCTTCGAACTCGGTCTGGATCTGGCACGCGAGGTCCATGTGCAGCTGTGAGATGGCCTCGCCGCGCTGTCGTGGCATCAGTTGAGCACCTGACTCCACATAGGCCGCGAACCCGAGGTCGACCAGTGACTTCACCGCGTCGTCGAAACTCAGCCCGTCGCCACTCACCTCGATGAACATCGACTGCGCGGACAGTGGCTTGCCGTACGGCGCGAGACCCATCGTCTTGCCGGCGTCGTCGTAGGCCGTTCCCGACTCGCGGAAGCCGAGTGTGAGCGTGACGATCCGGTACAGCTCGCCGAGTCCGCCGATGTTCTCCGGCAGGAAGATGCCGCCGTTGTGGATGGTGCCGGCGATGCGGGTGCTCGCCCTGGTCATCCGGAACAGCTCTTTCGGCCGGCTCCTCATGTCGAACTCGAAGGCGGTCTCCCGTTCCCGGTGTCCGTTGAAGATGGACCCATAGGTGTCCACCACGACGGCCGCCGCGTCGCTCAGTCCGGACGTGTAGAACGCCGCGCTGGCATGCGCGAGGTGGTGTGCGGGATGGGGCAGGGAAAGCCGTTTCCGCTCGGGTGCGAGCACCCCGAGGATGTCCAGCAACCGTGACTCCTCGTCCTGGTCGCCGGACTCGGTCGAGGTCCCGATCCAGTAGTCGACGTCGTCGATGGTGAGGCCGGCGCCATCGAGCACCTCGACGGCCAACCGGGTCATTGCCAGCGTGTACTCGTGCCACGGCACGGTACCCCGCTTCTGCTGGGTGATGCGTTCCAGCGCGAGAGCGGCCGTGACCCGGCCGTCTTCGACCAGACTCATACTGCTGTCGTGGCTGAGGTTGACACCGACGATCCGCATGTGTGACTTCTTCCGAGAGTGCGCAGGCGTCCGCCTGTACAGGGGGAAATACGGGGGTTTCTCAGGCGCCGTGCGCCTGCATGCGTTGCCGCAGGCTCAGGGGACGCATGTCGGTCCACAGTTCCTCGATACGCGCGAGGCATTCGTCCTTGGTGCCCTCGGTGCCTTCCGAGTACCAGCCGGCCGGTGGCTCGCGGTCGGTCCACCAGACCGAATACTGTTCCTCGTCGTTGAGCACGACCCGCCACCTGCGGTCGTCAGTGATGTTCTCCGTCACCGCGCCTCCTTGCTCGGTCTCCTGTCGCGGCGTGCCGGTGGTTGTCCACAGCCCGCGCTGAACACGGTGTCGCCGCTGCCCGCAGGTTGGCCGCTTCGGCCATATCGCGGCTATATGGCCGAAGCGGCCAACCGGTATAGCGGTGATATTGGCGGCCCGGCAAGGGTTGCCGGGAAACGCGCAGACAGGAGGCTCGATGGCCAGCAGGTCGAAGACGTCCCTCGACGCCCGCCGCGCGCAGGTGCTGTCGCGGCGGCTGCGGGGCAGCGACGGCGCGTCCGCGGGCATCGAGAACGCGGACCGGTCCCGGCCGTTGCGGTTGTCGCACGGTCAGGAACAGATGTGGTTCCTGCAGCAACTGCGCCCCGGCAGCTCGGAGTACCTGGTGCCGGTGGCGATGCGGCTCGTGGGTGAGCTCGACGTCGACGCGCTGCGCCGATCCTTCGACCAGGTGGTGGCGCGGCACGAGGTCCTGCGCACCCGCTACGAGATGGACGGCGGTGTGCCGGTACAGGTGGTCGACGACGCGGTGAGCGGCCTGCTCCGGCCGGTGCGCCCCGATGCGTCCACAGTAGACATCGATGAGTGGACGGCGGAGCTCGTCGCTCGTGAGACGACCACCGCCATCGACCTCGCGCGCGAGTGGCCGTTTCGGGCCGTGCTGATCGAGCAGTCGCCGACCGAGCACGTGCTGGTCGTCACGCTCCACCACATCGCGTGTGACGCGTGGTCCACCCGCATCCTGCTGACCGAGCTGGCCGAGGGCTACCGCGCGGCAGTGCGGGGGGAGCGTGTGGCGCTGCCGCGACTGCCGGTGCAGTACGCCGACTTCGCCGCGTGGCAGCGTACCCGTCTGTCCGATGAGGACAGTGCGCGCCAGCTCGGCTACTGGCGGGACGTGCTGTCGGACGTCGCGCCATGCGAACTGCCGACGGACCGGCCACGGCCGTCGGTGCGCGGGTACGAAGGTGCCCAGGTCGACCTCCGGATCGAGCCTGCCCTGGCGGCCAGGTTGACGACGTTCGCGCAGGCCGAGGGCGTGACCTCGTTCGTCATGCTGCTCACCGCGTTCCAGGCGCTGCTCGCCCGCTACACCGGCCGCGCGGACGTCCCGGTCGGCACGATCGCGTCCAGCCGCACCCGTCCGGAGCTTCGGCAGGTCGTCGGCTACGCGGTGAACACGCTCGTGATCCGCACCCGGTGGTCCGGCGAGGTGTCGTTCCGCGAACTGCTCCATCACGTGCGGGAGATCGTGCTCGACGCGTTCGACCACAGCGCCGTCCCCTTCGCGCAGGTGGTCGACGCGGTGGCGGAGGAGCGGGACCTGTCGCGGACCCCGTTGTTCCAGACCGTGTTCACGATGCACGAGACGGACGGCGCGGGGATCGCACTTCCCGGCGTCACCGCGCGGCCGTATGCCGCGGCCGGCCAGGCGGCCCGGTGCGACCTCGAGCTCCAGGCCGCGCCCATGCCGGACGGCTCGATCAACGCCAGGCTCATCTACGCGACGGAACTCTTCGACCACGCCACCGTGACCCGCATGGCCCGCCACTTCACCACACTGCTCGCGCACGCCGCCGCAACACCCGACGCTCCGGTGTCCACACTGGACATGCTGGCGGCGGCCGAGCGGGCGATGCTGACCCGGCGGGCCGGCCCGCCGGTGGCCGGACCCGGTGTGCCGGCACGCTTTCGCGCCCAGGTCGCCAGGACCCCGGACGCCGCCGCGGTGATCACCGAGCAGGGCACGACCTCCTTCGCGGAGCTCGGCGCGCGGGCCGACCGGCTCGCCGGGGTGCTCCACTCGCACGGGCTCGGCCCTGAGCAGGTGGCCGGTGTCCTGCTGTCCCGCGGTGCCGACCTGATCGCGTCCTTCCTCGCCGCCTGGCAGGTCGGCGGGGCCTACCTGCCGATGGGCCCGGAACTGCCCGCGCAGCGGTGGGAGTATCTGCTGTCGGATTCCGGTGCCCGCTGCGTGCTCACCGAACGCCGGTACGAGGCCGAACTGCGCGCGGTGTTCGACGGTTCCGTCATCGTCCTCGACGAGCTCGACGACACCGGCACGACCGGTCTCCCGCCGGCGCCGCCGCCCGACCTCGGCGCGGACGCCCTGGCCTACGTGATCTACACGTCGGGTACGACGGGCCGCCCCAAGGGCGTGCAGGTCACCCACGGCGGGCTGGCCTGTCATCTCGACTGGGTACTGGCGGAGTACGTCGGCCGGTCCACGGGCGGCGCGCCGCTGTTCTCGACCGTCGCATCGGACGTGGTGGTCCCGGTCCTCTTCGGACCGTTGCTCGCCGGCCAGCCCGTACATGTGCTGCCACAGGACATGGATCTCTCCGAGCTGGGTGCGCGGCTGCGCGCGGCCGCACCGTTCAGCTTCGTCAAGCTGACCCCGGGCCACCTCGATGTGCTCGCACATCAGCTCCGCGACGACGAGATCGATGGTCTCGCGTCGACGCTGGTGCCGGGGGGTGACGTGCTGACCGGGCAGGTGGCCCGCCGGTGGGACGCGCTGCTCGGTGCCGGCCGGGTGGTGAACGAGTACGGCCCCACCGAGATCACCGTCGGCAACTCGACGTGCCCGGTCGCCGAGGTACCGGAACGCGAGGTCGTCCCGCTCGGCCGCCCGATGCCCGGCACGAGCATGTACGTGCTGGACGAGTGGCTGAACCCGGTGCCGGTCGGCGTGATCGGCGAGGTCTGCGTCGGTGGTGCCGGTGTCGCCCGCGGCTACGCCGGCAAGCCGGGTGTCACGGCGGACAAGTTCGTGCCAGACCCCTTCGGCCCGCCGGGGTCGAGGCTGTACCGCACGGGTGACCTCGGCAAGGTCCTGCCGAACGGCATCGTGGACTTCGCCGGGCGCCGGGACGACCAGGTCAAGATCCGCGGTTACCGCGTCGAGCTGGGCGAGATCGAGGGCACGCTCGGCACACACGACCACGTGGCGCAGGCACGGGTGCTGCTGCGCTCGGACGGCGACCAGGATCCCCGGCTCGTCGCCTACGTGGTCGCGGTGGACGGCGCACCCGTCCTGGACGCCGGCGACCTGCGGGCCTGGCTGGAGCGGACACTGCCGGAGTACATGGTGCCGCCGGACATCGTCTTTCTCGACCGGATCCCGTTGACCGCCAACGGAAAGCTCGACGTGTCGGCCCTGCCGGCGCCGGCGGGCGGGGCGGCGGTCGACTACGAGCGGCCGCGAACCGCGGACGAGGAGCGGATGGCCGCCGTGTGGGCGGAGGTCCTCGGCGCCGACCGGGTCGGTGTGCGGGACGGCTTCTTCGACCTCGGCGGCGACTCGATCCGCGCCGTGGCGCTGGTCGGGGCGTTGCGGGAGGCCGGGTTCGACGTGTCGGTGCGGGACATCTTCGCGGAGCGCACGGTGGCGGCGCTGTGCGTACTGGTCGCGGAGAAGCCGCTGCTCGCCGACACCGGCACGCTGGTCGCGCCGTTCGCGTTGCTCTCCCCGGCGGACCGCGAGCGGCTCCCGGACGGCGTGACCGACGCGTACCCGTTGTCCCGCAACCAGATCGGCATGCTGTTCGAGATGCTGGCGGACGATCAGAACCGCTACCACAACGTCACCTCGTTCCGGGTCATCGATGCCTTGCCGTTCTCGCTCGTCGCGATGACCCAGGCCGCGGCGATCGTCACCGCACGGCACGAGGTGCTGCGCACCTCGCTGCACCTGACCGGCTATTCGGTCCCGATGCAGCTCGTACATGCCACGGCGAAGCTTCCCGTTGCCGTCAGCGATGTCAGCGGGTCCACCTCGGAGGAGGTGGAGCGGCTGTTGCGGGAGCACTCCAACCGCGAGCGCCGCGACCTGTTCGACCTGGAGAACCCGGGTCTGATGCGGTTCTTCGTGCACCTGACCGGCGACGGCGTCTACTGGCTCTCGGTCACCGAATGCCATCCGATCCTGGAGGGCTGGGGCCACCACACGCTGATCATGGAGCTGCTCCGGTGTTACGAGGCGCTCCGCGACGGCACCGCACCGCCACCGGCCGAGCCGCCCGCGGTGCGGTTCGCCGACTTCGTCGCCGAGGAACTGGCCGCCATCGACTCACCGGAGCACGCCGCCTACTGGCAGGGCGTCGTGGACGGTTACCAACCGTTCACACTCCCGCAGGAGTGGGGCGACCCGGCGGCGCCCGCCGGCACGACGCGGCAGACGCGGGTGTCGTGGCGCGACCTCGAGGCGACCCTGCGGGCGCGGGCGAGCGAGGCGGGCGTGTCGCTGAAGAGCGTCATGCTGGCCGCGTACGTGAAGGTGCTGGCCCAGCTCACGGACGAACGCGCGTTCCACACAGGACTCGTCTGCGACGCACGACCGGAACGTGCCGGGGCGGACCGGGTCTACGGTATGTACCTCAACACCGTCCCGTTCGCCGTCGACCGCGGCGCACGCACATGGCGGGACCTGCTGCGCCAGGTCTTCGAGCGCGAGGTGGAGTTCTGGCCGTACCGGGGCTTCCCGTTGCCGGAGATCACGCGGCTGGCGCGGGGCGGCGGGCGGCTGATCAACGTGCTGTTCAACTACCAGGACTTCAACCAGGTCGACGCCGACCTGCTCGGCGACCTCGCGGGTGAGGACGACAGCCCGACCGAGTTCCCGCTCAGTATCTCCTCGCGGGCCGGGTACGTGTTCGTGACCGTCGACCCGAGGGTGGTCAGCACCGAGCGGGCGGAGGCGGTCGCGGGGATGTTCCGTGCCGTGCTGACGGCGATCGCCGACGACCTCGACGGCGACGCGACCGCGACCTACCTGCCGCGCGGGGAGCGTGCGCGGCTGCTCGGCTGGGCCCGCGACGCGGTGCCCGCCGTCGGGGAGGCGCCCTACGTGCCGAACGTGATCGAGGCGTTCGAGCGGCAGGTGTGGCTGAGCCCGGACGCCGTCGCCGTCGACTGCGTGGGGGTTCGGCTGAGCTACGCCGAACTCGACGCGAGGGCCGCCCGCCTCGCCCGCCGGCTGCGATCGGCAGGCGTCGGCCCCGGCCAGGTGGTCGGTGTCGTGGCGCGACGCGACGAACACCTGCTCGTCGCGCTGCTCGGGACGTGGAAGGCAGGTGCCGCCTACGTGCCGCTCGGCACCGAGCAGCCCGCGGGGCGGTGGGCCTTCATGCTCGTGGACAGCGGTGCCCGCTGGGTGCTGACCGGACACGCCGACGTGGACAAGCTCGCCGCGTCGTTCTTCGACGGCGAGACCATCATCGTCGACCGGGAGAGTGCCGCGCCCGAGCACTCGCCGGCCTCCCTGCCCGCGCGGCCGAACGGCGACGAGGCGGCCTACGTGATCTACACGTCCGGCTCGACCGGAAGGCCGAAGGGCGTCTGTGTCTCGCACAGCGGCCTCGCGAACTACCTGCGCTGGGTGGTCAGCGACTACCTGGGCGATCTCGGTGGCGGCGCTCCGCTGTTCTCGACGCCGGCGTCGGACCTCGTCGTCACGACGCTGTTCGGGCCGCTGCTGGCCGGGCAGACCGTCCATGTCGTGCCGGAGGACACCGACCTCGCCGAGCTCGGCAGGCGGCTGCGTGCCGCGGCTCCGTTCGGGTTCGTCAAGCTCACCCCGGGCCACCTGGAGATGCTGGCCCACCAGTTCGACGCGGAGAGCGCCCGCGGCCTCACCAGGAACCTGGTCGTCGGTGGCGAGGCGCTGCCCGCGCGGACGGCGCGGCGGTGGGCGGAGTGGCTTGGCGACGGCGCGCGGGTGATCAACGAGTACGGGCCGACCGAGGCCACGGTCGGCAACGCGTGCCACGTCGTGGACGGCGACGGGCGCGAGGTCGTCCCCGTCGGCCGGCCGATCGAGGGCACCACCATGTACGTGCTCGACGACACCCAGCAGCCGGTGCCGGTCGGCGTGCCGGGAGAGCTGTGCGTCGGCGGGATCGGCGTGGCACGGGGCTACGTCGGCAGGCCGGGCCTCACCGCGGCACGGTTCGTACCCAACCCGTTCGGCCCACCGGGCACCCGCCTGTACCGCACCGGGGACATCGCGCGGGTGCTGCCGTCCGGCGCCGTCGACGTCATCGGCCGGCGGGACGGGCAGGTCAAGATCCGTGGCTACCGGGTCGAGCTCGGTGAGGTCGAAGCGGTGCTGAGCGGGCACCCGGAGGTCGCGGAAGCCCGGGTCGTCTGCCGGCAGGGCCCAGGGGGCGACCAGCGACTGGTGGCGTACCTGGTGGCCGCCGCGGACGGCGCGGTGCCGGCGCCGGAACAGCTGACACGCTGGCTCGCCACCACCCTGCCGGCGTACATGGTGCCCGGCGCGTACGTGCAGGTGCCGCGAATCCCGTTGACCCCCAACGGAAAACTCGACACGGCGGCGTTGCCGGACGCGGCGGCCGACACCGGGCGCACCCGGCATGTCCCGCCGCGCACGCCGAGCCAGCAGCGGATGGCCGCGGTGTGGGCCGAGGTGCTCGGCGTGGCCCGGGTCGGCATCGAGGACAGCTTCTTCGATCTCGGTGGCGACTCCATCCGGGCGGTCGTGCTGGTCACCGCGTTGCGTGCCGAGGGTTTCGCCGTGTCGGCCAGGGACATCTTCGCCGCGCCGACCATCGCGCGGTTGTGCGGCGAGGACAGGAGTGGGATCTCCTGAGAACCGGGGGCGGTCACCGTCGCGGAACCGCGCGACGGTGACCGCCCCCGGGAGGTGTATCAGCCGAACTCGGGCACACCGAACTCCTGGAACCAGGACCTCAGCAGATCGAGATCACCGGTCATCGCCAGCCCCAGTGTCAGCAGCAGCCGGGCCTTCTGCGGCCGGAGGTCCTCCGCGGAGATGATCCCCGGCACTCCCGTCTCGTACACGGCACCCGCGATGTTGCGGTTGGCGGCGACGATGACGGCACCCCCGACGATCGCGTCCTTGACCGCCGGCCCCTGCCGGTCGGACGGGTCGCCCGCGATGACGATCCCGCGGGCGCCCGCGGCGGCGAACGCGGCGATCGCGTCGCCGCTCGCGTCCACATAGGAGTAGGCGATCTCGGTGCGTGGAAGTTCGGTGGCCGCCACAGTGGACAGGTCGAACGGTGTGTGCCAGCGCGGCGTGCCGTGCCGCCGGCGTCGCGCCGGTGCGCGGAGCAGCCGGATGTTCGCCCCGTCGATCGTCCCGAGGACGCCCCATTCCCGGCTCTCGTAGGCGTCGAGCCGGAACGTGCTCGCCTTGGTCGCCTCGCGCGCGGCGAGGATCCGGTCGTTGAGCATCACGACAGTGCCGAACCCGGTCGTACGGCCGGAGGCCGCGAGCACGACCGCGTTGTACAGGTTGGCCTGCCCGTCGCTGCCGAACGCCTGCCACGGGCGTAGCGAGCCGGTGACGACGACGGGTTTCGGGCTGCGCACGGTCAGGTCGAGCCAGTAGGCCAGCTCCTCGAGAGCGCGGGTGCCACACAGGACGACCACCGCGTCGGCATGCTCGAGCCGCTCGTCGACGAGCGTGGACATCGCGTGGTAGTCGCGCAGCGTGCGGCAGCCGCCTGTCTCGCCGGCGAAGTCGACCGGCTCGGTCAGCGCGACGTCGTCGAGCTCGGGCCGCAGCCAGTCCAGAAGCTCGCCCGTCGTGAGCGCGCCCCCCTGGTAGGTCGCGAAGTCCGCTCTCGTCTCGGCCAGCGCTGCGATCGTGCCGCCGGCGCCGATGACGGCGACCGACCGTGGTTTTTCCTGGTCCGATGGGTTGTTCACGCATTCTCATTGTCGCGCCGGCCCTATAGCGACCCAATATCAGCCGGGTATAGCAGCGGCATAGCCCCGGTTGGCACCGTGTGCCGCATGCTTGAGCCGGGTGATCGGGGCGACGGGAAGAGGCTGCCGCTTTCGGCCGCACAGAAGGGTGTGTGGCTCGCACACCAACTCGACGAGAGCGGCGGCAGGTACAACTGCGCCGAGGTGCTCGACATCGAAGGGCCCGTCGATGTCGACGCCTTCGCCGCCGCGTGGCGCGAGGTGCGTGCGGAGGCCGACGTGCTGCGGGTCGAGCGCATCGTCGACGAGGACGGGCTGTGCCAGGTCATCACGTCCGCCGACGACGTCCCGCCGCGGATCGTCGACCTCACCGGCGAACCGGACCCGGACCGGCGTGCCGAGGACTGGATGCGTGCCGACCTCGCGACACCGGTCGACCTCGGCGTCGGCCCGCTCTCGGCGGCCGCGCTGATCCGGCTCGGCGAACGACGATTCCGGTTCTACTGCCGCATGCACCACATCGTCACCGACGCGTACACGATGCGACTGCTGCACCGCACGCTCGCCGACCGCTACACGACGCTCGTGTCCGGCTCGGCCAGGACCGAGCCGGTCCTGCTGCCACTGACCACCTTGCTCGACGCCGACGAGGGCTACCGCGACTCCGCCGCGTTCGAACGGGACCGTCGCTATTGGACGGACAAGTTCGCCGACCGGCCCGAGTCCATGCGGGTGCCGGCCATCGGTGCTCCCGAGCCGGAGCCGGGCGTCGTCTGCTGGCGCGGCACGCGGGCGCTCGGCGAGGACGGCATCGACCGGATGCGTGCGGTGGCCGAGCGGGCCGGCGGCACCTGGCAGATGGTGATGGTCGCCGCCGTCGCCGGCTACCTGCGGCGGCTGACGGGCCGGCAGGACGTCGTGGTCGGCCTGCCGGTGAGCGGGCGGCGGAGCCTGTCCGCCCGGCGCACCCCCGGGATGGCGGCCACGACGATCGCGCTGCGCCTCGACGTCACGGCGGCGACCACACTGACCGGGCTGGTCCGGTGCGTCGCGGACGAGCTCGGGCAGGCCCTTGGCCACGAGCGTTTCCGCCATGACGAGGTGTGCCGCGAACTCGCGGTGAACCGGGGCGAGGGCGGCTTTCTCGGTCCGCTGGTGAACTTCATGCCCTTCACGGAGGAGTTCCGGTTCGCTGGCACGCCCGCCACCGTGCGCAACCTGTCGGCGGGCCCGCCGATCGACCTGTCGATCGGGATCTACGGTCAGGACGACGGCCCGATGTCGCTGCTGTTCGAAGCCGACCCGAAGCGGCACGGCCGACGCGGCGTCGCCGAGCACGCCGACCGCCTCATCGCCTTCGCCGAGGCCGTCGTGGCCGACCCGGACCGGTCGCTGGCGTCGTTCGACCTGCTCACCGGCGACGAGCGGCACGAACTGCTGGTGCGCAGGAACGACACCGCGCACCCGGTCCCGGCGGGGGACGTCGCGGAGCGGGTCGCGGAACGCGTGCGGCACGCACCCGACGCGGTGGCGGTGGTCCACGGCACCACCGAGCTCACCTATCGCGAGCTGGACGCGTTGGCCGAGCGGCTGGCGAACCGGCTGGCCGCCGGGGGAGTCGGTCCCGAGGACGTCGTCGCGCTGGTCCTGCCCAGGGAGCCGGGGTTGATCGTGGCCATGCTCGCCGTGCTCAAGGCCGGCGCGGCGTTCCTGCCGATCGACCTCGGGAACCCGCCCGAGCGGATCGCCTTCCTGCTCGACGACTCCGGCGCGTGCCGCGTGGTCACCGACGCCGCCACCCGGCCGGTACTGCCGGCGGACGCGGCGGTCCTCCTCGTCGAGGACGGACCGGACGACCAACCACCCGTGCCGCGCCGGAAGGCCGACCCGGCGAACCCCGCGTACGTGATCTACACGTCCGGTTCGACCGGAACACCCAAGGGCGTCGTCGAGCCGCTTTCCGCGCTGTGCAACATGATCGCGGACAACATCCCCCGCTATGGCATGCACGAGAACAGTCGCGTGCTGCAGCTCGTGTCGCCCGGTGTCGACGCTTCCGTGGCCGACATCTGGCCGGCGCTCGTCGCGGGCGGCACGCTCGTGCTCGCGCCGCCGGCCGCCGAGCTGCCGTTCGACCGTCTGGCGGGGATGCTGCGTGAGGAGCGGATCACGCACATCGCGCTCCCGCCGGCGCTGCTCGCGAACGTCCCCGAGATCGAGCTGCCCGACCTCGAGACGATCCTGGTCGGCGGCGAGGACACCGACCAGCGGCTGTGCCGGCGGTGGGGACCGGGCCGCCGGCTGCTCAACATGTACGGCCCCACCGAGGCCGGCGTCGGCACGTCCGGGAGCAGGCCGCTCACCGGCGACGACCGCCCCGACATGGGCACCCCGCTGCGGAACGTCCGCGTCTACGTGCTCGACGACGATCTGCGGCCGGCCATCCCCGGCACCGCGGGCGAGCTCTTCGTCACCGGCGCCGGCCTGGCCCGCGGCTACCTGCGGCGTCCCGGCCTGACCGCGGACCGGTTCGTGCCGTGCCCCTACGGCCCGCCCGGCGCCAGGATGTACCGCACCGGCGACCTCGTGCGGTGGCGTCCGGACGGCATGCTCGAGTACGTCGGCCGCGTCGACGACCAGATCAAGATCCGCGGCGCCCGCATCGAGCCAGGGGAGGTCGAGGCGGTGCTCACCGCACTCGACGGGATCGACGCGGCCGTCGTGGTGGCGGACCAGGGTCCGCGTGGCCGCAAGCGGCTGCTGGCGTACGTGGTGGCGGAGAACGGCGCGTCCGTCGACCCGGACGCGGTGCGCGGGTTCGCCCAGCGGTCGCTGCCGAACCACATGATCCCGGACACGGTGATCGTCCTGCCGGCGATACCGCTGACGCCGGCCGGCAAGGTGGACCGGCGCGCCCTGCCCGCACCGGAGAGCGTGCGGCCGGAACCAGCCGCGGCACCGGTCGCCACCGGTGCCGTGCAGGTCCTCTGTGGACTGCTCGACGAGGCTCTCGGGATCTCCGGTGTCGGTCCGCACGAGTCGTTCTTCGACCGTGGCGGGGACAGCATCGTCGCGCTGGAGCTGGTCTCGCTCGCCCGCCGGCACGGGCTCGGGCTCACGGCCAGGGACGTGTTCGCCCACCCGACGGCCGCCGGCCTCGCCGAGGTCGCCCGCGAGCTCGACGTGATCGCCGTCGACGAGCCCGACGCGACCGGGCCGATGCCGCTGACCCCGATCATGCACTGGGCGGGAGCGGGCCGTGCGCCCATCGACGGCTTCCACCAGGCGGTGACCGTCAGGACCCCGGCCGGCCTGTCGCTCGACACGCTCGAGCGCACCCTGCTGTCCCTGGTCGACCACCACGACGCGCTGCGGATGCGACTGCGGCACGATCCCGAGCCGGTGCTCGACGTCCACCCGCCCGGGACCGCTCCGCGCGACGGGTGGCTGCGCCGGGTCGACGCCACGGGGTTCGGCCCCGACCGGCTGGCGGCGGAGGTCGCGAGCGCGCGTGCCGCCGCGTGGCGGCGCCTCTCGCCGGAGTCGGGCGCGGTCGTCCAGGCGGTGTGGTTCGACAACGGGCCGGCCGCACCGGGCACGCTGCTGCTCCTCGTGCACCACCTCGTGGTCGACGGTGTGTCGTGGCGCGTTCTGTTGCAGGACCTGGCGATCGCGGCGGCCGGACCACCGAGCGCCATGGCCCCGGTCACGACCTCGATGCGCTCCTGGGCACAACTGCTCGCGGCCACCGCGGCCGCCGGAACGTACCGCGACGAACTGCCACACTGGACCGGCGTGCTGAGCACGCCCGATCCTGCGTTCTCGCCGGACCCCGACCCCGAGGTCGACACCTTCGGCACCGCGCGGACCGTCCGGCAGACCCTGCCTCCCGAGGTCGGCGACGCGCTGCTGGACACCGTGACCGCACGCTTCCACGCCACAGTCGGCGACGCGTTGCTGACCGCGTTGGCGCTGGCCTTCGCCCGGTGGCGCGAGCGGCGGACCGGGTCCTACGCCGACGGGGTGCTCGTCGAACTGGAGGGACACGGCCGGGAGGAGATCGCGCCAGGGGTCGTCCTCGACCGAACCGTCGGCTGGTTCACCACACTGCACCCCGCACGGATCGCGCCGGGCGCCATGCCGTGGACCGAGGTCGAGGCGGGTGGCCCCGCGGTCGGCGCCGCGCTCAAGCGGGTTCGCCGGCAGCTGCGTGGCGCGCGGGACAACGGGATCGGGTTCGGGCTGCTGCGTCACCTCGACCCGCTGGCGGGCGAGACGCTCGCGGCACTGCCAGGGCCCCGCCTGTACTTCAACTACCTCGGCCGCTTCCGGTCGTCCGGCACCGCCGACTGGGAGATCACCGGCGGCGAGGACAGCTTCTCGGGCGGTGCCGACCCGCGGATGCCCATGCCGAACGTGCTCGGCGCCGACGCGGTCACCCACGACTCACCGACGGGCGCACGCACGACGCTGATGCTGACGTGGCCGGCGCGGCTCCTCGACGAGTCCGATGTGGACGATCTGCTCGCGTTGTGGCGCGAGGCGGTTGCCGGGATCGTGACCCACGCTGGCACCGCGGCGGCGGGCGGGCTGCTGGAGTCCGACGTGCTCGCGGACCTGACCCAGGAACGGGTCGACCAGCTCTGCGCGGCGTACCCCGGCGCGGTCGACATCCTGCCGCTCGCCCCGATGCAGGAGGCGTTCCTGTTCCACAACCTGCTCACCGAGTCCGATGTGGACGTCTACGCCTCCCAGGTGCGCATCGACATCGACGGCGACCTCGACCCGGCTCGGCTGCGCTCGGCGGCCGCGAAGGTCCTCGCCCGCCACGACAACGTCCGGGCCGCGTTCACCTTCGACGACGACGGCACGGCCGTCCAGGTCATCCCCGGCGAGGTAGGCGTTCCGTGGTCGACGGCTGACCTGTCCGATGTGGACGAGTCGGACCGGGAGCGGATGGCAGGCGAGCTCGGGGCGCGCGAGCGCGTGGAACGGTTCGACATGGCCAAGCCGCCGATGCTGCGCCTGCTGCTGATCCGGCTCGGCGCGCGCAGGCACCGGCTCGTGCTGACCACCCACCACATCCTGTGGGACGGCTGGTCCACCGGCACCGTGCTGCGTGAGCTGTTCGCACACTACGGCGCGGACGTGCCCGACCTCCCCACAGTCACGCCGTACCGTCGCTATCTCGAATGGCTGGCACGACAGGACGACGACGGCGCACGGCACGCGTGGGCGGCCGCACTGTCCGACGTGGCCGGTCCCTGCCACGTCCACACCGCGGACACACTGGGCCCGCAGGCACCGCACCGGCAGATCCGGCGCACCATCGACGTGGACAGGACCGACGCGCTGACGCGGCGGTGCCGGACGCTCGGCGTCACCCTCAACACGGTCACCCAGTGCGCGTGGGCACTCGTGCTGTCCCGGCTCACCGACTCGACGGACGTCATCTTCGGCACCTCGGTGTCCGGGCGGCCGCCCGAGCTGCCCGGCGTCCGCGACATGGTGGGGCTGCTGACCAACACCATCCCGGTGCGGGTCCGCCTCCGGCACGACGAGTCGCTGGCGTCCTTCGTGCGGCGGGTACAGGACGAACAGGCGGCGTTGCTGCCCCACCACCACCTCTCCCTCGCCGAGATCCAGCGGCAGGCCGGGTTCGGCGGCGGCCGGAGCCTGTTCGACACCACCACGATGGTCGTCAACTACCCGCTCGACCCGTCGGTGTGGCCGGACGAACTCGGCGATCTCCGCATCAGCTCGTACGGGCTGGAGGACGAGACGCACTACCCGCTGCGCATGGTCGTCATTCCCGGCGAGGAGCTGGGCCTGTGGCTGGGGCACCGGCCCGACGCGTTCGCCACCGGCGCGGCGAACGCGTTGTTCGACCGGTTCACCGCCGTGCTGCACGGCTTCTCCGACGACCCGGGACGTCCGGTGGGAGAGCTGCTCGCGACCGACGACAAGCGCCGGTTGCTAGCCCAATGGGGCGGCTATGCCTGAGCCGACCGCGACCACCCGCTTGGAGGATCTCCCGATGACCACGACCATCCCTCAGCTCGTCGCGCGGCAGGCCGCGGCCACCCCGGACGCGGTCGCCGTCGCCGGCGCGGACGGCACCCGCACCTACGCGGAGCTGGCGGTGCGGGCCGGCCGGCTCACCGCCGCGTTGCGCGCGGCGGGTGCCGGACCAGAGTCACCGGTCGCGGTGTGCCTGCCCCGCGGTGTCGACCTGGTGGCCGGTCTCCTCGCCGTGTGGCAGGCCGGTAGTGCCTACCTGCCGCTCGACGCGGACCACCCCGTGCGGCGCAACGCCATGGTGCTGCGTAACGCGGGGGTCCGGATCCTGCTCGCCACCGAGGACTCGGCGGCCCGGCTCGCGGCGCCGGGCGTGGTCACGGTGGTGCCGGACGACATCGGAGAAGACCTCGCGCCGGCCACCGCCATCGCGGAGCTCGAACCGGACGGCGCCGCCTACGTCATCCACACCTCGGGTTCCACCGGCACACCGAAAGGCGTTGTCGTCACCCACGCCGGCATCGCGAACCGCGTCGACTGGGCCGTGCACGGCCAGGGGTTGACCGCCGCCGACCGCGTCGTGCAGAAGACCGCGCTGACCTTCGACGCCGCCGGTTGGGAGATCTTCGCGCCGCTCGTGTGCGGTGGCACGGTGGTACTCGCCCCACCGGGCGCGGAACAGGACCCGGCGGCGCTTGTCGGCGCGGTCGCCGAGCACGACGTCACCGTGTTGCAGGTGGTGCCCTCCGTGCTGCGGGCGCTGGTGGCCGAGGACGGCTGGGACCGGTGCGCCCACCTGCGGCTGCTCACCTGCGCGGGGGAGCCGCTGCACGCCGAGCTGGTCGGCCGGTTCCTCGAGCTGGTGCCCGGCGAGGTCGAGGTGTGGAACACCTACGGGCCGACCGAGTGCGCCATCGACGTCACCGCCTACCGGTTCGACCCGGCACAGCGGTCCGGACCGGTGCCCATCGGCAGGCCGATCCCCGGCATGCGCGTGCTGGTCGCCGACGACGATGGCAACCCGGTCGACATCGGGGTCAGCGGCGAGCTGCTCGCCGGCGGTGTCGGCGTCGCCCGCGGCTACCTCGGCCGGCCAGGGCGCACGGCCGCGTCGTTCGTCCCCGATCCCTTCGGACCGGCCGGCTCGCGGCTCTACCGCACCGGCGACCTGGTGCGGTGGCGCGCGGACGGGTACCTGGAGTACCTCGGCCGCGTCGACACCCAACTCAAGATCAACGGCGTGCGTGTCGAGCCGGGTGAGGTCGAGGCCGCGCTGGCGGCCCATACCGGCATCCGTGCCGTCGCCGTCGGCCCGTTCGCCGCCCCGGACGGTGCGACGCGGCTCGTCGCACACTACGAGCCCACCGAGCACCCGGTCGGTGACCTCCGCGCCTACCTGACCGAGCGGCTGCCGGCGACGCACCTGCCGTCGGCGTTCGTGGCCGTGGAACGCCTGCCACGCCTGGCAAGCGGCAA
Source organism: Actinophytocola sp. (assembly GCF_036378875.1). Taxonomy (GTDB): domain Bacteria; phylum Actinomycetota; class Actinomycetes; order Mycobacteriales; family Pseudonocardiaceae; genus Actinophytocola. Next base: position 41,762 of record NZ_DASUVO010000073.1, read on the forward strand.
GATCGACCGGTCGGCGCTCGCGGCCCCGGAGCAGGACACGGCCGAGCGGGTCATGCCGCGCACCGACGCCGAGCGCACCGTGGCACGGGTCTGGTGCGAGCTGCTCGGGGTCGACGCGGTCGGGGTCGACGACGACTTCTTCCAGCTCGGCGGCTCCTCCCTGCAGTTCACCCGGCTCGCGAACCGGCTGCGCAAGGCCACCGGCGTTGAGATCGACCTGCGCCGGCTGCTGTCGGCCACGACGATCGCCGGGCAGGCCGCGCTGCTGACACCGGACCGTGCGCGGGTGGCCGATGCGATCCGCCCGGTCGCGCGGACCGGCCCGCTGCCGCTGTCCACCGGGCAACGCCGGATGTGGCTGCTCGACCGGCTGCGACCGATGAGCCGGGAGTGGGTGTCGCCGCTGTTCCTGCGGGTGCCGGGCGACACGGCGGACGAGTGCGTCCGGCGGGCACTGGACGCGCTCGTCGAGCGGCACGAGTCGCTGCGTACGCGGTTCACCGACGATGGCAGGGAACCGGCCCAGGTCATCGACCCACCGAAGCCGATGGAGCTGCGCGTTCTCGCGGTCACCGGCGACGACCTGGTCACCGAGCTCGACCGTGAGCTCGACCGCGGTTTCGACATCGTCGAGGGGCCGTTGGTGCGTGCGGTGCTCACCGCGGCGGACGAGGCGGGCGAGCGGCTGGTGGTCGTTTCGATGCACCACATCATCGGCGACGGCTGGTCGGCGGCGGTCCTCACGCGCGACTTCCGCGAAGCCCTCGCCGCGGCACGCGAGGATCGCCCACCGGCGTGGCCCGAGCTGTCCGTGCAGTACGCCGACTACGCGGCATGGCAGCGGGAGCGCGCGGCGGGCCCGGACGTCGAGAAGGAACTGCGGCACTGGCGTGGTGTGCTGGACGGTGCTGTTCCGCTCGCGCTGCGCACCGACCGGGCACGCCCGGAAGCCCGCGACGGCAAGGGTTCGATGGTGCCCGTCACGATCGAACCCGCGGTGGCGGACGCCATCGACGAACTCGGCCGTGGCTGTGGCGCCACGCCGTTCATGACGCTGCTGTCCGGTTTCGCCGCCCTGCTGGCCCGTCACACCGGCCAGTGGGACGTGTCGGTCGGCACGCCGGTGTCCGGACGCGACCGTGCCGAGATCGAGAACGTCGTCGGCTTCTTCCTCAACAGCCTGGTGTTGCGTTGCCGGCTGGACGGGCAGTCGTCGTTCCGCGACGCGCTCTCCGGGGTGCGTGACACGTGCCGGGACGCTTTCGCCCACCAGGACGTGCCCTTCGAGCGGCTGGTCGCCGAGCTGGCCCCGGAGCGCGACCTGGCCCGCACGCCGCTGTACCAGGTCGCTTTCGACCTGCACGACGAGCGGCTGACCGGCTCGGCGGCACATCCGGACGACCTCGGCACGCTCGTCGAACTGGCCCGCATCGCGAAGACGGACCTCACCCTGTACCTGCGCCGCGAGCCGGACGGCGGGTACGTCGGCGGGTTCGAGTACGCGACGGCGCTGTTCGAACGGTCGACGATCGAGCGGCTCGCGTCCCACTTCGGCCGGCTGCTGTCGGCCGCGGTGACCGATCCGGAGACCCGTCTGTCCGAAATAGACCTCGACGGCGGGGAGCAGGCCGTGCGCCGCGCGGCCCGCCGGATCGCCGCGGGGTTCGGCTCCGTGCCCCGCCTGCTCGAGCGCCAGGTCCGCGCCACCCCCGACGCGGTCGCCCTGGTCGCCGGGGCCGAGCGGGTGACCTTCGCCGAGCTCGACGACCGTGCCAACCGGATCGCCCACCACCTGCGGCGGCGGGGCGCCGGTCCCGACTCGGTCGTGGCCGTGGCCCTGGAGCGCGGCGTCGAGCTGATGGCCGCGCTGCTGGGGGTGTGGAAGGCGGGTGCGGCCTACCTTCCGGTCGACCAGGCACTGCCGGCGGACCGGATCGCCTTCATGCTCACCGACGCCGGTGTGCCGGTGGTCGTGACCCGCTCGCTTCATCGGGACCGCGTTGGTGCGTTCGGCGGTGCGGTGGTCGCGCTGGACACCGACGTCGACCTCATCGCGGCGGAGCCGGCCGGCGCGCCGGACCGGGTGAACGATCCCGACCTGCTCGCGTACGTGATCTACACGTCCGGTTCGACCGGCCGGCCGAAGGGTGTGCAGATCACGCACGGCGGCCTGGCCAACCACCTGCGGTGGGCCACCAGCGAGCTCGTGGTGACCGGCGGCGGTGGCGCGGTGTTCTCGTCGGTGTCGTTCGACCTCGTGGTGCCGAACCTGTGGGCGCCGCTGCTTTCCGGGCAGCCCGTACACCTGCTGCCACCGGATCTCGATCTCGCCGACCTCGGCAGGCTGCTGTCGGACGCGGCCCCGCTGAGCTTCCTGAAGCTGACACCGGGACACCTGCGCATCCTGACCGACCAACTGCCCGAGGAGTGGCTCGCGGACCTGGCCCAGGTCGTGGTCGTCGCGGGGGAGCCGCTGCCGGTCGAGCTGGCCGGACGGTGGGCGCGGGTGCTCGGACCGGGCAGGCTGGTGAACGAGTACGGCCCGACGGAGTCGTCCGTCGGCACCTGTGTCCATCCGGTCGACGTGGTGGCTGGCGACTCGGTGCCGATCGGGCGCGCGCTGCCGGACATCGAGATGTACGTCCTCGACGACGCCCTCCGGGAGGTGCCGGCCGGTGTGGTCGGGGAGCTGTACATCGGCGGCGCTGGGCTCGCGCGTGGCTACCTGAACCGCCCGGGGCTGACCGCCGACCGCTTCGTGCCGGCACCGTTCGGCGCACCGGGCACCCGCCTGTACCGGACCGGCGACCTCGTCCGGACGCTGCCTGACGGCGACGTCGACTTCATCGGACGCAAGGACGACCAGGTCAAGGTCCGCGGCTACCGGGTGGAACCCGGGGAGATCACCGCCGTGCTCACCAGCCACCCCGATGTGCGGGACGCGGTCGTGGTCGCCTCGGACGGCCCGGCGGACTCCGTGCGCCTTCTCGCCTGGTGCGTGCCGGCGGTCGCGGACACGGCCGGCCTGGTGACCGCGTTGACCGAGCACTGCGCGGGGCGCCTGCCCGACTACATGGTCCCGGACGGGATTGCGGTGGTCGACCGGATTCCGCTCAACGCCAACGGAAAGGTCGACAAGGCCGCGCTGCCGCCGTTCGACGCGGCGGAGGCCGCCGAGTTCGTCGCGCCGTGCGGCGTCGTCGAGGAGCGGATCGCGCGGATCTTCTCCGAGTTGCTCGGCACGCCGGTCGGCGCGAACACGCACTTCTTCAAGGCAGGCGGCAACTCCATCCTGGCCATTCGCCTCATCGCGGACCTGCGGTCGGTGTTCGAGATCGACCTGCCGATCCGCGCCGTGTTCGAAGGGCCGACGGTGACGGACCTGGCCTCGGTGATCGAGGCCGAGATCACCGCCGAGGTCGAGCAGATGTCCGAGGAGGAGCTGGACGTGGTCGCGGCGGCGGAGACCGGACCGGTCGACACGTCGCGGGTATAGCCCGAGTACCGGTGCGATATGGCCGGACTCCGCAGAGTGTGACGGCGGTGCCAGAACGAACGAAAGAGGTGGTCCTCGTGCCAGAACCAGTCGGCCCGCGGTGGTCGCCGACCGTCATCGGTCCGTCCGACGTCGACGTCGAGCCGACGGCTGAGGGGCTGCGTGCGCACCTGGCCTCGATCGACGACCTCGGTGCGCGGCTGACCGCGGCGAAAGCGTTGGTGTGGCGCGGTTTCTCGGTACGGCCCGACGAATTCGACGCCATCGCCGACCTGCTGCTGCCCAACCGGCTGGCCTACAAGCACGGCAACTCGCCGCGCACGAAGGTCGGTGCCGTCGGCCAGAACGTGTACACCTCCACGGAGTACCCGCCCGAGTACACGATCTCGATGCACAACGAGTTGTCCTATGCCGCCCGCTATCCGAGCCGGCTGCTGTTCTACTGCCAGCAGGCGCCCGGCAGCGGCGGAGCCACACCGGTGGTGGACGGCGCCAGGTGGCTGGCCGCGCTGGACGACGAGGTGCGCGCCGCCTACGCGGGTGGTGTGCGGTACCGGCAGAACCTGCATGACGGCCACGGTTTCGGCAAGAGCTGGCAGGACACGTTCGAGACCGCCAGCCGGTCCGACGTCGAGCGGTTCCTCGCGGACACCGGGGCCGACTGGGAGTGGCGGGCGGGCGGCTCGCTGCGGATCGAGCATGCCGGGCCGTCGACGATCGTCGACCCACGCACCGGCGCCGAGGTGTGGTTCAACCAGTCCGACCAGTGGCACGCGGCGACCCTCGGCGACGAGACCGCCAAGGCGCTGGCCGCGATCATGCCGGCGGAGGACATGCCGCAGTCGGTGACCTTCGCCGACGGCTCGCCGATCCCGGCCGAGTACGTCACGCAGGTGCGTGACCGAGGGCTGGCCGAGGCCGTCGACCGCGACTGGGCCACCGGTGACCTGATGTTGATCGACAACGTGCTGGTCGGGCACGGCAGGCGGCCGTTCACCGCGCCGCGCCGGGTGCTCGTGGCCATGTCCGGCTGAACGGAGGCGCACAGAGATGACCCAGACCGTCGAGCTACCCCAGATCCTGCCGTTCGTGACGCACGGCGACCCGGCCGGTCGCGCGCTGCACGACGTGGTCACCGCCGAGCACGCGCGGCTGCGCAAGCTCCTCACCACGCACGGCGCGCTGCTGTTCCGTGGGTTCCCGGTGCCGGACGTGGCCGCCTTCGAGGCGGTCGTCCGGGCTTTCTCTGGCGAGCCCCTGACCTACAACGAGCGCTCCTCACCGCGACACTCGATCAAGGGCAACGTCTACACCTCGACCGACTACCCGAGGGACGAGGAGATCTTCCTGCACAACGAGAACTCCTACCAGGCGGTCTGGCCCCGGGTCGTCTACTTCTACTGCGACCGCGAGCCCGAGACGCGCGGCGCGACCCCGCTCGCCGACGTCCGGGGGGTGTACCGCGCGATCGACCCCGCCGTGCGGGCGGAGTTCGAGCGTCGCGGGTGGATGGTCGTGCGCAACTACCGCCCGCACTTCGGGGTGTCCTGGTCCGAGGTGTTCGGTACCGGCGACCGGTCCGAAGTGGAGCGGTACTGCGCCGACCGCGGCATGGTCGCCGAATGGCCCGGAGAGGACCACCTGCGCACCACGGCGGTGCGCAAGGCCGCCTACGCGCACCCGGACACCCGCGAGGACGTGTGGTTCAACCACATCACGTTCTTCCACCACACCTCGCTCGACGAGGAGCTGCAGGAGGGCCTGCTCGGCATGTTCGGCGAGGAGGGCCTGCCCACCAACACCTACTACGGCGACGGCGCGCCGATCCCCGACGACGTCGTCGCGCACCTGCGGTCCTGCTACCGCGCCGCGTCGCGCCGGTTCGACTGGCGGCACCAGGACGTGCTGCTGGTGGACAACATGCTCGTCGCGCACGGCCGTGAGCCGTTCACCGGTCCGCGCAAGATCGCGGTCGCGATGGGCGAGGCCCACGTGTCGGACTACCTCGAGCGGTTGGGGTGACCGTGGGGCGATTACCGACGGCCAGGCCGGCCAGCTGGTACCGGGTCTTCGTGCCCCGGCCCAACGCGACGCTGCGCCTGGTGTGCTTCCCACAGGCCGGCGGCGGCGCCAGCGTGTTCCACGGCTGGGCGGCACGGCTGCCCGAGTCGGTCGAGGTGGTGGCCGTGCAGTACCCGGGCCGCCAGGACCGCAGCCACGAGGAGCCGATCTCCGACTTCGAGCTGCTGGCGGACGCGGCGGTCGCGGAGCTGGGGCCCCTGTTCGACCGGCCGGTCGCGCTGTTCGGCCACAGCCTCGGCGGCACCGTCGCGTTCGAGGTGGCGCGGCGGCTCCGGCCGAGGTTTCCCACGCCGCTGGCGCGCCTGATCGTGTCGGCCCGCAAACCCCCCACGGACTGCGCGACCAACGGCTACGACTTCACCCGCGACGACGACCTGCGTCGCTACCTGGCCCGGCTCGGTGAGGGCGCGGGCCTGTTGCTGCGCGACCGTGAGCTGTGGCAGCTGCTCGTCCCACCGCTGCGGGCGGACCTGCTGATGTCGCAGCGCTACCGCTACGCGGAGGGCGCGCCGCTCACCTGTCCCATCTCGCTGATCGCGGCGCGGGACGACCGCACCTGCACGATCGAGGACATGCGTGCCTGGTCCGGCCGCACCATCGGCGCCGTCGACGAACACGTCATCCCCGGCGACCACTACTACGTGGCCGACCCGCCCGACGAACTGTTCACGATCCTGGCCAACGCCACCGACCGGCCCCGCTGAGCGCCGGCCCACCCCCGACCGCCGAGGACGCCCGATGGTTCGCACGAAGCACCTCATCTCGATCGACGACCTGTCCGACACCGACCTCGACGCCATCGTCGCCAGGGCCGTCGACCACGCGGCGGATCCGGCCGGCCATGGCCACCCGCTGGCCGGCCAGTTCGCCGGCCTCTACTTCCGGCACACCTCGACCCGCACCCGCACGTCGTTCTGGTCGGGCGCGCTGCGGCTGGGCGCGGGTGTGCTGAACTTCGGTCCCGGTGACCTGCAGACGACCACCGGTGAGTCCACAGAGGACAGCGGGCGGGTGCTCGCGTCCATGGTGGACATCCTGGTGGCGAGGACCTGCGGCAGCGAGGACGAGCTGCGTGGCTGGGCGTCGTGGCAGGGCATGTCCGTGGTCAACGCGATGAGCGAGTTGGAGCACCCGACCCAGGCGCTGACCGACCTGGCCACGATGCGGGCGCACTTCGGTTCCCTGTCCGGGCTGCGCGTGACCTACCTTGGCGAGGGCAACAACACCGCCACCGCGCTCGCGCTGGCCGGCGCCCGCATCCCCGGCATGGAGATCGACTTCCGCACCCCGCCCGGCTACGCGGTCGACGCTCGCGTGATGGCCCGTGCCATGGCGACGGCCGTGCGCACCGGGGCGCGGATCTCCGAGTCCCACGACATGTCCGCGCTGCCGTCGGGCATGGACGTCGTGTACACGACCAGGTGGCAGACGACCGGCACCACCAAGCCCGACCCGCGCTGGCGGGAGGTGTTCGCGCCGTTCCAGGTGAACGAGACACTGTGGGAGACGAACCCCAAGGCGGTGTTCATGCACGACCTGCCGGCGCATCGCGGGGAAGAGGTGACCGCCGAGGTGCTGGACGGACCTGACAGCATCGCGTTCGAGCAGGCGGCCAACAAGCTGTGGACCGCGATGGCCGTGCTCGAGTGGGTCCGGGCGTGACCGCCGAACCGGTCGAGAAACAGAACACCGCACCACTGCGCCGTAACCGGGACTTCCTGCTGCTGTGGACAGGTGCCGGGTTCGCCCAGCTCGGCGCGAGGATGAGCGTGATCGCGTTCCCGCTGGTGCTGATCTGGCACCACGGGTCCACCGCAGGCGCCGGGCTGGTCGCGTTCGCCGGGCTGCTGCCGGCGCTGGTCCTGCAGCTGCCGGCCGGCGTGCTGGTGGACCGGTGGGACCGGCGCCGGTTGATGATCGTCTGTGACGCGGTCGCGGCCGTCGCGATGCTGAGCGCGGCCGTCGCGCTGGGGTTCGGGGTGGTGTCGCTGCCGCACCTGTTCGTGGTGAGCTTCCTCGAAGGCAGCTGCATGATCTTCTACCTGCTCGCCGAGCGGGCCGCGGTGCGCAACGTGGTCGCACCGGAGCACCTGCCGACGGCGCTCGCGCAGAACGAGGCGCGTGGCCGGGCGGCGGGGCTGCTCGGCCAGCCCACCGGCAGCGCGCTGTTCGCGGTGCTGTGGTGGCTGCCGTTCGCCGCGACCGCGTTCGGCCACCTCGTCGCGCTGACCAACGTGACGATGGTCAAGAAGAAGTTCCAGGCCGAGCGGACGAGCCGGCCGCTGAACCTGCGCCGCGACGTCGTCGCCGGGGTGCGTTGGCTGTGGGGCCAGAAGTTCCTGCGCAGCGCGACGATCCTGGTGGCGGTCACCAACTTCCTGGCTCAGATCGTCAACATGGCGCCGATACTGGTGATCAGGGACCTCGGCGGGTCGGCCGCGCTGGTCGGACTGGTCGGCACGGCGGGCGGGCTCGGTGGCGTGTGCGGCGCGCTGTGCGGCGCGTTGCTGCTGCGCAGGCTCTCGCTCGGCGGGGTGATGCTCCTGGACCTCGCGACCCGCGCCGTGCTGATCCCGGTGATGGCGTTCACCACGTTCCTGCCGCTGCTGTTCGCGCCTTTCGTGCTGATGTCGTTCACCGGGGCGGTCCTCAACGTCGGGGCGGGCACCTACATGGCGCGGATCGTGCCGGACGAGATCCACGGCCGGGCCATGAGCGCGGTGCTGCTCACCTCGTGGGGCGCGAACTCCGCCGGTGCGCTGGCGGCCGGCCTGCTGCTGAGCGTGTTCACCCCGACCGCCACGCTGCTGGGGGTCGGCGTGGTCCTGGTCGGGATCCTCGCCGCCGCCGCGCTCAACCCCACCATCCGCTCAACGGACATCCGCTGAGCCGCCGTCCCGCCGTGACCGCGAAGGTTCGCAGGGCACGGCGGGTCCAGCATCCCGGTGTCCGAGCCGAGCCGGCGAACGCGCTCGGTCACAGCATCAGCTCGGCCGGCTCGTCCTGGCACAGGCCTCGGCGTCCTTCGCCTCGATCACCGCGAAGTTCGCGGCGGTGACCGCGGCCCTGGCGGCGGCGAGCACCGCGCGCAGGTGGCTGTGCACGTCCACCGAACCGGCGCTCGAGCGGGCGCGTCTGGCGGCGTCCACGGCCAGTACGGCGGCCTCGACGACACAGAGGACCGCCTCGTCCAGCGGGTCGGAGCGGTCGGACGTGGCCCGCAGCGAGGCTAGTTCCGCGGAAGTGAGCGGAAGCGGACGCCCGCGGAGGGACTCGCGGCTCTCGACGGTCTCGATGGTCTCGACGGTCTGTGGGGCAGTGCTGGTCATGACTGGCTTCCAGTTCGTTCGAGCCGGCGCATCACCAGGCCGGTCATCGCGGACGTGATCACGGCGACGAGCACCAGCACGGTGAAGCCGTACTCGTTGATCAGGCCCGCCTGCAGGCCGACGGTGGCCACCACGAGTTCGGTGATGCCACGGCAGTTCATCAGGGTGCCGAGCTGCAGCGCCTCGCGCGGCGGCAGGCCGGCCAGCCGTGCCGCGCCGCCGGCGCCGACGATCTTGCTGGCCATCGCGGCGAACAGGACCAGGGCGAACAGCAGCCAGCTACCGAGGTCGCCGCCGACCAGGCCGAAACTGGCCTTCAGCCCGACGCCCGCGAAGAACAGCGGCAGCAGGACGGTGATCGTGAAGCCCTGCAATTGCTCACTGACCCGGGTCATCGCGTCGGTGCGGGGGATCAGGGTGCCGAACAGGAACGCGCCGATGATCGGGTGCAGGTCGATCTGCTGCGACAGAGCCGCGACGGCGACCGCGCCGATCACCAGCCCGGCCATGAGTGCCTGGTCGGAGCGGGCACGAGCGACCAGCACCGCCAGCACCGGGCGCACGCAAAGCAGCATCACGAGCAGGAACGCCAGCGCGAGGCCCAGCCTCGGCAGCAGCCGCGCACTGTCCCCGGTGCCGGCCATCGCCATGATCACCGCGAGCGCGAGCCAGGTGACACCGTCGCCGATCGCGGCGCTGGTCAGGGCGATCACGCCGACGTCGCGGCGGTCCATGCGCAGGTCGACGAGGATCCGCGCGAGCACCGGCAGCGCCGTGATGGACAGCGCGAGGCCGAGGAACAGCACGTGGGTGACGGTCGGACCTTCGCCGGCGAGGGCCGACCCGGCGAGGAGGGCCACCCCGACACCGGCCAGGAACGGCAGCCCGGTCCCGCCGAGCACGGTGGCCGTGACGACCCGCTTGCGCCGGATGGCGCCCAGCCGCAGCTCACAGCCGAGCAGGAACAGGAAGATGATCAGGCCGAGCTGGGCCGCGGCGTCGAGCGCGGCGAGGATGTGTGCCGGGAACAGCCAGGCCCGGGCGTCCGGCGCCATCAGGCCGAACACCGACGGGCCGAGCAGCAGGCCGCCGATGATCTCGCCGAGCACCGCGGGCTGCCCGAGACGGCGCAACAACGCGCCGCACAGGTGGCACACCAGCAGGATCGCGGCGACGGCGAGCAGGAAGTGGGTGATCGGTTCGGCCGGCTCGTGCGTGCCCTTGCCCATCCCGAACCACCACACGACGGCGGCCGCGAACACGGTGGCACCGGTCGCCACCCCGAGCCAGCCGTGTTTGCGGATGCCGGTGCGGAGCTGGCTCACCGGGGCGTTGGGAGCGAGCCGGCGGCAGAGGGGACGGGGGGCCCGGTGAACGTCCGCATCCCGTACAGCAGCGGGTTGCGCGGCTCACCCGCGACATCGAGCACCCGCCCGAACACGACGACATGGTCGCCGACCGCGTGCAGGTCGGTCACCATGCACTCGGCGAACGCGAACGCGTCGTCGGTCAGCTGGGGCAGCTTGCCGTGCGGGGAGGGCTGCCAGGCGACGGCGGCGAACCGGTCCGGGTCGGGCGAGGCGAACACCTCGGCCGCCGCCCGGGCCTGCTCGGACAACAGGTTCACCGCGAACGCGCCGCGCTCGCGTACCGCGGTCAGCGTGCCGGAGCCCCGGTCCAGGCACACCAGCAGCGTCGGTGGGTCGAGCGTGACGCTGACCAGCGAGTTGCAGGTGAGCCCGTGCGGCCGGCCGGCGCCGTCCACCGAGGTGACGATGGTGACGCCGGTGAAGTAGCCGTTCATGAACTGTTTGAGGGCCGCCGGGGTCACCCGTGCGGAGCGGGGATGCAGCTGGATCGTGTCCATGTGGTTCCCTCCTGGGGTCCGGTGGTCGCCTCCCGCGGGTCAGTCGTTGATGCTCGCCAGGTACTCGTAGCAGCTGGGCAGCGCGGCGACCATCTCCGCCGCCTCGGCCTTGAGCTTGGCGAACTCGGCGAGCGCGTTCGTCGGGTCGAGGTGGCGCAACGCGGGCCGGGCGGTGAGCGGGATCCGGCCGAGGCCCAGGTTCATCGTGTTCCACGAGTAGCTCTCGAACCCGTGGTAGTGCGGGTAGATCGTCTCCTCGTCGAGCAGGTGTGACTCGGCGAGGTCCAGCTTGGCCTTGACACCGTCGGGCAACGGGCGGGTCTTGGTGTCCTTCCAGTACGCGGTGTCCTCGCGGTCGGCCGACCGGTAGTGCAGGATCAGGAACTCCTTGACGCCGTCCACCGCGTGGTTGATCCGCCGGTTGTACGCGGCGGTCATCCGCTGGTCGAAACCCTGGTCCGGGAAGTGCTTCACCAGCTGCTCGACGGCGTGCTGGATGAAGAAGATGCCGGTGGACTCCAGCGGTTCGACGAACGCGCTCGACAGTCCGATCGCGACACAGTTGTGCACCCACGAGTTCTCGTTGCGGCCGATCCGCATCCGGATGTGGTTGGCCTCCAGGTCGTCGCGGTCCGGCGCCACCTTCGCACGCAGCTCTCGCTCCGCCCGCTCCGGCGTGATGAACTGGTCGGCGTAGACGTAACCGTTGCCGTTCCGGCGGAACAGCGGGATCGTCCAGGCCCAGCCGGCGCTCATCGCCGTGGCCGTGGTGTACGGGTCCATGTCGGTGGCGTCCGCACGGGGCACCCGCAGCGCGACCGCGCGGTTGTTGGGCAGGACATCCTCGAAGGACTGGAACCTCACGCCGAGCGTCTTGTTGATCAGCATGCCGCGGAAGCCGGTGCAGTCGATGTAGAGGTCACCGGTGAGGACACCGTGGTTCTCGGTGCGCACCTCGGAGATCCACCCGCGGGAGTCCTGGCCGACCTCGGTGACGTTGTCCACCACGTGCCGCACACCGCGCTCGATGCCGTACTCCGCGAGGTAACGGGCCACCGCGTCGGCGTCGAAGTGGTAGGCGTAGGGGAACTGCGCGCGCTGTTCGTCCAGAGTGGACTTGCCGAGCGAGCCGTCCAGGGAGGACACGAACAGCGAGCCGTCGAGCATCCGGGGGGAGCGCTTCGCCTCGCAGAGCGCCGCGGTGATGAAGCAGGACCGGTCGAACGGCTGGCTGCGGTCACCGAGCGCGAGCCACCACTCGGCCAGGCTGAACCCGTCGGCGCCACGCAGCCGCTCGAACGGGTGGTAGAAATGCTCGCCGGGCTTGCGCCAGTTCTCGAAGCGGATCCCCAGCTTGTAGCTGCCCGCGCATTTCGGTAACCATTCGTTCTCGGCCAGACCGAGATAGTCGAAGAAATGCCGGACGGTGCTGAACGTCGCCTCACCGACACCGATACGCGACACCTGTGCCGATTCGACGAGCGTCACGTCGACGGACTCGCCGAACGCCGCTTTCAGGTACGTGGCGGACATCCAGCCGGCGGTGCCGCCGCCCACGATGACTACGGACCGAATCATGATGCAACTCCCTCGTCGCGGAGCGGACCGTAATGTGCTCGACCGGTTCACTCGGAAAACGCACTCCACGGTCGTGGAGGCGGCCATACTGTCCCTATATCGCGGAGACGGTCCCGACGGGCGGCCGGGCGGGGGCGGGATTCTCCCAAAGCCGGCTGACGGCACCGAAGTTGTCGGTCACCCACGCGTCGGAATAAATGGTGTCCAGATACCGGTCGCCGCCGTCGGGCAGGATCAGCACGCAGGTCGAGCCACGCGGCAGCGCCGCGGCCTGCCCGCGTAGCGCGGTCACCGCCGCGCCGGACGATCCGCCCGCGAGGATCGCCTCCCTGGCCATCAGCATGCGGCACCCCACCACACAGTCCAGGTCGCTCATGTGCACGACCCGGTCCGGCGCGGTCGTGTCCAGAATGGACGGCCGCACCGACGCGCCGTGACCCGGGATCATGCGGGGCACGGGCGGCGGCGCGGCGTCGAACAACGCGCTGCCGACGGCGTCGACCGCGACGATACGGGTGCGCAGCCCGTGCCGGCGCACGTAACGCGCGCAACCCTGCAGCGTTCCGGTCGTGCCGGCCGGGCAGAACACGTAGTCGACCGGTTCGGCCAGGGCCGTCACGATCTCGCGCATGGTCTGTTCGTGTGCCCTCGGGTTGAGCGGGTTCGCGTACTGGTTGGGCCAGAACGCGTGCGGCACCGTGGCCACCAGCTCCCGGACGCGGCGCAACCGGGCGGGCAGCAGTTCGCCGGTCACGGCGTCCGGTTCCGTGACGACCTCGATCTCCGCGCCGTAGGCACGCAGGATGTTCAGGTTGTGCGCGGTCGTCTTCGTGTCGACCACGCAGCGGAAGCGCAGGCCGAAGTACCGGCAGAGCTGGGCGAGCCCGATCGCGAGGTTGCCAGAGCTCGACTCGACCACGACGGAGCGGGCCGGGTCCAGCTCGCCGGTGTAGAGCTTGTCCAGCAACATGCTGATCGCGGTGCGGTCCTTGATGCTGCCGCCGGGGTTGAACTTCTCGACCTTGGCGTGCACGCGCAGGTCGAGCTCGACCGAGATCCGCTCGAGCTCGACCAGCGGGGTGGCCCCGATGGTGGCGAGGATCCCGCGCAGTGTGTGGTCGATCATCCGCTCAGAAGCTCGGCGCCGACGTCGGTGCGCGCAGGGAGCCGAGGTAGGGATGCCACAGGTGGTCGGGGTCGGCCTCGACGGCGGCCACCACCTCGCGCATCGCGGCGAGCGCCTTGGGCTCCTCGCCGTCGTAGACGTCGCCCTGCAGCATCTTCAGCACGTCGATGCGGTAGCGCGGGTCCTGGACGAACGCGGTGAACAGCACGTTGAGCCGGTAGTAGATGGAGATGAACTCGTACCAGTACTTCACCGCGCGGCGCAGCTTGGTCTCGTAGGTGTCGAAACGCTTCTTGGTGAAGTCACCGGCCTCGTGCGCGGCGATGATGTCCTGGCAGGCGATCCGCGCGCTGTTGAGCGCGACGCTCACTCCGCTGGAGAAGATCGGGTCGACGAACCGGGCCGCGTCGCCGATCAGCACGAAGCGGTCGCCGCAGATCTGCTTCATCGCGTAGCTGTAGTCGCCCTCGACCTTGAACGGGCGGATCCGCTCGGCCTTGTTCAGCGCCTCGGCCAGTTCGGGGCGGCTGCCGACGAAGTCCCAGAAGAACTTCTCCCGGTCGGAGTTCGCCTCGACGAACCGCTTCTTCTGCGTCACGACACCGATGCTGGTGATCGTGTCGGTGATGGGGATCTGCCAGACCCAGGTGTCCTTGATCGGCAGGAAGTGCACGAAGATGTGCTCGGCGACCGCCTTGTTCGGGCTCAGCGCGTCCCGGTCCAGCCCCTCGAACCAGGTGTGCAGCGCGTACTGGTCGAACACCGGGTCGGACACCTTGACCTTCAGCTGGCGGCCCAGCACGGTCTGGCGCCCGGACGCGTCCAGCACCATCCGTGCCGTGTAGACGGTGTCGCGGGGTCCGAACCGGACAGTCAGCCTGACCGCGTCCGGATCGTCGAGATCGACGTGGCGCACACGGGCGCCGTTGAACACGGTCGCACCCTGTTCCTGCGCGTGCCGCAGCAGGATCGCGTCGAACCGGCCGCGGTCGACGTGGAAGGTGTAGTCCCGATCAACACCGGGCTGGTTCCGCTCGACGAACTGGATCTCGGCGGACCAGTCGTGCGACAGGCCCTGGTAGCCCATGAACGGGATGTCCCGCGACTGTGCGGAGGTCCAGGAGGCGCCGTACTTCTTCGGGAACCTCGCCTCGTCGATCTTGCCGAGCGCGCCGATCTCGACCAGCACCGGGGTGGTGGCCGGCACGAGCGACTCGCCGATGTGCGGCCGGGGGAACGTCTCGCTCTCGAAGACGACGACCGACATGCCGGCCCTGGCAAGATAGGAGGCCGCGGTGGAACCGGCCGGACCGCCGCCGATGATCGCGACGTCGTAGTCGGTGCTCATGCCTGGCCCGCCTTCCCTGAGTTGGATGTGTTGGTCGCGTCGGCGAACGGAGGGTCCTCGGGCGCTTCGGCCACCACCAGGGTCGCGATACTGGTGACGTCCCGAAAGTTGCGTGCGTTGATCTTGGCGGGGGAGACGAACACGCCGAGTTGTTCGCGGACGTGGGTGAGCAGCAACGCCGTGCGCAGCGAGTCGATGATCCCCCACTCGAGCAGTGGGGTGGACTCGGTGAGCTCGCGGCTGTCGTCACCCCACAGGAACTCCTCGCGGATGAACTTCATCAGCGCGTCTGTCACTTCTGCCTGCTTCACCGTGCTTTTCCTTTCTGGCCGGCCGGTACGAGGCCGCGTTCGGCACGCCGGGCGACGAGCTCGGTGTGCCGCCGCACCAGCGCGGGCCGGTCGAGTTTGCCGTTGCCGGTACGGGGTAGGTCCGGTCCGATGTGGACGTGCTCGGGGAGTGCGTAGGACGGCAGCAGCCGGGCACAGTGCGCCTTGACGGCGAGCGGGCCGGGCGTGCGGTCGCGCACCGGCACGACGAACGCGACCAGTCGTGCCTCGATGCCGCTGCCCACCAGGACGACCGCGACGTCGTCCACGTCGGGGTGGCCCGCGATCGTGCGCTCGACCTCACCGAGCCCGACCCGGTGACCGCGCACCTTGACCGTGTGGTCGCGTCTGCCGACGTAGTCGAACGAGCCGTCGTCGAGCACGCGCACGATGTCGCCGGTGTGGTAGGGGCCGCGCTGCGGTGGCGCTCCCCAGTAGCCCAGCAGAACGGTGGGCCCGGTGACCACCAGCTCGCCATCGTCGCCGCGCCCGGCAACCGTCCCGTCCGGACGCTGGGCCCACACCGTGTCGCCGGAGCAGGCGCGCCCGATCGGGACCGGCCGGTCCCGATCGAGGTCGGCCGGGGTGACCTCGTGGTAGGTGCAGACGTTGGTCTCGGTGGGGCCGTACAGGTTGAGCAGCCGGGCGTCGGTCCAGCCGGCCAGCGAGCGGACCCCGCCGATCGGGAACGGCTCGCCCGCGAAGCAGACGACACGCAGCGCGGCGGGCGCGGGCCGCTCGAGCAGGCCGCCGTCGCGGACCATGAGCACCAGTGCGGAAGGGACCGAGTACCAGATGGTGATGCGTTCCTCGTACAGGAACTGGACGAGCTGGGCGGGTGCGTAGGCGAGCTCGGCCGCCAGCAGGTGCACCGAGGCCCCCACGGCGAACGCGGCGTACAGGTCCAGCACCGACAGGTCGAACACCAGTGGCGCGTGGTTGGCCAGCCGGTCGTGCTGGCCGACGGCGAGTTCGGCGACGGCCCAGTCGACGAAGGCCCGCGCGTTGCGGTGGCTGACGCACACGCCCTTCGGCACCCCGGTCGAGCCGGAGGTGTAGAGGATGTAGGCGAGGTCGCGGTCGTCCGACTCCTCGTTCACCGGGTCGATGTCCATGGTGGACGGACTGTGCAGGTCGAGGCACGGCGCCGATCCGGCGATCGCCGTGCCCGCCTCGGCGAGCCGGCCGGCGTCGGTGCACACGGCGGCGGCACCGCAGTCCGCGGCGAGCATCGTCACGCGGGCCACCGGGGACGTGCCGTCCATCGGCACGTAGGCGGCGCCGAGCCGCAGCACACCCTGCATCGCGGCGATCATGTCCACGGACTTGTCCGACCACAGCACGACACGGTCGCCTCGGCCGACACCGTGCTCCCGCAACCGGTTCGCGAACCGGTTCGCGGCGTCGTCGAGTTCCCGGTAGGTCAGGGTGTCGCCGCCGCAGGACACGGCGAGCCGGTCCGGGTGCCGCGCGGCGCTGTCGATGGCGAGTCGATGCAGTGTCACAGGCCCGTTCCCCTCGCGACGATGCTCAGGTGGATCTCGTTCGTGCCGGAGAAGACCCTGCTGGGCAAGGCGTCGCGCAGCTGCGCTTCGATCCCGGTCTCGGTGAGGTAGCCGCTGCCGCCGAACACCTGCATCGCCGCGAGGCCGTTGGCGACCGCCGCCTCGGACACCGCGACCTTCGCGAGCGAGATCTCCGTGACGTCCGCGCGGCCCTGGTCCATGTGCCGGCAGGCGCGGTAGAGCAGCAGCCGGGCGGACTCCAGCCGTAGCCGCATCGCCGAGATCGAGTGTGCGACGGCCTGGTACTCGCCGATCCGCCGGCCGAACTGGCGTCGCGAGCGAGCGTGCCGGACGCACCGGTCGAGCTGCTCGGCCATCAGGCCGAGGTAGATGGCGAACAGGCAGGCCCGCTCCCAGCCCATGGAGTGCTGGAAGATCGCCCCGCCCTGGCCGGGCTCGCCGAGCAGGTGCGTGGCCGGCACCGGTGTGCCGCTCATGGTGAGCCGTCCGGCCGGACAGCCGTGCAGACCCATCTTGGCCATCGGCGGTCCGATGTGGACACCGGGCAGGTCGCGGCCGACCACGAAGCCGGAGGTGCCGAGGAAGCCGGCGGCCGGCTCGGTCACCGCGTAGGTGACGAACAGGTCGGCGATCGGCGCGTTGCTGGCGAAGGACTTCTCGCCGGTGAGCAGGTAGCCGTCGCCGTCCGGGACCGCTTTCGCGGTCAGGCTGGCGACGTCCGACCCCGCTTCGTCCTCGGTGATCGCGTTGGCCGCGACGAGACTCCCGTCGGCGAGGCCGGGGAGGAGCCGGGCCGCGAGTTCCGGCGTGGCGAAGTCCCGGATCGCCACGGCGCAGGCGAGCAGGTGCGCGGCGACGCCGAACACCAGGCCGGTGTCCGGGCAGGCTCGGCCGAAGGTCTCCAGGCACAACGCGGTGTCCAGCGCGCCGAGGCCCTGCCCGCCGAGGCCGGCCGGCAGGCACAGCCCGGTCAGGCCGAGTTCGGCGGCGACCCGCCAGCGCTCCCTCGTGACCTGTTCGTCCGATGTGGACGGTCGGGAGTCGCCGAGCCGTTCGCGCACCGCGGCGTCGAGTTCCTCGCCGCGGCGGCGTTGCTCGCGCGTGAGATCGAAGTCCATGTCCTTCTCCGGTTCGGCGGCACGACACGTCCAGCGTTGATCGGCGGGCTATATTTCGGCACTACATCCGCTCTGGCCGGGACGGAACGCGGCCCCGGCTCTGGTCCGGTGTCGGCAGCGCGGCCCGGTTGACCTTGCCGTTGCCGTTCGTGGGGAACGCGGTCATGCCGAGATAGCTGGCCGGCAGGTGCGTTCCGGGCAGCCGTTCGGCGAGATACTCGTGCAGCCCCGATGGCACGTCACCGTCGTCGGTGTGCACGTACGCGGCGAGTCGTGTGCCGCCGGCCGCTGGAAAGCCGGTGACGTGGACGCCGCGGATCCCGGGATACGCGGCCAGCGCCGCCTCGACCTCGCCTGGCTCGATCCGGACGCCGTCGACCTTGACCTGGTGGTCGATGCGACCCAGGTACTCCAGCGTCCCGTCGGCGCGCTGCCGGACGAGGTCGCCGGTGCGGTACAGCCGTGCCCCGGCCGGGCCGGCGGGGTCGGGCACGAACCGTTCGGCGGTGAGGCACGCCCGGCCGAGGTAGCCGCGCCCGACGCCGACGCCGCCGGCGAGCAGTTCGCCCTTCGCGCCGGGCGGTAGCGGTTTCCCGTGCTCGTCCGCCACGGTGGCGCGCATCCCGTCGATCGGCGTGCCGATCGGCACCGGGCCGGACCGTTGCGCCGGGTCGAAGCGGTGTGCGGTGACGTCGATGGCGCATTCCGTTGGGCCATAGGTGTTCCACACGTCCACCGCGGCCGGTTCCGGCAGCCGTTCGAGGAACCGGTGGACCAGTTCGGCGTGCAACTGCTCGCCCGCCGAGAACAGCAGCCGGAGCGTGCCGCAGCCCGACCAGCCGGGCTCGTCGATCAGGGCGGGCAGCATCGACGGGACGACCTGCAGGATCGTGATCTTCCGCTCGGCCAGGACCCGCATCATGATCGCCGGATCCCGCTCGGCACTCGTCGGTGCGAGCACGACGGTGCCGCCACAGACCAGCGGCGCGAAGATCTCCCAGCCGGACGCGTCGAAGGTGAGCGCGGTCTTCTGCAGCACCCGGTCGTGCGGGCCGATGCCGTGCGTGCGCACCGTCCAGAGCACCCGGTTGGCGATGCCCGCGTGGTGGATGACCACGCCCTTCGGTGTCCCGGTCGAGCCGGAGGTGTGCAGTACGTACGCGGCCCGGTCCCCGGTCACCTCGACGGGCTCCGTCGCCGGCCGGCCCGCGGCGACGGTCAGGTCGCGGTCCAGCATGACCGTGTGCACACCGGCCGCAGCCACGAAGTGGTCGGTGATCGTCTGGGTGAGCGCCACCCGCACGCCGGCTGCCCGGAGCATCGCCTTGACCCGCCTGGCGGGATCGGTGGGATCGAGCGGCAGGTACGCGCCACCCGCGCGCCACACGGCCAGCAGCGCCACGACCAGCGCCACGCCCCTGTGCAGGCACACGCCGACCGTGGTCTCCGCACCGTCGGCGCCGATCCCGTTGGCGCGCAACAGGTTCGCCAGCCGGTTGGCGCGCTCGTCGAGCTCGGCGTAGGTCAGCGAGCCCGCCTCGTCGACGACGGCGACCGCCGCCGGGGTGGCGGTCGCCTGCCGGGCGACGAGCACGGGGATCAGGCCGTCGAACCGACTCATCGGGTCTCCTCGCCGGGTGCGCTCAAGCCAGGACGTGCCCGTCCAGTTCTCGCATCGGGCGTGAGCGCCGGTGGTCGAGATGCACGAAGGTCCGGTAGAGCCAGCGGTCAAGGCCGTCGTAGCGCGGAGTGAACAGCGTCCGGCCGTGCAGCGTGACCCGGTTGTCCACGATGGCCAGGTCACCTGGCGTGAGCAGCAGCGTCTCGGCGATGGAGACGACGGCGTCCCGCAACAGTTCCAGTGCGTTCTTGGCGTCGGTGTCGTGGCCGTAGGTGGCATGGAAGTCGACCTGGACGTCCGGGTCGGTGGGCTCGCCGGTGAGCACCGCGTGCAGCGGGGCCGCGTCGTCCGGCCTGCCGAACGACGGCGGCGCCTGGGTGGTGAACCGGGCCTCGGCGAGCACGGCACGGATCTCGTCGGGTAGCACGTGCACCGCCCGGCGGACGCAGGCGAGCTGCAGACCGGCGACGCGCTCGTGGTCGGCGCGCACACACATCAGGCCGACGTAGTCCGGCCTGCGCGGGTGGAAGGCGTTCTCCACATGCATCTCCAGCGGAGCGGAACCCGCGTTGCTCTGCTGGGTCTCCTGACCCGGCACCGGCACCACGTTCTGCACGAGCGCGCCGGACTTCTCGTTGCGGTAGGCGATGACCTCGCCAAGCTGCATCGACACCAGGCTGATCACGGCGGCCCCGACGGTCGCGTCCCGCTCGACCGAACCGGGCTCGTTGGGGGTCGGCCGGTCGGCGGCGCCGGGCAGGTTGCGGATCAGCAGCGCGCCGTACTGGCCTGGGTCGCGGCGGAACTCACGTAATCGCACGCGAAGTCGCCTCGGCAGCGCCGTGGAGGCCGTCCGGCAGGCGTCGACCCACGTGGGCTCGTCGACTTTGCGGGCGGGGATCCCGGTCAACCCGTCCGCCACGGACCTGGTCTGCGCGCTTTCCTCGGCGGTCAAGGTGAACACGGCGTCGTCGTCCATCATTCTCCCTTCACCGCACCGATGGCGGTTCCTACGCGAGGTCGAATGGTGGGCGTGGTGCCTATGCCTGAGCTATACGGCCGGCGGACACGCTGATATAGCTCGACCATAGCCGTTCGAGCTAGGTATTCCCGGAATTGTGGACCATGCCCCTTAGGGGGTTCACCTCGGGGAATGTCAGGGGATGCACCCGATTCCGTCTTTTCGCGGCCCTGTTGTACTCGATGTACAACCCGAAGGGTGACGTGAATGGCCTACTGGCTGTGTATCGGGTTTGTGCTGGCATTCGGCATGGCGGTTTTTCCGTTCGGTAGCATCGAGGTGTTTCTCATCGGTCTCGCCGTCAACCGGCCCGACATCCCGTGGCTGGCTCTCGGCGCGGCGGTGGCCACCGGCCAGGTCCTCGGCAAGCTGGTGCACTTCTATGCCGCCAGGGGCGCGCTGCGCCTCCCGGCGCTCATCCGCCCTGCCCCGGACGCGACCCCGGAGCGCGGGCGCCCTGGTTGGCGCACCCGGCTGACGGCGACGATGGCATCGGCGACGGAGCGGGCGGAGCGGCATCCGGGCTGGCTGCACGCCGTGTTCGCGGTGAGCGCGCTCGTGGGCCTGCCGCCCTTCGGCGCCACGACAGTGCTCGCCGGGCTGGTGGGCGTACGCCCCGGCGTGTTCCTGGCGGTGGGCCTGCTGGGCAGGATCACCCGGTACAGTGGTCTGGCCGCGGCGCCAGGCCTGCTGACGCACGTGTTCTTCTGAGCCCCGGTGACTTCTGGCGAGGGTTTCCGATTGACCGGTCGGTGTGGAACGATCGCTGCGGCTGTAGCGACCGGAAGGTGCCTGCCTCGATCAGCCGAAGAGGAGTCGTGGTGCCCAAGCGGTGGTTGGTCGCCTTGATGGTGGTCGGATTCCTGGTGACCACGGGCGCGGTGGTCATGGTCATCGTGCCGAGCCGGACGAGCGGAGAGGCTCGTCCCGCCACGACGGTCGATGTGGACGGAGACGCCCCGGTGCGGACGGCCACCACCACCCCGTCCCTGAGTGCGACGACGACCACGACGAGCAGTCCGGTCCCGACGTCGACGCCGTCCTCGACCCCCGTGTCGGTGCCCGCACCGCCCGCCGGCGACGCTCCCCTGTCCGGGCGGATCAAGCCGGGGGTCGACTACGACGGCGTGGCGACCTTCTACAGCACCGACGGGAGCGGTGCGTGCGGGTACGACCCGAGCAGTGATCCGATGACCGCGGCGATGAACCAGACGGACTACGAAGCCAGCAACGCGTGTGGTGCCACCGTCCTGGTCCAGGCGGCCAACGGCGCCAGCGTGACGGTGCGGATCACCAACCTCTGCCCCTCCCCGTGCCGGGTCGGGCAGTTGGACCTGAGCGCTGAGGCGTTCGCCATGCTGGCGGAGCCCAGGCTGGGGGAGATCCCGATCACGTGGAAGCTGATCAGCCCGAACGCGACGGGAAGTATCTCCATCCGCTACAAAGTCGGCTCCAGCCAGTACTGGTGCGGTATCCAGGTGATCAACCACCGCAACCCTCTGGCGCGTCTGGAGGTTCGGGCGGGTGCGGGCTGGAAACAGCTGTCCCGTACCGACTACAACTACTTCCTCTCCGAGGACGGTTCCGGCTGCGGCGGCGCCATCGCCCTCACCGACATCTACGGGCAGCGCCTGGTCGTCGATCCCCTGCCCGTCAGGGCGGACGTTGTGCAGCCGACGAGCGTGCAGTTCGACCAACGCTGACCAGGCCACACGGTGGGCCACCGGTGATCTCGCTGTCTCCGGGCATCGCGGAAGTACTGGTGATGGGCGCTCGCGGGAGCTAATCTGGGAGCGCTCCCAATGACTGTTCGGAGGGGTGAGATGTTCGTGGTTCGCGCCGTTCGCGGTGGGCTGTTGTTCATCTGACCAGACTCGTTGCCCAACTTCTCAAAGGAGAGAGCATTGACGCAACGGCTGACGGTTCTGTTCGCCCTTCTCACGGTCACGCTGGCACTGTGCGGTGCGCCGACGCAGGCGGCCGCCGCGCAGGTGAGTGGTACAGGCACCGGTTACCTGCACACCAGCGGGAACAAGATCGTCGACAGCACCGGTGCGACGGTCCGGCTGACCGGTCTCAACTGGTTCGGGATGGAGACCGACAACAAGACCTTCCACGGCCTGTGGGCGAACGTGACGTGGAAGTCCCAGATCGACCACATGGCCCAGCTCGGCTACAACACCATCCGTGTGCCGTTCTCGAACGACGCGCTCAAGCCGGGCGCGGTGGCGACTGGCATCAACGACTGGACCAATCCGGACCTGGTGGGCCTGTCCCCGTTGCAGATCCTCGACCAGGTGGTCGCGTACGCCGGGCAGAAGGGCATGCGGATCATCCTCGACCGGCACCGGCCGACCAGCGCCCAGCAGACCGCCCTCTGGTACACGTCGGCGGTGCCCGAGTCGACGTGGATCAACGACTGGAAGGCCCTCGCGCAGCGTTATGCCGGCAACACGACGGTGATCGGCGCGGACCTGCACAACGAGCCGCACGCCGAAGGCACCAACCCGAACGCGACCGGCGCCTGCTGGGGCTGCGGTGTCACCACGCGCGACTGGCGGCTCGCGGCCGAACGCGCCGGCAACGCGATCCTCTCGGTGCAGCCGAACTGGCTGATCTTCGTCGAGGGCGTGAGCTGTCCGAGCGGTGGCTTGTCGAACGTCTGGGACGGCGACCCCAGCAACGACGAGGACTGCGGTTGGTGGGGCGGCAACCTGTCGAAGGCCGGCGAGTTCCCGGTACGCCTGTCGGTGGCGAACCGACTCGTCTACTCACCGCACGAGTACGCCACGTCGGTGTTCGACCAGACGTGGTTCCACGCCCCGAACTACCCCGCCAACATGCCGGCCATCTGGGACAAGTACTGGGGTTACCTGCACAAGCAGAACATCGCCCCACTGATGATGGGGGAGTTCGGCTCGACCCTCGCCAACCCGATCGACAAGGTCTGGCTGCAGAACCTGATGCAGTACACGGGCAGTGGGGTCGACGGGATGTCGTTCACCTACTGGGCGTGGAACCCGAACTCGGGTGACACCGGCGGCATCGTCAAGGACGACTGGGTGACGGTGCAACAGGAGAAGCAGACCATCCTTCAGCCATACCTGATTTCCCCGAACCCATAGCCGAGATGCTGGCGAGTATCTGTTACGGGATGCCGACCCGCTGCTGGGCGATGTGCGGGCGCGCGACGGCCTCGGCCCGGCGGTGTGCGCCGAGCTTCTGGTAGAGGTTGCGGATGTGGGTCTTGACGGTATTCCGCGAGACGGACAGTTCGTTGGCGATCTCGGGTGCTGACAGGTTGGTCGGCAGATAACGCAGCACGCGAATCTCGCTGTCGCTGAGCGGCTCGAGTACCGGTAGCGGCGCGATGCGGGTGTGAAAAGGTTGGACTATCAGCTGAGTGCTTGAATCTCGGTCGCTAGCTTCTCCTGGCTGGCCGCCCACGACGCCAACAGGGCTAGACCGTCCGCGGTCGCCGTGCCAGCGGGCGCGGTGTAGACGGTCAGGAGCAGGCCGGGTTCGGCAGGCAGCTCCATCGACTCGACGTCCAGGTCGAGCTGGCCCACTACCGGATGGTGCACACGCTTGCGTCCGGACCGGTGGAGCCGAACGTCCTGAGATGCCCACCGCTGCCGAAATAGTTCACTGCGTGTCGATAACTCACCGACTAGGGCGATCAGCTCCTCGTCGTGCGGATTGCGGCCCGCTTCCATGCGTAGCTTCGCGGCCACATCGCAGGCGATTCGGTCATAGTCGACAAAGAACGTTTTTGCCGATTCGGGATCTAGATACACGAACCGCGCGGTGTTCGCCGGCCGTCGCGTGTCGGCCAGCACCGGTGAATACAGCGCGCGGGCAAGGTGATTCATGGCCAGCACGTCATAACGGCCGTTGCAAATCCACGCCGGCGCATCGGTGATGGCGTCGAGCACCTGCTGAAGCGTCGGACGCACCGTCACGGCGGGGCGCCGGCGGCGTGGACCGCCGGGCGCCCTGGACTGCCGCGCAAGGTGGAACAGGTGATCGCGCTCGGCCTCGTCAAGTTGCAAGGCAGAGGCCAACGCGTCGAGCACCCCGTCGGAGGCGCCGGCGAGGCTGCCGCGCTCCATACGCACGTAGTAGTCGACCGATACCCCTGCTAGTAGAGCTACCTCTTCGCGACGCAGACCTGTGACCCGGCGGTTGCCGCCGTAGGCGGGCAGTCCGGCCCGCTCGGGCGTGATCCGCGCGCGACGCGAGCTCAGGAATTCCTTGATCTCAGTGCGCAGGTCGATCGTGGCCACCCCTTCACCGTAGGCCCTGTCCGGAGGCGAAGGGAGGTACTGCTGGTACCCCCGTTGAGACCCGACTTTGGAGCTATTCACGAGGGCCCGTCGGCCGCCGGCAAAGCCTCGCGTCGACGCCTAGGTACCCGATGCGGTCGTCGCGGTGCCGCCGTCGACCGGGACGATGGTGCCCGTCAGGTAAGACCCGGCCCGGCTAGCGAGGAACACGGCGACACCTGCCATGTCGTCGTCGCGGCCGAGCCGGCGCAGAGGGGCCTTCGCCGCGATCGTGTCGCCGATGGCATCGATCGTGGCCGCCATCATCTGCGACGGGAACACTCCCGGGGCTACCGCGTTCACCGTGACGTGCTGTGGGCCCAGTTCCCTGGCAAGCACCCTGGTGAGTTGATGGAGTGCCGCTTTGCTGCTGGCGTACGAGTAGTTGGGCGCCTCGGCGACGTGGATGGCGGCGATACTACCGATGTTGATGATCCGCGCGGGATCATCGGCGGTGCCCGCCCTGCACAGTGCGGGCAGCAGCGCCTGCACCAGCCAGAACGGCGACTTGAGGTTGAGGTCGATCACTGCGTCCCAGGCCTCGGCCGGGAACGTCTCCAGCGGCTCGCGCCACATCGCTCCCGCGTTGTTGACGAGGATGTCCAGGCGTTCCGAGTCGGCCTTGACCAGATCAGCGAGGCGCTGACACTCGTCGTACCTGGACAGGTCGGCGGGGATTGCTTGAACGTCGCCGAATTCGGACAGTAGACGCTGTGCCTCCGCGCACGCGTCTGCCTTGCGTGAGCTGACGACGACGCGGGCGCCCGCCTGCAGAAGGCCGCGCGCGATCATCATCCCAATGCCCCTGGTGCCGCCAGTGACAAGTGCGTACTTCCCACTCAGATCGAAAAGGTCTGAGTGAGTGGTGAACTGGTTGTCCGCCATTGGTCTTCGTCCGTTCTATCGTGGAAGCATGTGCTGACACGGTCGCGCGTCCGGTGCAGCTGAATTAAACTGATGGGGGTAAAGCTGCGGTGCGTGTCCATGAAGTGTTGTCGGCGCTTTCGTTCAGGGCTCCTGGGACTGATTCTCGGGCGGCCGCCGTGCGCCTCCCGTGGATCCATTACTTCTCCTCCGTGTATCAGGAAGCCGGCTCAAACAGGTTGACAGGCGTCCTGGACGTCTGGGAGACCCTGGCGATACAGGTACTGTGAGAGCCTCCCTTGCCTGGCGCGCCGGCCCACGCCGCCACAATCCCTCCTGCACGGTCATTTCCTTGATGCCGCTGGAGCACTAAGCCCGTCGACTTTCTGCGCCGGTCACCTCGTCAGCCGATTCCGGCGCAACCCCAGAACAACTTTGGCGCAGGGGTATCACGTTACCGGTGCGCACGCAGGCTGTACTCACTTAAAAATGATGTTGCATAGGGTTAATCAAGCCACTTGATATTTCAGGCCGTTTTCCCGCTGGCCTGAAGACGCCCACCGCCCGAATGGATCGACTGGGACGACAACTCCGAACCCGGTTCCAGCGCCGGCGACCGTCACTGACGATCCGTACGATCTCGTCGGCTGTCGAGAAGTCGAGTAACGGGCTATGCGACGTGTACTACCGTTCCACGTCGTCCGAACGGCCGCAGATATCTTTAGGGGACGGTGCTATCCGTAACGCTGTGTTCGTCTTAGGTCCCAGATCGTGCCATCACGTCTGCTTTGCGGCTTGATCGACATCGTTCGGGGTCGTGTGTTTTGAGCTGGACCCGTGCGCGGGGACGTTGTTGCTGGGCTTGGCCAATGTGGTGGTGACCGACCTTCACATCGACCCTGGGGAGCTGTGGATGACCGTTCGCTCCGACGCCGCCGGAGCGAACTGCCCAGCGTGCGCGGCGTGGTCGGCGAGGGTGCATGGGCGGTACTCGCGGTCGTTGACCGACCTTCCAGCGGTTGGTCGACGCACGGTGCTTGTTATGCGGGCGCGACGGTTCGTGTGCTTCACCGTCGAGTGTTCGAAGAAGACGTTCGTGGAACACGTCGTCATCGAGGAAGACCACCGCGCTGTTGGTCTCGCCATAGCTCAGGGGCGGCATCCACCGGCCTGGGTGGACCGCGGGGTCTGTGAACCACCCAGGTGCCCGGGACGAACTCTCCAGGGCTGCTACCGCTGCGGCGAGCCCAGGGTCCGACTCCTGCGCGGCCTTGCCGACCTTGAACCCGCCTAACGATGTCTTGACCTCGGCTTCCATGTCCCGTAGGCGGTTCGATCCTTTCGGCAGATCCGGTGACAGTTGCCGAAGCTTCGTCTCTGAGACGTGGACCAGTTCGCGCATGATGAATGCCGGTAGAACCGACCGTCGTCCCGCGATCTGGATCCGCACCCGGCAAACTTCAGCCGGACAGGACACGGAGGTTAGCGGCTCGCCCGCCTGCGGAGCTCGTGTCTCAGACCGTCTGGAACACCCACTTCTGGTCCGGGTAGTTCAGGCAGTCGAACTGGAACGCCGGTGAGCCGTTGTAGTTGTCGGCACCCCGGATGATGAGGCAACGCTGGGTGTAGGAGTTCTGGATCCTCACGTACCGGCCGCCACTTCCCTCGTCGAAGATGTTCCAGTTCTGGTCCTCGTAGCCGGCGCAGTCGTGCTGGAAGGCGGGTGCGCCGTTGACGTTGTTCGCGCCCCGGACCGCGAGACACCTGCCGGTGTACGCGTTGCGGATCCGGCTCCGCCCAGGGGTGATGTACTCGATGTTCCAGTGCTGGTCCGCCGCGCTGCCGATGCAGTCGTACTGGAACGCCGGTGAGCCGTTGACGTTGTTGGACCCCTGGATCGCGAGGCAGCGGCCGGTGTGGAGGTTGATGATCCTGACGGACGCCAGGATGTTCACGTCGTCGGTCGTCGCCTGGACGGCGGGCGTTAGACCGAGTGTGAGAACGAGTGTCGCGAAGGCGACGAGAGCATGACGAAACAAGGACATGGCAACCCCCAGTTACTCCTTGATCAATGCCCCTGCAGCGTACATCTCCGTGAACGCCGCCGCTACGCGGTGAAACCGGCGAGATGCTCGCGGAGGCCCGGAAGACCCGTCTCGATCTTGTTCATCCCGGCGCCGGTGCCCACGCCCTCGGCCGTGACTCACCACATGGTCAGATCCAGCCGCGGGCAATGCCGCGCACACTGGTTACTACCGGTCCGACAGGGGACTGGCGTGGGGCTGGGTGTTCTGCGGTGCCTTGTCCGCCGGACGGAGTGGAAGTGACCGAAGAGCGCTCAGGTGGTGTGGGACGGGGGCGTCGTCCGTCGTGGCAAGCAGTCGGCGTCCGGCGGACTCCGGTCGGACGTTCGGGCCGTCGCGTGTCGGGGTGCCCGGTCGGCAGGTGGCAGTCCGGATCATGTGCTCGTCGACCTGGATGCCGATGCCTGTCGAGTCGCCGAGGACGAACTGGCCGTCCTCGACGTATAGGTCGAGGTAGACGCCGACCGGTGGGTGGAGGTCCTGCAGTTCGCTGACCAGGTGGTTCGGTGTCGCGGTCGCGGCGTGCAGGAGGCCGACGGAGGTGTTCCCGACCGGGCTGACCGGTAGGTCGTGTGCGTGGGCCAGGGTGGCGACCCGCAGGAAGTGGGAGATGCCCCAGACCGCGCCCGTCTGGACGATGTCGATCGCTCCGGCGGCGAGCAGTGGGCGGAACTGTTCGAGGCCGGTGAGGTTCTCCCCGCTGGCCACCGAGGCCCGGATGCCTCTGCCGACGACGGCCATGCCTTCGGCGTCCCAGCGGCGGACGGGTTCCTCGACCCAGGTGAGGTCGAGGCTGCGTTCCAGTTCGGACACATGGCGGACGGCCTGTTTGCGGGACCACGCCTCGTTCGCGTCGAGCATCATGGCGGGGCGCGGTCCCCGGCCGGCGTCGGCGTCGGTCAGGACCTCGCGTACCAGGGTCAGCCGGTGCCGGTCCCGGTCGACGTCCAAGCCGCCCTTGAGCTTGGCGGCGCGCAGGCCGTGCTCGGCGTAGGTCTGGTACACCCCAACGAGTTCGGCGTCGGTGAGGCCGATGTCCAAACCGGACGCGTACGCGGGCACCGTGCGGTCACGGCCGCCCAGCAGACGCCAGAGCGGTTCGCCCGCGGCCTGGGCCTTGATGTCCCACAGCGCGGTGTCGAACGCGCCGATGGTGCCGAACACCGCTCCCGCGTGGCCGGCCTTGAACGTCTGCCGCAGCATGCGGTCGTAGAGTGCCGTGACGCCGCGCGGATCCTCGCCGTCGATGGCGGCGAAGACCGTCTCGGCGCCCGCGTGCGGGCCGAAACCCACGCCCGTGATCCCCACATCGGTGTCCACCAGGATGATCGGTACGGGGATGAGCCCGTCGGCGAAGACGCCGTTGGCGTCACCGACCGGCCGGCCCCATTCCTGGACCGTGTTCAGGCTTCGAAACCCGGTGATCCGCATGTCAGCCTTTCGTGGAACCGGCCGTGACGCCTTCCGCGATGTGGCGCTGGAAGAACAGGTAGATCACCAGCACGGGCACGGCGGCGATCAGGACGCCTGCGGCGAAGGTCGGGATGTCGTCCGAGTACTGCCCGCGGAGCGAGGTGACCCCCACCATGAGGGTGCGGTTCTCGGCGGACGGCATCATCAGCAGGGCGATGAGCACGTCGTTCCAGCAGAACAGGGCGTTGAGGATGCCGACCGAGATCAGTGCCGGGGCGCCGATCGGCAGCATGACCCGCCGGTAGACGCCGACCAGGGTGTTGCCGTCGATCCTGGCCGCGTCGACGATCTCCGCCGGGACGTGCGCGTAGTAGCTCGCCATCAGGAAGATCGTGAACGGGAGGAACTGCGCGACGTAGGCGAGGACCAGCCCGGGACGGGTGTCGATCAGGCCGAGGGTGGCCATCGTGCGGGCGAGCGGCACCATGATGACCTGGAACGGCACGAACAACGCCGCGAGGCAGCCGAGGTAGAGCGCCCGCGAACCACGGAACCGAAGCCTGCCAAGGGCGAAGCCCGCCATCGAGCCGAGCAGGAGCAGCAGTGCCACCGCACACGTCACCACGATGAGCGAGTTGGTGAAGTAGCGGGCCATGCCGACGCTGCCCCACGCGGTGGCGAGGTTGTCCAACCGTGGGGAGTCGGCGGGGGAGAAGCGGTCGAGGACGTACTCGTGCCGTGTCTTGAGCGCCACGTTGGTGGTGAACACCAGCGGGTAGATCGTGGCCAGCGCGAGCGCGGCCATCGGAACGGCGGCCAGCCACCTGCTCGTCCGCATCATTCCGCCCTGTCGGACCGGCGGAGCACGCTGATCTGCAGCAGTCCCACCACGACCATGACTCCGAAGAGCACGGTGGACGCGGCCGAGGCGAGTGCCGGGCGGTTCATCTGGCCCTGCTGGATCCAGATGTAGTACTCGGGCAGGTAGGTGGTGCCGCCGGGGCCGCCGCTGGTCATCACGTAGAGCAGCCCGAACATCGACGTCAGCATCCCGATCATCGTGGTCACGAAGACGAACTGGATGGTGCGGGACAGGCCCGGGATGATGACGTGCCAGATGATGTGAGGCAGTGCCGCGCCGTCGATCCGTGCGGCGTCCAACAGTGATGAGTCCAATGTGGAGAATCCGGCGAGGAACACCACCAGCGCCATCCCGAAGGTGGCCCAGACGTGGACGCCGACAACCGTGTAGATCGCGATGTCCGGGTCGCCGAGCCAGTCGACCGGGCCGAGTCCGACGGTGTCGAGAAGGGCGTTGAGGGGGCCGTCGAAGGCCAGCAACAGGTTGAAGATCGCGCCGACGATCACCGGTGACAGCACGGCTGGGAAGAAGTAGACGCCGCGGAAGAGCCGGTGCCCCGGCACGCGCAGGTAGATGAACGTCGCGAGCAGCCCGGGAATCGCGACCGCCAGCGGGAGCAACAGCACCAGAAGCCCCACGTTCCGCAGCGCGCCGAGGAAGAGCGGGTCGCGCAGGAGGGTCACGTAGTTGTCCAGCCCTACGGTCGTTCCGTCGCGTTCACCGTCGCCGGTGAAGGAGAAGTTGACGCCGAGCACCAGCGGGTACAGCCGCAACGCGACGATGACCAACACGGCCGGGGCCACCAGCACGTAGGGCGCGAGGCGGTCCGTGTTCGTGCTGCGGGACACCGGGCGGGCGCCCGCCCGCTCGGCCAGGCGGGCGCCCGGTCCGGCTGTCGGTCCGGCCGGTGCGGGACGGACCGACGACGGTGTGCCCCCGGTCGGCACTCGGTCAGCCTTCGTTGTCCGAGGCGGCGAGCTGCCCCAACGCCTCGTCGAGGGTGACCGACCCGCTCAGCAGCTGCTGGGACAACCGCCCCATCAGGTCGAGGGTCCGCGAGGACAGGGCCACGTGCAGGGCTGGTTCGCCGCTGGAGATCCCGGAGACGATCTCGGCGACGGCCGGTCCGCCCTTGGACACGTCGATGCCGGTGTCGGCGGCGACCGCGCCCGCGTCGGCGTAGAACGCCGTCAGCGCGTCCCTCGAGGTCAGCGAGCGAACCAGGTCGGCGGCGAGCGCCGGGTCAGCGGTCCACTTCGCGACCGCGTACCCGATGCCACCGTCGTACGGCAGGCTCGGCGTCGCCCCGGCGGTGATCACCGGCGCAGGCATGACGCCGATGTCGCCCGGGTCGAGGAACTCGCCGAAGTCCTTCCAGTGCCCGACATCCGACATCAGCCCGATGACATGGACGGCCTTGCCAGAGGAGAAGAGCGCGAAGGCGTCGTTGAACAGCGCCGTCGAGTTGGCCCCCTCGTTGTTGAGGCCCGCGCTGTTGACCTCCGTCCACAGCTGGAAGATCCGCTTCACGTTCGGCGCGGTCCAGTTCCGCTTCCCGGCGATCCAGTCGTCGTACTCCTGGTCGGTGAGCGCACCGGATCCCAGGCCCGACAGGAAGAACTGGATGCCGATGCCTTCCTTGTTGCCGAGCGCGAAACACGTGGTCCTGATCGTTTCGCAGCCGCTGACGAAGTCGCTCCAGGTCGCGGGTGGACCGTCGAGGCCTGCTTCCTTGTAGAGCTTCTTGTTGTAGTAGATCGGGTGACCCTGCAACGTGACCGGCGAGGCGTAGGCCTTGCCGTCCTTGCTGAACGCGTCCCAGCCTGCCAGGCGGTCCCGGTCCTCGGTGACGTAGGAGTCCAGCGGCACGAGCGCGTCGACCCGGTCGCGGATCTGGCCGCCGCCGTTGAACAGCATGACGTCCGGCCCTTTGCCTGCCTGGATGGCCGCGCCGAGCAGCGTGTAGTACTGGTCGAACGGTTGGGCCACGAACTCGACGGTGACGCCCGTGTGCTTCTTCGCGAAGTCGGCCTTCGCCTTCGCGATGTAGGCGGCCGCGGCGTCGTCCCCCGACTTCCAGTCCCACACGACCAGCTTGTTCTCACCACCGCCGGACGACGAGCCCGGCCCCGCGGCGCTCCCGCAGCCCGACAACACCAGTCCCGCTGCCAGGGCGACCGTCCACAGTGTCCGTTTCCTCATCGCAGGCTCCACTGCTGGTTCGTTCCGCCATGACACGACCAGAGATGGAGCAGGGTGCCGTTCGCGGTGCCGTTGCCGCTGGCGTCGAGGCACAGGCCGGACTGCACGCCGGTGATCGTGCCGTTGGCATTGACGTTCCACTGCTGGTTGGTGCCGCCGTGGCAGTCCCAGATGATCGCCGCGGTGCCGTTGGCGGTCCCCGCCCCGGACGCGTCGAGGCACTTGTTGCCGTACACGACGAGTTGCTTGCCGGCGGTGTAGGTCCATCGTTGGCTGGTGCCGCCGTTGCAGTCCCAGAGCCGCGCCCTGG
This sequence comes from Actinophytocola sp., assembly GCF_036378875.1. Classification (GTDB taxonomy): domain Bacteria; phylum Actinomycetota; class Actinomycetes; order Mycobacteriales; family Pseudonocardiaceae; genus Actinophytocola. Next base: position 74,263 of record NZ_DASUVO010000073.1, read on the forward strand.
CGTTGTTGGCCGTGCCGTCGACGTCGACGCAGCGGCCCGACTGTCCACCCACGATCGCGCCGGCCTGCGGGTTGCCGCCGGTTCGAGGCCCGGCGTTCGCCATCACGGCCTGGGCGCCGGCCGGCCAGTTGCCATTGGTGACCGTGACGTTGCCGGACACGACGTTGCCTCGGTCGCCGTTGGTGACGTTGGTGCTGCCGTTGGTCGACCAGTTGTTGGTGACCGTCCAGTTGCCCATGTTCTCCCCACCCCAGTAGTTGGCGGTGGCCCACGTGCCGGTGGCGGAGAAGACGTTGTTGGTCGCGGTGTAGTACTTCGAGCCTTCGTCGAAGTAGATCCCGAAGTAGCCGTTGGTGCGCAGGCAGTGGTTGCCGCTGATCACCGCGTTCGGGTTCCACGCCAGCGTGTAGATGCAGCCGCCGTCGTTCATCTGCTGCATGACGTCGTGGACGTAGTTGTTGACGAGCTTGTTTCCCGACGCGGTGGTGGGCGTCGAGTACCTCGGCTGGAAGTTGTACAGGCCGCGGCCCGCGTAGTGGTCGCTGCCGCCCGCGTCGTTGCTGCCCCAGCCGTAGCCGATGGACATGCCGGAGTACGGCATGTTGTAGACCTCGTTGTGCGACACGTCGGTGGTCGTGACGTAGGTGGTCAGGACCGACACGTTGCCCCGGTACTCCACGCCGAGGTCGTGGATGCGGTTGTCGGTGACGGTGATGTTCCGGTTGACCATCCGCTGGTCGCTCGGGTGGTGCGCGTCGGCGCGGACGCCGCCGGCGATGATGCCGCCGGCCGAGTTCCTGGCGATCTCGGACCGGGTGACCGTGATGTCACTCGCGCCGAGGCCGACACCGCTGGCGTGTGCGCCTGTGTCGTTGCCGATGCCGATGGCCGTCTGTCCCAGGTTGACGAACGCGGAGTCGGTGAAGGTGATGCCGCGGGCGGCGGAGACCTGTACGGCGGCGGGCATCTGGGACCAGTGCGGCCGGACGGCCTCGAACTGTTGGCAGCCGTTCTGGCAGGACGTCAGCCGGTCGGCGGGCCAGTTCCAGTTGCCCGCCATGTAGGCGCCGGTCTGCTGGTCCGCGTACCCCTGGTTGCTGCTGGGGCCGAGCCAGCTCGTGCCGGTGAACGTGATCCCGCTGAACGTGATGTCGTGCGCGGGCGCGTCGTAGGTGCCGCCGACGTTCACCAGCGACTGCAGCACCGGCAGCTCCACGCTGACGTTGCTCATGTTCTGCCCGGCCAGCGGGATGTAGAACAGCGTGCCGGCCTGCGGGTTGACGTACCACTCGCCGGCCGAGTCGAGGAACTCGTACGCGTTGGCAAGGTAGAAAGGGCCGGCCCGGTGCGGGGCCGTGAGCGTGTCGTACCCGAAGGTGTTGTTGTTCCACGCGGGTTGCTGCATCGTGATGACGTTCCCGCTGATGCTCTGCACCGGCGAGTACCGGTCGGTGAACGAGTTGACGCTCTCCACCTCGACCCGGTTCTGGTTGGCCAGGTTGTTCAGGTAGCTCAGTGCGCCGCCGGCGAACGTCATGCCCGAGTTGGTGAAGGTGAACGAGGACCGGTTCACCTGAGTCCGCGCGCGGGTGGCGATCGCGCCGTCGACGTACAGCTGCCGGGAGTCGATCCCGGTGCCGACGTTCGCGCGCCAGATGTTCTTCCCCGCGTCGGCGACCGACCAGCCGGTGACCGCGCGGGCGCCGCTGAGCACCGGACGCGCCGACGGGGCCGCCCGCCACACCACCTGGTGACCGCCTGTGCCGGAGTCGGCCGCGGTCAGCCGCAGTGGCGCGGAAAGCCGGTACACCCCGCCGGCCAACTCCACGACGATGTCGTCGGACATCGAGCCGGTGAGCGACCGCACCGCGGCCTGTGCCGAGGACAGCGAGCACGGATCGGCGGCGGAGCAGCTGGTGCCGGTGCCGGACGGGGAGGCGTACAGGGTGGTCGTGGCCGCGGAGGCGGAAGGAGCCGGGCCCACCACGGCCAGCGCGGCGGTCAACGCGGCGGCCCACGCCATTGTGGACGAGGACGCGAACACAGGATCTCCTTACATGGGGGGATGTGCTCGGCGAACGCCCTGCAGGGAAGGTCAGTTCACCATACGAATGACACATACGCAAGCAACGAGAGTCGATGGATCGTACTTATTGGGAGCGATCCCTTGACGTCGCGTCATATGACCGCTGTATGGTGTGATTCGGGCGCCTCAGCTCACCGGCAATAGATCAGATTCATCTGAACGGTGTCATCACAACAAAGGAGTTGTGTGCTGTTGAGGTACAGATCCTTCTTCAGATCCGTCGTGGCCGCGGCGCTTCTGGTCGTCGCCGTGGGGGGTGCGGCGTACGGCAGTCAGACTCGCGCCGCCACGGCCGGATGTGGCACCGCCCCGACGCTGACCAGCGGGACGCACACGATCCAGAGCAACGGCAAGGGCCGCGGCTTCATCCTGAAGGTCCCGGACAACTACGACAACAACCACCCCTACCGGTTGGCCTTCGGGTTCCACTGGTGGGGCGGCACCGCCAACGACGTCGCGTCCGGCGGGAGCGACGGCTACGCCTGGGCCTACTACGGCATGCTCTCCCAGGCCAACAACTCCACGATCTTCGTCGCACCCCAGGGTATCGGCAACGGGTGGGCCAACTCGGGCGGCGAGGACGTGACCTTCACCGACGACATGATCAGGGTGATCGGGAACGCGCTCTGTGTCGACACGTCACAGGTATTCTCCGTGGGGTTCAGCTATGGCGGTGCCATGAGCTACGCGCTGGCGTGTGCCAGGCCGACCGTCTTCCGCGCTGTCGCGGCCATTGCGGCCCCTGGCCAGATCAGCGGCTGCAGCGGTGGCACGCAACCCGTGGCGTACATGGGAATTCACGGCATCTCGGACAACATCCAAAGTGGACGATCGTTGCGGGACAGGTTCGTCCGCAACAACGGCTGCACCGCACAGAATCCGCCTGAGCCGGCACCGGGCAGCCGGACCCACACGCTCACGACCTACTCGGGGTGCCGGACGGGCTACCCGGTCGTCTGGGCCGCGTTCGACGGTGGTCACCAGCAAGGTCCGGTGGACGGGTGCGCCGGCTGTGAGAGCGGCGCCAGGAGCTGGGCCAAGCCGGAGGTGTGGCGGTTCTTCACCCAGTTCGGCAGCGACCCGACCCCACCGACGAAGCCGGTCCCCGGGGTGTACTACCGGTTGACGGCCGCGCACAGCGGCAAGGCGCTCGACGTCAACGGTGCGTCAACGTCAGCGGGTGCGCTGTTGGTCCAGTGGTCCGTGCACGGTGGGCTCAACCAGCAGTTCGACTTCGTCTCCTCAGGCGGTGACCTCTACCGGATCCGGGCGCGGCACAGCGGTCTGGTGCTCCAGGCGGCGAACTCGAGCAGCGGCGCCGACATCGTCCAGCAGCCGGACACCAACGCCGCCAGCCAGCAGTGGCGGGTGGTCGACCAGGGCGGTGGCGCGGTGAGCCTGGTGAACCAGCCGAGCGGCCTGGCCATGGACGTGTGGAACACCTCGACCGCCGACGGTGCCCGCATCTCCCAGTGGACACCGACCGGCGCCGCCAACCAGCGCTTCCAACTCCAACGCGGCTGACCTGGAACAGGAGAAGAACAGCAGAACACCGTGTCCGCCGTGGCGGACGAACACCTCGCCCCGCGCATCGTTCCGATGCGCGGTCAGGTGGCGTGCCCCTGTTTCGATAAAAACGTATCAAGGTGACCATTTAGTGGGAGCGCTCCCGATAGCTGGAGTACACCATTGTCGATGGCAGATGTTCACGCTAACCGCTGCTAGGCTGCCATTGGCGAAACTTTCGCAATTCAGCTGTAAACGGGAGCTTGTTCTGGCAGTGGAAGTCGTGTTAGCGTTCACATAGAAGTCAATTGGATTGGCGACGTGTTTCCCGCCATTCAATCTCCCGTACACGATGGGAAAGGGGCGACGATGCCCGCGCGACCCTGCATGCGCCCAGTCCGCCTGCTCGCCGCCGCGGTCGTCGTGGCGATGGCGCTCTTGGTACCGCACCAACCGTCAGCCAAGGCCGCGCCAGGCAGCCCGGCGGTGACGCCGCCGTTGGGGTGGAACAGTTGGAACAGCTTCGGGTGCGGTGTCACCGAGACGGCGGTCCGGCAGGCGGCCGACGCGATGGTCAGCTCGGGGATGCGTGACGCGGGCTACCAGTACGTGGTGGTGGACGACTGCTGGTTCGACCCGAACCGGGACGCCCAGGGCAACCTACGTGCGCATCCGACGAAGTTTCCCAGTGGGATGAAGGCGTTGGGCGACTACATCCACGGCCGTGGGTTGAAGTTCGGGATCTACCAGGTGCCGACCGAACGGACCTGTGCGCAGCGGGTCGGGACACATCCCGGATCGACGGGCAGCATGGGGCACGAGGTGCAGGACGCGAACACGTTCGCCTCGTGGGGTGTTGACTATCTCAAGTACGACTGGTGTTCCCCGGACGGGACGCGTGACCAGCAGGTCGCCCGGTTCTCGCTGATGCGTGACGCGTTGCGGGCGACGGGACGGCCGATCGTCTACAGCATCAACCCGAACAGCTTCCACGCGATCACCGGTGACAAGTACAACTGGGGTGAGATCGCCGACCTGTGGCGGACCACGGAGGACCTGCTCGACATCTGGCAGAACGGCAACGTCAACAGCTACCCGATGGGTGTCGGCAACGTCGTCGACGTGAACGCCCCGTTGGCCGCGCAGGCCGGGCCGACACACTGGAACGACCCGGACATGCTGGTGGTCGGGCGGCCAGGGCTGACGTTGACGGAGTCGCGGTCGCACTTCGCGTTGTGGGCGCTCATGGCCGCTCCGTTGATGGCGGGCAACGACATCCGCACGATGTCCGCCGACGTCAGCGCGATCCTGCGCAACCCGAGGTTGTTGGCGGTGAACCAGGACCGGCTCGGCGCGGGCGGGCGACGGGTACGCGACGACGGCAACACCGAGGTGTTCGCAAAGCCGCTGTCGGACGGTTCGGTCGCGGTCGGGCTGTTCAACCGGGGTGGTGGCACCACCACGGTCACCACCACGGCCGCGCAGGTCGGGTTGTCGGGTGGCTCGTTCACGTTGACCGACCTGTGGACCGGTGGCACCTCGACCACCGCCGGCCAGATCTCGGCGAGTGTGCCGGCGCACGGCGTGTCGGCGTTCCGGGTGTCCGGCGGTTCCCTGTTGGCGAGCGCAACCGCCCGGCTCCGTGGCGAGGGGTCAGCACGCTGTCTGGACGTCGACAACGCCTCGACCGCGACCGGAACGGGCGCGCTGATCTGGGACTGCCACACCGCGGCGAACCAGCAGTGGACGACCTGGACGGGTGGGGAGATCCGTGTCTTCGGCGACAAGTGCCTCCAGGGCACGACCAGCGGTGCGCGGGTGACCATCTCGCCGTGTACCGGGCAGAACAACCAGAAGTGGACCCTCAACCCGAACGGGTCGGTCACCAACACCGGTTCCGGGCTCTGCCTGGACGTCAACGGAGCAGGCACCGCGAACGGCTCCACCGTGATCCTGTGGACCTGCAACGGACAGGCCAACCAGCGATGGACCCGCGTCTGAGCCTGTGCGACAACAGGGAAAGGAGTACCGATGTCGCGTCGACTGTGGATGGTGGGGAGAAGAAGGCGGCGGGCGGTGCTCGCCGCGGTGACGGCGTCCGTGGCGGATGGGTCTGCTCACCCAAACCAACTCACCCTGTTGAGATAGGCGCCGCCGCCCCACCGCTGGGAGCGCGGTGGGGCGGCGGATCTCTTGTGGACTCTCGAACAACCCGACACTTCAACGACGAACCGAGGGTTACGATGATCAACAGTTCACCCGCGCGCCGGCGCGGTCTCCTCAGGACGGCCGCCGCCGTCCTGACGACCTCCGGGCTCGCGGCGGCCTGCCTGGTGCTGTCCGCCGGGACCGCCAGCGCCGCCGACACGCTGGGCGCCGCCGCGGCGCAGAGCGGCCGGTACTTCGGCGCCGCCGTCGTCCCCAACCTCCTGGGCGACTCCTCGTACTCGGGCACGCTGAGCCGCGAGTTCAACAGCGTCGTCGCCGAGAACGTGATGAAGTGGGACGCCACCGAACCCAACCGGAACCAGTTCAGCTACGGCGGCGGTGACCAGATCGTCAACTACGCCCGCGCCCGCGGCATGACCGTCCGGGGACACACCCTGCTCTGGCACGCACAGCAGCCCGGTTGGGCGCAGGGACTTTCTGGCAGTGACCTGCGTTCGGCGGCGCTCAACCACGTCACCCAGGTCGCTACCCACTTCCGCGGTCAGATCCATTCTTGGGACGTGGTCAACGAGGCGTTCGCCGACGGCAACAGCGGCGGCCGGCGGGACTCGAACCTGCAGCGCACCGGCAACGACTGGATCGAGGCCGCGTTCCGCGCCGCCCGCGCGGCGGACCCGAACGCCAAGCTCTGCTACAACGACTACAACACCGACGGCATCAACGCGAAGAGCACCGGTATCTACAACATGGTGCGGGACTTCAAGGCCCGGGGTGTGCCGATCGACTGCGTCGGCATCCAGAGCCACCTCAGCTCGAACTCCAACCTCAGCAGCTACCAGGCGAACCTGCAGCGCTTCGCCGACCTCGGCGTCGACCTGCAGATCACCGAGCTTGACATCGGTGGCTCCGGCTCCGGCCAGGCGAACGTGTACCGGCAGGTCACCCAGGCGTGCATGGCCGTCGCCCGCTGCACCGGCATCACCACGTGGGGCATCACAGACCGGCACACGTGGCGGCCCAACGACACCCCGCTGCTGTTCGACTCCAACTACCAGAAGAAGCAGGCCTACCAGGCCGTCCTCGACACGCTCAACAGCGGCGGCGGTGGGGGCGGGGGTGGCGGCGTCGCGGTGCGTGCGGTGAGCGCGAACAAGTGCCTCGACGTGCCGGGCCAGTCCACCGCGAACGGCACACGGCTGCAGATCTGGGACTGCCACGGCGGCATCAACCAGCAGTGGATCCGCCAGACCTCCACCCAGGAACTGGCCGTCTACTCCGGAGACTCGCGGCGGTGCCTTGACGCCTCGGGCGCCGGAACCAGCAACGGCACGACGGTGATCATCTGGACCTGTCACGGCGGCGGCAACCAGAAGTGGAACGTGAACGCGAACGGCACGATCACCAATGTCCAGTCAGGACTGTGCCTGGAGGTCACCGGATCGTCGACGGCCAACGGCGCACTGGCGCAGCTGTGGAGCTGTGGCAACGGCACGAACCAGCAATGGGCCGTCCAGTGAGCGAGATGCCGGATCTGACGCGTCGGCAGGCGATGAAGCTCGGCGCGGCGAGTGCCCTGCTGGCGCAGGCCGGGTGGACGGCGACCGCCCGCGCCGACTCCACCGCACCGAGGGAAGTCCGGGCGGCGGGCGACCTGGCGCTGTGGTACGACGAGTCGGCCGGTTCGGACTGGCTGCGCGCGCTGCCCATCGGCAACGGCCGTCTCGGCGCCATGGTGTTCGGCAACACCGACACCGAACGCCTGCAGCTCAACGAGGACACGGTCTGGGCGGGCGGGCCCCACAACTACGACAACCCGCAGGGCGCCGGCGCGCTGGCGCAGATCCGCCAGCTGGTGTTCGCCAACCAGTGGACACAGGCGCAGGACCGTATCAACCAGACGATGCTGGGCAACCCGGCCGGACAACTGGCCTACCAGCCCGTCGGAGACCTGCGACTCACCTTCCCGGCGGGTGCCGTGTCGGGGTATGAGCGGTGGCTGGACCTCACCACCGCCACGACGGTAGCCACCTACGTGGCTGGCGGTGTCCGGTACCGGCGTGAGGTGTTCGCCAGCGCGCCGGACCAGCTGATCGTGCTGCGACTGACCGCGGAGACACCCGGCTCGGTCACGTTCTCGGCCACGTTCAGCAGTCCCCAGCGGGTGACGGTGTCCAGTCCGGACAGTGCGACGATCGCGTTGGACGGGATCTCGGGCGCACAGCGGGGGATCGCCGGCACGGTCCGGTTCCTCACGCTGGCCAAGGCGGTGGCCGAGGGCGGGAGCGTCACCAGCTCCGGCGGCACGCTGCGGGTCTCGAACGCCAACGCCGTAACACTGCTGGTCTCGATCGGCACCAGCTACGTCAACTACCAGACCGTGAACGGCGACTACCAGGGCGTCGCCCGGAGACACCTCGCGGCGGCTCCCGCGTACGACACTCTCCGGAGCCGGCACGTGGCCGACTACCAGGCGTTGTTCGGACGGGTCACCCTCGACGTCGGGCGCACGCTGGCCGCCGACCAGACCACCGACGTCCGGATCGCCCAGCACAACACCGTCAACGATCCGCAGTTCTCGGCGTTGTTGTTCCAGTACGGCCGCTACCTGCTGATCTCGTCGTCGCGACCGGGTTCCCAGCCGGCGAACCTGCAGGGCATCTGGAACGACCAGATGGCCCCGTCGTGGGACTCGAAGTACACGATCAACGCCAACCTGCCGATGAACTACTGGCCGGTGGACACGACGAACCTCGCCGAGTGCTTCGAGCCGGTGTCCCGCATGATCAACGACCTCACGGTGACCGGCGCGCGTACGGCGCAGGCGCAGTACGGCGCCCGGGGCTGGGTCACGCACCACAACACCGACGCGTGGCGCGGGTCGTCGGTGGTCGACGGGGCCGTGTGGGGCATGTGGCAGACCGGCGGCGCGTGGCTGTCCACAATGGTCTGGGACCACTACCGGTTCACCGGTGACGTCGAGTTCCTCCGGCGCAACTATCCGGCGATGAAGGGCTGCGCCCAGTTCTTCCTCGACACTCTGGTGACCGAACCCAGCCTGGGGCACCTGGTCACCAACCCGTCGAACTCGCCGGAGTGTCTCCACCACGGAGGCGTGAGCGTGTGCGCGGGGCCGACGATGGACATGCAGATCCTGCGGGACCTGTTCGACGGCTGCGCCGGCGCCAGCGAAGTGCTCGGCGTCGACGCCGGTTTCCGCGACCAGGTCCGGGCGGCCCGCGGACGGCTGGCGCCGATGAAGGTCGGCTCGCGCGGGAACATCCAGGAGTGGCTCCACGACTGGGTGGAGACCGAACCGGGCCACCGGCACATCTCCCACCTGTACGGCCTGCACCCCAGCAACCAGATCACCAGGCGTGGCACGCCTGCGCTGTTCACCGCCGCCCGCCGCACCCTCGAGCTGCGGGGTGACGACGGCACCGGCTGGTCACTCGCCTGGAAGATCAACTACTGGGCGCGGATGGAGGAGGGGCGCAGGGCCCACGACCTGGTCCGCCTGCTGGTGCGGCCGGACCGGTTGGCGCCCAACATGTTCGACCTGCACCCGCCGTTCCAGATCGACGGCAACTTCGGCGCCACCTCCGGTATCGCGGAGATGCTGCTGCAGAGCCACACCGGCGAGCTGCACGTGCTGCCCGCGCTACCACCGGCCTGGCCGGCCGGCAGCGTCCGAGGGCTGCGTGGGCGCGGCGGGTACACGGTCGGCGCGGCGTGGAGTGGTGGCCAGATCAGGGAACTGACCGTCACCCCCGACCGCGCGGGTGCCGTCCGGGTCCGCAGCCGTATGTTCACCGGCACTTATCAACTGGTCGACCAGACGACCGGTAGCGCGGTCCAGCCGACGAAGCCCGAGACCGACCTCATCGCTTTCACCGGCGAGGCCGGCCACACCTACCGTGCCACCGGCCAAGGATCAAGCCAGGTGGTGGAACCCGGCGTGTACTACCGCCTCGTCGCCCAGCACAGCGGCAAGCTGGCAGACATCTCCGGAGGGTCCACCGCCGCGGGCGCCGTGCTGCACCAGTGGTCGGCGACCACGGGGCAGAACCAGCAGTTCGACTTCCTCGACTCGGGCAGCGGCTACCACCGGATCCGCGCCCGGCACAGCGGACTGGTCCTCCAGGTGGCGAGCTCGAGCAGCGGCGCGGACATCAACCAGCAGCCCGACACCAACGCCGCGAACCAGCAGTGGCAGGTGACGGACCAGGGCGGCGGTCTGGTCAGCATCGTCAACAGGCAGAGCGGCCTGGCCATGGACGTGTGGAGCGGGTCGACCGCCGACGGTGCCCGCGTCTCCCAGTGGACCCCCACGGCCGCCGCCAACCAACGGTTCCAACTTCAGCGCGTCTGATGCTCCGGGAGAACAAGCCGCCGGCCCTGTTTCGCCGTCATCGGTGAAACAGGGCCGGCGGCCGTTCTCACGCCGGGATCCTCGCCTTCTCGAGCACCTGCATGAAGGCGCGGGACCACTGGGGCAGGTCGGGCCAGCCGCGGCAGGACACCATGGCCCCGTCGACGACGTCCGGGCCGTCCACAAAGGTGGCGCCGGCCAGCTCCATGTCGACCTTCAGCGGCGGGAACGCGGCCGTGGTACGGCCGCGGAGGAGTCCCAGCGCCGCCGGCACCTGTGGACCGTGACAGATCGTGCCGACCGGGAGACCGTGGTCGAAGAAGTACCCGACGATGCGGGCCACGTCCGGGTCCGTTCGGATGTATTCCGGCGCCCGGCCACCCGGGATCACGAGCGCGTCGTACTCCTCGGGTTTCACCTCGCTGAAGGCAACATCCACGGGTAGTAGGTGGCCCGGCTTCTCGGTGTAGGCGTCACAGTCGGGTTCGAAGTCGTGCACCACCAGCTTCACCGGCCGCGTTGTGGGTGCGGCCACGACCGCCTCGTGGCCGGCCTCGCGCAGGCGGAAGACCGGGTACATCGAGTCGAGTTCCTCGGCGGCGTCGCCGGTCAGGATCAGAACTTGTGCCATTACGGGTCCTTTCCGTGTCAGGGCAGGGTCCAGCGTTGGTTGGTGCCGCCGTGGCAGGTCCAGACGATGAGTTGGGTGCCGTTGGCGGTGCTGCCACCGTTGGCGTCGAGGCACTTGCCGGAGCTGACCAGTGACCCGTTGGCACCGGTGGTCCAGTTCTGCCCTGCGCTGCCGTTGCATGTGGACAGTTGGACGTTGGCGCCGTCGCTGGTACCGGTGGTGGTCATGCACTTGCCGAGGCTGCGCCACGTGTTGCCGTCGCGGGCCCACTGCTGGTTGGTGGCGCCGCCGCAGGTCCACAGCTGGATCTTCGTGCCGTCGGCGGTGCTGGAGCCGCTGACGTCGACGCACTTGCTGCCCGGGCCCACGATCGGACCGCTGGTGGGGGTGGTGCCACCCAACTCCTTGATCCGGATGTTGCGGAAGGACACGTCGTCGCCGGCGCCGTGGTTCTGGATGCCGACGTGCCCGGAGGCCAGTGAGCGGGCCGGGTCGGTGTTGGTGAAGTCGTTGATCCTGACGCCGTTCAGGAACACCTGCACGCGTTCACCTTCCACCAGTGCCTCGAAGGTGTTCCATTCCCCCGGCGGATTGAGCGCGGCATCGCGGGCGGCGACGTCCGATGTCTTGAAGCCGTAGATCGAGCCGGTGGTCCGGTCCGGAGTGTCGGTGGCGTCGATCTGGATTTCGTAACCCTGGTTGATCGCCGTGTTCGGGTCGGAGCTGGGTGGGAAGCCGATGAACACGCCGGAGTTGTCGTCGTCGGCCATCCGCCAGTCCAGCTTCAGCGAGTAGGAGCGGAACTCCCTGGTGCTGTACCAGAGCATGCCCATTCCGCCGGACGAGCTCAGCGTGCCGTTGCTGTTGGTGAAACCGCCGGGACCGGCTTGGGACCAGCCGGTGGTGGCGCCGTTGTACAGGGTGGTGTAGCCGTTCTCCGGCCGGCAGTCCGCCTTCGTCCGGTTGGCCGCGTACCGGATGCCGCCGAGTACCAGCGACCGGAAGTTCGCCTCGGTGTAGCTGGCCTGGGTGTGGCCGCTGCCGGTGTAGAAGGATCGTCCACTCTGGACCGTCTTGCACCAGGTGTGCGGGTGGTCCGCGCCCATGGCGCCGCCGGAGTACGTCGACTCGTCCAACGTGGCCAGCACGCGGGCCGTCGATCGGACGTTGGTCCGGAAGTTGTACCACTCGTCGGTGCGGACCCAGGTGGGGTTGAGGTGTTGGGTGGCCTGGTGCGCCCGGTTCTCCACCCGGACGGTGGCCTGCTGGATGGCCGGGTGCGAGGCGAAGTACGCGCCGACCAGCTCTCCGTAGAACGGCCAGTCGTACTCGGTGTCGGCGGCGGAGTGGATGCCGACGTACCCGCCTCCGCTCCGGATGTAGGACTCGAACGCGCTCTGCTGGCTGGCGTTCAGCACGTCCCCGGTGGTGTTGAGGAACACCACGGCTTCGTACCGCGCCAGGTTGGTGAGCTGGGCCGAGTCCTCGGTCACGGTCACCGTGAAGTTGTTGGCAGCGCCCAGTTCCCGGATCATCGCGATGCCGGCCGGGATGGAGTCGTGCCGGAAGCCGGTGGTCTTGGAGAACACCAGCACGTCGTACGGCGCGTCGGCCGCACTGGCTGGCGGGCTGGAGCTGCACGCGAGGACGGCGAGCGTGGCGGCGGAGACCCCGAACACGCGCCGGATGTGCTTCATCTCTTGCCTCCCAAGGAAAGCGTCCACTTCTGGTTGGTGCCGCCACCAGTCGTGCCGAAGGTGAAGGCGTCCAGGTCGAACAGGAAGCCGCTGCCGCCGGAGAACGTCAGGTACAGCGTCACGGTTCCGGCTGGGACGTTCGAGAGGGTGGTGGACACCTCGGTGAAGACGTCCCAGCCGCCCGTCACCGGCACGGCGACCGAGCCGAGCACGGCCCCGGTCGGCGAACCGGTCCGCACGGACAGCGTACCGCCGGAGCCGGCGGACGACACCCGCGCGGTGAACCGGGTCTCCCCGCCGAGCGCGTAGGGCTGGAACGCGATCCAGTCGCCGTTGTGTATGTCGCCGACCGTCCTGCCGCCCTCGGCGGTCGCCTTGTCGTACAGGCCGGTGCCGGACTGGGTGGCGCGGTGCTCGGCCTGCCGGTGTCGGGGCTGCAGGGTGTGCTGCTTGTGTGTCGTCAGCGCCGGTTGGCCGTTCCCACCGAGGTCGGTGTACTCGGCGTCGAAGCCCGCGTACAGGTTCGCCGCCGTGTCGTGCTCGCCGTCCGTCGGGATCTGCAGCGTGCCGGAGCAGCCGGTGCGAGAGGTGATCTCGTGGCCGTGTTCGTCGTGGCCGAGGTTGTAGGTCAGCTTCACCCGGTTGCAGTCGATCGTGCCGTCCTCCGGGTCGGTGACGGTGATCGTGTACGGCACGGCGTCGCCGAAGGTGAACAGGGACCCGTTGATCGGTGTGTTCAGCGTGACCGTGGGTGCGGTGTTGCCGACCGTGATCGTCACGTTGGCCGTCGCGGTGCGGCCGGCCGGGTCGGTGACCGTGAGGCTGGCGGTGCGCTGGCCGTTGGTGGTGTAGGTGTGGCTCGGGTTGGCCGAGGTGGACGTGGTGCCGTCGCCGAAGGTCCAGCGGTAGGTGAGCGCGCCGCCCTCCGGGTCCGATGAGCCCGCCGACGAGAAGTTGACCGTCAGCGGCGCGGCCCCGGACGTGCGGTCCGCGCCGGCGCGTGCGACCGGCGCCTGGTTGCCGGCCGGGTTGTACTCGATGCGGTACAGCGCCGACTCGGCGTTGCCGCTGCCCCAGCCACTGCCGTAGTCGAGCACGTAGAGGGCGCCGTCCGGGCCGAACGCGGTGTCCATGACCTGGGTGCCGCGCCACGGGAAGTCGTTGACCTGCCCGGCCGACCCGTCGGCGTTGACGTCGACGGTCTTGAGCCAGCGCCGACCGAACTCGGCGACGAAGACGTGCCCGTCCAGCGCGGGCGGGAACTTGACCGTCGACGGGTTCGCCGCGTCGTAGCGGTACACCACGCCGCCCATGGGCGACTCGGATCCGCAGCCAAACGCCGCGAACGAGCAGTTGTCGTAGTTGATCCACGCCGCGCGTGCGGCCGGCAGGTTGGTGAGCCCGGTGTTGCGCTGTGAGTTGTTGACCGGTGCGGCGCAGTTGAACCGGCTCCCGGACGGACCGGACGGGAACGTGTAGTCCACATAGGTCTCGGCGGTGGTGTTCTTGCCGGTGCAGTAGGGCCAGCCGTAGTTGCCGGCCGAGGTGATCCGGTTGAACTCCACCTGCCCGCCTGGCCCACGGCTGTTGCTGGCCGTGCCGGCGTCCGGGCCGTAGTCGCCGAGGTAGACCGCGCCGGTCCCCTTGTCGACGCCGAACCGGAACGGGTTGCGGAAGCCCATCCCGTAGATCTCCGGCCGGGTCCCCGCGGTGCCCTGGGCGAACAGGTTGCCGGCCGGGATCGAGTACGTCCCGTTGGCGTTCACCTTGATGCGCAGCAACTTGCCACGCAGGTCGTTCGTGTTGCCGCCACTGCGTTGCGCGTCGAACGCGGGATTGCGGTTGGTGCGCTCGTCGATGGGGGTGTACCCGTTGGAGGCGAACGGGTTCGAGTCGTCCCCTGTGGACAGATACAGGTTGCCGGCCGCGTCGAAGTCGATGTCCCCACCGACGTGGCAGCACATGCCACGGCTGGTCGGCACGTCCAGCACGGTCACCTGGCTGGCGGTGTTGAGCGTGAAGTCGGCATTGAGGGTGAATCGGGACAGCCGGTTCACCCCGTTCCACGCGGAGAAGTCCGTCCCGTTCTCCGGCGCGTCACCGCTCGGAGTGGACAGTGGTGGCGCGTAGTACAGGTAGATGAACCGGTTGCTGGCAAAACCCGGGTCCACCCCGACCCCCTGCAGGCCTTCCTCGTCGTGCGTGTAGACCGGCAGGGTGCCGATGACGCTGGTGACCCCGGCGGCGGTGGTGCGGCGTAGCACCCCGTTCCGGGCGGTGTGCACCACCGAGCGGTCCGGCAGCACGGCCATCGACATGGGCTCGCCCACCTCGGCGACGCCTCTGGCCAGCTCGACCTGCTGGAAGTCGGCCGGGTTCACCGCGTGCGCCGCCGCCGGCGTTGGCGCGGTGACCACGGGTAAGATGGCCGCGACCAGTACGGCCGCCGCAAGAGTTCGCACGAATGGGACTTTCGCTCGGGTCCGTGCCGCACGAATGGGACTTTCGTGCAGGACGGGGGAGCAAGATGGACGGTTCGCTCGTTGCCATGGAATGAGCGTCGGGCAGGGCGGGAGCGGGCGAGGGGACGTCGCGATCGACTTCGGCATGAGGACTCCGGTCCGGGAGCGGGTCAGGGCAGGATCCAGCGTTGGTTGGTGCCGCCGTGGCAGGTCCAGACGATGAGCCTGGTGCCGTCGACGGTGCCGGCGCCGTTGGCGTCGAGGCACTTGCCGGCGTTGGTCAGCGACCCGTTGGCGCCGGCGGCCCAGTTCTGCGCGGCGCTGCCGTTGCAGGTGGACAGTTGGACGGCGCTGCCGTCGGCCGTGCCGGCCGCGGTCATGCACTTGCCCAGTGCGCGCAAGGTGTTGCCCTCACGGGCCCACTGCTGGTTGGTGCCGCCGCCGCAGGTCCAGATGACGAGCGGGGTGCCGTCGGCGGAGCTGCCGCCGTTGACGTCGACGCACTTGCCGCTCCCGCCCGTGATCGGACCGCCGGTGACCGGGCCCGGGGTGCCGACACCTGGCCCGACGAACGTGATCGAGTCCAGGTCGTACGGGGCACTCGCGCTGGACTTGAACACCACGAACAGCTCCACCGTGCCCGCCGGGCGGGTCACCGCGACCGGCGCCAGGCTCACGTAGTTGTCCCACCCGCCCGTGCTGCCCACGGTCGCGGTGGCCACCAGCGTGCCGGTCGGTGAACCGGACCGCAGCTCGATGGTGCCGCCCGGTCCCGGCGAGGACACCCGGAACGAGACCTGGTTGATGCCGGTCAGGTTCATCGGGGTGAACGAGATCCAGTCGTTGTTGTTGATGTCGCCGATGCGTGCGCCGCCCTCCGCGCCTGCCTGGGCCACGACCCGGATCCCGGACGAGTTGGTGAAGTGCTCGGCCTGCCGGTGCTTGGGCTGCAGCACGACCTGGGCCCGTCCGGTGAGCGCGGGGACGCCGGACGCGCCGCTGTCCGTGTACACGGCGTCGGCCGCGTAGAACAGGTTGGCGTCGGAGCTGTGCCCGCCGTCCTGGGTGGGGATCACGCCGGAGCAGCCCGGCCGAGGGTCGAGCGGGTGCGCGTGCTGGTCGTGCCCCAGGGCCGGTGTCGTGATCACCCTGGCGCAGTCGATCGAGGCGTCCTCGGCGTCGGTGACGGTCACCGAGTACGGGATCTCGTCGCCGAAGTCGAACATGCCACCGTGTGGGGGCGTCGTGATCCGGACGGTCGGTGCGGTGTTGCCCACGGTGATCGTCACGTTGGCCACGCCCGTCCGCCCGTTCTGGGCGGTCACGGTGAGCTGCGCGTTGAACTGGCCACTCGTCGTGTAGGTGTGCGACGGGTTGGCCGCTGTCGAGGTGCCGCCGTCGCCGAAGGTCCACCGGTAGGTCAGCGCGCCGCCGCCCGGGTCGGACGATCCGGTGCTCGAGAAGCTCACCGTCAGCGGCGCTCCGCCGGACGACGGGTTGGCGATCGCACGGGCGATCGGGGCGCGGTCGCCGGAGGTGTAGTCGATCCGGTAGAGCGCGGAGTCTGGGTTGTCCCTGCCGAACCCGCTGCCCCATTCGAGCAGGTACAGCGAGCCGTCGGGGCCGAACTTGGCGTCCATCGGGGACCTGAAGGTCAGGTTGGCCAGGAACCTGTTTATCTTCAACAGGTTCCCCGACGAGTCGAGCCGGAACTCGTGCATGGTGTTGCGGGACCACTCACCGAAGAACGGCGTCTTGTCGAAGTACTGCGGGAACTTGGTGTCCGACGGGTTGTTCGGGTCGTAGCGGTACACGGGGAAGGCCATCGGGGCCTCGCCGCCACTACCCATCTCCGGGAATGCGTTGCCGTTGCTGCCGTTGCCGTACCAGACGGTGGCCGGTCGCGCCGCGGGCAGAGTGGTGAGCCCGGTGTTGTTGGGGGAGTTGTTGACCGGCGCGGCGCAGTTGAACTTGGCGCCGGAGGTGTTGTTCGCGAAGTTGAAGTCGTTGTACGGGACGTTGTTCGCGACGCAGTACGGCCAGCCGTAGTAGCCCGGCGACTTGATCACGTTCCACTCGACCAGTCCGCCCGGGCCTCGGTTGGCGTTGTCGGCGCCCGCGTCCGGGCCGTAGTCGGCCATGTAGATCGTGCCGTCGGTGTCCACTGTGAACCGGAACGGGTTGCGGAAGCCCATGGCGTAGATCTCCGGCCGGGTTTGTGCCGTGCCGGGGGCGAACATGTTGCCGGCCGGGACCGTGTACGTGCCGCCCGGTTCTGGATGGATCCGGAGAATCTTGCCGCGCAGGTCGTTGGTGTTGGCCGCGGTCTTCTGCGCGTCGAACAGGCTTCGGCCCGAACGCTCGTCGATCGGCGCGTAGCCGCTGGACTCGTGCGGGTTGGTGTCGTCGCCGACGCCGACGTAGAGGTTCCCGCCAGGACCGAACGTCAGGTACCCGCCGGTGTGCCCCGGCTCGGACTGCCGCGCGCCCGGGAAGGACAGCAGGACCCGCTCGCTGGCGAGGTCCAGCGCGTCACCGTTGACCGTGAACCGCGAGACCCGGTTGACCTCCTGCGAGCCGGCCGGCGCGTAGTACAGGTACACCCAGTTGTTGGTGGCGAAGTTCGGGTCCAGCGCGACACCGGCGAGGCCGTCCTCGCCGCCGGTGTAGACGTTGAGAGTGCCGGCGGTGACCGTGGTCCTGGTGCTCGGCTTGTAGATCTTCAGTTGTCCGCCGTACTGGGTGTAGAACACCCGGCCGTCCCGCGCCACGTCCAGCGTGCCTGGCGCGACCGTGTTGCCGTCCAGCTCGACCTTGTCGTAGCTGGACCACACGGTGGGACCGCAGTCGGCCGGTAGTGTGCCGGCCGCGGTTCGCACACCGCCCAGGATGTGCGTGCGGAACAGCGGCTCGGAGTACGCGGAAGCCTGATGCCCCATGGCGGTCGCCCACAGCCGGCCGCCTTCGACGTTGCGGCACCAGGAGATCGGGTGGTCGTGGCCCATCGCCGACGAACCGGGGTTGTACGTGGTCTCGTCCGCGGTCACCAGCACGTGCACGTCGCCGCGGGCGCTGCGGTTGAAGTTGTACCACTCCTCGGTACGGTTCCACCGCTGCGGCAGACCCTGTGCGGACGGGTGGGCCTGGTCGGCGACCTTGGCCGTGCCCGCGACGATGGCCGAGTGCTGGGTCATCGTCATCCCCAGCATCTGGTCCCACCACGGGAACTCGTTCTCGATGTTCATGTCCGTGGCGTTGTGGATGGCGACGATGCCGCCCCCGTTCCGCAGGTAGTTCTGGACCGCCGTCCGCTGCGCGGCCGTGGTCCAGACCATGCCGGACGTCTGGAACATGATGACCACGTCGTAGGTGGCCAGGTTGGCGTCGGTGAAGACGGTCGAGTCCTCGGAGTGGGTCAGCTGCCACCCGTTCTCGCCTGCCATCTGCTGGAACATCGCCACCCCGGCCGGGATGGAGTCGTGCCGGAAGCCGACTGTCTTGGTGAACAGCAGCACCTTCTCGCCAGCGGCCGGCGCGGCCGGTGCGGTGGGGGAGGCGAGGATGATCAGCAGCAGTGCGCTGACGATCGCGATCGCGTGTCTCATGGTCAGCTCACGCTCCATTGCTGGTTGCTGCCGCCGTGGCAGGTCCACAGCTGGACCAGTGCTCCGTTGGCGGTGGACGCTCCGGACACGTCGAGGCACAGCCCGGACTGCACGCCCGTGATGGTGCCGTTGGCGTTGACGTTCCACTGCTGGTTCGGCTGGCCGTTGCACGACCAGATGATCACCCTGGTGCCCGCGGCGGTGCCCTGGCCGTTGGCGTCGAGGCAACTGGCGCCACCGTTGACGGTCAGTTGACCCGACGAAGTGCGGCTCCACGCCTGGCCTGCGCCGCCGCCGCAGTCCCAGATCCGCGCCTGCGTACCGGCCGACGTGTTCGGGACGTCCAGGCACCTGCCCGCGCCCACCGCGCGCACCGTGCCCGTCGGGCTGGTGCTGCCGCCGTAGCCGGCCGCGACGATGTTGGCCTGCACCGCGTTCTCGGTCGCGTCGGACGGGTAGCCCGAGACCATGGCGCCCTCGTAGAAGGTGCCCGCGCTGAGGTTGGCGCCACCGCCTGGCTTGCAGCAGTCGCCGCCGCTGCCCAGGATGATCGCCCCCTGCTTCTTCATGGGGCTGTAGCCAGGAGGAAGGGCACCGTCCCACAGCGTGAACAGGGTGCCGGACTGCGCGTTGCTGCCCTTGATCGCGAAGCGGGTCGTGCCGTTGTTCTTCAGCGTCGCGGTGACGAACCGGTGGGGGAACGCCCGCTGGTTCGGGTTCCAGGCCTGGCTCCCGCCGGGGTAGAGCCCCCATTCGAGGTCCGCCTGGACCCACGGACCGGTGCCTGAGCACCCGCCGAACCAGCACTGCGTGCTGAAGTTGATCGCGTCCATCGCGCCGGCCGCGTCGGCGCTCCTGGTCGTCTCACTGTTGCCGTAGTCGAAGCAGCAGCCGTTGTTGACGTGCGTGCCGCTGGTGACCATGTACATGCCTTCTGGCGCGCTGCCGGTTGGCACGCCGGTCAGGTGGCCGTCGCGCCAGTAGCTGTTGCCGGGGTTGATGTAGAGCGAGTACGCCTTGCTGCCCCCGACCGTCAGCGACTCGGAGGTCGCGCTCGCTGGCCTGCTCTGGTTCGAGCCGGGCACCACGCTCGAACCCTGGTACCACAGGTCGTTCCCGCGACCGGACTGGTCGTAGACCACCGTGATGACGCACGAGGTGCCGGCGCAGAAAGAGTCCTGTGTCGCAGCGTTGGCCGCGCCGCCCTCGGCGAGCACGCCGACGTCCCTGGTCGCGTTGTCCGACGAGCGTCTGACCTGGTACAGGTTTCCGTTGTACGAGCCGTAGAGCGCCCGCACCGTGCTGTGCGCGGCAACGCAGGGCGTGCCGCCCGAGGCGTAGATGTCGCACGGCCCGGAACCGGCCGCGGGTGCCGCCGTCGATGCCGGTGCCGACCACGTCACCGTGGCTGCCGACACCATGGCCAGTGCAGCCGTCAGCCGCGCTGCTCGCGCACGCCACCCGCGGCCCGGCGAATCGGATGAGAACCTCATTGTTCTGCTCCTCGGGAAGAACTGCTCAAGATGCTGGGAGCGCTCCCAGATCGCGCCGCCCCCGGCTTTTCGTGACAGTGATCATGGGAGGGGTATGTGTACGCCTTATGGAGGCCGAGAGCGTGACCCGAATCTCACCATAGCCTGGTCCGGTGTCGGATAGTCAAGACCGGGCCACCGAATAGATCAGACTTATCGTCGCTCGGAGTACCTTCGGGGTAAGATCCTTCGATGACCGGAGGTCCAGTCGTACCAGTCTCCACGCCTGCTGTGGACGCATACCGGCCTGGCTACGAGCTGGTGGCCGAGCGGATCCTGCTGCTGATCTCCGAGTCGGGACTGCGGCCGGGTGACCGGATGCCGACCGAGAACGAGTTGGCCGCCCGGTTGGGCACCAGCCGGAGCATGGTGCGTGAGGCGGTGAAGATCCTCTCGGCGATCGGCAGGGTTCGGGCGCAGAAGGGTCGTGGCCTGTACGTCGCCGACGACGAGGGCATGCTGGGTTCGTCGCGTTGGGGAGGGTTCTTCCTCCCGACCGATCTGGACCACGTGTACATGCTGTTCGAGTTCCGCAGGGTCCAGGAGACGGCGGCGAGCCGGCTCGCCGCGACCAACGCGACGCCGGCGGAGCTGCGTGCGGTCGAGGAGGCGGCCGAGACATGCCGGCAGGGTCATGTGACCGGGGAGGCGGCGCTGTTCGACCGCGGTGACGACGAGTTCCACCTCGCGATCGCGGCGGCCTCGCACAACCAGTTCCTGGTCGCGGCCGTGCGCGAGGCCCGGCGCCTGCAGCGCCAGTCCAACATCATCGGCATGCACGGCGCGGTGGGCGGTCACGCGCCGGAAGCGATCGAGGAGCACGCGGCGATCCTCCAGGCCATCCGGGACGGCGACCCGGACGCCGCCGCCCGCGCCACCGCGACCCACCTGGACAACACCCTCGACGACTACCGGAACGAGATCCAACGCCGCCTCTTCGGCTGACCCGATCGCGGCGGCCCTGGCAGCGCCAGTCCACCATCAACGATTTCGGTCCATGCGCACGGATCATCAATCCATCGAACATTGATGCTTGCCGCGATGGATGGCTGATCGGGAAGGTGAGCACACTCGAAGCTCGCCGCGGGCACGGTCGACGGCGGCGTTGGAGGTCTGACATGAGAACTCTCGCACTGGCCGTCGCGCTGGTGTTGTGCGTCCCGGCCGTCGCGGCTGCCGAGACGAACAGCACGGAGCCACCACCACCCGCGGACCGGTTCTTCTCCTACGACCGCCCCGCCACCTACGGTGTCCACATCGGACGGACCGAGGTCCCGGTGCGGGACGGCAGCCACCTCGCCTGCGACGTGCACCGCCCGGCCGGCGTCGACGGACAACCAGCACCGGGCCGCTTTCCCGCGATCGTCTACGACTACAACGCCTACGACCAACTCGAGGCCCTTGGCGAGGCCGCGCGGTACTACGTGACGCGCGGCTACGTCGCCGCGGTCTGCAACGCACGCGGCTCCGGCGACTCGCCCGGTCACCTCGACCCCTTCAGCGCCCAGGAACAGCGCGACAACTACGACCTCATCGAGTGGCTCGGCACCCGGCCGTGGACCAACGGCCGCGTCGGCCAGATGGGCGTGAGCTACGGCGGCCACTCGTCGGTGCTGGTCGCGGTGAACAAACCGCCGCACCTGGCCGCGATCATCCCTGTCGACGCGATCAGCGACTGGTACGAGAACACCATCTACCGCGGCGGCATCTACTCCCCGCGTATCCGTGCCTGGCAGCAGAGCACCGCACCGGACACGCTGGTCACCTACGCGCAACATCCGCTCTACGACGACTTCTGGCGCGAGCGCAGCGTCAAGGCCCGTTGGCGCGACCTCGACGTGCCGACACTCCAGATCGCCGGCTGGTACGACCGCTACCGCGACGGCATGGTCGCGAACTACCAGGCACGCAAGGAAAACGTGTGGCTGGTGGCCGGCCCGTGGCAGCATGGCATGCCGGCCGGCCAGTACGCCGACATCGGCACCGGCGGGTTCCTCGCCTGGTGGGACCGCTGGCTGGGCGGACGCCGAGCGCCACTGCCCGCGAAGAAGATCACCTCGTTCGAGACTCCGGCGGGCGGCTGGCGCCAGTACGACGACTGGCCGGCGGCGAGTACACACACCAGCCGCCTCGCCCTCGGCGCCGACGGCCGGCTCGTCCCAGGGGCGGGCCGCCCGTTCACGGCCTCGTTCGCGGTCAACACAGAACCGGCGCCCGGGACACCCGACGAACGGCTCGTCTTCGCTACCGGCACACTGCGCCACGACCTCGTCCTCGCGGGCGGCATCGAGGCGAGCGTGCGAGCGACGTTCTCGGCGACCGACGGCAACCTCGCGGTCGTCCTGTCGGACCTCGCACCGGATGGCACCACCACCCGCATCACGCAGGGTTGGCTGAAGGCGAGCCACCGCAACGGTCACGAGCGGCTCGCCCCGGTCCGTCCCGGTGTCACCTACGACCTCCCGGTCCACGTCTGGCCGACCCACTACCGAGTCGAAGCGGGACACCGGCTTCAGGTGACGGTCAGCAGTGACGACTACCCGGAGATCGACTCGGACGCACCGGCCGGCCGCGTCACCATCACCCGCGGCACGGTCGCGGTCACCACGTTCTGACTGGGCGGCGTTACGAGCGTGTGGCCCAGAAGGCGCAGTGGTGTTCGGTGGCCAGGTCGACGTCGGTGATGTTGTCGGGCGCCAGTGACTGGACGTATGGCCGGCGGAGGGAGAAGCTCGGCCAGTCCGGTGCGTCGGCGTGGTTCGGGTCGCCGGTCGTGGCGAACGCCGCCCAGTAGTCGATCATCTGGTGGACAGTCGCTGTTGTGCCGGCGTGAACGGGGGCTGGTAGCCGCCGAGGTCGAAGAACGACCACAGGTCCGACGCGTGCTGGGCGCCCAGCGGCATCGTGGGCGGCGCGGGTGACAGCGGCGGCGGGGCCGGGTCGGCGAACTCGTACTGGTGCACCGTGGTTCGGGCGGCGAGCCCGCCGGAGGTCGTGTACTGGGGACAGGTCCACATCCGGTCGGTCACGATCGCCGCCCAGGTCAGGGCCGCCGAACCGTACTCCCTGGTCGGGTACGTCGACCGCACTTCGCCCGCGCTCGTACCGAAGGTCTCGTCGAGCACCTCGTCGAAGGTCTGCTCGCTCATCGGCGCGCCATGGTCGTAGGCGGCGATCCACGGCCTCGCCTCGTCGCGTGTGGTGCCGGACAGGACCGGGACCCGGTGGAACCGTCCGTCGCGCACCGCGTCACCCGGATACCGCGGCAGCGCCGGCGTGTCGTACGCGGGCAGGATGAACTCCTGCTGCACCGCCATCAGATCCGTCGCCGGCAGCTTCCGAAGGCATGCCACGTCGGCGCACCCGAGATCCGCCGCGACCTCCTGGCCGTGCTCGGTGACCGAGGACAGCGGCTGGAAGATCGTCGCCGCCCGCTCGCCCCGGTACTCGAAGTTGTCCAGGTACTCGGTCGCGCAGGAACCGCTCTGTAGTACGGCTTTGTGGAACAGCCCGGCCGCCGGGGGCGAGGTGAGCTGCGCGCACACGCTCATCGCCCCTGCGGACTGCCCGGCGATGGTCACATTGTGGGGATCCCCGCCGAACGCGCCGATGTTCGCCCGCACCCACCGCAACGCGGCCTGCTGGTCGGCCAGCCCGAACGTGCCGGAGCCCGCGAGTCCGGGCATCCCGAAGAACCCGAACACCCCGAGCCGGTAGTTGATCGTCACCACGACCACGTCCCCGCGCTCGACGAGCCGGCGTGCGTCGTAGTTGGCACCCGCGCCCATGAAGAACCCGCCGCCGTGCACCCACACCACCACGGGCCGGTGCTTGGCCGTGGCCGGCGCGGTGACGTTCAGGTACAGGCAGTCCTCACTCGTGCTGCCCTCGGGCAGTTCCCCCGGCAGCTGCGCGCACGCCTGCCCGGGCCTGGTCGCGTCCCGCACGCCCGACCAGCGCGTGTGCGGTCGCGGGTTACGCCACCGCAGCCCGCCCACCGGCGGCGCCGCGTAGGGAATGCCCTGGAACACATGGGTGGTTCCGAGCACCTGCCCACGCACCACACCGCCCCCGGTCCGCACGACCGGATCGACTGCCGCGGCCGCCGAACCACCCGGTACCAGCACCGCGGCCGCCGCACCGGCCGAGACCAGCGTCATCAACCATCGTCGTCGCAACACGACCTCCTTCGAGTCGGACGAAGTCCACCTGAACGGAGACCGAAACCGCGACGGCACATGGTCTAACCGCACTTCGACCAAAGTCGAACACCGACCGGCGTCGCGGCCTGGCTAGCGAAGGCCGGCCAGGAACCGGACGACTCGCCGGCCGATCGACGGGCGAGGTCCAGGGTCGGCGGTCCGTTCCGCGATCAGGTGGTACGCCTGCAGGGCGTTGCTCCGGAACGCGTGTGTGCCGCCCCAGAGGTACAGGCGGAACGCGCGGTAGGTCTCCGCGCCCCACCGGGCGGTGATGTCCTTCTCGGCGGCGTCGAGGCGCTTGGCCCACTCTCGCATCGTCAGCTCGTAGTCGCGTGTTTCCCTGGTGACGTCGACGATCTCGAAGCCGTGGTAGAGCAGCTCGGCGAGGACGTCCTGCAGCGTCATGAACGTGTGCGCGCCCGGCCAGATGTACTCGCGGGTGAACGCGCTCACCGAGAACTTCTGGACCGCCGCGGAGCCGTCCAGGTAGAGCCGACCGCCCGGTTTCAGCATCCGCCACGCCTGCGCGGCGAAGCGGCGGTAGTTGGGCAGGTGCTCGATCACCCCGTAGATCACCGCGTGGTCGTAGGGTTCCGCCGGCCGGTGGTCGAGGAAGTCCTCGAGGAACACCTCACCCGGCAGGCCGTTCTCGTCGATCAGGCGCCGGATGTAGCGTGCCGAGTCCTCGGCGATCGTCAACGTGGTGACGTGCACGCCGCGGGCGCCGCAGTACTGGGTCACGCCGCCCCAGCCGCCGCCGATGTCCAGCAGGCGCATGCCGGGCTTCAGGCCCAGCCCGTCGACCATGGACTCCAGCTTGTGCTCGGCGGCCTCCTCCAGCGTCTCGTCCGGCGACCGGAACAGTCCCTGCGAGTAGAACCGGAACCGCTTGTCGATGAACGTCAGGTAGAAGTCGTCTCCCCGGCCGTAGTGCCGGCCGATGGCCTTCGCGTTCATCGCCGTCGCGGTGCGGGCGAGGTCGAACAGGAACCGGACCTTCTGCAGGAGCGGGACTTTCGTGCGCAGTGCGTGCCGCACGCCGAACAGAGCGCCGAGGTCGCCGGTGACGTCGAGGTCGCCCGACACGTACGCGCGGCCGACGCCCAACTCGGTGAGCGGGGTGCGCAGCGCGCGGTCGGAGCGGAACGTCAACGCGTAGACCGGTTCCCCGGTGCCGACGGTGAACGTGGTGCCGTCGGGAAGGTGGATCTCACCGGGTATGTCGATCATCGCCAGCAACGCGGCGAGACTGCCGCCCGGTACGGCCTCGGTCATTCCTGTTCCAGCCCCCGTTTTCTGTGAAAACGGGTTGAGCGTAGCCGTGATGTCCGCTCACTCGGCAGCGTTCGCGCCAGAGCGGACACCAGGTCTGCCCGTTCGATCATTGGCTGGGACGTGGTGCTGCCGGCCACCTTTGTTCGGATGGCCGGCAGCACCGGTGTGGGACCGGACTGCTCCTCAGCGCAGCCACGGGTTCTTCTCGACAATGCCGAGCCTGGCCCAAACCTTGCCGAGCCCCCAGGTGTTGCCGGCGGCGACGATGGCCAGCCAGATCATCACGAGGGCGTAGAGGATGTGGTAGTCGAGGACGGGGTTGGTGGACATGGTGGGTTCGCCCGCGTCGGTGAACCGGTCGAGCGGCCATTCGGCTGCCCACATGAGCAGCATCATGAGCGTGCCGGACACGGCCGCGATCCGCAGCCCGACGCCGAACACGAGCGCGATGCCGATGCCGGCGAGGCCGAGCATGAACAGCCAGTCCGCCCAGCCGTCGCCGGCCCAGCCGCGGAAGGTGTCGGCGAAGGGACCGTGGTCGATGTTGCCGAGGAAACCCTTGGTGGGCGAGCCGCCGTTGATCCAGGCCCGCTCGTCGGGTGTGGCGTAGCCGAGGCCGAAGGTCTTGTCGAGGAACGCCCACAGGAAGACGAGTCCTGTGGCGATCCGGACCACGGCCGCGAAGCGCGCCGCGACACCCGGCGTGGTCGTGGTGACCGCGGTCGGGGTGGTGGCGGGTCGCACCGGGATGTTCTTGTTCTGTTGCGGGTGGTCCTTGATGGACATTGTCAGCCTCCTTCTCGGGTGGGATGGCTTCAGTGTTGGCCGTGCTCCACGCACGGGTCTGGAGTCCAAGGTCCTTTCTGTCGAAAGCGTTGGTCCCTGTTCGTGGGCACTGCGCACAGCGACCCTCGAACGCCGGACACATCGGGTACACCGGCCGCGGCGCTCACCGGCGCACTACGGGTCCGGGGGCCAGGACCCTGGTGAGCCGGCACACGGCCGGTTATGGCGCGAACACGGGAAGCACCGCCGGACGCGAGGGGCCGGCGGCGCGTTTCGATGGGATCAGCGGTTGATGTGGGCGCGCTGCTCGAACTCGCGGCCGGCGCGCAACTGCTCGTCGTCGTCCGCTCTCGCTGGAAGGTGAGTCCCCGAGGGAAAGGAGATCAGATGACGAGCACCGACAGCCGCGGCAGGTAGCCCAGCTCGACGGCGGTCCACTCGACGTGGCCGGGTCCTATCAGGACAGTGGCGAGTGTCCCAACCATGTTCCGCACGGCCGCTGGGTGGTGGGTGATCGTGGTCGTCATCTCACTGGTCCGTGTCGTCGAGACGAGCTGCTTCACGGTCCACTTCGGCCTCGGTGATCGGCCTGGCGAAGAAGGCGTTCCAGGCGTGCATCAGCAAGCCCGCGCCCCAGAACAGGATGGGGAAGACCGGCCAGAAGAAGCCGTCCGGGTTGGTCGCCGTCCAGATGACGATCAGGCCCGTGTTGATGACCAGGAACATGATCAGGTGCGGGAAGAACCCGCGCCGCTCCTCGATCCGTTTGCGTGCGGTCTCACGTACGTCGGGTGTGCCGGTCATGGCTCACACCTCCCTGGCTCGACTGTCACCTCCGAGCCTCGGCCGCGTGCGGGCCCCAGAACAGGGACCTCGGTAACCGAAGGAAGGACCCGAAGTCCCGACCGGAAGCTAGCGGGCGGGTAGTGGGAATCCGAGTTGGCGGCCGGCGTCGCGGAGGTGGTCGCGGGCGTTGGGGTGGGCGACGTGGTCGATGATCTGTTGGGCTTGGTCGGCCGCGTCGTGGCCCCAGATGGTGGCGGTGCCTTGTTCGCTGACGATGTAGCTGTGTTGGAAGGAGGTCACGGGTCCGGTGAGTCGGGGTACGACGGTGGACACGTCGGCCTTGGGGTGCCAGGAGGGCAGGGCGATGATGGCTTTGCCGCCGGGTGAGTGGAGTGCGCCGACGACGAAGTCGGTTTGGCCGCCGAAGCCGGAGTAGATGGCCCCGTGGACGCGGCTGGCGTTGGCTTGGGCGTAGAGGTCTATCTGTAGCGCGCTGTTGATCGAGACCAGTGATCGCTGGCGGGCGATCAGGCCGGGGTCGTTGGTTTTCTCGGTGCGCAGCAGCCGTACCCTCGGGTTGCGGTCCACCCACTCGTATAGCTCGGTGGTGCCGAACACGAACGACGCGGTCACCGGAGTGTCCGCGTCGAGGGCACCGGCCCGCTCCAGTCCGAGGACGCCGTCGCTGAACATCTCCGACCACACGGACAGGCCTTGCCGGTCGGTCAGCGCGGCGAGGACCGCGTCGGGGACGGCGCCGATGCCCAACTGGAGGGTGGCGGCCTCGGGGACCAGGGCGGCCACGCGGGTGCCGATCTGCTGGGAGACCTGGCTGGTGGGGCGTGGTGTTGGTGAGGTGAGTGGTTCGTCGGCCTCGATGGCGTAGTCGATTTCGTCGCAGGCCAGGACCGCGTCCCCGTAGGTGTAGGGCATGCGCGGGTTGAGTTGGGCGACCACGATGCCGCCGCGGGTCCGTGCCGCCTCGATCGCGGCCGGCAGGATGTTGACCTCGGTGCCCAACGACACGGTGCCGTCCACGGGGGACGAGGTGTGGATGAGCACGATGTCCGGCGGCAGTGACTGGGTGAGCAGGTGCGGTACCAGTGACAGGCGGGACGGGAAGTAACGCAGCCGGGGCGTGCCGCGCATACCCGCGCCGACGAACGGGGTCTCCAGCAGCACGCCGTCGCGGTCGGGCATGCCGGGTTGGGCGTTGAGCGCGAACAACCGGTACTCGGCGAGCGACTTGTCCAGCACCGCCAGTGCGGTGGCGGGTGTGGCGAAGTTCCCGCTGACCACCACCCGCGGTGTTCCGGCCACTCGGGACAGCACGGTGGCGAGTTGGGACTCGGAAAGAGTACGCATGATCCCTCGATGCTATGTCACGTGGTGGTGATGCCGGCGTCGCCGCCGTCCGGGTCAGCACTCGATTCAGCACTGAAGACCAGCCGGGCCATCCCTTCGCCGGCACGGCACCGGACGCCGCCGCTGGGCGACGGTCCCGGTGGTCCGTCGTCATAGTCTGATCAGCGTGACCGAACGAGCATTTCCCCTAGCGACCTTGGCCAGCGAACGACTGATGCTGCGCCCGTTCCGGTCGGATGACGCCGTCGACGTGCATGCCGTGTGGAACGACGAGGCCTACCTTCGCTTCGCGCCCGCGGGGTTGGCCACCGCCGGAGCTGACCTGCCGCGGGCGGTCGAGTGGTGTTCGAGTGGGCCGATCTTCGCCGTCGAGCGGGGTGCGGACGGGCGGCTGGTCGGCCATGTCGCGCTGTTCGGCACGGACTGGGTCAGCATGGTCACTGAGATCCACTACTGGACCGCGCCTTGGGGACGGGGCAACGGCTATGCGGCCGAGGCGGTCCGTGTCGTGGCCCGGTGGGCGCTGACCGCGCAGGGCCTGGCCCGTATCGCACTGAAGGCGGTGGTCGACAACGCCGCGTCGATCCGGGTGGCCGAGGCCGCGGGGTTTCGTTTCGAGGGCATCCTGCGCAACGCCGCTCTGACCCGGTCCGGCCGCGGCGACTTCGCCGCCTACAGCCTGATCCCCGCCGACCTCACCGCGTAGGACGCGACACGAGTAACACCAGGCGCCTACTGGTGGTGGCCGAGCCCGACCCATGTCACGGGCAGCCACACGCGCATCACGTCAGGTGCTCGGGGTCCTTGGGCCGGGTGGACAGGGACCTCGGACACTGCGACCGCCGGCCGCGATGCGCGACGATGCTCGGGGGAGCGGCGTGTGCGCACACCGCGGAGTGCGAAGGAGCAGGCGGTGAGAGAGACGACCATGACCGTCCACGCGGGACTGGCGGCGCGTGCGGTCAACGTGAGCAAGGTGTTCGGGTCGGGCGACACGGCGGTTCGTGCCCTGGACCGGGTCAGCGTCGAGTTACCCAGCCGGCGGCTCACCGCGGTGATGGGGCCGAGCGGTTCGGGCAAGTCCACTCTGATGCACTGCATGGCGGGGCTCGACCGGGTCACCGAGGGGGAGATCTGGATCGGTGACACCGCCCTGAGTGGACTGTCCGAACGGCAGCTCACCCTTCTGCGGCGCGAGCACGTCGGGTTCGTGTTCCAGGCGTTCAACCTGCTGCCGACGCTGACCGCCGGGGAGAACATCGAGCTGCCCATGGCGATCGCCGGCCGCAAGCCCGACAAGGCGTGGTACGACAAGGTGATCGACGCGGTCGGGTTGCGTCCGCGCCTGGGGCACCGGCCGGCCGAGCTGTCCGGCGGCGAACAGCAGCGGGTCGCCGGCGCCCGTGCGCTCGTCGGCAGACCGACGGTGATCTTCGCCGACGAGCCGACCGGCAACCTGGACTCGCGGGCGAGCGCCGAACTGCTGCGGTTCATGCGCCGGTCGGTCGACGAGTTCGGGCAGACCATCGTGATGGTCACCCACGACCCGAACGCCGCCGCGTTCGCCGACCGGGTGCTCTTCCTCGCCGACGGCCGGATCGTGGCCGAGATGCTCGAGCCAACGGCCGAGAAGGTGCTCGAGTACATGAAGCACGCCGGGGACTGATCCGCGATGTGGAAGGTCGCTCTCCGTGGCCTGCTGGCGCACAAACTACGGTTCGTGCTCACCGGGCTGTCCATCGTGCTCGGTGTCGGTTTCGTCGCCGGCACGTTCGTGCTCACCGACACCATCGACCGCACCTTCAGAGACCTGTTCACCGAGACCACGAAGGGCATCGATGTCGCGGTCCGCGGCAAGGAGGCCTTCGCCGTCGCGGGTGGCGGCGAGTTGCGGGAACCCGTGCCGGCGGCCCTCGTCGAGCAGGTCGGTGACGTTCCCGGTGTCGCGTTCGCGGAAGGCTATGTGTTCAGCTACGCGCAGTTCGTCGGCAAGGACGGTGAGCCGGTCACCACCGGTGGGGCCCCGACTCTCGGGATGTCGCTCCACGACTCGGCGCGGCTTCGGGCCGGGGCGACCATGCGGGAAGGCGAGTATCCGCGCGGCTCGGACGAGGTGGTCGTCGACCGGCGTACCGCGGACAAGCAGGGATACCGTGTCGGTGACCGGGTCCAGATCCAGTTCCAGGGCGGGCCAGGCGAGTTCACGATCAGCGGCATCATCGGCTTCGGCCCGGCCGACAACCTCGCCGGCGCGACGATGGCGGGCTTCGACCTGACGACGGCCCAACGGGTGCTCAACCGGGAAGGCGTCTTCGACCAGATCGACGTGGTCGCCGAGCCGGGGGTGGGCCTGGAGGTGCTGCGGGACCGGATCGCGGCCGCGGTCGGCCCCGGCTACCAGACCCTCACCAACTCTCAGCTGGTCGAGGAGATCGCCGCGGGGATCGCGCAGTTCACCGACATCATCAACTACGCGCTGCTGGCGTTCGCGTTCATCGCCCTGTTCGTCGGCTCGTTCATCATCGTCAACACCTTCACGATCATCCTCGCCCAGCGCACCCGTGAGCTGGCTCTGCTGCGTTGCATCGGGGCGTCACAAGGGCAGGTGCTCGCCTCGGTGCTGGCCGAGGCACTTGTCATCGGGCTGGTCGCGGCTGTGGTCGGACTCGGCTCCGGTGTGCTGATAGCGATGGGACTGCGGTCCGTGTTCGCGCTCGTGGGTGCGGACCTGCCGACGACCAGCCTGGTGGTCGAGCCGCGCACCATCGTGGTCGGGCTGGCCGTCGGCGTCGGCGTGACGTTGCTCGCCTCGCTCGTCCCAGCGCTGAAGGCGATCAGGGTGTCACCGGTCGCGGCACTGCGGGAGCGTGCCGTGACCACCACCCGGTCGCGCGCCGGCCGGCTGCGCGTCGTCACCGGCGCACTGGTCACCGCCACGGGCGTCGCCCTGCTGCTGTTGGGGCTGTTCGGTTCCGCGGGCAACGAACTGCTCACCATCGCCGCAGGCGTCGTGGCGATCTTCATCGGTGTCGCCGTGCTCAGCGCGCTCGTGGCCAGGCCGATGGCCAGGCTGATCGGCTGGCCGTTCGCCCACTGGTCCGGGCAGCCGGGCAAGATCGCCCGAGACAACTCGATGCGCCACCCACGTCGTACCGCGTCCACCGCGGCCGCCCTCATGATCGGGCTCGCGCTGGTGAGCCTGGTGACCATCTTCGCCGCGTCTCTCAAGAAGACGGTGAACAGCACGTTCGACCAGGCGGTCACGGCCGACTACGTCCTGGCCACCTCGAGCACCAGCGGCCAGGGGTTCAGCGCCGAGGTCGCCCGGCGGCTCGCCGAGCAGCCCGAGATCGCCGCGGCCGCGGGCGTCCGGATGGGGCCGGTCAAGGTCGATGGCGTCAACCAGCCGCTCTTCGGCGCCGACCCGGTCGCGTACGACCGGACCACCAACCTCACCATGACGGCCGGCAGCCTCACCGACCTCACCGCGGGCGGGGCAGCGGTACGCGCGGACGTGGCCGCGGAGCACGGCTGGCGGGTCGGCGACACGGCGACCATGGACTTCCCGGTCGGCGGTGCCCAGCGGGTACCGGTCAGGGCGATCTACGAGGGCACCGACTTCGACCAGCCGTTCGTGCTCGCGCTGTCGGACTTCGAGCGTTACTACGCCGACCAGCTCGACCTGTTCGTACTGGTCAAGGCCGAGTCCGGAGTCCCGGCGGCCGTCTCGAGGGCCGCGGTGGAGCGGGTGACGGCCGACTTCCCGACCGTTCAGGTCTCCGACCACGCCGAGTACAAGGAGCAGCAGACCAACCAGATCGACCAGATCCTGATGCTGTTCTACCTGCTGCTGGCGCTGGCCGTGGTCATCGCGTGCATCGGCATCGTCAACACGCTGGCGCTGTCGGTGCTCGAGCGGGTGCGCGAACTCGGTCTGCTGCGTGCCCTGGGGATGACCAGGACCCAGCTGCGCGCCATGATCCGGTGGGAAGCGGTGATCATCGCCGTGCTCGGTGCGTCGCTGGGCCTGGTCGTCGGCACGTTCTTCGGCTGGACGCTGGTGCGGGCGCTACGTGACCAGGGCGTCACCGAGTTCGCCCTGCCCGTCGGCACGCTCCTGCTGTTCGTGCTCGCCGCCGCGGTCGCCGGCGTCCTCGCGGCGATCCTCCCCGGCCGGCGTGCCGCCCGGATCGACATGCTCCGCGCGATCACCACGGAATGAGCGGAGCTCGTTCAGCTGGACCGGCCACGCGCCTGTCCCGAGTCGACCCCTGGTTGTCGAGGCGTTAGTCGAGTGTCCAGTACACCGCGTGGGATTTCCCGGCAGCGGTGGTGGCGTCACCGATGACACGGCCGCTCTCGGTGATCAGGTAGGCGTCGCTGCGGTTGCCGCCGGGCAGCATGCCGAGTTGCCTGCGCTCCCCGTTTCGGTACCAGACGGTCGCTTGACTCCGGAGACTGCCCACCACGGTGCCGTGTGCGTCGACCCCTCCGACGTTGGCGCCACGGCCGTCGTCGGGCAGGACGGTGAGGTTGCCGTCGGGGTCCCAGAGCACCGCCGATCGGGCAGGGGCGTTGAGGTAGCCGAAACCGACCACGTAGCCGGTAGGGCCGATCTGTGAGAGCCAGACCGAATGAGGGCTGGGCCATTCCAGCCTGCGTATCGTGCCGTCCAGATCCCAGGTCACCGGGATGGTGGGACCACTCATGGTCTCGTTCATCGTTCCACCGGCCACACCGTGTTCGTTGATCTTGATGGTCCCGCTGCTCCAACTTTGTGGCGCCAGATCGGTGATCGGCCCGCCGTTCACCCACCGCACGGCGTGGTTCGCCCCGGCGCGGTTGGCGAGGCCCACGATGATGCTGCCGTCGCTGGAGATGTCCTCGACCATGCTCCAGGTGTCGCCGGGCAGCACGCCCAGGTCGGTGGCCTGGCCGTCCGGGTCCCAGCGGAAGGCGTGATACTCGTTGTCCGGCGTCGACCAGTTTCCGACGACGACGCCGGTGTCGCTGATCGCCCACGCCGTGGCGTTGTGGTAGCCGGGTGGAATCTGCAGCGTGGTCGGCTGGCCCTGGGCGTCCCAGCGGGTCGGCACGGCGGCGGTCGGGGTCAGCACGTAGCCGGCGGAAACCCCGTGATTGTTGATGTCTCGCACCTGCCCCTCGCTGCCGCCTGGCGTCGGCAGCGCCATGATCTGCCCGTCGGCGTCCCAGCGAACCGGACGACTGCGCCGCGGAGTGGGGCCTGCCAACGACAGCCCCACCATCTCCCCCGCGTCATTGACCGCCAGGACCCTACTGTCGTCGTCGCCGGGCAACGTACCGAGATCCACCGGCCCAACCGGGGAGGCCTGCGCGATCCCCGTCAGCGCGCCGGAGAAAACGACAAGAGCCGCCACCAGCGACGTCGCCGGTCTTCGACCACCGGTCACAAGATTCCTCATCATGATGACTCCCATTCTGTAGCAGTGATCGCCTTCCACGCGAATAGCCGACTGATTCAACGATCTGAAAGAAACCGGCGTGGCGCGAATTGGCAATGACGCCCTCACGCGGCAAGGCTGGCGTCTGAAAGCGCGCTCTGTTCAGCCACCGAACCAGGCGAGGCACCACTCGCCGTTCTCCCTGATCAAACCTATCTCGGTCTGACTGGTCGAGTCGGTGTAGGTCACGGTGACCTCGCCGACCGCCTTGTCGCCGCCATCGAGGCGGACGGTACCCAGTTCGGCACCCACCAGCGGGGAAGGGGCGACCTGGTCGAGTGGATTTGAGGCATCGGAACACAAAACGGCGGCGAGCGCCTCAGCGTCCTTGTCGGCGAACGCGTCGACAGCAGCCTCGGCCGTGCCCTCCGGTGTGCTGGTATCCGGTCCGTTCGTGAGCACGACGACGAGAACCACGACCACGGCGATCACGAACACGGCCACGCCCGAGAGCAACCACATCTTCTTCTTCACGCCGACAATCTTTTCAGCTCGACCGCCAGTTTGGCGGACTCCAGCCGACGAAGCCGCTCGGACGCTCCACAAGTAGCTGCCGCGACGCACGCCGAGGAGTGTGCACATCACGGTCCTGATGATGGATTGGAGAGTCAGGTCGGTTTGCGGCCCCATGCGGTGATCATCGGTGCGAGCATGAGGTGTAGGTCGCCGCTGGCGAGGTTCGCGAGGTGTGTCTCGATCTCCTCGGGGGTAGCCAGTTCCGCGGCCAGCAGCTGGTCGCGGACGTGCTGGATCGTGGCCGCCTCCAGGATGGTGCAGGCGCGTGATCCGATCGGGAAGTAGGCCTCCGCGCTGACGTCCTCCAGGTCCGACTCACGCAGCAGCCTGGGCAGCGTGCGACCGTACGCGAGGTCCGCGCCGCGTTCGGCCAGCAGCGTGCGGATGTGGGTGCGCAGCCGGTTCGCCAGCTCCTCGGCGGGGCCGCGCTCGTCCGGACAGGCGAGCGGCTGCAGCGAGGGGTCCGCATCCTCGATCACCAGCCATCCGCCAGGCCGCAGCGCGTCGATCATGACCCGCAGCGCGGCCGCGCGATCCTTCAGGTGGACCAGCACCAGTCGGGCGTGGACCAGGTCGAAGGTCTCCGCTGGCGGCGGGTCGCTTGTCACGTCGTGCCGACGTACTTCCAGTACACCGCCTGCCGCGGGCTCGGTCCACGACACGTCGATGTCGGTGGCCAGCACCCGGCCGCTGGATCCCACGCGCTGTGCCAGGCCGTGCGGTACCGAGACGCCGCCGGCACCGACCTCCCAACACCGCCATCCTTCGCCAAGCCCTATGTCGTCGAGGTGGCGAAACGTCCATGGATCGAACAGTTCGGCGAGCGCTGCGAACCTTTCGCCCGCTTCCGGGCGACGGTTGTCGAGCAGATAGCGGTTCACCGCAACAGCATGACCCCGTCACCGTCGCGCGAGAACTGACGTTGACCAACATCACGCGCCCGGCCAAGAGCCGCGCGCCCGGACTTGAATCGGTCGGGCGGTGTCGTAGGCGGCCCAAGTGTCGGCGGTATGGATTCCTGCCATCGGAGTCGGGGTTCTGGCGCGGTCACGTGAGCGGCAGCGCCATCAGTCGCACGTGGTAGGGGTCCCAGCGTGACATCGCGAAGTGCAGTACCGAGCTGTTGGCGCTGTCCGGGTGCAGGAACGCGCCGTACAGACCGGGATGTTGAGTGCCGTCCGCGACGACCTGTCCGGTGGTCCACGGTCCGGTCGGCCGGGGTGCGGTGCGCAGCACGATGGCCGCGCGGTGCTCGTCCAGGTACAGCGCGACCCACTGGCGGGTCACGGTGTTGTACTGGACCGACAGCTCGCCGACGGGGCCGTTCATGACCGGCGCGGCGTTGTCGATCGCCGCCTCGTCCTCCCAGGTGGTCCCGGTCCAGTACCTGTACGCGGTCAGCCGACCGACGGCCGTCTCGGTCACCCTGGCCACCCTGGCATCGCCGAGTCGCCCGTTGGGGGTGCCGAACAGGTAGACGTGGCCGTCGTGGCGTGCCATCGCACCGAGTTGGAAGCCGCTGCCGACGCCCTGGTTCGGCCATCGTGCGGTGCTCGGCTTGGTCCAGGTCTTTCCGCCGTCGGTGGAGACTGCCAGACCCGCGTAGTTGGTCGTCCACTGCCCACCGGTGCCCCATTCCCGCACGGACATGTAGTGGATGTAGTCGCGGTCGCGCGAGGAGATCGCGGCAGTGGGGATCACGGTCACCTCGGGCACGCTCGGGTCGCCGGCCAGGATCTGCGCGGCGTGCCCCGGCCGGTCGGTGATCATCGAGTCGATGCGAAGCCCGTCGGACAGCGTCGGGTCCACCGAGTGGGCGAGGGTGTTGAAGCGCCAGTCCGCCGTTTCCGGGCCGGCACCCTGGCCGCCCCACCCAACGCCGTAGGTGTCGCCGAACGCCATAGCGACACGGCCCCTGCTGTCTCGCCACATCACACCGAGATCTGTGGCGTGCACCGCGAACCGCGTCGCCGTCTGGTTGATGTCACCCGTTCCCTGCCCCGCGATGAGCCCCACCACCCGGGCCTGTGCTGGTCGTCCCATGAACCCATCATCACCCGGCCAGGACCGTTGCGCAGCAACCCGTCTGACCGCTGCGTTCCCCTTCCGCTCGGTGATCTGCCTACGGCAGAAGGGTTTGTCACGGTCGGCGAGGCTTAGTGTGTCGGTTGTGCGTCCGATGACCCGAGAGGAACGAGAGGCCTTCCTCGCAGAACCGTATGTCGGAATCCTGAGCGTCACGGCCGAGCCGGAACGTGCCCCGCTGACCACCCCGATCTGGTACGAGTACCAGCCGGGCGGGCTCGTCAAGGTGATCACGGCCCCCGGCCTGCGCAAGGTGCGGCTCATCGAGGAGGCGGGCCGGTTCGCGTTGTGCGCGCAGGTGGCCAATACAACGCACGCTCATGCCGATGTGCGGATGGATCGTACAGGCGGGGGGATGGTGGTCTGAGGTCAGCCTGGTGCGGTGACGATCGGTCCCAGTGGGCTGGGGAGCGCCGCCAGGTCGCGCAGCCGCTGGGGCGGGAAGTCGGTCCATGTCGGGCTGGGGTCGCGGGCGGCGTGCAGGTGCTGGTCGAGGAAGTGTTGCCAGCGCCGCAGTCCGTCAACGGCGGTGGCTATGTCGAGTTCTCCTGCTTCGATCGCGTCGGCGAACTCGTCGAGATCGAGCAACCGCTGGTGGCGGCCGTCAGTGGGTACCAGGACATCGGCGTAGAGGTCCCGGACGGTGATCGAGTCCCGCGTGGTCGAGACGTGCACGAGGTCCACATACCAGGTGGTCGGTCCGGCCTGGGCGCGGTCGGTTCCACGGGTGGACCGCCAGGCGGGAATGGACATGCTCACCCCGAGGTCGAGCAACACGAACACGCGTTCCAGCAGCGTCCGACCGGGCCATGGCACGAAGCTGTCCGGCAGTTGGAACTCGTAGGCAAGCGTGTCACCGAGGCGGACGCCGGGCAGCGGCCCGAACAACGGTCTCGCATCGCCGTGAGCGCCTCGCCAGACCTCAACCTGTTCATGAACCATTCGTACCCGACACGGCAGAAGGATGCGGCGGTTCCCTCCAGACGCGCACATCGTGATCGACAACGTTGTTCGCGAACACCATCGCCGACAACGCACTGTCATGCCGCTTATCGAGCGTTCGAGAACGCAGCCCTCGCCAATCGACAGCGCGATAACCTGTTCCACTTCTGCGCTGCTGTCGGTGACCCACCACTGGCAACGCGGTGGTCCCGCAACGAGGCAAGTCACGGGTGGAGCGCCCAGCTGAGGACGAACGACCTGGAGGGTGCGCCGAGTAGCGGCCAGACTTGATCGCGAGGAACCATGGGTGCGGTCGAAATTCAACGACATTGATCACGACAGATGATCAACATGTGCGTTCAGAATCCACAAACAAGTGCGGTCAACTCGCGGACATAATCACGTGGTTTTGTCGGTCGGATGCGACCGCGTTTCCCCGCGACAACCGACCGCACCCTGTTCGGTGGGGAGGCTTGTGTTCGTGAGGTCCGACCGCACCCGATCCCGCGGCTCGCGAGGCTGGCACACTCCGCCCTTCCTCGATCCCGCTGCCGCCCTTGGCTGTTGCGAAGGCGTAGATGCGAGGGGTGCCGTTTGCCACCTGTTGCGAGATCACCACGTTGCCAGTTGGTGGACCATCGACGGCAGGTGATCCACCGAGAGAACGTGTTCCAGATCTGCCGCGTGGATCGATCATGTCGACGGCGACTGAATGTCCTGTCATGTCGAGCTGAGGACGGGTGAACGATCTCACCGCCAGCTTCGCGGGCCAAAACATCCGTCCGGCCCATCTACGCCCGGCGGCCGGGAACGGTCCCGGCGGCGAACCGTTAGCGTCGAACGTCCCTGCTGGAGCTGTCGAAAGGTACCGGATAAACCAACGCGGGTTCCCCATCCACACGTCGACCACGGTCTGGCGATGTTTTGTCAATCGTCGGGCGACGGCGTCGTCGACGTGGACGAGAAACCTGACTTCGCACTGATCAAGGAAGGATCCTCATGGCAAAGAAGGATTTCCACGTTTCCTTGTCCGACTGCTGGCTGTCCTCTGCGTGCCTCTTGTTTTGAGGACGGTATTCGCGTCAGCCGCGCCCGCCGACACCCGACGTGGCGCGGGACCGCAGAACGCGCGGTTCGACGGCAGGTCGATCGACCTCTCGAAAGGCTGTGGAAACGCCCAGAGCTGTGTCGTTCTGACGCCGGAAGTCCGTTGCTTCACCACCCACGCAGAAGCTGACGCCTTCCTCGGATACGACCGCGCGAGCGACCAGGCGGCCCGGACCGCCCAGGCCACGTCCTGTCCGAGCGGCTGGTTGTGCCTCTACGACGGTCTGAACGGGGCGGGCAGGCGTTTGCAGTTCCGGGATGAGTACTGGAACAACCTGTGGGAATACGACTTCGCGCGCAAAGCCTCTTCGGTGTGGAACAACCAAGGCTGTTCTGACGGCGGCGCGCTCGATGAAGTGCCTCCCGGCAACACCGTGGAAATACTCTCGTGCGCCTACTACTCCAATCTTCTCAATTGGGACAACCGGGCAACGGGCGTCCACGGCTGATCGACGTCGAGTTCTCGAACCACAGCAAACTCTGCACGCCGACTGACAGTAAGAAAGGCGGACCCTGAGTGGGGGATACCCCACAAGTCGGCATCCCCCACTCGTCCGTCAGATCTCCCGGTGCAGCGGTGAGCGCTGTCCGGGTGCGGTCGGCACCGGTTTCCTCGCGGTGCGCGACTTTTCCTGTCGACTTGTGCGACGAACAGAAGGAAGGACCCATGATGCTGTACCGAAGGAGATGGCTCGCCGGTGCGGGTGCCCTCAGCGCGGTGGCCGCGCTGGTGGTGGCCGGTGTGGCGATCGCGCAGCCGCCGACCGGGGCGGGCACGGACGTCTCGACGTGCAACAACCCGGTGCTGAACAAGACGCTCGCCGAGTGGGGATCGCTGCGCGGGGCGAGTGCGGTCCGCGAGGCCGTCGTCGACCACCAGTCGGCGAGGTTCGCCTACGCGCAGAAGAACAACTCCGTGCTGAACCCGTCGTTCTACCTGCCGCAGCAGCACGTCGTGAGCGGTGAGGTGTGGACCTTCGCCTACGACGTCGCGGCCGAGCAGAGCGGACGTGCCCGCGTAGAGGTCGACTGGTACTCCACGCCCGAGGGTGACAACAGCGGGTACCTCGGGAACGTCCCCGGCGCGTGGGTGTCGTTCGCGGCCGGTGGGTGGACCCGTGTCGCGAGCGAGTTCACCGTCCCGCCCGGCGCGGTGCGGGCGAACGTGGTCTCCGACCACGATTACGCCGCCACTGGTGCGAGCTTCCGGGCGACCGCGTGCGACTACCGCGTGGACTCCAGCCCCACGGTCCCGCCCACCGACCAGACGCAGGCCGCCGTTCGGCACGGCTGGGGTGCGCCGCTGCCGAGTTCCGACGAGTTCGGCAACACCGGTCCGGTCGATCCGGCGAAATGGTCGGTGCCCAGCGGCACTGTCGGCGGGACGGCGGGTTGTTGGGAGGGGCACAACGGCAACGGTCGGCGCTGCGCGAAGAACGCCTTGGTGGCGAACGGGATCATGAAGATGACCGGTGAGGCGAACGGCGACACGGGGTGGCTCAAGCACCGGCTCGACAGGCAATACGGCCGTTGGGAGATCCGGTCGCGTTCGCAGAACACCGGCGCCTCGGGCGGCCGGTACCACCCGCTGCACCTGATCTGGCCGACCTCCGAGCGGTGGCCCCAGGACGGCGAGTACGACTGGGTCGAGTACACCGATCCCGACGCCCAGTGCCTGTCGGCGTTCCTGCACTACCCGCACCCCTCGAACGTCGGCGTCCAACAGGAGTACCGCGAACGCTGTCCGGTGGACATGCGCCAGTGGCACAATTTCGCCTTCGAATGGACCCCTTCCGCGGTGGTCGGCTACGTGGACGGCGTCGAATGGTTCCGCGTCTCCGGCGGTGGCGGCCCGAACGGGCGGCAGAACATCCAGACCATGCCGTCGGGGCACCTCAACATCCAACTCGACAACTTCACCGGTAGTAGCGGTCTGCGTCCGGCGGTGTTCGAGGTCGACTGGGTCCGCGTCTACTCCTGACCCTCGACAACGAGAAGAGCCTGCCGAGAAAAGGGGGGTGCGTGGGGCGCAGCGGTAGGTACGCTGCGCCCCACGCGGCGGTGCGACTCCCGGCGGCACAGGGCCGCCATCAGCAGCCCGTGCAGCCGCTCGCGCTGCGGGTAGCAGGCGGCCAGAACTCGCAATTCCGGGACCGGTTCCGCGTCCCGCCCGCGCCTCCAAGTCCGGGCGTTCTTCCAGTACTGCCAAGCACTCCTCGGTCAACGCCTGTTTGATCGAGGCGACGCAGGGAGCGTTCACGTCCTCCAGCGGCTCACCCCGCCACAGTCCCAGTGCACGGCGCAGTACCGACGCCCTTCCCTCACCGCGGGACTGCGCGACCAGTGCGCGATCTGCCACAGACCCGATACGGCCTGCTGCAACACGTTGCGCGCCGTTCGCGGCATCCGGTCGTCGTCCCACAGCGCATCGACGAACCGGTCGAACACCACCACCCGACTGGCGTACCTCAGGAGCAGTGTCAGCACGCACCGTTGCCGCGCTTAGGGAATCGCGACCTCCACACCCGGTGCCACTCCGTGACCGGCCCCGACAAAGCCTGGTTCGCGTTGAACCGTCTGCTCACTTTCGGTAGACAGGACGGGTGGCGAGAGACGGCGGCCGGGGCGCACCACTGCCGTGGAGGTCATCGCGCTCGTGGGCATGTCCCACCACGTTTCTCCTCTCCGGGAACGAGCTACCCGCCAGCATGCCGCGACGGTCCGGGAGGATTTCCCTGCGAAAGCCCGGAAAAGCGGCTCGTCCGACCGGATACGACGCGACGAGGGAGAGCGAATCGTGCAGACGGAGCGAGTCGTGGCCAACAGGTACCGGCTGGAAGAACAGATCGGCTCCGGGGGCGGCGGAGTCGTGTGGCGGGCCACCGACGAACGCCTCGGCAGGCCGGTCGCGCTGAAGCGAGCCCTGTCCGGGGACGGGGACCCGCAGCGGTTCCGGCAGTTGGAGCGCGAGGCGAAGCTGCTCGCCCAGCTGAACCACCGGCATGTTGTGACGATCTACGACGTGCTCGACGACAATGGCGAGTGCTGGCTGATCATGGAGTACGTACCGGCGCGGAGCATGGCCGAGCTGGACGTCGTCGCACCTCGGCAGGCGGCGAAGCTGGGCGCGCAGATCGCCGACGCGCTCGCGGCGGTGCACGCGAAGGGCATCCTGCACCGCGACATCAAGCCCGGCAACGTCCTCATGATCTCCGACGACGAGGTGAAACTCGCCGACTTCGGCATCTCCCGTGACGCCGCGGGTGACGCGACCGTGACCGGCCCTGGGCTCCTCACCGGGTCACCGGGGTACGTGGCGCCGGAGGTGGCCAACGGTGCCGCGCCGACGGCGGCGTCCGACGTGTTCTCGCTGGCATCCACACTGTTCGCCGTGGTGGAGGGCGAGTCACCAGTCGGGTCGACGACCGACGACATGCGGCTGCGCCTTCGACGAGCCGCCAACGGCGCCATCGCCACGCCGCGCAGGAGCGGCCCGCTCGCGCCGGTACTGGAGCGAATGCTGCGGGTCGACGCCGGACAACGTCCCACCGCGGCCGAGGCGCACGAGATCCTCGCGGACATCGCCGGCGTGCAGACGACCCGGCGCGCAGACCGCCCGAGGTTCGCTGGGCGCCGCAGGCTTCTCGTGACTGCCGGAGCGCTGGTCGCGGTCGTGGCAGTGGTGGCGACCTGCATCCTGTTCTTCGATGAGCCAGGGACACCGACGGGGCCTGTGCTCGGTCCCGACGGGCGCACCGCCGATCCGTGCTCGCTGATCCGTGACGCGGCTCTGGAGCCGTTCGGCAATCCCAACCTGGTCTCGGACGATTCCGGGTTCAACCAGTGCAACGTCATCGTCAAGAAGGGCGGGAAGGAGGCGAACCTACGGGCGTTGATCGACAGCACTCCCGGCGAGCAGTCGCCCGTGCAGGCACAGGACAAGGGCCGGTACCGGCTCGTGACCGAACCGGCGGGTGAGGGGTCCTGCAGGCGCCGGCTGCTGTTGCCCGACGGCTACGAGATCCGGATCGAGGTGACCAGAGCCAACGCGATCGACGCCGACGCGTGCGCGATGACCGACGTCGCCGTCCGGAGCGCCGACGCGGTGATCACCAAAGGACCGATTCCGGAACGCCGGCCCGACAACCCGACGTTGCAGCTGAACTCCTTCAGCTGGGAGGACGCCTGCAGGGCCAAGGACTCGCCGTCGTTCCCCAACCGGCCCGGGATCGACCGCGAGAACCCGGAGGTCGGCTTCGGAGGCTGGACGTGCACCTGGACCAGTATTGCCGACGGGATCGTTTACCGGCTGCGCTTCACCCGGGCGAGGCCGTTGGTCAAGTCCGGTGCGACGGAGGTGGTGATCGACGGCCGGTATTCCGTGATCGGCTATCCCGGAGACGCACCTGGCGACGACACATGCGAGATCGAAACGCACAACCTCACCTACGTGGACGCATACGGCTATGACAAGGACGAGGTGTTGGAAACCACTGTTATCGGCAAGAGCCTGTCGCCGGACGAGCGGTGCCAGCTCGCGACCCGGTTGGCCACCGCCTTCTTCCCACCACGGTGACGCGGGAACCCTCCCGCCGGTCCCGGACAGGCTGGCGGGCATGCTGCTCACACGAGGCGCCAGGAGGCGGACATGCCAGGACAACGGCTGAACGAGCTCCCGGCGAACCACCACAGCTTAGCCCTCGGAGTCCCCGTCAGCGTCGCACCCGGCACGCTGCACGTGCTGGCTGCGACCGGCGGCATCACCGTCGGCTCAAAGGAGGGGCGGACTATCCTCTTCGGACGGAGCAGACCGGATGTGCACGTCTGCGTCGGCGAGGACGACCTGCGCATCAGCAGGGAGCACGGGGCGCTCACCTGTTGCGGTGACCAGTGGTGGATCAGCACCCTGGGTCGCCTGCCGTTGCGGCTGCCCGAATCCCGCCTGTTGT
Organism: Actinophytocola sp.; assembly: GCF_036378875.1. Lineage (GTDB taxonomy): Bacteria > Actinomycetota > Actinomycetes > Mycobacteriales > Pseudonocardiaceae > Actinophytocola. Next base: position 117,816 of record NZ_DASUVO010000073.1, read on the forward strand.
TCCGCCAGGACGAGCCGATCCCGTTGCGGACGGGGTACACCCCGCTGTTCGTCCGCGGTTCCCACGAACGACTGCACCTGCTCGAAGTGCACGTGCAACCAAGGGACGGCAACCGACCACCGGCCGACCACCACGCGCCGACCAGGCCTCCACGCACCTGGCACCTCACCTCCGTGGAGAAGCGCGTGGTCGTCGTGCTCGCCCAGCGGTACCTCCTGCACGAGCGGCACCCGATTCCCCTGTCCTGGCGTCAGGTCGCGGAACACCTCAACGAGATCCGGCCCGCCGACGACTGGAACCACAAGAAGGTCGAGCGTGTCGTCGCCGAGGTGCGGAACCGGTTGAGCGGCAACGGTGTGTCCGGCCTGACCCGTGAAGAGGTCGGTGAGCCCATCGGGAACACGCTGAACCACAACCTCATCCGCGAACTGATGGAGAGCACCACTCTCGTACCACCGGACCTGCGCATCCTCGACCACGACGGCTGAGACCTGCACGGTGCCGGCCTCAGACACCCTCTTCTGCCGCGAAGCGGGCGACCGTCGTGGTCCAGCAATGCACTCTTACGCTGATGTGGTGTGTGCTCTCCGCCGGCTCGGTAATGGAAACCCCACCGGCCGCCTCTACAGCTGCCAGTCCCTGGAAGGGATCCCCCTTCGAAGGTGAACTTTCGTATTCGGCAACGTCTGTGAAGAGGTTTGATCCCGTCGGCTGCGGCGCTACACGTAAGCAGTAGCCTTGTTATCACCCTCGCTTTGATTCGCCCCGACAGACAATGGGACAATAACTGGGCGTCCTGGGCATGAGCGGGACGGAACGGCTAGCGTGGAACCACGGATCCTGCTGTGGTGCGTCGGCCGGACCTTATGTGGTACACGATCGCGCGCGGCGCCGGTGGATCTTCCTTGCCCAAGGCCTCGATTCCGGGCACGCGGTGGGTGCGCAGTGCCAGCCCCGGCATGGTGGTCACGCCCATGCCCGCGGCGACCAGTGCCTGCTTGACGATGATGTCGTCGCTCGTGTCCGCGATGGGCGGGACGAAGCCCGCCTTGTCGCAGGCCTCGAGGAACCCGCGGCGGCAGTTCTCGCAGCCCGCGATCCAGGCGGAGTCGCGATTGCGGAAGACGACCGCGACGTCGACCTGCCCGGCTCGCAGCAGATCGAGTGCCACGCGCGGGTGGGCCTCGATCAGGTGCAGTTCGATGCCGGGGTGCTCGCGGCGCAGGGTGCCAGCGGCGTGCGGCACCAGCGCGGCGAGCGCCGACTGGAAGCCGGCGACCCGGACGCGGCCGGTGCGCAGGCCCACCATCGCGGACAGTACCGCGGCGGCGGAGTCGACCCGGCCGACGATCTCGGTGGCGCGCCGGGCCAGGTGCTCGCCCTCCGGGGTGAGCCGGATACCCCGGCCGACCCGCTGGACGAGCCTGGCGCCGGTCTCGGCCTCCAGCCTGGCCAGATGATGGCTGACGGCGGGCGAGAACCCGTAACCGCAGGACGAATGAGTCGGAGTGCGGGAGGCTGCGAGGAGCTCATGCAGAGACAGAAGGAACACCAGGAGATCATCATGAACGAAACCGACCAGCGAGGTCCTGGGCGCGGGACGGTCCAGCGGATGGACAACGTCGCCATCGTCGTCGACGACCTCGCGGCTGCCAAGGCGTTCTTCGCCGAACTCGGACTGGTGCTGGAGGGCGAGGCGACAGTCGAGGGCAGCGCGGTGGATCGCCTCGTCGGGCTCGGGGGAGTCCGATCGGACATCGCGATGATGCGCACCCCGGACGGCCACGGACGGCTCGAGCTGACCAAGTACCACACGCCGTCGAGCCCAGTCGGCGACCCGCGCGCTCCGGTGAACACGCTGGGCGCCCATCGCATCATGTTCGCCGTCGAGGACATGGACGACATCCTCGATCGCTTGCGGCCACACGGAGCCGAACTCCTCGGCGAGCTGGTGCGGTACGAGAACAGCTACCGGCTCTGCTACCTCCGCGGCCCCGCAGGCATCCTCGTCGCGCTGGCCGAGCAGCTCAAGTGACCGGTCGCCAGCATCGGGGCCACCCTTCAGTTTCTGCGGCGTGTCATTGGTATGCCTTGGCCATGGCGTGGAAGGACTGTTTGGGGGCGAGGCTGCCGTCGGGCATGAGTTTGCATACCCCGTAGGAGGCCATGTCGAGGTCGAAGCGCGGGTCCGTGCGGTGCGGGTACTCGTAGCCGGCGAAGGTGAACCAGAAGGCGGTGTCCACGCCTTCCTCGTCGAAAACTGCCAACATCTCACGCAGGTAGCGGGCCTGTTCGTCCTCGTCGCGGGTGTAGTCGCCGTCGAGGCGGGGCGGGTCGGCTTCGTGGTCGACGATGGCCCAGCCGAGGCCGCCGCGTTCGGCCGCGCCTCGGTAGGTGCAGCAGCCGAACTCGGTCGCCGCGAGTGGTTTGCCGTGCCGGAGGTATTCCCGCACGCCCTGGCGGAAGGCGTCGCTGGTGTCGCCGTAGGCGTCGACGCTCACGATGTCGAAGGGCGCCCAGTCGATCTGTTCCCATGTTCCGGCGGCGTAGGTGACTTTGCCGTGGAACCGTTCGCGCACCGTCGCCGCGGTGTCGGCGAGCACGGCGTCCAACCGGGCGGGGAGTTCGGCGAGTCGGGCCAGTGCGTCGGGGTCGCCGTTGGTCAGGGCCTTGATCCTGGCGAGGCTGTCGTCTCCGGGGAGGAAACCGGCGGCGAACAGGCTCAGCTCGCAGCCGGCGACGAAGACCTCCGCTCCTACCTTCTGGGCGCGGTCCGCGCAGTCAGCGAAGTACGGCAGCAGCTCGGATGCGGACAGTTCGCAGGGGAACGGGGAGTACCAGACCTCCAGCCCGGCGTCGGCTGCGTGTCCGGCGGCGACCGCCAGCCGCTCGGGGTCGCCGCCGGTGATCCGCACGGCATCGCAGTGCAGATCGTCGGCGATGACACGGATCTCCCGCCGCACCGCGTCGGCGTCGAAGACAGGCCGCGAACTCCGCCCACCGGGAGTGAAGCCGGTGTCGTAGGTGATGCCCTTGACTCGCATTCATCGCTCCTCATCAGGTGACCGAAACGCGGTCACCCCTCATCCGCTGTCGGATCCGAACGTTAGGCAGAGCGCGAAACACCGGTCAACGAAACCTCTCCAGGATTCGCACTGTTTCCGCTGTTCACAACCGTGATCGGCGATTGCAATGACAATGCCGGCTAATGCACACCCGAGACCGCCGTTGCAACGGTTGACGACTGGCTCGCATACTGGCGCCCGAGAACGACCGAAGAGGAGGGGCCGGCCGGATGCCAGGACGCAGGCTGACCAGCGCCGACCGCCGGCAGATCGCCGCAGGCTTGGCGCGGGGCCTGGACTACGCCGGGATCGCCCACCAGTTGGGTCGTCCCACCTCCACGGTGAGCCGGGAGGTCGCGCGCAACGGCGGGCCGGGCCGCTACCGAGCGGACCTGGCCCAACTCGCCACCACCCACCGCGCCCGGCGCAGCCCCCGCCCGCCGGCAGCCGCGCAACGGGCCAGCGAGCACAGCGGTCCCGACCCCGACGCGGCGGCCGCGTTCATGACCGACCTCACCACGGCACTCATCGAGACCGGCATGCCGCGCACCGCCGCCGGGGTGATGGCCTGTTTGTTCACCTCCGACACCGGCAGCCGTACCGCCGCCGAACTGGCCCAGCACCTGCGGGTCAGCGCGGCGACCATCTCGCACGCGGTCGGCCTGCTGCACCAGCACGGGCTGATCCGCCGCGACCGCGACGGCCAGAGCCGGCGCCACCGGTACTTCCTCGACGAGAACGCGGGCCTTCGCTCCGCGGTGGTCGGCGTCCGCGCGAACCAGCGATTCGCCACCACCGCCCTGCGCGGCGCCGACATCTTCGGAACAGACACCGCTGTCGGAAGCCGGCTCGCCGCCGCGGGCCGATTCCTCGAACAACTCGGCAACGACATCCTCCGCGCCGCCGAAAAGCACTGGCGCACCACCGTGGGCGCCGGGTCAACGCACACGCGGACAACCCACCCCACGACGATGCACCAGCGGTAACACCCGGTCACGTAAGCACGTTTGCTCATGTTCACGCGGAACCTGCAGCCGCGTAACGGTTCTCGCGTCCTCGCCGTCGCCAACGCCCACGCCGAGCATGGCGTGGAACGGCCGGGTGTCCAGTCGCTGTCCAGTGCGGGCGGTGATGGTCGGGCTCTCACCGAACGAGGAGGGAACATGGCCGTTCGATACAACCTGGTCGTCCGCGTCGTCGTTGCGTTACTCGGCTTCGCCGCGACCACCGCCGTGTCCGCATCGCCCGCGGCGGCCAGCCCGGACGCGGGACGGGCCGCCCCGGCAGGCACGGTGACCTACGTCGAGCAGGGCCACCGCACCGACAAGGGCACCTGTCGGTTCGAGTCCGAGGGCGAGCGGCACGTGGACGACGGGGCGGTGGTGCTCTACTTCACCGAGCTCGCTTACGATCCGGCGACCTGCGTACGCAGGATGGCGAGAGCGGAGTACAGACCCGACGAGGTCCCACCGGCCATCGCGAGACAACTCGCCGCCGGCTCGTCGAAGGAAGCCGCCGGGCAGCACCGCGCGGAGAGCGGGCAACGCGGTTCGGCCGCGCGGCCCGGTGTTCAGGCCGTCATCCCCTACACGATGACCGTCCAGGTGTGGTGGGAGGATCCCGTCTACATCGACCTGACGATGACCCGCTCGACCCTCGGGTGGGCATACAGCACTCCGGATCTGCTGCTGTACGGCCCGAGTTACCACGAGGCCTACTGGTACTGGTTCGACGCCAGCGGCTGGAAGCGGGACCACGCCGACTACCTGTTCTACGACGACGGCGCCAACACCGGCACCAACACGGTGGGCCGGTTCAGCAATTCCAGCTTCTACCTTCCCGTCATCTGCGACACCGTCGGCGGTACGACCTATGCTGACCACGCCCTGACCTACGCCTGGGCGTCCAACTACGGATACTTCGGCTACAGCCTCTACAGCGAGAAGTCGGGCAACTGCGCCGACGGCATGTACGGCAGCTACATCGTCACCCTGGCCTGAGCCCCGCAAGGGACACGAGGGCGCGCCAGGTCATGGTCTCCTTCGTGGAGTCGAAGTGGACGGACGCGCACGGTGCGGTGGTACTGGTGGAGTGCTCGTCCAGCGCAGTGCGAGCCACAGTTCGGTGCGCACGTCCGGGTCGTCGAGGTCGACGTCGAGCATCGTCGTGAGCCGAGTGATTCGGTGTCGGACAGTGTTGCGGTGCACGCCGAGCGCGGCGGCGGTGGTCTCCCAGTTTCCGTTGTGGGCGAGCCAGGACCGCAGTGTGCCGAGCAGGTCGGGCGGAACCGGGGCGAGCAGCGCGTCGGCGAACGCGGTCGCGTCGCGAGGCGTGACCAGATTGTCCACTCCGGACTGATCGGCGATCGTGCGGCGGCGGCCGTCCAGTAGCGCCTCGGTCAGTAGGCGGTCTGCCTGGCGGGCCGCCGACGGCAGGTCACCGACGGCGACAGCGCCGCTGATGGTGGCCAGCCATGTCGGGTCGAGCACGATGTCGATGTCGGCGGGTACGACGGCGATCAACCCACGGTCTATTGTGGACGCGACAAGTGGGGAGTCGAGTTGGTTGGCGAGTTCGGTCACCGACTCGGTGCGGCCGCGCCGGACCGCGCGCAGCACCCGCCAGTGAACGGTGCCGGTCATGGCGGCGAGCAGCTCCGTTGCCGGGCCGCAGGCGCCGTCGGTGAGCAGTGTGAGCAACAGAGGTATGACGTCGGCCGGTGGGTGCCGGCGGTCCGTGGTGAGCAGGCCCAGCAGGGCGCCGCCGACTCCGAGTACTGCTCGGTCGCTCGGTCGGAACGGTGCTGGGCGGCCGGCGACGAGCACCGCGTCGGAGCCGAGGCGTTGCACCACGACCTGGGTGTCGCGGTGGTGTGTCGTCGCCGATGCCGGGCCGTGCGGCGCACGCACCGCCGCGGTCAGCTCGGCCACCTCGTCGGCCAGGCTGGCGGGCACCTGGCTGCCCGCCATGTGGCGGTTGGCCGCGTCGGTCAGCAGTACCCACCCGTCGAGCTGCCTGGCCAGTTGGGCGACCACCGCGTGGAGGCCGTCCGGCTGGGCGGCGGCCTTGGTGAGGGCGGTCTGGGCGGTGGCGAGCCGCCGCGCGTCGGCGCGCTCGGTCGCGGCGAGCATGCCGGAGACGGTCTCGCTGATCCGCAGGAACGACACGTCGGCCGGCACCTCGAGCAACGGCAGGCCGTACCGGGCGCACGCGGCCACGAGCGAGGCGGGTACCGCGTCGTACACCGGGGTCACACCGAAGCCGAGCGCGGCGGGGTCCGCCTCGACCAGCCGCGCCACGTAGTGGTCGATCTCCTCGTCCTTGGTTGGAAAGTTGACACCCGCGGTGAGCAGCAACTCCTGGCCGGTCAGGTACAGCTTGGGGTGCGGCAGTTCGCAGATGTGCACCCAGCGCACCACCCGGCCGTCGACATCGCCGGTCAGCACCCCGAGCCGGAGGTCGGTGCGTGCCACGACATCACGGAGCGGGACAGTCATGGGCGATCCGTCCAATCTGTGTGGACTGATTGTACGGATCGGCTACTGGGCCTGTGCGGCTTGACGTTCCTATGGTCGAAAGATGGCCGCTGACTACGTGGTGATGATCAGCTACCTGGTGGCGATGGTCGCCATCGGTTGGTACGCGGCGAATCGGGCGCGTACCAAGAGCGATTTCCTGGTCGCCGGTCGGCGGCTCGGCTACGTCATGTACTCGGGGACGATGGCCGCGGTCGTGATCGGTGGCGGCTCCACGATCGGCGGTGTGCGCCTCGGTTACCTGTACGGCATTTCCGGCGCCTGGCTGGTGCTGACGATCGGCCTCGGCGTGCTCGGGCTGAGCCTGCTGTTCGCCAAACGGATCAACCGCCTGAAGATCTTCACCGTCTCGGAGATGCTGCAACTGCGCTACGGCGGCGCGTCCGCGGCCATGTCCGGCGTGGTGATGTGGGCCTACGCGCTGATGATCATGGTCACCTCGACGGTGGCCTGTTCGACGATCTTCGGGGTGCTGTTCGACCTGGACAAGACCGCGTCGGTCGCGCTCGGCGGCGGCATTGTGGTGATCTACTCGGTGCTCGGTGGCATGTGGTCGATCACGCTTACCGACATGGTGCAGTTCGCCGTGAAGACCGTCGGCGTGCTGCTGGTCCTCACCCCGGTCGCGGTCGGCAAAGCGGGTGGCTTCGACGGCCTGCGCGCGGCCGGCCCGGAGACGTTCTCGCTGTGGCACATCGGCGCCGAGACGATCTTCACCTACGTGCTCATCTACTTCCTCGGGTTGTTCATCGGCCAGGACATCTGGCAGCGGGTGTTCACCGCGCGGGACGACCGGGTGGCCGTCATCGGCGGGTCGGTCTCCGGGCTGTACTGCGTCGCGTACGCCTTCGGCGGCGCGCTGATCGGCACGGCGACCAAGGTGCTCTACCCCGACCTCGCGCTACCTGACGACGCGTTCGCCACGGTCGTGAACGGCGTGCTGCCGACCGGAGTGCGCGGGCTGGTGCTGGCCGCCGCGCTCGCCGCGGTGATGTCGACGGCCAGCGGCGGGCTGCTCGCCTGCGCGACCGTCGCCGGGAGCGATCTGTGGCCACGACTGCGCCGCCTGCTCGGCCGTACCGGCGACTACGACGAGGTACGCGCCAGTCGGGTGCTGATCCTGCTGTTCGGCATCACCGGCATCGTGATCGCCGCCTTGCTGAGCGACGTGCTGGAGGCGCTCTCGATTGCCTACAACCTGCTGGTCGGCGCGCTGCTGGTGCCGATCATCGGCGGCCTGGTGTGGCGGCGCGGCAACCGGCAGGGTGCGATGGCGGGGATCGTCGCCGGTGGGCTGGTGGTGGTCGTACTGATGATCACCGATGGCCCGCTGGCGAACGAGCCGATCATGTACGGCCTTCCGGTGAGCCTCGTCGGCTACGTCGTGGTCAGCCTGCTCACCCCACGCACCGAGGCGGCGGTGCTGGAGGCGTGGCAGCGGCGGTTGGCCGGCGCCGCCGCCGAGCCGGACGAGGTGGTGACGACGTGAGCGTTGTCGTGGAGAGCGAACGCCGGACGGTCCTCACCTGCGGCTGCCCGCACGAATGGGACTTTCGCTCGGGTCCAGGGCGCACGAATGGGACTTTCGTGCAGGTCCAGGGAGCGGAATCGGCGGTTCGCTCGTTGCCAAGTGGAAGGCGGCGCGCGCGGGCGAGGGGGCTTCGTGAGTGATCCGGTCGGTCCCCTCGACGCGTCGCGGTCCCCCCGGTTCGCCGGGCCGGCGACGTTCGCCCGGCTGCCCCGCCGCGACCAGGTGGAGCGGTGCGACATCGGCGTGGTCGGGATCCCGTTCGACGCCGGGACGAGCTACCGGCCTGGCGCCCGGTTCGGGCCGGCGGCGATCCGGGAGGGCAGCAGGCTGCTGCGGCCCTACCACCCCGGCCTGGACGTGGCGCCGTTCAGCCGTGCGCAGGTCGCCGACTGCGGTGACATCGTGGCGAACCCGTTCGCCATCGACGAGGCGCTCGACCAGATCGCCGAGGGAGCCCGCGCGCTGCTGGCCGACGGCACGGTGCCGATCGTCCTCGGCGGGGACCACACCGTCGCGCTCGGCGTGCTGCGCACCATGCCGGAACCCGTTGCCGTGCTGCACTTCGACGCGCACCTGGACACCTGGGACACCTACTTCGGCGCGCGGCACACGCACGGCACCCCGTTCCGCCGGGCCGTCGAGGAAGGGCTCGTGGACACCGAGCGGCTCGTCCACGTCGGTATCCGCGGCCCGCTGTACGGGTCGGACGACCTCGACCGGGACGCGGCGCTCGGCTACCGCATCCTGTCCACAATGGACGTCGCGGAGATGGGTGTGCGTGCGGTGGCCGCACGGGTGCTCGAGATCGTCGGCGACGCGCCGCTGTACGTGTCGGTGGACATCGACGTGCTCGACCCGGCGCACGCGCCGGGCACCGGCACCCCGGAGGCCGGCGGGCTGACCAGCAGGGAACTGCTCGGCATCCTGCGGCTGCTGACCGACGCGCGCATCGTCGGGGCCGACATCGTCGAGGTCAGCCCGGCCTACGACCACGCGGAGATCACGTCGATCGCCGCCGCGCACGTCGCGTACGAGCTGATCTGTCTGGTGGCAAGGAGAATCGGTTGATCACCCGGGTGAGTACCAAGGTAGCGTCGTTCACCGAGTCGGTGATCCGCGAGATGACCCGGCTGTCGGACGCGCACGGCGCGGTCAACCTCTCGCAGGGGCTGCCCGACTTCCCCTGCCCGCCAGAGCTGAAGGAGGCCGCGGCGGCCGCGGTCGACGGCGACCGCAACCAGTACCCGACGACGTTCGGCGAGAGCGCCCTGCGCACGGCGATCGCGGCGAAGACCGCGCGCGTCTATCCAGGGTGGACGGTCGATCCGGAGACCGAGCTGTGCGTGACCTGTGGCGCCACCGAGGCGATGGTGGCCACCATGCTGGCGCTGGTCGAGCCTGGCGACGAGGTGATCCTGTTCGAGCCGCACTACGAGAACTACGGACCGGACACCGTGCTCGCCGGCGCCCGCCCGGTGTACGTGCCGCTGCGGCGTCCTGATTGGACGATCGACGAGGACGCGCTACGTGCCGCGTTTTCTCCGCGTACCAGGGCGATCGTGGTGAACACGCCGCACAACCCGACCGGAAAGGTGTTCAGCCGCGCGGAGCTGGACCTGATCGCCGAGCTGTGCCAGCGCCACGACACGCTGTGCGTCACCGACGAGATCTACGAGCACATCCAGTTCCTCGGCCCGGGCGGACACATCCCACCGGCGACCGTGCCGGGCCTGGCCGACCGTACGGTCACGATCAACAGCCTGTCCAAGACCTACGCCGTCACCGGCTGGCGTGTCGGTTGGACCATCGCGCCGGAGTGGGCCACCCGCGCCATCCGCACGGTGCACGACTTTCTCACCGTCGGTGCGCCGACCCCGCTGCAGGCGGCCGGGGTGACCGCCATGGAACTGCCCGCGACGTACTACACCGACCTTGCCGAGCACTACCGCGAGCTGCGCGACACGCTGTGCCCGGCCCTGGCGGACCTCGGTTTCGAGCTGCGCGAACCAGACGGCGCGTACTACGTGTTGTGTGGCACCGGCGCGTTCGACCGCGACCGCGACGACGTGGCGTTCGTGCGACGGCTGGTCACCGAGATCGGCGTCGCGGCGGTACCGGGATCATCGTTCTACGCCGACCCCGCGCAGGGCGCCGACCTCGTCCGTTTCGCCTTTCCGAAGCGCCAGGACACGCTCCGCGCCGCCATCGAGCGTCTGAGCGATCTGCGTTAGTGGCGACGTGCGATTAGGCTGGAAGAAAATACCGGTCGAAATCTGGGGGTGCTTGACTGGTGGGGGCACACGTCCGAGTGCGCGAACGGCTTCCGCTGCCGCGTAGCTCGGAAGGGGACGTGATCACAACCGCTGACCGGCAGGATCGGTACACGGTATTCGTATGCCGGCACGAGCGAGCCGCGGTCGACCGGCTCCGTGCCGAGATCGACGGCAGACGGGTCGCGCTGATCAGCGATCACACGGTGACGAGGCTGCACGCGCGACGCCTCGCGAACGCACTCGCCGACAGCGGGCTGGAGGTCACCGCGACCTCGTTCCCGTCCGGCGAGGCCAGCAAGAGCATGGCTACCGCGACCTCGTTGCTGGACTGGCTGGCCGGCACCGCACTGGCACGGCGGGACATCGTGCTCGCCGTCGGCGGCGGGGTGGTGATCGACACCGTCGGCTGGGTGGCCAGCGCGTACATGCGCGGCGTGCCGTACATCAACGTGCCGACCACACTGCTCGCGCACGTCGACGCCGCACTCGGCGGCAAGGTCGCGGTCGACCACGCCACGGCGAAGAACCTGATCGGAGCTTTCTACCAACCGAAAGCGGTCGTCTCCAACGTCGGCTACCTACGTACGCTGGAACCGCGGCAGATGCGTGCCGGGCTGGCCGAGGTGATCAAGAAGGGTGTCATCGCGTCGCCGGAGCTGTTCGAGTTCATCGAGCGCCGCCACGCCGACATCCGGGCAGGCGACCCGGCGACCACGGCGCGTCTGGTGCATGGCGCGAGCGTGGTCAAGACCAGCCTGGTCGCCAAGGACCCGTACGAGCTGGACCTGCGGCGGCCGCTGAACTTCGGGCACACCATCGGCCACGCGGTGGAGACCGTCACCGGCTACGGCCCGATCCTGCATGGTGAGGCGGTCGCGTTCGGCATGGCGTGCGCGGCGCGGATCGCCGAGCGGCGGGGCCTGCTGGACCGGCGGACGAGGGCGCGGCTCACCAACCTGCTGGCCGCGGTAGGCCTTCCGGTGGTGCTCGACGACCTGCCCGTGTGGCTCGACGTGCCGGCCGCGTTGGGCGCTCTGCGGCAGATCCGCAAGATCCGCGACGGTGTGCTGCGCTTCGTCCTGCCGGTCGCCCTCGGCGAGACGGTGATCGCCGACGACGTCACCGAGGCGGAGATCCGCGACTCGATCATGGCCGGGGCGGCCGGATATGGGCGGCTGCGCACGGGCTGAGTCCTGAGTGGACGATGACGGAGGAGAATGTGGTGGCGGGGGAACTGCGCGCCGACGTCGTCGTGGTCGGGGGTGGTGCCGCCGGATGTGTGCTCGCCGCCCGGCTCAGCGAGGACGAGCGCCGTTCGGTGCTGTTGCTGGAGGCCGGCCCGGACTACGGGCCGCACCGGGAGGGTCGGTGGCCGCCGGATCTGCTGGACTGCCGGGCCGCCGCACGCAGCCACGACTGGGCACCCGGCGGGCCGTCGTGCTGCTCGCGTGCCCGGTTGGTCGGCGGGTCGTCCGCGCACAACGGTTGCTGGGCCACCATCGGCGTCCCCGCCGACTACGACGCCTGGCGCGCGTACTCCGACGGTGCCGTGGACCACGCCGCCCTCGCCCCGCACCTTGCCGACGCCATGCGCACGCTGCGGGTGCGTGACGTCCCGGAGGCCGACCGCACCGCCTGGCACCGCGCGGTGCTGGCCGCCTCGGCGGAGCTGGGCCTGCCGTCGCTGACCGACGTCAACGGCGCCGACGCCAGGGAGGGTGCCGGCTGGGTGCCGCTCAACGCGGTCGGCGACACCCGCTGGCACGCCGCGTTCGCCTACCTCGACCCCGCCCGCGGCAGGCCGAACCTGCGGGTGGTGGCGGACGCTCTCGTCGCGAGCCTGGTGGTGAAAGGGGACCGCGCCACCGGGCTCGTGATCGTGCGGGACGGGCGGGCCGAACAGGTCGCCGCGGACACGGTGGTGCTGGCCGCGGGCACCTACGGCAACCCGCCGCTCCTGATGCGCAGCGGGATCGGGCCGGAGCCGGTGCTGCGCGAACTGGGTGCGCCGGTGGTGCTGCCACTGGCCGGGGTGGGGGAGAACCTGACCGACCACCCTTCGGCCGCCGTCGAGCTGACCCCCACCGAGGCACTCGCACACGCGCTGCCGGACCGCGACATCTACCTCGCCCAGACGGTGATCAAGGCCCGGTCGAGCATGGCGGGCGACGAATGCTGGGACCTGCACATCGTGCCGTCCGCCGGGCCGGGCGAGGACGAGCACCGCAACTACACCGGACCGCTTGCGGCCGGGCTGTACGTGTCCGTGATGGCGCCGAGATCCCGGGGGACGGTGCGTGCCCGATCACTGGACCCGTTGGCTGCGCCGCTGATCGAACACCGCTTCTTCGCCGACCCGGACGGCCACGACCGTCAGGTGGTCCTCGACGGTGTCGACCTCGCCCACGCGCTCGCGGAAACCGCGCCGTTGAACGAGTTCGCAACGCTCACCCCGTGGCCACCGGCACGCCGGGAGGCCGGCGCGGTCGCCGAGATGTCGTTCGGGTACTGGCATCCGGTCGGCACGTGTGCGATGGGGCCGGTGGCCGGCGGCGACGGGCGCCTGCACGGTCTGTCCAATGTGTACATCGGGGACGCCTCGCTGATGCCGGTGATCCCGAGGGCCAACACCCACGTGACCACCGTCGCGGTCGCGTCACTACTCGCGGAGTCGGTTCGATGAGGATCGGGTTGCTGTCACCGAACATGCCACCGTTCGACACGCCGGAGGCGAGTCGGGCCATCGCCGGGCTGGCCGAGCGGCACGGGGTGGACTCGCTGTGGGTGCCGGAGCACGTGGTGCTGCCGGCGGAGTACCGCACGCCCTACCCGTACGCCGAGGACGGCCGGCTGCCGGTGCCGGCCGAGTGGCCGTACCCGGACCCGTTGGCCTGGCTGGCTTTCGTGGCCGGGCTGACGAGCCGCGTGCGGCTGGTCACGGGGATGCTGATCCTGCCGCAGCGCAACCCGGTGGTGTTGGCCAAGCAGGCCGCCACCATCGACGCGTTGTCCGGCGGCCGGCTGGAGCTCGGGCTCGGCCTCGGTTGGTTTCGCGAGGAGTTCGCCGCGGTGGGCGTGGAGTTCGCCGACCGCGCGGCCCGGTTCGAGGAGTACGTGGCCGTGCTGCGTGCGTTGTGGAGCGACGACGAGAGCTTTCACGGGCGCTACCACGACTTCACGTCGATGCGCTGCTACCCGAAACCGGTCGGGCGCATTCCGATGATCATGGGTGGCCACACGGTCGCGTCGGCCCGCAGGGCCGGCAGGCTGGCCGACGGTTTCTTCCCGGCGGTCGCGGACCCTCGTGCGCTGTTCGCCGAGTGCCGCGCCGCCGCCGAGGCCGCCGGGCGGGATCCGGACGGGATCGAGTTGGTCGCGGAGGCGGCGCCCGCGGTGCCGGAGCGGGTGGCGGAGTTGCGGTCCTGGGGTGTGACTCGCGTGGTGGTCTACCCCCCGCAGGTGCCGGTGGGGGTGCTGCCAGAGGCGTTCGCCGAGTTCGCCGAACGGTTCCTGCGACCGTGCGCGGACCTGTGACCGGTCACGCGGCGAGGCCATTCCGGTCCGCGGTGACCGTCTCTCCTTCGAGCACGATGGTGTCCGCCACCGTCACGCCCTCGGCGATCGTCGCGCCGGGTAGCACCACCGAACCGCGTACCACGGCACCCGGCTCGAGCCGGCAACCCGGGTGGAGGACGCTGCTGTCCACCGTCGCGTCCGGCGTTGGGTCCTCGCCGACCAGGCTGTGGTGCTCCGGCAGGTAACGCGGCGGCGACCCGGAGAGGGTTCGTGGCATGGCCATCGGGTCCATCGGCAGGTCCAGGAGCTTGAGCTGCTCCAGCAGGTACCGCTCCACCGTGCCGATGTCCGCCCAGTAGCAGGAGATCGGGAACGCCGACACCCGCCGGCCGGTGGTGATCATGTGCGGCAGGACGTCCCTGCTGATGTCGTGCTGCCAGCCGTTCTCGCCGAGTGCGGACAGCTCGGCGAGCACCTCGCGCAGCGCGTCGATGCGGAACAGGCAGAACGCGGTGAAGATCAGGTCCGAGGTCGGGTTCGCCGGCTTCTCCACGAGCGCACGCACCCGCGACTCACCGTCCACTTCGACCATGCCGAACAGCGACACGTACCGCCGCTCGATGCGTTGCACGCCGATCGTGCACCCCGCGCCGCTGTCCCGGTGTGCGGCCACCATCGGCCCGTAGTCCATCAGGTACACGTGATCCGCGTGCTGCACCAACACGTCCCGTGCCCCCGGCGCGAACAGGTACTCGGCGTTGGTCAGCAACGCGTCCGCGGTGCCGTGTTCCGCTGGGCGTGGTGGCAGCGGCTCACCGTCGGCCAGCCCGCCCGAGTGCACCAACTCGTCGTGCGGTCCGAAGTGGATCCTCGTGTTCCCCTGGTTCGTCCAGTGCCGCAACAGGTGCCGTGCCAGGTCGGCCTCGCGGTGCAGCGACAGCAGCACCACCTCGGGGATCCCGGACCGCACCGCGTTGACCAGGCTGAAGTCCACCAGGCGGCACGACGCCGCGTACGGCACGAGCGGCTTGCACAGCCGGTCGGTGAGCGGCCCCATCCGCTCACCGAGCCCGCCCGCGAGCAGGCCGGCCCGCACGCCGTTCACCATGTGCGCCCCTGCGGCGCCCCGGCCGGCAGCAATGTGCGCAACGCCGCCACCGACGTGGCGATGCCCTGTTCCGTCGGCAGCAGCGTGTCCTCGTGCTCCACGTAGATCACCCCTCGGTAGTCCTCGTCCAGCAGCGTGGCAACGATCTCTGCCCACGGCAACTCGCCGCAGCCGAGCGCGCGGAACCGGATCGGCGGCCCCGGCCCGTACCGCGACCACCCGGCGCCGCGCGGGTCGTCGGGTAGGCGCCACACCTGCAGGTCCTTGGCGTGCACCGCGGCCAGCCGGTCGCCCCAGCCCCGGGCGGCGTGCACCGGGTCGTGCCCGACCGCCGCCAGGTTGGCCACGTCCAGGCACAGCCCGATCTCCGGCGCGGCGGCCAGCAGCGCCCTGGCGCTCGCCGGGTCGTAGACGACCTGCTTGGGGTGCGGCTCCACCACCACGCGCACACCCGACTCACGGGCAAGGTCGAGTGCCGGTGCGGCGGCCTCGACCCACGCGGACACGTTGTCCCGCCAGGACACCTCGCTGCCCCACCAGGACAGCCACCGGCCCAGGTCCGGCACTCCCAGCATCAGCCGAGCCAACGGCGCTCCGAGTGCTGCGGCCAGCGCGACGGTACCGAGCGCGGCACGCTGCCCGTACGCCCGCTTGTCCCCCGTCGAGCCGGCCAGCACCGGATCGGTGTGCGGCCCGTGCGGACCCAGCGCGAGCTGGGTGTCGCGGCTGTTGCTCACACACCCGACCCGCGCTCTCGCCACCCGCAGCAACGCACTCACCTCGCGGTGGTGTTCCGGATCGGCCAGCCGGTCGGCGTCCACCAATCCGAAGCTGCGGTCCGCGGGCAGGTCCACCACGTCCACACCGACCCCGGCCGCGGTGGCCAACGCCCCGCGCAGGCCCATCGGTGACAGCGCCGCGAGACACACCCCGACCTTTATGGGCTCATTCATCAGACCCCCAGGTTCCTGGGCCAGGCCCAGCCGGCCAGGTTGTCAGGAAACGCGTCGCGATGCGCGGTGGCCGCGGCGAGCACCATCCCGGCGGGGTCGTCGACCACCGTCGGGGATGTCGCGCCCAGCTCGGTGGCGAGCCGGTCGGTGAGTAGGGCGGCGAACTCCGGGCAACCCCGCACCACGCCGCCGGACAAGACCGCGGACCAGGTCCCGCCGTCGAGTCCGGCGCGGTCCCTGGCCGCACGCACGCCCGTCACCAGGTCGTCCAGGGCCGTGTCGATCACCGCGGCGGCCACCGGGTCGCCGCCAAGCCAGCACCGGAACACCGCCGGGGCGAGCGCGGCGACGGCGGCCTTCGGGAACGGTCGTGCCGCGAGCGCTCTGGCCAGCTCGGTGATCGAACCACCGGACGTCAGCTCACGCCCGAGCGCCGTCGCCGGACCTCGGCCGTCCGCACCACGAACGGCCGCCCGCAAGCCAAGGAGCCCGATGTCGAACGCGCCGCCTTCGTCGCTGCCCAGGTACTCGCACCCGCCGACGGACACCGGCGCATGACGGCCGTCGCCGGCCAGAAAACCCGATCCAGTGCCGCACACGACCGCGACGCCCCGTCCGCGCAGTGGGTCCGCGGCGAGCAGCGGCACGATGTCGCGGGAGATCACCAGCGTCCCGGCGAGCCCGGCCTCGACGGCCAGGCCGGCCAGCCGGTCCAGCTCCGGTTCCGGAGTGCCGGCGTCCACGGTGGCGGTCGCGAACCAGCCGAACGCCGGTCTCGGACCCAGCTCGTCGGCCACGGCCGCGAACAGTGCTTTCAGCTCGGCATCGGCGACCGGCGCGCCGACGGAGGCCGGGTTGACCGAGCCCCGGAGCCACCGTTCCCCACCGTCTACCAGGGCCGTCGTACTGCTGCCCCCGGCGTCGATCCCCCAGCACCTCACCGTTTGCCTACCTCCCCCGTCAACGTTAGTGACGGGTGCCCGACGGGTAATCGGGCAAACGTGGCCATTGTCCGGAGCGGTACGGTCACGGACCGTGCCGAATGATCACGACGGAGGCCACGTGCGGGGGACCACTGGAGGGGTGCTGGGGCTGCTGGCGGTGGCCGCGAGTTGGGGAGTCTTCTGGGGCGGCTGGGCCGCGCTGATCCCGGACCTCAAGGCCACTCTGGGGCTGGACACCAGAGAACTTGGGCTGTCGCTGTTCGCGATCCCGATCGCCGCCGTGCCCGCGATGGCGTTCACCGGCCGGCTCGCCAACCGCGTCGCACAGCACACCCTGCCGCTGGTCACCGCGCTGTTCGCGGCCGGCATCGGGGTGGTCGCGTTCGCCGGCACGGTGCCGGTGTTCGTCGCCGGGCTGCTGCTGGTCGGCGCGGCGAGCGGCGCCATCGAGGTGGCACTGAACGCGACCGCCGCCGCCCACGAGGCCAGGGACGGCGTGCGGCTGTTCAACAAGGTGCACGCGGCGACCCCCCTCGCCATGGTGCTCGCCGGGCCGTCGGTGGGCCTGGCCAGACAGCTCGGCGTGAGCCGGACCGCGGTGCTGCTCGTGGTCGCGGCCGTCGTGCTGGGCAGCGCGGCGCTGGCCGTGGACCGGCGCGGCTGGCGGGGCGCCGACACCTCTGCTGAACACGGGACCAGGCGAGCACCGGTGCGGTGGATGCGCCCGTTCCTGCTCGTCGGCGCGGTCGCGGCGGCCGTGCTGCTGATGGAGAACGCGGTGGAGCAGTGGGGTGCGGTGCACCTCGAGCAGAATCTCGGCGCGGGGCCGCTGCTCGGCAGCGCCGGTCCGGCGGCGTACATGGCGGGCCTGTCAGTGGGTCGGATGCTCGCGCAGTGGAAGGGCGCTCTGCTGCCGGATCACACGCTGGTGCGGCTGGGCGCGGCGGTAGGCGGTGTCGGCCTGGCCGTCGGCGCGTTCGCGACGTCGCCGTACCTGACGCTCGCGGGGTTCGCGTTCGCCGGGATCGGGCTCGCGCCGGTGGTGCCCACGCTGCTCGCCGCCGTCGGCAGGGCGGCCGGACCTCGGGACCGGTCGACGGCCATCTCGGTGGTGACCACCACCGGGTACGCGGGTTTCCTGGCCAGCCCACCGCTGGTCGGGTTGCTGGCCGCGGGGATCGGCCTGCCACCGGCGCTGGGTGTGGTGGCCGGCCTCGGACTGATGGTCCTGCTCGGTGCGCACGTGCTTCGCCTGCTGGCGAATAATCAGCCTGCGGAGTACCAGGTCCCCGGTTAGGGTGACTGTAGTGGCCTGATCAGCCACAGAACGTCACCGGCTTCACGGGGGAGTGAACGCATGCGGGTGCTGGTGGTCGGTGCCGGTTACCTCGCCTCGCACGTCGCCCACCGGTTGCGGGCGGCGGGCCGACGCCCGACGCTGAGCTCGCGCCGCAAGCCGGACACACCCGAGACCGCTGACCTGCCCTGGTCCCCGGTCGACGTCGCCGATCCGCTGCGGGTGCGTGAACTGGTCGACGAGGTCCGCCCGGACGCGGCGGTCGTGGTGCACGGCCCGTCCGACATCACCTGGTGTGAGCGCCACCCCGAGGAGGCCGACGCCGCACACGCGGGCGGGGCCGCGCACCTGGCCGCCGCGCTCGGCGGCAGGCGGCTGCTGCTGATCTCCACCGACAACGTGTTCCCCGGCCACAAGGACAGCTGTGCCGAGTCGGAACCCCCGGCGCCGGCCAACGCCTACGGGCGCGCCAAGCTCGCCGCCGAGAAGGAACTGCTGGGCACCGGGGCCGCGCTGGCGCTGCGGGTGAGCCTGGTCTACGGCTGGGATCCCGCCGGTCTGCGCCCGAACTTCTTCACCACCTGCGTCCAGGGTCTGCGGGCGGGCCGGCCGGTCCCGGTGCCGGACGACCACTGGAACAGCCCGGTGCTCGTCGACGACGTGGCCGCGTGGACCGACGCGCTGCTGGACACCGACCACACCGGCGTACTCCACCTCGGCGGCCCGCGCCGGCTCAGCAGGCTGGACTGGGCACGCCACCTGGCCGCCGTGTGCGGTGCCGACCCCGCGCTGGTCCGGCCGGTGCCGAGGAACTCCAGCGAGTACGCCTGCCGGCCACGCAACGCCTGCCTGCACAGCGAACGAGCCTCCCGACTGTCCGAACTGGACGGTCTCGACCCGGTTGACGTCCTGTCCGCGAGCACCCGCCTGATCACTGGAGGAACCGCACCGTGACCGACCGCCACCTGTTCCTGGCCAGCAAGCGGGCCGCGGTGAGCTTCGCACCCGACCCCGACACCGGGCAGCTGAAGCCGTGGCTCGCGCCCGGCGGCACCGGCAACGTGGTGGCCGACCAGGCCGGCGTGCTCGGCGTGTCCTGGATCGCGAGTGCGGACACCGACGACGACCGGCGGGCCGCGGCCGAACACCCGGACGGCCTGGAGATGCGGCTACCGTCGGGTCGGGACATCCGCATCCGGCTGCTGCGGCACGACCGGGAGACCTTCGCCGTGGTGCAGAACTTCCTCACCGCGGAACTGTTGTGGGCGGCCAACAACTACGGCTGGGACAAGTGGACCACCCCCACCTTCGACCGGCGGACGCGCGAGGCGATGGACCACTTCGCCACGTTCACGCAGGACTTCGCCGGTGCCATGCTCGACGCCTCCGCGGAGGTGGCCGACCCGACCTACCTCGTGCACGACTACCAGCTCGTCGGTGTGCCCGCGTTGCTGCGTGAGCGCAGGCCCGACGCGCCGGTGCTGTTGTTCGTGCACATCCCGTGGCCGAGCGCGGACTACTGGCGGATCCTGCCGAAACCCATGCGCACCAACCTGCTGATGAGCATGCTGCCGGCCACGACGATCGGGTTCTTCGCGCAGCGCTGGGTGCGAAACTTCCTCGACTGCGTCGCGGACCTGGTGCCGGACGCGGAGGTCGACCGCGACTCCGGCGTGGTGCGCTGGCGGGGCAACCGGTGCCGGGTGCGGGCCATGCCGCTCGGCTACAGCCCACTCGCGCTGCGCGGGCGCGAACCCCGGCTGCCCGACGGCGTGGGGGAGTGGGCCGGCGACGACCCACTTGTCGTCCACAGTGGACGAACGGACCCGATGAAGAACGCCGAGCGTGCCGTGCAAGCGTTCGTCCTCGCGGTGCGCTCCGACGAGCGAATGAGTGCCGCGAAGCTATTGGTGCGGATGAATCCCAACCGGCTCTACGTGGAAGCCAACGCCGACTACGTGCGGCGGGTGGAGGAAGCGGTCGTGTGGGCCAACGGCGAGCTGGGTGGTGAGCGGGTGCGTAGCCACTGCGACAACGAGGTGGACCACAGCATCGCCTGCTTCCAGCGTGCAGACCTACTTGTCTTCAACTCCACGGTGGACGGTCAGAACCTGAGTACGTTCGAGGCGCCGCTGGTCAACGAGCGGGACGCCGACGTGATCCTGTCCGAGATGTGTGGCGCGGCCGAGGTGCTCGCCCCGGTGTGCCGGACGGTGAACCCGTTCGACCTCGTCGAGCAGGCCGAGGCGATCGTCGCGGGCCTCACCGCGCCTGCCGCAGAACGTGCGGAGTCGGCCAAGCGCAGGCGCGAGGTGGCCGCCCCGTGGACACTGGAGGAGTGGGTGCGGGCGCAGCTCGATGGGCTCGCGCGGGACCACGAGGACCGTCATGGTTGAGGCGCCCGACCCACAGGACGTCGCGCAGTACCAGCTCGGGGACGCGCTGCTGGTCGGTGGGTCGGGTGTGCGTGCGTGGGACAGTGCCGGCCGCGAGTACCTGGACTGCGTGTCCGGCACGTTCAACCTGCTGCTGGGGCACAACCACCCCGAGGTGATGGCCGCGGTCCGCGAACAGACCGAACGGCTGGTGTTCGCCAGCTCCTCGTTCCAGACCGAGCCGACCAACGAGGTGATGCGGGAGCTGGTCAGGATCAGCCCGGACAACCTGACCAGGGTGAACCTGCGCAGCTCCGGCGGTTCGACGGCGAACGAGGGTGCGATCAAGATCGCCCAGCACCATACGGGGAAGCGGGACGTGATCGTGCCGTTCCGCGGCCAGATCGGCCAGACGCTGGCCGCGGCCAGTCTCAGTGGCAGCAGTCGCATGCGGGCGCCGTTCCCGTACCGGTTCCCGGGGTCGGTGCACGTGCCGGAGCCGTACTGCTACCGGTGTTTCTACCGGCAACACCCGGACACGTGCGGTTTCTGGTGTGTGCGACGGATCGACGACTTCATCGACTACGCCAGCTCCGGCAGCGTGGCGTGCCTGATCATCGAGCCGGTGAGCGGCGTCGGCGGCAACGTGATCCCGCCACCCGGCTACCTCGCGGACCTGAAGGCGTTCTGCGAGGAACGCGAGATCCTGCTGATCTTCGACGAGATCCAGACCGCGTTCGGCCGCACGGGACAGATGTTCGCCGCCGACCACTTCGGCGTCTCACCACACATCATGACCGTCTCGAAAGGACTGACCGGTAGCGGGCTGCCGCTCGCCGCGATCCTCACCGAAGAGCGCATGGCCGGCTGGGACCGCTCGCTGCACGGGTTCACCTACGGCGGGCACACGCTGTCCGCGGCGGCCGCGGTGAAGACACTGGAAATCGTGCAGCGGCCCGGATTCCTGGAGAACGTGCGGGCCAGCGGCGCGGTGCTGCTCGACCGGCTGCGTGCGCTGCAGTCGGATCACCCGGTGCTCGGCGACATTCGAGGCCTCGGGTTGATGATGGGGGTGGAGCTGGTCACACCGGACGGCGGCAAGGCCACCGCCGCGACACACGCACTGCAGCGCGAGCTGCACCGCCAGGGCGTGCTCACCCGGGTTTCCGAGCACGGCTTGGGCAACGTGATCGAGCTGCGCCCGCCGCTGGTGCTCAGCCCGGCCGACGCGCACCTGGTCGCCGACCGGTTCGGGGCCGCGCTGGACGAGCTGCGATGAGGGTCGAGCTGGGGCCGGACGGCCCCGTGTTGTCGCACACGCCGCCCGAGCGCCCGCCGGACGGACCCGCCGTGCTGGTACGGATCGAGCTGGCCGGACTGTGCCGGTCGGACCTCAAGGAGGTGGCCGGAGCACGGCACGGCGCGAGCCAGTTCGGCCACGAGATCGTGGGTGTGGTGGCGGAGTCCGGTGTGCCGGGGCTGCCGCCGGGACGCCGGGTCGGCCTGGACCCCAACGTGGCGGCGGTGCGCCGTGGCTCCGGGTTCGCCACCGCGATGTGGGTGGCCGGTCCGGCCGAGAAGTTGCTGGCGGCCCTGCCGACGCTGCCCGCCGGGCTGTCCGCGCGTCGCCTGGTGTTCGCCGAGCCGGTGGCCTGTGTGCGGCACTGTCTTTCCGCGCTCACCACGCATCTCGGCCGGCCGTTGCCGGGTGTGAGACTCGCCGTGCTCGGCGCCGGCACCGCCGGGGTGCTGACCGCGGGACTGGCGCAAACTCTTGGCGCGTCGGTGATCCTCGGCAACCGAGGCGGTGACCGCGTCGCGTTCCTGCACGAGCGTCGGCTGCTGGACGCGCCTGTCGGGCCCTTCGAGGAGCTGCCGTCGAACGGCGTCGACGCGGCGGTGATCACCACCAGCTTCGTGCGGCCGGACGTGTTCACCGAGGCCCTGCGCGTGGTGACGCCCGGCGGGTTCGTGCTGCTCTACGGCGGCACCGCACCGGGCGACAAGCTCGACGGCCTCGACTGCGACCTGGACACCGTGCGGCGCACCGAGACCGTGGTACCCGTGCGGTGGCGGGGCAAACCGGTCCTGGTCGGCGGCAGCTACGGCACGGTGCGGTCCGATTTCGCCGCCGCGGTCGGCGCACTGGCCGACTCCGCACTGCCGGTGGAACGGATGATCACGGGCGAGGTGCCGCTCGCCGAGCTTCCTGGAGTGCTGCGCGAGCAGGTGACCCGCCGCGTGCTCGGCAAGACGCTGGTCGTGCCGTAGGGATCAGCAGCCGGCGAGAGCGAGCACGCCAGCCAGCCCGCGTGGCCGGTCCGCCGCGCGGTCGTGCGGCAGCAGGTACACCGGCATGCCGACGGCCGTGGCCGCACCGTCCCGAACCGGGTCGTCCCCGACGAACAGCGTCCGCGCGGCCGGCACGCCCAACCCCGCACACCCCGCCTCGAACATGGCCGGCTCCGGTTTGACGACGCCGTGCTCACACGACAGCGTGAAGCTCGGGATGAGGTCGACGACTCCGAGCGCGGCGAACGTGGGCCGGATGTCCCAACCGATGTTGCTCACCACCCCGAGCCGCACGCCGGCGTCGTGCAGTTGTGTGAGTACCGAAAGGGTGTCCGGATAGGGCCGCCAGCTCAGCGGGTCGGTCAAGCATGCGTACACCGCGTCGGCCAGCGTCTCGGGTTCCTGCCCGGGCAGGAACCCGGTGGCCGCCGTGGTCAGCAGCTCCGTCCACACGGCACGGTGCCGATCCGCCGATCGGTCACACCCTTCGCGCCGCGCCCGCCCGTCGGGGGAGTCCGCCGTGGCGAGTGACATCTCGATGAGCCGAGCCGCCTGCCCGTCGTCCAGTGCCACACCCCGCGCACCGGCCGCGGCCCGCACCCCGGCAACGGTCAGCACGGCGGCGTCGTCGAACAGGGTCCCCGAGAAGTCGAACAGCACGGCGTCCACGTGTCTGGTCACTACTCAGACGTTACCTCCACGGTGGCCGCCTAGATGAGGACCTTACTTTCACGAGCAGGCTTCGACTGCCGCGCCGAACAGCGCGCCGAACACGTCTTCCGCGTGTTCCAGACCTTGCCCGTCGGCCAGGTTCGGGTTCGCGCTACCGGCGCCGATGGTCTTGTCGGAGCGAACCGTGACCGACTCCGGTCCGCCGTTCGCGAGCCAGAAGGCGGCGAAGCAGGCCTGGTCGGTTCCGGGTGGGGCGAACCCGGCGATGTCCTGCGCGGTGAGGATCGTCCACACCGTCGAATTCGTGCCCGCCTTGGCGTCGCCCTGGTCGGAGCGGTTGTCGATGAAGCACTCGTGCGCTGACGCCGTGCCAGCGAACAGGAGCAGTGAAGCCAGTGTGGCGACGCCGGTCATGAGGATCTTACGCATAGTCAGTTCCTCCTTTGAGGACCAAGAGTGTGTGTCAAGTAGACCGTCGCGGCGACATGTGCCCTGTTACAGGCCGGTCCCTCGTGCGAGAAGGCGAGCACATAGCGTGATTCCGGTGAAATCGGCATGGAAACCACTGTGCACTGGGAGTAGGGGAAACTTGCGAACTCCGCATACCTAGTACTACGATGCATCATGCTTCTAGGGTTGGAGGTCGGGTGAAGGTCACCAAGGATCTCGTCGCCGCCTCGGCGACGCCGATGGTGTTGGGGATCCTCGCCGAGGCGGACAGCTACGGGTACGCCATCCTGAAGCGGATCAACGACCTTTCCGGCGGTGAGCTGGATTGGACGGAAGGGCTGCTCTACCCGTTACTGCACCGGCTCGAACGGCTCGGGCATGTCGAGTCACGGTGGCAGTCGGTCGCCGGGGAGCGCCGACGCAAGTACTACCGCATCACCGACACCGGGCTGGCCGAGCTGACCGAACAGCGCCGGCAATGGGACACGGTGGTGGGCGCGCTCACGGAGATCTGGCGCGGCAATGGGGGTTCCCAGTCGCTGACCCTGTTTCCGTTGGGGGGCACCGCATGACCGGGCCCAGCCGCGACCTCGAGGCGCAGTTCGCCCAGTGGCGCCACTATGTGGAGCGTCGCCGTGAACTTGGGCCGGCCGACGCCGACGAGCTCGAAGATCACCTCCGGGGTTCGGTCGACGAGCTCGTCGCCGCCGGGCTGCACGACGACGAGGCGTTCCTGGTGGCGGTCAAGCGAATGGGCAGCCTGGACGACCTGTCCCGCGAGTTCGCCAGGGAGCACTCCGAACGGCTGTGGAAGCAGTTGGTGCTGACCGGCGGGACCGACGCTCCGGCGGCGGGCGTCCGGTCGCGGCGGGATCTGCTCGCGATGGGGATCTGCGCGGTGGGCGCGGCCGCGTCGATCAAGGTGCCGGAGCTGTTCGGCAAGCACATCGATCGCGACATCGCCTTCTACGCACCGAACTTCGGCCTGTTCGCGCTGGCCTGGCTCGCGGGTTTCCTGGCATGGCGCCGCCGGGCGACGACGGCGGTGATCGGTGTTCTGGCGACGTTGTTCGCGCTCGGCGCCGTCGCGGCCAACGCCTACCCGCTCCGCGACGACTCCCAGTCGGTGGTGCTGACCACGATCCATCTCCCGATCGCCCTGTGGTTCGCGGTCGGGCTGGCCTACATCGCCGACGATCTTCGGTCGCCGCGCAGGCGCATGGACTTCGTTCGCTTCACCGGCGAATGGTTCATCTACTACGTGCTCATCGCGCTCGGCGGCGGTGTGCTGATTGCCTTCATGATCGGCACGTTCAACGCCATCGGGATCTCCCCCGAGACCTTCGTGGGGGAGTGGCTCGTGCCGTGCGGCGCGGCGGCCGCGGCGGTGGTGGCCGCGTGGCTCGTCGAGGCGAAGCAAAGTGTCGTCGAGAACCTCGCGCCGGTCCTCACGCGACTGTTCACCCCGCTCTTCGCTGGGGCGATGATGGCCTTCCTCGTCGCGTTCGCCGTCACCAGTGACGGCATCGACATCGAGCGGGACTCGCTGATCCTGTTCGACCTCCTGCTCGTCGTGGTGCTGAGCCTGCTGCTCTACTCGATCTCGGCGCGCGACCCGCTGGCCCCGCCCGGGCTGTTCGACAAGCTGCAACTCGCCCTCGTGCTCGGCGCACTCGCCATCGACGTGTTGGTACTGCTGGAGATCACCGGTCGCATCACGGAGTTCGGCACCACGCCGAACAAGGCGGCCGCGCTCGGCGAGAACGTCATCCTGCTGGCCAACCTCGCCTGGTCGACGTGGCTGCTGCTCAGGCTCGTCCGCCGGCACACGTCCTTCGCGACGCTCGAGCGCTGGCAGACCACCTATCTCCCGATCTACGCCATCTGGGCGTGGATCGTGGCCCTGCTCTTTCCTCCGCTGTTCGGCTATCTCTGAGCGCCGTCGGCAATTCCCGCGGCGGGTTGATCCAGAATTTGCGGAATATGGAATTACATACCGGCGAGGGTGCACGTAACCATGCGTCGGAAAATACCGCCTGATCAAAATGTCGGCGCTACTTCGGTGTGACACTTCGTCACACGGATGGCGGTACGCCGCGCATCGCGTTGCTCCCTAACCTTTCGACTGCAACGTGAAAGATTCTCAACATCGAGGACGGCGACCGACACCCTGCTTTTCATCGCCACGTAGTCCGTCGTCGGTTCCGTAATTTCCCCTGCACACGATCAAAGGAATAACTCATCATGAAACGCACCGTAGTGGCGCGTTTGTGCGCGGCTGTCCTGCTGGCCACCGGACTCGGCGCGGCCAGCCTCACCTCCGCATCGGCGTCCGCCAAGCTCGCACCGGTCTCCCCGCTGACGGCGCCGAGAATCACGCAGGCCATGTCCGAGGCCATGCAACGCGACCTCGGGCTGTCCTCGGCTGAGGTCAGGACCAGATTGGCCCAGGAGGAGGCCGCACGCGCGGCCGAGCAGAGCGCGCGGACGCGGCTGGGCGACAGCTACGCCGGCAGCTGGTTCGACCCGAAGTCCGGCACCCTCGTCGTACAGACCACCGACCGTGCCAGGGCCGCACGGCTCGGCACGGGCGTGACGGTCCGCGTCGTCGCCAACAGCCGCGCCGAACTCGACGCCGTGAAGACCGGCATCGACCGGTTCGCCGGCAAGGCGGCACCGGCCGCGATCAACGGCTGGCACGTCGACGACAAGACCAACAGCGTGGTCGTGGCGGTCAACCGGCACAAGATCGACGCCCCCGCCAAGTCGTTCCTCTCCTCGGTGACCGCCATGCACTCGTCGGTCCGCGTGGTCGAGGAGGACAGCTCGCCGCAGACCGTCGCCGACGTCGTCGGCGGCTGGCCGTACTACATCGACTTCGCCGCCCGCTGCTCGGAAGGCTTCGCCGTCCACGGCGGGTTCGTCAGCGCCGGCCACTGCGGCGTCGCGGGCAGCACGGTCAGCGACCACACCGGAGTCGTCATCGGTTCGTTCGCCGCGTCTTCCTTCCCCGGCAACGACTACTCGTTCGTCAGCACCGACCCGAGCGTGACCCTGTGGGGGTACGTCGAGGGCTACAACGGCTTCTGGTACTACGTGTACGGCTCGGCCCAGGTCCCGGCCGGCTCCGGCATCTGCCGTTCCGGCTCCACCACAGGCATGTGGTGCGGCACCCTGCTCGACCGCGGCTGGACCGTCAACTACCCGCAGGGCACCGTCTTCAACCTCACCCGCACGAATGTGTGTGCCGAGCCGGGTGACTCAGGCGGCTCGTGGCTGAGCGCGAACCAGGCCCAGGGCGTGACCTCCGGCGGATCGGGCAACTGCAGCGTCGGCGGCACCACGTTCTACCAGGAGATCAACCCGATCCTCGCGGCCTATGGCCTGACGCTCGTCACCAGTAGCTGACCCAACCACCCTGGCGGCTCCGGCTTCGTGCCGGAGCCGCCACATCGAGCATTGACCTTGACGTAACGTCAAGCTTTAGCGTCGGCGAACGTGACGATCACCGTTCTCGACACCTACTCCACGATGAAGCAGATCCTGCGGGCTCCGGCCGAGGATCGCGTCGACCTGCTGCGCTCGATGATCGAGCCGGTCAGCGGCATGTTCCGTTACTTCCCCGGTGACGTCGACCTGGTGGCCATGCACGGGATGGCGTCCGGCTTCCCCGTCGACCGCGACGGGGAACGGTGCCTGGACGCGCTCGAGACGTTGGCGTCGGCCCGTGCCTGGGAGCGGATGCGGGACGCGCTCGACCAGGCGCTGGCCGCGCAGCTGGCGGCCACACCGGAGCTGACGGTCCCGGACATCACGGTGCTGGTCGTGCTGGGTGACCCCGGCGACGCCCACTTCATGGGTCCCAGCCTCGGCCTCACGGGAAACGGGGGGATATCGGGCTACATCCTGATCACGCTGTGGCCGTTCCCCGAGAACGTGGCACGGCTGGAGGCCACCGCCGTGCACGAGCTCAACCACAACCTGCGCTACGGCCCCGGTGGGGTCGTGTGGGACCCGATGACCGTCACGGTCGGTGAGCACGTGGTCTCGGAGGGCCTGGCCGACGCGTTCGCCCGCCAGCTCTACGGCGACGAGCTCGGCTACACCCGCATCGGCGTGCCCCCACTGCACGACGACGCGGTCTTCGCCAAGGTGGTGACCGGCCTCGACGTGACCGGTATGCAGAACTTCACCGCCTGGGTACACGGCGACACCCACGCGAAACGCTTCGGAGCCACCCCGGTGGGCCTGCCGACCGGAGCGGGCTACGCCGCCGGTAACCGGCTGGTCGACGCCTATCTGGCGGCGACGGGACAGACAGCGGCGCAGGCTCTGCACGCCCCCAGCTCGGACATCATCGCCACCGCACTCGACCGTTAGAGGCACGCGGACAGGGCCTCCATAGTTGACAACTACCGTCACAACACAAGAGCATCCGGTGATCACTTCACGCGTCGCGATCACGCAAGGTAGTCAGGAGGAGTTCGCCGCATGCCCTTTGCTCTGCCAAGGAGAAGGTTCCTGAGTCTCGCCGCCGTAGCCGCCGGGATGGGAGTGGCCGGCGCACCACGCGCCAGCGCACAACCCGACGGATGGCAGGCGATCGCAGACGACGTCCGGCGCGAGACCCAATGGGCCTGGCAATCTTATGTGGACAGAGCGTTCGGGCGTGACCAGATCAAGCCGGTTTCCGGCGGCGGCGAGGATTTCTTCGCGCAGGGCCGTTCGGTCGGGCTCACGATCGTCGAGGCGCTGGACACCCTGTGGTTGATGGAGCTCGACGCCGAGGTCGAGCAGGGCGTCGATTGGGTGAAGAACAACCTGAGCTTCGACATCGACGCACCGTTCCAGGTGTTCGAGACCAACATCCGCCTGGTCGGCGGCCTGCTGTCGGGCTATCACTGCACCGGCGAGCCGCGCCTGCTGGAGCTCGCCGTCGACCTGACCGACCGGCTGATGCCGGCGTTCACCTCGTCGCCATCCGGGGTCCCCTACCGGTATGTGAACCTGCGCACCGGAGCGGTGAGCCGTCCGGACACCAACCTCGCCGAGTTGGGGACCTACATCACCGAGTTCGGCACGCTCTCGGAGTTGACCGGTGACCGCAGATACTACGACGCGGCAAAGCGCGCCCTCCAGGTGACCTTCGACCGGCGCTCCCCACTCGGCCTGGTGCCCTACTCATGGCTGGCGCCGACGGGGACGTGGCTCAACACCACGGCGACCGTCGGCCCGCCCGCCGACTCGTACTACGAGTACCTGTGGGACGGCTGGTCACTGTTCGGCGACGGGGACCTGAAGGTCTGGTACGAGACGCTGGTCTCCGCGATCCTGGCCCGCCAGTCCGAAGTGGTCGACGGCCGGCTGTGGTTCGCTCAGGTCGACGCGCTCACCGGCCTCAAGCTCAGCCGGGAGCAGAGTGAGCTGGCGGCCTACTTCGCCGGGCTGCTCGCCGAGGGTGGCGACATCCAGAACGGCCGCAGGTACCACGACTCGTGGAACGCCGTCCAGGACCGCTACGGCGTGCTGCCCGAGGCGATTGACTACTCCAACATGTCGGTCGTCAGGAAGGGAAACCTGCTCCGCCCCGAGTTCGCCGACGCCGCGCTGAACCTGTGGCTGGCCACCGGCGACGACCTCTACCGGCACCGAGCGCAACGCCACTACGAGCTGATGAAGGCGACGTCCAAGGTCCAGTACGGCTACACGATCCTCAACGACGTGACCACGAATCCGGTGGTGCGCGGGGACTCCTGCCCCGGCTACTGGTGGTCGGAGCAACTGAAGTACTACTGGCTGATGTTCGGGCAGGCGCGCCGGTTCAACTACGACGACCACTACCTGTCCACCGAAGGCAACCTGCTCAAAGGCGCCGTGCGGCAATGAAACCCTGACAGGCCGATCAGTGCGGCGCGTCCTGGCGCGGTGGGAGTTCGATGTGGACACACGCACCCCATCCCGGCGGCGGGTCGACGAAGCGAACGGTGCCGCGGTGGGCGTGGACGGTGTTGGCCACGATGGCCAGCCCCAGGCCGGAGCCCGGTAGGGCACGGGCGGAAGGGGTGCGCCAGAACCGGGCGAACGCCTGCTCGCGGTTCTCCGCTGGGATACCCGGCCCCTGGTCGGTGACCACGAGCCGGCCGGGCTCACCGTGCACGGAGACCGTCGACCCGGGGGGCGAGAACTTGATCGCGTTGTCGAGCACGTTCAGCACTGCCCGTTCCAGGGCAGCGGCGTCGCCGACGGTGGACCACGGTGTCAGCTCGACGGTGAAGTCGTGGTTCGCCGTGCGGCTCCGTGCGCGGGTCAGGGCGCGTTCGACCACGGTTGCCACCGGCACTTCCTCGTGGGCCAGTTCGCGCGCGTCCCTGGCTAGTTCGACGAGTTCGTCGACGAGGTCGCTGAACTCGGCGGTCTGTGCCTGCAGCCGGTCGACGATCCTGGCGCGCTGACCGGCTGGGATGGCGCGGCCGGTGCGTTCGCTACGGGCCAGCAGGTCGACGTTGGTGCGCAGGCTGGTGAGCGGGGTGCGCAGCTCGTGGGCGGCGTCGGTGACCAGTTCGCGCCGCCGTTGTCGGGACTCCCGCAACGCGGTCGTCATGGCGTTGAACGCCCGTCCCAGCCGGCCGACCTCGTCGCGGCCGGTGACCGACACCGGTGTCTCCAGGTCCTCGGTGTTGGCGATGTGTTCGGCGGTGGCGGTGAGCCGTGCCATGGGCGCGAGCGTGCGTCGGGCGAGCAGCAGGCCGATCGCGCCTGCGATGACCACACCGGACACGCACACCAGGATCAACAGCGTGCGCAGGCCGGACAGCGTCTCGTCGACGGGGACGAGGCTGCGGCTGATGGCCACGACGTCACCACCGCCGACCGGGCGCAACATCACCCGCGCCGGCACTCCCGACTCGGTGATCCCGTCCCGCAGCGTCACCGCCGTCACGGCGCGGTCCGCCGGCGTGGTGACCACTCCGTCCACACCGTCGGGAACACAGGCCGTGCCGTCGGCCCGCAGGAGCTGGATGCCCTCCAGGAAGCCCTGCAACTGGTGCTCCGGCGGATCACACAGCAACGCCTTCTGGGCCAGTGTGGGCTCTGTCGCTCCCGTGTGGATGGTGGTGAGTGTCGGGAGCTTCCTGTCGAGCAGGGTCTGGTCGAGCTGGGCGAGGAGGTGGTGCCGGGTCGCGAACCAGGTGATGGCTCCGATGCCGACGACGGCGGCCGCGACCACACAGGCCGTGATCGCCGCGACCCGACCGCGCAACATCATTCGGCCGTGCGAAGGACGAAACCGACACCACGCACCGTGTGCAGCAGCCGGCCACCGCCCTCCGCCTCGGTCTTGCGGCGCAGGTAGCCCACGTAGACGTCGAGGGTGTTCGTACCCGGCGTGTGGCCCCAGACCCGCCGCTGGAGGTGCGCGCGGGGCAGCACACGTCGTGGGGCGGCCAGGAACTGGCGCAGCAGGTCGAACTCGGTCGGCGTCAACGCGATCGGCCGGCCGTTCCTGGTGACCTCGCGGGTGACGGGATCCAGCGCCAGGTCCGCGTACCGCAGTGTCTCGTGGTGGGATCGGCGGTTGTTCCTGAGCAGCGCGCGCAGCCGGGCGAGCAGTTCCTCCAGGGCGAACGGCTTGACCAGGTAGTCGTCGGCGCCGGCGTCGAGGCCGGTGACCCGGTCACCGAGACCGTCCCGCGCGGTCAGCATCAGCACGGGCAGCCGTGCGCCGCTCGCGCGCAGGCGTCGGCACACCTCCATACCGTCCATGCCCGGCATCATCAGGTCCACAATGGCGAGATCGGGGCGGGGCTCGGCCAGGAGCCGGTGCAGCGCCCGCTCGCCGTCGGCTGCGGTGTCCACCGCATACCCCTCGAACTCGAGGCTGTCGCGCAGGCTCTCCCGCACGTCCCAGTCGTCATCCACCACGAGAAGTCGCACGGCCACAACGTAATCCGGCGAACCGGAACAGCGGCCCGCTCTCACGATCTTCTCAGTTTCCGGCCAGGTTCCTTTCACCGTTCCACTCCCACCATGATCGCCATGAACGATCTCAGTCGCCGCACGTTCCTCATGGGCGCCGGCCTCGCCGCCGCCGCGCCGCTGTTGAGCACTGGCACGGCGAGCGCCGCCACCGAACCCGACCAGCTGTTCTCCGACGGCTGGTTCAGCGCCGCCGACCGTGGCTACGCCCGGATCCTGCGTGAGAACCCGGCCAACGCGCACGCTGCCGCACAGCGGGGCTACATCGCGTTGCTGGGCAACAGGTTCGCCGACGCGGAGAAGCACCTGTCACGGGCGATCAGCCTGGGAGACCTCGTCTCGAGGCAGCGGCTCGCGGAGTGCTTCGTCCGCCAGGACCAGCACGCCCGCGCGGTCCCCCTGCTCCGTGCCGGCAACCAGCGTGACCAGGCGTACGCCGAGCTGTACTCCCGTCTCGAAGGCCCGGCGTGGCAGGTGCACGGCGCACGAAGCACACGCGTCCCGTTCCTGATGACGGATCCGGTCCCCGCCGTCCAGGCGTCACTGAACGGCGGGCCGCCCAAGGGTTTCCTGCTCGACACCTACTCGACGCTCGACCTGAACCAGGCTGACGCGGAGGAGGCGGGGCTCCGCTCGGTCGCGACCGTGACGGGCGTGGCCATGGGCGGGCCCGTCACGATCCACCTGGGCATCCTGGATTCGATACGCATCGGCGACATCGAGCTGCGCAACATCCCGATGCAGTGGATCGACATGCGACGCCCGGCCCTCCCGGACGGCTCGCAACCGGCAGGCGTGCTCGGTACCACGACCTTCTACCACCTACTGACCACAATGGACTACGCGGGCCAGTCACTGGCGCTGCGACGCAAGACGTCCGGGTTCCGGACCTCCGGCGACCGGCTACCCCTGTGGCTGGCCGGCGACCACTATCCCTGCTCGCTGGGCAGCATGAACGGCTACGGTCCACGAGTCGTCACCCTCGACACCGGCGGGCTCGCCCACGGCCTCGACACCACGGTGGAGATGGCCGAGCGAGTGGGCATCACCGTGGACTACGACCACCCACGCCAGATGGGCGGGACCACGGTCTACCCGATCACGGCGGACCGGATCAGCCTCGGCCGGGCGGTCGGGCACGACGTGCGCGGGTTCGCCAGCGAGAGAGGCGGCATGGGCATCCCCGGGCCCGGCCAGGCCGCGCAGTTCGGGTTCACGCCCATCGCGAACTTCACCCACGAGTTCTTCAAGCCGTTCGCCGTCACGTTCGACTACACGGACATGCACGTGTACATCCGCTGACCGGTGACGACCCCGCTGGGCCGGTGGATCACGGTATGTCCACCGGCCCAGCCGGCGTGGTGCCTGCCTGGTCAGGCATGAGGGAACCGAGGGCGCGGTAGAGGTCGTCTGCTTGTTGGAACAGGGCGATGGCTTCGGCGTTCTTGCCGCTTCGGACGAGGCATCGGGCCTGTCCTGTGAGGGCGTGTGCTTCATGGGCGGTGGTTCCGATGTCACGCGCGATGGCGAGTGCACGGCTGAACCTTTCGAAGGGATCGCCGGCGGCGGGGTGTTCCAGAGCGAGGTCGCCGAGGTAGTTGAGTGCCTCAGCCTGCCCGTCCGGCTCACCCAACTCGGTGTACATGGTGTGGGCGCGGGTCAGGGTGTCGGTCGCCGCCGTGTACGCGCTCTGCAGGTACTGCATGCGCCCGAGATTGGTGAGTACGTTCGCTTGCCCCAGTCGGCTGTCCAACTCGGTGACCAGGTTCTGGGCGTGGGTCAGGGTGTCCGTGGCCTTCGCGTACGCGCCCTGGAGGTACTGCACGCGTCCGAGGTCGTTGAGCGCGTTGGCCTGCCCCAGTCGCGCACCCAGTTCCGTGTAGAGGTCGTTGGCGCGGGTCAACATGTCCTCGGCGCTCGGGTAGTCGCCTTGCCGGTACCGCACGCGTCCGAGGCCGAGGAGGGCGTTGGCCCTGCCCCGCCGGTCACCCAGCTCGGTGAACAGGTCGTTGGCGCGGGTCAGCGTGTGGTTCGCCGCCGAGTAGTCCCCCCGCAACTCCTGCACGTAACCGAGGTCCTCCAGAGTGTTCGCCTGTCCCAGCAGGTCATCCAGCTCGATGAACAGGCTGTGCGCACGAGTCAGCGTGTCGGCCGCCAGCTCGTACTCGCCTCGAAGATCCTGCGTGCGTCCGAGGTCGTTGAGCGCGTTGGCCTGCCCCCGCAGATCACCCAGCTCGGTGTACAGGGTGTGGGCGCGGACCAAGGTCTGTTGTGCCGCGACGTAGTCATCCAGAAACTGGTGCAGTTGTCCGAGGCCGAGGAGGGCATTGGCCTGCCCCAGGCGATCGCCCAGTTCGGTGTACAGGTCATGGGCCCGGGTCAGGTTCTCGGTCGCCGACGCGTACTCGCCCACGAGCCGCTGCGTCAGTCCGAGGTTGGTGAGAGCGTTGGCCTCGCCCCGCCGGTCCTTGACATGGGTGGCTGTGGTGAGGGCGGCACGGTGGATGCTGAGTGCTTGGTCGTGGTAGCCGTTGAGGCGGAGGAAGGGTTGGAGCGTGGTGGCGAGTCGGAGGACCTGTTGCCGGCGGCCATGGGATGGGGAGTGGGTGATGCAGGCGGTGAGGGTGGGTAGTTCGGTCGTGAGCCAGGCGTGCGCGGCGGAGGGGTTGTCGAGCCGGGGTGCGTGAGCTGGGGTGGTGAGGGTGGGCCCGTCGGGGAGCGTGTTGTGCTGGGGAAGGTGGGAGCTGGCGATGGCTGCCGTGTGCAGGTAGTAGTCCAGCACGCGGTGCAGCGCGTCGTCGCGTTCGGTGGGCTCGAGGCCGGTGCTCAGGGTCGTGGCGTAGGCGCGGATGAGGTCGTGGAGTTGGTAGCGGCCGGGGCTGGTTTCCTGGACGAGGTGATCGGCGTGCAGGGCATCGAGATGCCGGTGAGCGTCGATGAGGGTGTGGCCGGCGATGGCCGCGGTCGCGTAGGCGTCGATCTCCGGACCGGGGTGGAGACCGAGGAGCCGGAACAGGTGTTGTCGATCTGGGGGCAGGTGACGGAACGACGTTTCCATCGCGACGGTGACCGAGCGGTCATCGGCATGGAGGTGGTCGAGCCGTTCGTGTGCGTCGGCGAGGAGATCGGCAAGGTAGCGGGCGGTCCAGCGCGGGTGGCTGCGCAGCCGGGCGGCGGCCACCGCGATCGCGAGGGGTAGGCGGCCGCACCGGTCGACGATGTCGGCCACCGCCTTCTCGTCGTGTCGATGTGGTTCCTGCCCACCGATGCGGAGCAGCATCTGGACGGCCTGCGCACGGGACAGGACGTCCAGGGTGAACGGCTGGACCCCGTCGAGCGCCGGCATGCGATGCCGACTGGTGATCAGCACGAGACTTCCGGACGTCCCCGGGATCAGGGGACGAACCTGGTGGTGGTCGAGAGCGTCGTCGAGGACGAGAAGGATCTTCTTGCCGGCCGTGTGGCGACGCCACGCGCGTGCGCGGTCGTCGAGACTTCGCGGGATCGCTGTGGGGCCAAGACCGACCTCCAACAACAGCGAGTGCAACGCCTCGGCCGGTCGCGTGGAATCACGGCCGGGTGTGTGACCGTGCAACTCGACGAGCAGGACGCCGTCGGGGAAGCGGTCCGCGATGTGGTGAGCGACATGCACGCTGAAAGCGGTCTTACCAACACCGGGCATACCGTCCACGGCGTGGATCGCGATCGCGTGGACCGACCGGTCGAGCTCGGTGACCACGGCGTCGACGAAGTCGCGCAGTTCGTCGTGCCGTCCGGTGAAGGTCGCGATGTCCGCGCGCAGACTGAAACTCCCTCGCGTCGCGGGAACGGAGGGCGGCTGACCCGACGCCCCGAGACCGGGATCGGAGCTCAGGATGCGGCTGTGCAGTTCGCGCAGCGGCGGGCTGGGGTCGGTGCCGAGCTCCTCGCGGAGTGCCGAGCGGATCAACTCGTAGTGCCGTAGCGCGTCGGCCTGCCGACCGGAGCCGCACAGCGCCCGCATGTACTGACCCGCGACACGCTCGTTCATCGGATGTGCTCGAGTCAACGCAACCAGTTCACCCAACACGTCCTCGTGCCGTCCGGTTCGGAGCGCGAGGTCATTGCGCTCCAGCGTGGCCGCGAGGCGTTCAGCGTCGAGCTCTGTGCGCACACTGCTCAACCAGAGGTTGTCCGAGGTCGCGAAGGCTGTCCCCTGCCACAACGCGAGCGCACGGTCGAACGTGTCGAGGG
This sequence comes from Actinophytocola sp., assembly GCF_036378875.1. Lineage (GTDB taxonomy): Bacteria > Actinomycetota > Actinomycetes > Mycobacteriales > Pseudonocardiaceae > Actinophytocola. The sequence goes on from NZ_DASUVO010000073.1 coordinate 154,038, forward strand.
CCGCCGTGTCGTCGGTCTCGGCGCGTCCCGCAGCGATCAGGCCGCGGAAACGGTGCAGGTCAACGGACTGCGGATCGACTACGAGCCGATAGCCACCCTTCGCGCGGCCGATCTCGACCTCACCAACCCCCGCGAACACCTGCCGGAGCCGGGACACATAGCCCGACAGGGCGTTTCGGGCGTGTCGGGGCGGGTTGTCCGCCCAGACACGGTCGACCAATGTGTCCACCGAAACAACCCGACCGAGGTCCACCACCAACGCCGCCAGCACCACACGCTGACGCGGATGCCCGAGATCGATCTCCTCACCGTCGTGGAAGGCGGTGACCTCGCCGAGTACCTGAAGCTGCAGCGCCGCCATCCAACGCCCCCAAGCGATCAGGACCTCGGGGCCATCCTTCCACAGCAAAGGTGCCGCTGTGCAGGCACTTCATGATTCCCGAAACATCCTCGAAGGGGAGTGTCGCAGACTGTTTCCACGATTGGGTGTGTTCGCGCAGGGGGTGCGGCGGTGGTCGTTCTGGTGGCAAGGTGAATCACCAGGTCGACCACCGCCACCCCGAAGGCCGGCGCGCGCCTCAACTTGTCATGTGTCGACGCCGCCGCTGCACCAGAGGCGCAGGGTTTGGCTCGTGGATCCCATGGCGTTGCTGACCGTCACGGTCAGGTCGTGGTAGCCCTGGCCGCAGGGGACGTACATCCATGCCGTTCCGTCGCCGACGGGGGTGCCGTCGAGGATCCACTGGATGTTGGTGGAGCCCTGGTAGTTCGCGTCGACCTGGCACATCAGGCTGCCCTCGCAGCGGACGAGCTCGATGACCGGTGGTGGTGCCGGGTGCGTGATCAGGGTCAGTCCGTAGGCGGCCAGGATCGGTGCGATCGGCTGGAAGTAGGTGGTGCCGCCTGTGGTGCAGTTGCCCGAGCCGCCGGACGTGACGCCCTGGGCCTGCTGCCCGGCGAGCCATGAGCCGCCCGAGTCGCCGGGTTCGGCGCAGACGTTCGTGCGCGTCAGGCCGTTCACCACGCCTTGGGGGTAGGCCACGGTGGCGTTCTTGGCCTCGATGATGCCGCAGTGCCAGCCGGTCCTCGAGCCGGACCGGCACACGGCCGCCCCGACGAGAGCTTCCTGAGCGCCGGCGACGCTGACGTTGCCGGCGACATAACCGTGGGAGTTGACCCAGGAGGCCGTTGCCCACCCGCCGTTGACCGCCACCCAGCCGTAGTCCGAGCCGGGGAAGACCCGCGCCTGCACCGTGCCCTGCTGGCCGATCTGGTTGTAGCCGTAGGTGGCCGCGCCGGGCCCGCCGCAGTGCCCGGCCGTGACAAACCCGCCGACCACGGCGAACCCGATGGAGCAGAACTGGTTCAGGTTGCCGATGTAGTACCGGTCACCGCCCCGGACACCGTACAGCGGCCTCGGCTTCTCGCCGCCCGGCACGACCCGAACGGCACCTTGGCGCATCGCCTCGGCGGCGCCGGCTCGCTCGACGAACGCCGTGGCCGAGCCCACGTTGCCGGCGGTCGCCTCCACGACGACGGTGTCGCCGGCCAGGTCGACGTACCAGCCGGCGACAGACGCGGGAACGCGGCTCGCCGCCCGGTCCAGGGTCCCGGCGACCGCGGCCAACTGGTCCCGCCCGTGGGTGACGAGCCGGGGCTCGGCGCCTGCCGCCCGCACCACAGCCGCCGCACCGGCATCGGTGACCGCCACGACCAGTCGCCGGCCATCGTCGGCCAGCCACGCACCTCCGTAGGCGGCACCCAGAACCGCGCGCAGCTGCCCGTCGGTGGAGGCCGCCGACTCCTGTGCGGCCATCCGCTGGCGGGCCGCGGCCGCGCTGATCCCCAGGTCCCGCTCCATGGCGGTGTACAGGTCGCCAGCTCCACCCGCGTTCGGCGCCGCGACCACGGGGCGTTGCGGCGTGGCGGCGGCGGGATCTGGAAGCACTCCGACGGTGACGACGAGCGACGTCGCGAAAATCAGGGCCATTTTTCGGCCAAACATCACAACTCCTTTTCACGCGAGCGGGTTACGCATGAATGAAAATCAGTTCGGCGTCAACGGTGTGAATACGGCGGAACTCAGCGCTGGGAATCGGCGGTGAACAGTCGTCCGATCGGGCATCCAGCGTGAGAATCTTCAACCATCGGATCCGACCAACGCAAGGTGCGGTTGCGTCAGCCGTCTGGACGGCGGCACCCGTCGGACCGAACCACCGAAGATCCGTTGCGCGGAAAGCAGGAACGATCCGATGCTTGCTTGTGCGGCGCGTTGACGTTCGTGCGGCTGGGCAGGACCTCTCACAGTAGTTCCGCGGTTGCCCGGCGGAGTCGGCTGTCACAGGCCAACCGCGATCGAACAGCTTGCAGAAGGTAATTCCCTGTCATGCAAGGGGGGAAGGTTGTTGTGTTCGACCGGCCACAGTATTGGAATCCCAGATCGAATGTGTTCGGTGGCTGAGTATCGGGGTAACCGTCTGGTTCGGCCCGGCCTGGTAAGGGAGAGTGAGATGTCGTTACAAACTGCGATACGCGATGGGATCAACCGGGCGCTGCGGCCGATGGGAGTACAGGTGGTGCGCGGGTACAGTACCGACCGCGCGATTCAACCGTTCCTTTCCGCACACAGAACCGAGACGGCCGCCCGGCGTGCCGGACTGTCGATAGAGGACTACATCGACCGGTACAGTGCCGCGCCGGGTGCGACCGCGGAGACGGTGGAGGTGTTGCTGCGACTGGCCGACCTCGGCGATCACGTGGCCCGGGTGTGCGAGATCGGTGCCGGGACAGGCCGGTACACGGCACGGGTGATCGGCGCGCTGCGACCGGATGTGTACGAGGTGTACGAGACCGCGCAGGACTGGCTGCCCCGGCTGCGCGCATTGCCGAACGTGATCATCCAGCCCGCGGACGGGCACACACTGCGGGCGACGAGGACAGCTTCGGTCGATCTCGTGCACGCCCACAAGGTGTTCGTCTACCTCCCGTTGGTCGTCACCGTCGGCTACCTGGAGGAGATGGTCCGGGTTGTGCGGCCGGGCGGCGTCGTCGCCTTCGACATCGTCACCGACAACTGCCTCGACGAGCCGACCACGAAGGCCTGGGTGTCCTCGGGCGCGACCCTTTACGGCATGATCTCCCGCAGCTGGATCGTCGACCTGCTCGCCCGGCGGAACCTTTCCCTGGTCGGCGGTCATTTCGTGCCATTGAGCGAAGGAAGAACCGAACTGCTGGTGTTCCGCCGCGACTGAACGCCACAGCGGGCCGGCGTCGATCACACAGGTAATCGGGCTTCTCGCCCATGGCTCGCGCCGGGGCGGTCGTGTTCACTAAGTGTGATCGGAAATCCATCGGAAGGGCCGTGATGAGCACCGACGCCGGTTCGCTGACCGCCGAGGACCTCGAGTTCCTCCAACGCCCCCTGCACGGGTTCCTGTCCGTGGCCGCGGGCCCGATCCCGGCGCAGCCTCGACCGGTGTGGTTCGAGGCCACCGCCGACGGCACGGTCCAACTGTTCACCGGCCCGGACACGCTCAAGGTGCGGCGCCTTCGCCGCGATCCCCGTGCCTCGATCGTCGTCGCGGCTCCGGTGGATGAACGCGAGCGCTGGGTGTCGATCGCGGGCGGTGTCACGATCGAACTCGACGGAGCGCACGACCTGGCTTCCCGCCTGGCCGCCCGTTACTGGGACCTCGACGACCCGACCCGCGCCGCCGACCTCGCCGGGATCCTGGCCGAGGACCAGGTCCGCCTGGTCATCCACCCGGAAACCGTGAACCGGTACGCGTACTGACCGGTCAGCGACCGAATCGGGTCGCGAGACCGTCGAGCACGCACTCCAGACCGAACGCGAACTCGACGTCGGGGTCGGGTTCCTCGGCTTCGTGGACGCGGCGGGCGAGCATCGGGTGCTCGCCCGCCGCGAGGACCTCGCTGATGTAGGGGCCGAAGCTGCGCTGCCACTGCTCCTCGGTCAGGCCGGTGCGCTGCTCGGCGCGCCGAACGGCCTGCTGGGTGGCCACCGAGCCCAGCACGTACGCGCGCACGGCGCTGAGCGCCTGCGAGGCCAGGGTGATGTCGGGCGTGAGCGCGACGGCGGCGCGCAGCGCGGATTCCGACCGCCGCAACGAGTTGGGGCCGAGCGAGGGCCTGCCCGCCAGTTCGCCCGCCAGCCACGGGTGCCGCAGTAGGGTCGCGCGCAGCGTGTGCGCGACCGCGGCGAGGCCGGCGCGCCAGTCCTGCGTTGGCTCGGGGAGCGGGTCCTCGCCCTGCGCCGCGTCGATCATCAGGTCCACCAGTTCGTCGCGGCTGGCGATGTAGCGGTACAGGGTGGCCGTCCCGGAACCGAGGTCGCCCGCGACCCGGCGCATCGACACGGCTTCCAGGCCCTCCGCGTCGGCGACGGCCAGCGCGGCCGCCACGTACTGGTCCACCCCCGGCGCGCGCCTGCGCGGTTCGGGGCGCGGCCTGGTCCACACCGACGAGGGAGCGGGTTCGGTCATCGAGTGGTTCCTTTCCTCGTTTGACCGGCATCCTACCTTCTGGATACGGTGTAGCCATGACGGAAACAGCGTATCCAGAAGTGTCGGTGCTCGTGGTCGGAGGCGGTAGCGTCGGGCTGCTCACCGCGGCGCTGCTCGCCCACCACGGCGTCCCCGTGACGCTCGTCGAACGCCGGTCAGGGCCGTCGGTCCACCCGCGCGCCACCGGCATCGGGCCGCGCACCGTCGAGATCCTCCGCGAGCTCGGCCTCGACACCGCCGTCGACGCCGACGCGGTCGACCTCCGGGGCGCCACGGCCAAGGCGGTGGCGCGGACCGTCGTCGAGATGGGGGCCGGCGACGTCGTGGCCGTGCCCATGCCGCCCCCGTCCGCCGCCGAACTGGACACGACGCCGTTCAAGCTGCGCGGTGTCTGTGCGCAGGATCGCCTCGACGCCGTGGTGGCGGCCGACCTGGAACGCCGCGGAGCGGATCTGCGCTGGTCGACCCGTCTGGTCGGCATCGCGCAGGACGTCGACGGGGTCGACGTCGAACTGGAGGGGCCTGACGGCCGCTACTCACTGCGCTGTGCGCGCGTGGTGGCCGCGGACGGCGCGCACAGCACCGTGCGGACCGCGCTCGGCGTGGGTACCTCCGGGGCGGGCGACCTGGGCAAGTCGAAGATCAACATCCTGTTCCGCGCCGACCTCCGGCCCCACCTGCGGGGGATGTCCTTCGCCACCTGCACGATCACCACGCCGGAGGCGCCCGGTCTGCTGGTGACCGTGGACGGCGAGACGAACTGGGTCTTCCACATCGCCCGCGACGTCGACGGGGGAGAGCGCCCCGAGGACTTCACTCACGAGCGCTGCGCCGCGGTCGTCCGCGCGGCGGTCGGCGATCCCGACCTCGATGTCGAGGTGCGCAGCGTGCTCCCGTGGCGGCCCCGCAGCTCCCTGGCCGACCGCTTCGCCGTCGGCCGCGTGTTCCTCGTCGGCGACGCCGCACACACCGTGGCCGCCATCGGAGCGTTCGGCCTCAACACCGGCGTCGCCGACGCCCACAACCTGGCGTGGAAACTGGCCGCCGTCCACCACGGCGAGGCAGGCGCCGGCCTGCTCGACACCTACGCGCAGGAGCGCGAGCCGGTCGCCGCGGCGACGGTGGACCAGGCGATGCTCAGGTTCGCCGACCCGCGGCTGCACTGGGGGCGTGGCCCCGAGGCCGACGCCGCCAGGGCGGCGGCGGGGGTGTGGGCGCCGCCGGTCGTGCACCTCGGCCAGCGGTACGAGTCGGCCGCTGTCGTCGACCCCCGGCCGGCGCTACCGTCCACAGTGGACCTGGCGGTGGTGCTGGACGGGTCACCGGGTTCACGGGTGCCCCACGCGTGGGTCGACGGGGTCTCCACGCTCGACCTGGTCGCGTCCCGGTGGACCCTGCTCGCGGGTGTCGCGGGCGATCGGTGGCTGTCCGCCGCGGCGGACGTCGGCCTGCTGGCACACCGGGTCTCCGCACCATGGTTGCCCGACGACGGGGCCCTGCTCGTGCGCCCGGACGCGATCGTCGCGCTGCGGGTCAGTGCCCCGGTCCCGGACCCGGCACGGTTCCTCACCGATGTCCTGGACCAGGTGCTGGCCAGGCCCGTCCCGGTGCCGAGCACCTGACCGGGCGCCTCGACGGCCGCGCGTGACAGCCATAATTTCCAGGTGCGCGTCACATACGATCCGGAAGCGGATGCGGCCTACCTCTACCTCACCGATGTCGATCTGCCGGTGGGACGGGACTCCATCCCGCTTGAGACGCCAGCAAACACACCTGCGATGGTCGTCATGGATTGGCGTGACGGGAAGATCGTCGGTCTCGAAGTTCTGGATGCGTCGTCCCTGCTGCACCCAGATCTGATAGCGCAAGCAGAGCGGCTGTAGACGCTCTTTGTCCTGCCGAGGTCTGCGGCCTACCGTGAGGCTCAGGTGATCTTCTCGCCTACGCCGGCCCAGACGACGGACTCGCTGGATGTCCCGAAGGTGACCGTTTGCTTGGTGGGTCCTGACTCTTCGGGATGCCAGTCGGGGGTCCATGTCCATCCCGGTTCGACGAGGCGGAAATCGTCGAGGAAGGCGGCGATGTCCGCACGCGAGCGCCAGATGCCGTCGCTGCTGCTCGACTCGTCATACATGCGTTTGATCTCGAGCAGCTTCTTCACCAGGGTCTCGGGAACGCCGTCAGCGGTCATGTGGGAGATCGCGAGGTAGGAACCTCGTGGCAGGAGGTCGCGGAAGCGGGCGACTGACTCGGCGCCGATGTCGTTGCCGTCGGGGTCGGGTTGGTGCACGTGAAGTACGGCGATGAGCAGCAGCGCGATCGGCTCGTCGGGGTTGAGCAGTTGCGTTTTCCGCGCCTTCTGCCACAACTCGTCGGGGTTACGGAGATCGCCTTCGATGACGGCGTGCCGGGCGGGATCACCGTCGCTGTCGAGCAGCATGGCCGCGTGTGCGACGGCTACCGGTTCGTTGTCGACGTACACCACGCGGACGTCCGGCACCTGGCCGGCTTCTCGTTTGACGGCGTCGGCTACCTGGTGGGTGTTGCCGGCGGTGGGAACCCCGGCACCGATGTCGAGGAACTGCCTGACGCCCCGTTTGGTGAGATACCGGACCACCCTGGTGAGGAAGAGCCGGTTGGCGAGCGCCATGTCCTTCACCAGCGGAACCTTTTCAATGATGCGGTCGCCGAATTCGCGGTCTACCGCCCAGTTGGCGGTACCGCCGAGGAGGTAGTCGTAGACCCGGGCGACGCTGGGGCGCTGCAGGTCAACTCCGGGTGGTGGGACCGGATCTGAGTGTCTTTCGAGCACGGACCGCGCCTCCGGGCGTCGCGTTCATCGGAATAGTCAGGGAGCGTACGCTACTGAAAGACGTGCATACTAGGAACACGTCATTACCATGTGCGGGCTTCGGTAATAAGGGTATGCAGGAATTTACGGGTCTCGTCGACGCTCAGGGCGGCTTCGTGGACCATTGTCCAGTATCCGATGTGCTCGGAGACCTGCTTCTTACCCTTGTACAGCCTGCTCTCGCCGACACCGTACTCACGATAGATCTGGTTCTCGGTCGAGTCGTCGAATCTGAGCACAATGAGGTCGTGCGGCAGGAACGCGAGCTGCGCCTCCCACGGGACAACCTGAATGGACAGATCGTCCGAATACCAGTCGGCCAGGGCGAGCAGGTGCTGTGCCTGGTCGATGACCAGCTCCGCGGTTCGTCCCCCTGGCATGCGGTGCAGCGCCGACACGCTGAACAGGGCCCGGTAGCGCGGCGGCCGGACGCTCATGAACAGCTGGTGCTCGCGTTCCCGTCTGGCTTGCAGGATCTTGGCGATGTCCACGGACTGGCCGGCTGCCTGGTATTGCATGAGCATGTAGTGCTCGGACTGCAGCAGGTTGGGGATCCGTTCGGCATGCAGCGACAGCACCTCGGTCGCCGTGCGTTCGAGTGCGAGAAGTTTCAGGTACTCGCTGTTCGCCTGCGTTCCGGCCGACGGGCCGGGGCCGCTCTGAGCCGCGAGCACGAGGATCCGCTCGTGCTGGTCGTCCGGTGGAGCGTACAGACGGAGGAGGTCGTTGAGATCTTTGGAGCTCACCATGCAGGTGGTGTTCTCGATCTTGTTGATCTTGGACTGAGTGCACCCCAGTCCCGCGGCAGCGCGGTGCTGCGTCATGCCCGCCGCGTTCCGCGCCGCGGCTAACTCATGGCCCAGTTGTAATCGCTTCGCCGCGTCACTTGCCATTCGACCCTACCCACCTCGTCACTCGAAGGACTCTCGCGCCCACTCGAGAGGTCGAGGCAGACGACGATCTCTCGAGCCACGTCCACCCCCCGCGTTGTCGACATCCCTCGCACGTGCGCGTGAGGGACACCGACAACATCCAAGTTTAGCCGACGTGACGCCCCAGGAAAATATTCCACTGGTCCCGGTGGAACGTCAGGACGGCACTGTCCACATTCTTCGAGTCCCGAACCGTGACAACGTCACCGCCGAACCGGAGTTCCACGCAGTTGTTGTTGGGCGTGCACTTGCCGGTCCGAACCCACTCGCCGTCGGTTGCGCTCGCCGACACTCTCTCCGTGATCTTGCCGTGCATGATCAATTCACCCTCCCCAGAAGTCGCGATACGAATAATCGTCCTCGACGATTATTCCGCACTCAGGTGCAGGTGGTAACCCGTTCTGCTATTTGCGCTGGTAGATGCTCTGGCAGGCTCGCGTACGGATCGACCCGAGGCTCATGGCAATCACTCGCGGGCAACCGCCCGCTAGGCCAAATGAGTGATGGCGGCGCCAGTTGGCCTAGTCGTCACCCGCGTTCCGATACCGGCCGTGGTGGAATACTGAAAAGTAATCCCGAAAAGGATGATCACGAGATCGGGTCGCCGAATCGTGTTGCGGAATAATCCGCGGCGTCTTTCGGTAATATGTCGAGCCAGTCGCCCGCTGTTCATTCGCGACCATTTTGTGCAGATCACCCTCGGTTTGGCAAATGGCGGTACGCGATGTGAAACGGGAGAATTGGGCCGGGGCGTCGGCCCCGACGTGCGCTACGGCATGCCGCACGACCCCGCTCCGCCCGTCACACGTTTGGGTGCAATCGTTCCGCGGCATCTTGATGGCCAGGGAGAATGCTCGGATCAGGATCTACCTCGCATCGCAGGGAGTCAAGGTGACCGAGTTACAGCAGACGCGGGCCGTTGTGGTTCTCGACCCGTCCCAGGTACCTGCTGCTCGCACGCTGGCGGCGGAGCACGGTGTCGAGGTGGAACAGGTCCCGCGTCGCGGCATCGAACCCATCGCCACGGTGACCCTGGTCCTGTTGGGTGCGGCTGCCGCCGTCGGCGCCGTGCTGCACATCCTGGAGCAGCGCAAGGGCGGTCAGGTGATCGATCTGCGGCCGGGTGCGCCGAAGGCGTTCTACCGCACCTCGGATGTGGTGTACGGGACGGTCGTCATCGTCACCGCGGATGGCAAGGTGACCGTGGAGGTCAAGGAACCGGAAGGCATGTTCGGCAAGGTGATCTCCACCCTGCCCGAACTCGTCGCCGGAGGCGACAGCGGCGCCGAGCAGATCGCCCAGTCCGTGACGGAGAGGTTCGGTCCCGGCGTCACGGTCGAGACAGCCGACATCCCCGCGCCAGGCGAAGGAGAATGACCGCTCGCGAGGAGGCACAGCGTTTTCTCGACCAGCTCCGGGCACAGACCGATCCCTCTTTCGGCTGGGTCGACGCGGCTCGTGCGAAGGACGTCGTCGACCAGTTCCTGCGGGAAAGCATCCCACCTGAGCAACGCCGGGACCCGCTGTTTCGGGAACAGTGGAAGCAGGGGGTCACCGACCGCCTGCGCGACATCGACGGTGCCCTTGCCGAGCATCTGGCCCGGATGCAGGCCAACATCGAGCGGACCGCGGCCGCCCGAGCCGGGGGCGCCGATTTCGACTCTCCTTTGGTGGGGTACCTGCGTACCGGACAACTCAACGCCGTGAGCTTGCCTGTACCGGGTCGGTCGGACGCCTATCTGGTGCTCTTCGAGGACCAGATGCTCGCCTTCATCCACATACTCGCGGACGCGATCGTCTGGGCCCTCCCTCGTGATCCGGACGGAGCCGACGGCGAGGTCCAGTTCGGCTTACGCGCAGCGGCCGTGGCCGAACGAATCGCCGCCGACGCGACGGTAGTCGGCACATTCGCGGCTCTCGTCGGGTCCTACACCGTCATGGGCCGAATCATGTCGGTCGGCACTCGGCTGCCGCCAGACCGGTACCCCCTTGCCCGTCAGCTGTCCACCTCGATCTCGTACTTCGTTCTCGGCCACGAATACGCGCATGTCCTGCTGGGCCACCTGGACACGACCACCTCCCGCGCGGGCGTGTTGCCGGCAACCGATGTCGAGACCCTGGCGTACTCATGGCAGCAGGAAGCCCACGCGGACGAGCTCGGCACACACCTGTCGATCAACGCGCTCATCGAACACGAGCGTCAGACTCTTCCCGTTGCCTTCGCGGGTAGTTGCCTGTTCTTCGACGCGGTCGACGTGATGGACCGGGCTGTCGCCCTTCTGCAGACCGGCGACGAGAACGCCCGCCAGCTCGGCTCTCATCCACCGGCTGGTCTGCGCAAGCAACGCCTACGCGACGTCCTGCCGCAGATGGCCAAGGGCGACCCGGCGACGCTCGACCTGGTGCGAGGGGCGCTCGTGCTGGCGGACTTGCTCGAGGAGATCGTCCGGCTGCTGTGGGAACGCACCCGGCCGGTCCTGGTCGACCTGCGTGATCAGGGCGTATCCGCGGCTCCCACGTGGCGGACCGTTCCCAAGGAGACCAGCGGCTAGTGGCGCGTCTCAGCCCACGCCGGTGACGGTGGTGCCGTCGGGCTTGAAGATGACGATGGCGCCGGGAGCGGGCACCAGGTCGTGTTCGACCTCCTTCAGGTCCGTGTCCTGCTCATCGGGGCGTGGCACCTTGACCGTCGACCTGTCCGCGCCGGTCCAGGGTTGTGTGATGACGGTCAGGTCGTCGTCGCCGTTGGCCAGGAGCGCGTAGACCCGGGCGTCGGTCGCTGTGGCGGCTTCCCGGAAGCCGCCAGGTAGTCGCAGGGTGATGGGACCTGAGTCCGGTCGGGTCAGCGTGTAGGTGGTGGTGTCCCCGGACGTCGTGGCCAGCCACTCGTTCGTGGCGCCGATGACGCGGTCCGCGTCCGTTCCCGGTGCGTCGAGCACCGTCGCGCCCGTCGCGGGGTCAAGCAGGGCGCCGAAGCCGTCGCACTGGAGGAACACAGCCGAGCCGTCACCGGCGGGCACGAGCTTGGCCACCAGGACGCCGTCCCGCGTGTGCTGCCAACGCTGCTGGCCGGTGCGCTCGTCGAGGCCGACCACGGTGACGGTGACGGGCTCAGGGTTGCTCGGGATCCGCACCGGCGGCTTGTCGGGCCCGCACACCATGCCCACCGTCACGACACCGGCGCCGGCCATGGCCGGCGGCTGCTCGTCCCATACCTTGCACTCCGCCGGCGGTGTGTACTCCCACCGGGGCTCTCCGGTCCTCGGGTCGAAGGCGCGTACCGGCTCGGCCACGCCGACCAGCACGTGGTCGGTCAGCACCCTCGAGGAGTAGCTGTCGACGAAGCTCCACGGATCGCCGGTCTTGTCGAGGATGACCGTCCCGGTCGTCGCGTCCAGCACGAGCACGCGAATCTCGTCACCGCTCTCGCGCGGCACGATGTTGAGGGTGAGCGTGTCACCGTCCGGGGTGACCGCCGCGAGCCCCACGTTCGCGCCGGCGACCCGGTAGCGCCATCGTTCCCGTCCGGTCACGCCGTCCAGCGCGATCACCCCGTCCTCGACCTCGACGACCACCCCGGCGCCCGCCGGGACCACCTCGTGGACCGTCAGGCCTTCTGGCGCGTGCCACATCCAGGTCCGCGTGCGCGGCGCGGCCGGCACCGGAGCGGGGCGCGTGTCCGCCGCCGTGGTCGCGTCCGCCGACCGCACCCCCGTGCTGGCGAGCCCGAACGCGACCATCACCGACGCGACCGGCGGCACCAGTGCGAGCGCGATCCACGGGTGCGGCGTGCGTTGGTGCCGCACCGCCAACCCGCCGGCCACGAGGCACACCAGCACACCGGCGGCGGCGCCGCAGGCAGGCAGGACCGAGACAAGGGCCTGCATCCCCTTCGAGCAGATCGGCAGGCTCGGGTAGCTGCTACAGGAGAACTCGTTGACGGTCATGACGGCGCCGAGGACAGCAAGGATCGGCACGGCCGCCAACAGCAGCCCTGTCGCTCGGCGCAACGCCACGTGGTGCGGGTTCCTCGGCCGGTCCCCGTCGCTGTCGTCCACAGTTCGATCCCCTTCCGTCGGTCACCTCGGGTCGCTGGGACGAGGGGGCGGCGTCGACGGTTGCGACAGGGTGGGTGGAACGTTCCGCGATCGTCGTGAAGTCAGAGGCTTTTCACCTGCACGGCTCGCTGCTCGACATCCAGCGACCGGTACACCGGCGTGCCCGACCGGTCCGCTGTGCGGATCTCCCAGCGCGCGGCCAGTTCGGGCACCTGATCGACCTGCACGTTCCAGGCCGCGGCCACCCGTTTGGCTGGCCACCACTGCCGGACGATCCGTTGCTCCACGACGACGAACTCGTGCCGGACCGGCACACCGGCCGGGCTGAGCAGTTCGCTGAGCCACCCGGCCAGCGCCCGTGAGTCGACCCGCCGCAACGGGCTGAGCTCGCCTCCGCGACAGGTCTCGGTCCGGCCACCGGTAACCAAGTCGACGTCGATACGGGCGAGCCGGCCGTGTCGGCGCCGCTCCCGCACCACCACCTCGGTGAGCTCGGCGACCGGTACGACGTGGCGCCGGCACCACAACCGCAGCACGATACGGGTCGGAGTCGCCAGTGGCCGCAACTCCAGCCACCGGAGCGACCCGCTCAGATTCAAAGTGACGGCCACCGGTACTCCGATAAGCAGCGCGCCCACCGCCTGCAGTACGGGCAGCGCCACGGTGGCTTCCAGTAACAGCCGGCCTTTGTCGTACACCGAGGCACAAATCCAGACGACCCCCACCATTGGCGCCAGAAGTGCCCACACGAAGCCCACCATGCCAGCGCAGTCGGCCACCATTTCGGTCAGCGCTGGAGCCAGCCGCACCCGCCACCCGACGCGCCGCGCACGCACCCCTCCGCGCAGCGCGGCCGGTACGGCTTCAGACATTCCCCCAGTGTAGAAACATATCCCGGGAATCGGTGATCAACCGTCGTGCCAACGGAGCGGGAGTGGCCATGACATCGACGCGGGTCGGTCACGTGGTTGGCGGACGTTACCGGTTGGTCGCCGAGTTGGGGTCCGGCGGGTTCGGGCGGGTCTGGCGGGCTCGTGACGAGACCTTGGACGTCGACGTGGCGATCAAGGAACTGCGCTTGCTGCCGGGGATGTCACCGGCGGAGCAGGCCGAGCGGCTGGCTCGCGCGACGCGTGAGGCGCGCAACGCCGCCCGGTTGCGCATGCACAAGAACATCGTCGCGATCCACGACATCGTCGTCGAGGACGGTCTGCCGTGGATCGTGATGGACCTGATCGACGGCCGTTCGCTGGACGAGCACCTCAGGACGCACGGACCGCTGCCGGTGGACAGGGTCGCCACCATCGCGGTGGCGTTGCTGGCGGCGATCGGCGCGGCACACCGGGAAGGTGTCGTGCACCGCGACATCAAGCCGGCCAACGTCATGCTCGCCGAGGACGGACGGGTTCTGCTCACCGATTTCGGGACGGCGGTCCACGACACCGACACCGCCCTGACCGCTACCGGGATGGTCGTCGGCTCGCCGGAGTACACAGCCCCAGAACGCCTTCGTGGCACCGACGGGCTCCCGGCCAGCGACCTGTTCTCCTTGGGCGCGACCCTCTTCCAGGCCGTCGAGGGCGTCTCGCCGTTCCACCGTGGGAGCCCGACCGCGACATTGTCCGCGGTCCTGCTGGATCCGGCTCCGGTGCCGCGGCGAGCCGGGCCGCTGACCCGGGTCATCACCGGGCTGCTGGACAAGAACCTGGCCACGAGGCCGACTGTCCCCGAGGCGCTGGCCATGGCCGGCGTGCCGGCCGACGCGTCGACGACACCGGTCCAGCTGCCGGTCCGGCAGCACACCAAGGTCATCACAACCCGCGACGGCAGGGGAAGGCCGGTTGGCTGGCGGAGGGCGGTCGAGGTGCTGCTGGCGTTCGCCGCCGTGCTCGGCGTCGTCGCCTTCACCGGTGGAAGCGTCACCATCGTCCTGGAAAGCTTCGGCTATGGGGTCATACTCGGTGTCGTCGTCGACGGCGTGCTTGTCGGCGTGCTGTGCGCCGGAGTCGCCCGACTCGTACCGGCGAGCGCGGGTCGCACCGTCTCCGTCGTCGTCGGTGCCGCCGGGTTCCTGATCGGCGGCGGTGCCGCGAGTTTCCTCATCGGGGAGATCCTCGCGAACGTGACGGTGCGAGCGATGTTGGGGGAAGCGGGGGAGGACGACGTGTGGACCTCGCTGATCGTGATCACCGTCGTGCTTCTCGCCGCGGTCGGCTGGACCCGGCTATCTCCGACGACGCGACGACCGAATCGCGACGCGACCTGATCCCGTCATGAGACCGCTCGCACCGGTCGGCCGACGGTCAGTGAGTCGAGGACCGTGCACAGGCGGGCCAACTCCTCCGCCGAGTTGTAGTAGTGCACCGAGACCCGCAAGAGGCTGTCGAGGCCCCGCTTCCGCATGTCGACGCATGCGGAGTTCGCCAGGCACACCCACGTGTTGATGCCGGCCCGATGCAGCTCCGCCCGGACCGACGCCGCGTCCCAGCCCCGCACGGTGATGGCGACGGTGCCGCATCGTTCCTGGCCTCGGTCGTGCACCGTCACTCCCGGGATGCTGGCGATGTCCGCGCGCAAATCCTCCGCCAGCTGCCGGATTCGCGGCCAGGTGTTTTCCACTCCCCAGCTCAGCGCGTAGTCGATGGCGACGCCGAGTCCGATGCGGGCCGCGCAGTTGGTCTCCCAGGTGTCGAACCGGCGGGCGGCGGGCGCGAGCCGGTAGCCTTCGGCGGCCCACCCGACGCCATCCAGGCCGACCATGACCGGCGAGAGCTGCTCGGCGAACTCCCTGCGAACGAACAGGAAACCGGTGCCGCGCGGCCCACGCAGGTACTTCCGGCCGGAACCCGCGAGCATGTCGCAGCCGATCTCCTCGACGTCGACGGGCATCTGACCAACCGACTGGCAGGCGTCGACCAGGAACGGGATCCCGTGCTGACGCGCCACCTGGCCGATCATCGCCACCGGGTAGACCAGACCGTCGTGCGTCGGCACGTGGGTCATCACGATCAGCTTCACGCGGTCGTCCAGCCTTGCCCGCAGCTCCTCCACGGTCACCAGACCGTTGGCGTCCACGGGCAACACCTCCACCCGCACCCCGCGGCGGGTGGCCAGGTGCAGCAGGGAGAGGTAACAGCTGCCGTACTCCATCGGCGAGGTGAGCACGCGGTCGCCGGCCCGCAGCGGAACGCTGGCCAGTGCCATTCCCCAGGCCCGCGAGGCGCTGTCGAACAGGGCGACTTCCTCGCTGTGGCAGTTGAGCAGAGCACCGACAGCGGTGTGCCCGCGTTCGACGGCCTCGTGGCTGCGCTCGGCGGCCTCGTAGGGGCCCACCTCGCTCTCCAGCCGCACATGGTCCACCACCGCGTCGACGACGGCCTTCGGTGCGAGGCTGGCGCCGGCGTTGTTCAGGTGCGCGACGTGGTCCACGCCAGGTGTGTCCGCACGCGCCCGCGCGAGATCGAGGTTCATTCCGTCAACTCGACCGGGAGGCTCGCGTACGCGGTGACCAGGTTGGTCGGTCTGCGGATCGGGGGGCCGAGCAGCCCGATGGACTCGACGCGGGACAGCAGGGACTCGAACACCAGGCGGATCTGCAGGCGGGACAGGGACGCGCCGAGGCAGAAGTGCTTGCCGGCGGTGAAGGCCAGGTGGGGGTTGGGATCGCGGTCGATGCGGAACGCGTCCGGCTCCGTGAAGATCTCCTCGTCGCGGTTGGCTGACGCCACCCAGACGCAGAGTAGGTCGCCTGGTTTCAGGTCGGTGCCGCCCAGTGTTCCCGGCCGGAGGACGGTGCGCGTCACGTGCTGAATCGGTGAGGTGTAGCGCAGGATTTCCTCCACCGCCGAGTCCAGCAGTTCCGGCCGCCGGCGCAACAGCTGCCACTGGTCCGGGTTTCGGCTGAACGCGACCAGGCCGCCGGTGGTGGCGTTCTTGGTGGTCTCGTTGCCGGCGATGGCCAGGTTGAGACAGTTCAGCAGCACCTCCTCGCGGGTCAGCCGTTCGCCGTCGATCTCCGCGTCCAGCAGCCGCCGGATCAGCCCGTCGTCGGCAAGTTCGGCGTGGTCGAGCAGGCCGGCCAGATGCACCAGCAGTTGGCCGTTCGCCGTGGCCGTGGAGCGTCTGCGGGCGGACAGGTCGCCGACTTCCTCATCCTCGTGGCTGAGTGAGCTGCACAGGGCTCGGCTCGCCCGATCGGCCAGCTTGTCCCATTCCCACTCTGGCAGGCCCAGCAGCAAACCGGTGGCCGCGGACGGCACCCGTTCGCTGACCGCTTCGACGAAGTCCACCGCGCCGGCCCGTACGGCGTCGGCGACCCAGGTGTCCACGCGCCAGCGCAGGGCACCAGCCATGCTGTTGGCCACCGAGCGGTTCAGGCCACTGCTGACCAGTTTGCGCAGCCGCCGGTGACGGGGCGGGTCGGTCAGTTCGACCATCTTGCCGGCGGCCGGATCTTGCGAACCGAGAGCGGTGTCCAGTGTCATGCCGCTTTCGCAGCTGTAGTTGGTCGCGTCGCGGGCGACCGAGTCGACGTCGTGGTAGCGGGTGACCGAGAAGAAGCCCGGGGCGTTGCGGCGTTCCTGGAACGCCAGGCCGTCCTGGCGGCGCATCGCCGCCCACGCCTGGTACGGCGGCTCGGGGATGAAGGTCCTCGGGTCGGTCAGATCCACCTGGACGTCAAGCATGGTCGGCCCTTTCGAGGGCGGGGATGAAGCCGGAGTCGTGGAAGTACCCGACATAACCGTCGAGCAGCTCCCGGTCCACCGGCGGACAGACCAGCTCGCTGCCGGCCAGGTCCGCGTCCAGCCGGCTTCGGTCCAGCTTCGGTGAGATCCGCGTGCAGGACATTTCCTGGATGGTGATGTCGGGGGTGACTCGTTGGGTGTACAGCTGGGTCAGTGGGGTGAACGGGTGGCCCGGACGGTCGGCCAGATAGGCGAGCATGGCCTCGGTCCAGGACTGGTAGTCGACGGTGCGGATGCGGTGGCCGTGCACGCGTAGGCGGTCGACCATGTCGCCCAGCAGCGCCTCACGCGGGTTGACCAGGTGGTAGGTCTGGCCCTTCGCGGGCTGGCGCAGTCCAAGGTGGACGATGGCGCCGGCGACGTAGTCGGCAGGGACCAGGTTGAGAGCCAGGTCGAGATCCGGCGCCAGCTCGAGTTCGGTGATGAGCCGGAACAGCTCGCACAACGCCACTCCGCTGCCCCAGGCGAATCCCTCGGTGTGACCGGAGATCTCGTGCGGCCGGTGGATCACCGCCGGCAGGCCGGCGGCGGCCGCGGCACGCACCATTTCCTCGGCGACCCACTTGCTCTCCCAGTAGCCCATGCCGAGCAGTTCGACGTTGTCCAGCGGCGTGTCCTCGGTGACCAGCCGGACACCCGCCACACCCATGCCGTGCACCACCGACATGGTGGACACGTGGTGCACCGGGACCGCCCTGCGTGCCGCGAGGCGCAGCACCTCCTGCGTGCCGAACACGTTGGCGGTCCGCAGTTTCTCGTACGGGTAGAGGAAGTTGACCTCGGCACCGCAGTGGTGGATTACGTCGGCGTCGGCGGCTTCCTGTTCCCATTCGGCTTCGCCCATACCGAGCCTCGGCTTGGTGAGGTCGCCCAGTACGGGCCGCACCCGATGTTCTGGCAGCGGCCGGTGGATCCCGTAGCGGCGCTGCGCGTCGGCGAGGCGGCGCTGCGCGAGTGCGACATCGCGTCCCCGGACCAGTGCGTGGATCCGGGCGTCGGTCCGGTCGAGCAGCTCACGGAGCAGGTGTGCGCCGAGGAAGCCGGTCGCACCGGTCAAAAACACCTGTCGCGGGTCGCGCCAGTTCGGTTCGGGGCCGGCGTGGGTGACTCGCGGGACGTCCCATTCGACGTCGGGCCGCCAGCGGTCGACTGGACCGACGCGGGTTGCCGTGCCGGCGCGCCGGATGTCCTCGACGGTCGCGGTGAACGCGCGCATGGTCGGCTCGTTCAGCAGGCTGGTGACCAACAGGTAGTTGTGCTCGTCGTCGATCCCCAGCTGCTCCTGGACCTTCGCGACCAGTTGGACGGCCAGGAGCGAGTTGCCGCCGCCGTCGAAGAAGTCGTCGTCCGGTTCGGCCTGACCGGCCGGCAGGGTCGAGGCCCAGACCCCGGCCACCGTTTCGGCGACTGATCCGGAGCCGCCGGAGGAGGGCGCCGTCGGCGACGGCAGCGCGGCGCGGTCCAGCTTGCCGCTCGCCGTCACCGGCAGCCGGTCGAGCACTGTCACGGTGGCCGGCACCTGGTAGTGGGGCAGCCGGTCACGCAGGAAGGCGAGCAGTTCCCGGGCGTCCGACCCGCCGTCGGTCGTCACGTAAGCCGCCAGCACGCGGGTGCCGCCCTCTCCTCTGACCACCACAGCGGCGTCCCCGACACCGGGGTGGGAGGTGAGGACGGCACAGGTCTCACCGGGTTCGACCCGGAAACCCCGGATCTTGACCTGATCGTCGCGGCGGCCGACGAACTCCAGCACGCCATCGGGGCGGCGGCGGACGATGTCACCGGTGCGGTAGACCGGAACAGGCTGGCCGCCGGGGCCGAACGGGAGGCTGACGAAGCGAGCGGAGTTCGCCTCCGGCGCGTTCAGGTAACCGGTCGCGCCGCCGCCACCGCCGATGCACAGCTCGCCGTCCTCGCCGTCCGCCGTGAGGCTGTCATCGGGGCGCACGACGTAGCAGGTGGTGTCCGAGATGGGCACCCCGATCGGCACGCTGACCGCGTCCGGTGGCACGTCGGTGACCTCGTACGCGGTCGAGAAGCAGGCGATCTCGGTCAGACCGTAGGCGTTGACGAGATGCGCAGGGCGGCCGTGTTCGAGCACCCGGCGGGCGGCCTCCGCCTGCAACGCCTCGCCGGCGGTGATCGCGTACCGCAGTCCGGCGAACAACTCGGGCCGCGCGGCGGCCATGTTGTGGAAGATGCTGGTGGTCAGGAGCAGGACACTGATCCGCTCCCGTGTCAGCAGCGCCTGCAGGGCGGGCGCGGACAGCAACACGTCCGAGGCGGCCGGCACCAGGCAGGCGCCGTTCAGCAGCGTCACCCATATTTCGAAAACGGAGACGTCGAAGGACAGCGACGACACGTGCAGCACGCGGTCCGCCGGCTCGATGTCCGCGAAGCCGTTGTCGATCGACAGCCGTGCCACACCCCGCTGCGGGATCGCGACGGCCTTCGGGCGGCCGGTGGTGCCGGACGTGAACATGACGTAGGCGGGAACCGTGGCGCTCGGCGTCGGACAGTTGGAGCCTGAGCGACCGGCGTCGAGCACGTCGGCGAACTCGAACACCGGCCCGTCGACGGTCTTCGCGGAGCTTGCGGAGCGAACATCAGACACAGTCGCGCCAGGCAGCCGAATCACCGCTGTCGAGCCGCTGTCGGTCAGCATGCGGCGCAACCGGTCGGCGGGCAGCGACGGGTCCAACGGCACGTACGTGAGCCCGGCGCACGCCGCGCCCAGGATCGCGACGACCGCGTCCCCGCCGCGCCCGCCCGCCACCCCGACAACCGCGCCCTCGGGCAGTCCGAGGTGCCGCAGCCCGCGAGCGAACCGCTCGACGAGCGAGCCGAGTTCGGCGTAGCTGAGCTGTCCATCCGCGTCGGCGATCGCAGGCCGGTCCGCGTGGCGGCGTACCTGAGCCAGGAACAGCTCGGCGAGCGAGCTGTCGTATACGTCGGTGACCGGTTCGGCCGCTACGTCAGCACTCACGTGGGCCTCCGATCCGGTTGGCTTCTGTCTCAGGCGGCCAGCGTAGAAAACCGGAATCGACGATCAAAGCTCATGAAACGCTTGTGGCGACGGTGCCGGAGGGGCTGGAGCGGCCGTCCGGGGCTGGCGTCAACGCTTCCGCGTCACGTCCTCCCGGAGACGGTACTGCGAGGTCAGAACCGGTTCCGAGAACGCACGGCGACTGCTGGGGGCGACATCGACGCCGAACGGTGACGCCGCACCGCACCGCTACTGAAGAAGGCTCGGATTCACGAGGACTTTGGCATACGTGTCGGATGATGTCGTCGTCGTATGGGGGTGGTTGAGTGACCGCATGTGACCGGATCGGTACGCGCTCGTTGGTGGACCTGCCCAAGGCCCATCTGCACCTGCATCTCGATGGCTCGCTGCGCCGGTCGACCGTCGAGGAGATCGCCCGGGAGGAGGGTCGCGAGGTTCCCCGGCCGACGGGATACGGCTCGTTCGGCCATTTCATGGAGACCATCGCGGCCGCGGCGGCGTGTCTGCGGGACGAGGCCGACGTTCGGCGTGCTGTGCGGGAGATCGTCGAGGATGCCCAGGCCGCTGGTGTGGTCTGGCTTGAGCTTTCCGTGTGGCCGGGGCTGTTCGCGGGCCGGCTGGGTGACTACCGGGCCGCGGTCACCGCGGTCCTGGACGCCGGTCGTGCCGCCTCCGGCGAGTTGGGTGTCGGGTTCGGGCTCATCGCCGCCGCCAACCGCGGCGTCGGTGTCGACGACGCGGCCACCGTGGCCACCGTCGCCGCCGAACTCGCCGGCGATGGCGTCGTGGGGTTCGGACTGGACGGTGACGAGGCAGCCGCTCCGGCGGCATGGTTCGGGCGGCCGTTCGACATCGCGCGTGAGGCCGGTCTGCTGTCGGTCCCGCATGCCGGTGAGATCGCCGGGCCGCAGTCGGTTCGCGACGCGCTCGAGGTTCTCGGCGCCGACCGTGTGATGCACGGGGTACGTGCCATCGACGATCCTGTTCTCGTCGAGGAGCTCGCGGCGCGTGGCACGACACTCGACGTCTGCCCGACGAGCAACGCCCTGCTCGGCGTCTACCACCCGGTCGAGGCGAACCCGTTGCCGAGGTTGCTTGACGCGGGCGTCCGATGCACGCTCAACACCGACGACTCACTGCTTTTCGAGACCGATCTTCTCCGCGAGTACGAGATTGCCCGTTCGGTGCTCGGACTGAGCGATGAGCAACTCGCGGCGGTGGCGACAGCCTCCGTCAACGGCTCCGCCGCCCCGGTCGAACTGAAAACCGCGGCACTGAACGCGATCGCGACATGGCTGAACGCCTGATCTTCAATCGCGGCAGGTGGTCATTTCGCCGAGCGGTCCGAGCACCCCCACCCGCAGGCCGGGCGCGGCTGTGCGGTTCGTGCTCAGCTTCCCGCAGCCCGGGGGAGGGGGCGGTGGTGGGCGACCCGTTGGACCGGGCGATGCTCACCCAACTCGACATCGTCATCACCCACGCCACGACGGCGTTGGAGGCGTTCGAGTACACCACGGCGTTGGAGGTCACCGAACGGTTCTTCTGGCTGTTCTGCGACGACTACCTCGAACTCGTCAAACCCCGCGCCTACGCCGACATCGCCGACACCACCGGCTGGGACGCCGCCCGCCTCGCCCTCCGCACCGCCCTGTCGACCCTGTTGCACCACCCTCGACTACCACCCCACCACCGAGCCACTCCACTTCCAGGTCACACTCCACCAACCCTGAGGCCGGCTGTGCCGAAATGACCGGTGCGAAAACGGTGTCCCGCTTTTACGGGCCACCGTTTTCGTGATCGTGCGGTCGATTCGGCCCAGGATTTCCAGGTGGAGGAAGAACGTCTCGTCCCTGATCTCGCCGCGGCCAGGAATCGACGGGACGACGCATTTCCCTACACCCGGCGGGTGCTCGTCGAAACACTGGGCGAGGCGGCGGTAGCGGACGTCCCCGACCTCGGCGGCGTGCCAGCGGAACTGGCCGAACCGATGGCGATGTTGGCGTGCGCGCCTCAGCCGCCTATCTTGTCGAGGACGAAGGTCGCGGCGTCGTCTTGGCGGCGGCGCAGGTAGGTGGAGTGCACGGCGATGTTCAGACCTCTGTCGCAGAACGTGTCGCCGGAGTCGCAGAAGGCCTGGATCCGGTCCGCGAAACCGGCGAGCGTCCGCAGTTGGTCGGCTGAGCGGGGGAACAGGCCGTCACGTGTCGAGGTGCCGACCTCGAACGGCTGGTCCACCACGTGCCGAGGGTCGCCGAACGTCGTGACCGCGGTGACGTGCCGCGCGATCGACGAGGAGATCGGTGGCGTTGCCGTGCCGAGCACACCGCCCCCGCCGCCACCGAGGACGTCGAGCACCACGTGTGCGCCCTGGGAGAAGCCAGCCAGCACGATCTTCTGGTCGGGGCACTCCCGCACCTGATTGGTGAGTTGCGTCGTCAGCGCGGACACGCCCTGCGCGGAACTGTTCGCGTAGTTGGTGAGCGTGGCGGGGTAGTCGACCGCCGCCCGGCTCAGGGTCTGGTCGCTCGTGTTCACGATCTGCGTCACCAGCGCACCGGTGCTGCCCTCGCCGGGTGCCTCGGTCGAACCCCGCGCGGTGATCACGTGCACGTCCGCACAGTCGGCCCCGCGCGCCGTCGCACTCGCCTGGTTCGACGCGACGATGGCCACCGTGGCGAGCCCACTCGCGGCGGCGACGGCGAGCAGACCCAGCGACTTACGTCTCGACGGGCGGGAATGAGCTGGACTCATGGTGTACTCCAATTCCTGCCTGGAAAGTTTCAATGAAGAATCCTGTGCTTTGCCGCCCAGCAAAACACCCGCGCACCATGGACACGGGACATTCCCAGGACAGGTTCACGGTCAGACCAACCGTTGATTCAGGTGTGCGTCTACCGCTGCCGACGCCGATCCCGGGGTGCAGGAGGCAAACCGACATGGGATCGGCAGGCTGAGCCGCGCTAGAACGCGCCTTGGCCGTGCACTGAAGAAGCTTCTGGCCGCACCCGCGCCATCATCCGAAGGACGGAAGGCGGAGTGCGGCCAGGATGTATATGGGGCTAGGTCAGGCTTGGGTGCTGTCGACGATCTCGGCGTTGCCGGCGTTGCGTTTGACGGAGTCTATGCCGTTGAGAACGCCGGATTTGGATTCGTAGGCTTCGCCGGAGGCGATGACCTCGCCGTTGCCCGCCTTGAGCCGGAACCGGAACTTCCCTGAGCTGTCGGTGTAGACCTCGAACTTGCCTGCCACGATGTCGTCCTCCACGAATCGAAGGTGTCGTCGATCAGACGCGGGAAACTGTGCGTCCTCGTTCGCGTACCCCACACGGGTGGGGATAATCCTCCGATGGAGTGACGTGTCCTTGTTCAGCTGGAACGATCAACGGCGGGTGTGCCGTTCGACATCACGTGGTCGGTCCACCGAGCTTGCCGAGCACCTTGTCGACCATCCATCGCGGGCCGATGACGGTGGCGCTGGCCGCGTCGAAGTGAACCGCGATGCGGTTGAGGTGGGCGGCGCTCATGTTCTTGAGCGGTCCGACGTCCATCACGCCGGTCGTTGGTGCGTCGTAGTGGACGAGGTTGTCGTTGATGACCGTCGGGGTGTACATCAGTGCGGCCATCTCGACCATGAGTCGCTGCTCGAAGCTCACCCGGTTGTCGAAGTGCAGGGTCGCCCGCTTGGTGCGCAGGAAGGGGATCATGCAGATGGCGAAGGCGAGACCGAACAGAAAGCCGAAGATGATCCCGGTCTCGAGGTCGCCGTTGATCGTGCCGAACAGTATCCCGGCTGGGAGCGCGGTGAGGGCGAAGATCGTTGAGGCGACGCCGAAGCTGCTGCCGGGGTCGGTCCAGTCGCGTGACGTCATGGGTCCCCCCAGCACCGTGACATGAAGGAAGTTCGTCTACTCCGCCAAGTTGGAGGTAGCTCGAATGTCGCCCACTTTCGGGCGAACGTTACGTATTCCGCGCCGCGCGACATCCGGAGCTGGTGTGGTGTAGCGAACCGATTGGTTGCGGCGATGAGGTGAGTGTCGCATGTGTTCAGATGCTGGATGCGCGGCACGCCACCCAGCGTCGTGAGTCCATGCTGGACACAAGGAGGTGCGGATGACCATGGCGCAGGAAAGGTGGGAATCGATCCACAGGATCGACACGATGCTGGACACGCCCCAGGACGATCGTGAGACGAGCCTCGCGGCGTGGACGTACACGACGAGGCTGGACGAGGACACTGTGGACGACGGGTCGGCCCCCACTGTCCTCCGCGGCATCGACTGACGTCGGCGTCACACCGTGTAGCCGCGCGAGCGTTTCCTCGTCGCGCGTGCGATCCGGTCGCGGCCCACCTCGACGCACCGCTGCTCGGCTGGGCCTCCCGACCCCACCATGCCGGTCCCGCGCCGTTCGCGGACCAGTGCGGCGCGGTCGGGCAGGGGGAGCAGCGGGCAGTTCTGGCACAGCCGGCCGTGCCGGTCGCTGTGCTGGTACAGCATGCAGCACAGATGCCGTGTCTGGATGCCGTGCGCTGGCTCGCCACCGTCGTAGGGCAGCCACTCCACCAGGCCCCGCAGCGGATTGTGCCCGGCAGTTCCCGGCAACGAGTCCGCGGCCAACAACGCCTGGCAGTCGGCAACGAACGGCGCGGCACTGCTGGGATCGAGGTACTCGATGGCGGCGTCCATCAGGACCGCCACCCACTCCGCGGCGTTCGTCCACAGTAGCCGTTCCGGAACGTTCACCATCCGTGTCGCCGCGGTGAACAACAACCCGAGGTTGTGGGCGTACAGATTGGTATAGACATATTCGCGCAGCTCGTCGAGGGTCGCCACCACCGGCCCGCTGACCGGCCACGAGGTCGGTCGCTCGGCGCACCGCAGGACCTCCCGGCCCTCGTACTCCGGCCCTATCGACACCCGCGACGGCACGTTGTTGTCGAAGGTCACCGAGTATCGGCCGGGCGACAGGTCGATGCCGACACCGTTGGCGAGCCCCGCCAACGCGACACAGTTCAACGCCGCACAGTACAACCGTGACATCCGCGAGACACCGATCCGCGGATCGTCGTCCCGTGAGCCATCGCCCGTCGTCGGTTCCGCCGGCCTGGCCCGCATGATCGCCGCACGCAGGAACTCGGCGTCCAGCAGCCGACTACCGGACACCTGCGCCAACCCAGCCGGATCGGGCAGGTACCGCGGCCGAACCGTCGGACCCAACTCGTCCAACTGGCGGACCAGATGCCACTGCCAGTCCAACTCCGGACGCAGCACGGACATGCACGGACGGTATCAACCACCCGTGCCGGCAACCATGCCCAACTTCTACCTAAGGGCAGCGCGGAGGCGCCGCGTTCGCCAGGTCGTCGATGCTTCCGGACATGATCGTGCGTAGGTGGTCGGTGAGGTGCTCGAGCGGCCAGTCCCACCAGGCCAGTGCGAGAAGGCGGTCGACGTCCGCGTCGCTGAAACGGCGGCGGATGAGCCTGGCCGGGTTGCCGCCGACGATGCCGTAGTCGGGGACGTCGTCGACGACGACCGAGCCGGAGGCGACGATCGCGCCGTGGCCGATGCGGACGCCGGGCATCACCATGGACCGGTAGCCGAACCAGACGTCGTTGCCCACCACGGTGTCGCCCCGTCCTGGCAGGCCGGTGACGAGGTCGAAGTGCTCGGCCCAGGAACCGCCCATGATCGGGAACGGGAACGTCGACGGTCCGTCCATCCGGTGGTTGGCGCCGTTCATGATGAACCGCACGCCCTCGCCGAGTGCGCAGAACTTCCCGATGACCAGCCTTTCCGGCCCGTAGTGGTACAGCACGTTACGGGTCTCGAAGGCGGTCGGATCATCCGGATCGTCGTAGTAGGTGAACTCGCCGACCTCGATCAGCGGCGAGGTGACCAGCGGTTTCAGCAGCACCACCCGCGGCTGCTCCGGCATCGGGTGCACCACGGTCGGGTCGGCGTGCACAGGCGGCCTCCGTCACTAATGCGACAACTGATGCATTAAGGTTGTCACAACGCAGTCCCACCGAGCAAACCGGACCATCGATGACGACACGACCGGAACCCGCGCGCCGCCCCGGCGGCCGTACCGCCCGCACCCGCACGCGGGTGCTCGACGCCGTGCTCGCGGAGCTCGGTGAGCACGGCTACGACGGGCTCACCATGGAGGCCGTGGCCGGCCGAGCCGGTGTGCACCGCGCGACGGTGTACCGCCGCTGGGGAGACGTCGGCGGCCTGCTCGCCGACGTCCTGGACGCGGCAGGCGACGACGCCTGGCAGCCCCCGGACACCGGCTCCCTGACAGGAGACCTGACGGCGCTGAACCACGAGATCCAGGACGCGCTGACCGCTCAGCCACCGATCGTGGCGGCCCTGATCGCCGCCTCGTTCCGCTCAGAGAAGGCCGAACACGCCCAACGGCGGCTCTGGGAGGACCGGTACGCCCGCTGCGAGAGCATCGTCGGCCGGGCCGTCCAGCGCGGCGAACTCCCGCCGCGCACCGACGCCCGGCGACTGCTCATCGCCGCCACCGCGCCGGTGTACCACCAACTGGTGCTCCTCCGCACTCCGCCGGACCCGGACCTGCCCGACCAGGCAGCCAGAACCGCCGCCCTCGCCGCCTCCGCCGGCGCGTTCGGAGCAGCGGAGCCCGCGTGACGACGTGGTTGAAAAGAAACCACGCATAGTCAGGACGCGACGGGTTCCAACACGGTCTACGACACTCGAAGACCGTCGCTCTTTGATTTGAAGAAAACCTGCTGCCGTTGTACGTTGCTGAATTAAATATCAAGCTCAACCGTACGCGGAAGTGGCCCTCATGCTCGAAGCGCGGGAAATCCTGGTCCCGAAGAACGGCGTACGCGAGCAGAACCGGCGCAACACGATCATCGAGATCATGGTCAACGCGGACCGGCAGGTCAGCATCGCGAACCGACTGGGACTCTCCGCGGCTTCCGTGTCGAGTGTCGTCAAGGAATTGGCCGACGAGCGGATCGTGGATGACAACCGCGACACGGATCGCCGCAAGGGCCAGACCGTCCGGCTCAGCGCGATGCGTGGCGTCGCGCTCGGGATCGACCTCGGATTTCAGCGCACCGCGGTCATCGGACGCCGGGTGGACCAGCCGTTCTCCGCAATCTCGGTGCGTCGCCGCGACGAGGGTGCCAACCGTGGTTTCGCCAACATTCTCGGTTCCATCCGGGAAATGATCGCCGAGGTGGTCGAGGAGACCGGGCAGGTGCACGCCGACATCGTGTCGGCCGGCATCGCGGTCCCCCGGATGATCGATCCGAGGACCGGGCGCTTCACCGCCCCGGTCCTCCCGCCGTGGACCGAGACCGACGAGCCGGCGAAAGAGCTCGAGAATCTCCTCAAGGTCCGGGTCGCGATCGACAACGACGCGAACCTCGGGGCGATGGCCGAGCAGATCTACGGTTCGGACGAACCCGTCGAGACGGTCGTCTACGTGAAGGCCTCGACGGGGATCGGTGCCGGCATCATGATCGGCAACGTGCTGCTGCGCGGGGACCGCGGCATGGCCGGCGAGATTGGTCACCTGACCATCGACCGTGACGGCGAGGTGTGCCTGTGCGGCGGCCGCGGCTGCCTGGACACCATCATCGGCGCCGAGGCCCTGCTCGCCCAGGTCCGGCAGGCGCGGCGACGTACGCTGCACGACCAGCCCACCGCCCTGCGCTCACTGATCGACCAGGCGCACGCCGGCGACGCCGCCTGCCGCCGCATCCTCAACGACGCGGGCAGGACGCTCGGGCTGGGACTCGCCCAGCTGTGCAACCTGATCAACCCGCGACTGATCGTGCTCGGCGGCGAACTGTCGGCCGGGAAAGAGCTGGTGATCGAGCCGTGCGCGCAAGAACTGCGCCGGTTCGCGTTGTCCGGCGCGGTCAGCAGCCGAAACGAGTTCCAGCTGCGTCTGAGCAACCTCGACGGCCTGGCCGAGGCTCAGGGTGCGCTCATTCTCGGGCTGCGGGCCCGGCAACTCGACGCGGTCGCGTAGCCGCACGTCATCGAATTCGACGTTTCAGCGCGACTCCCCGGCGTCGCGACGTTCGATTTGGGAACTCGTCGACATCAATTTTGTTCTCACCGTCCTCAGGTGAACACTTTTCATCGGAACGGGCGCGTCCGAAACACGACGAATGCCGGCACTGTCTCGATTCCTGTCTGTTCAGCGAGTCCCGACGGGAAGATAATGGGTTCCGCTACTATGCGGCGTCCGGTGAAGACAAGTCTCCTGGATCCTGTTCCTCCGGTGGTCGAAGCATGAAGGTGTGAGCCATGAAACTGTTCCGCATACGGAAAACCGTGCCCGCGGGCGCATCCGACTCGCGCGCGGCGGATCTCCCCGTTCTCGGCACGGAGCCGTCATACGAGCCGCCCCGGGTATCGGATCTCGGTCATGTGCGTGAGCTGACGCTGGGCAGTTCCTCCAGCGGAAACGCCGATTCGAACTCCCAGTACTACTGGTAGGGACATGAGCGAGGCGCCTGTGCTGGTCGGCTCCTTTCCTGACCGGGACGGGGTTTCTCCGCCGACGATGCGCACCTGGGGATCGTGGCGGCCCGGCGAGCTGCGCACCGTCGAGCACATCGGTGGGCGGCTGGTTGTCGTCGGCCAGTGCTTCGCGGACGATCGCCGCCTGCGAGCCGATTTCGAACGGGCACTGGCGACCGACCGGCCGCGGTCGCTCACCCGATGGCCGGGCAGCTACCTCACGCTGGTGTTCCGAGAACACGACCTCACCGCGTTCACCGACCTCGCCGGCCAGTACCCGCTGTACTACCGGGTCGCGGACGGTCAGACGGTTTTCGGCACGCACGCGAGGGCGACGGCGCGGGCGAGCGGCCTCGAACCTGAGCCGGACCTGCTGACACTGGCGGCGAAGGTGATCTGCCCGGATGTGCCGATACTGACCGAGGACCGCTCCGTCTACATGGGACTCAGCCGACTCGGCGGCGGTCAGGCGCTGCGGGTCACGCGTGGTGGCCACCACGCGACCTGGACCTACGAGACACTGGCGCCCGATCCGGCGACGTCGTTCGCCGATGCCGCCGGCGCGCTGAAGGAAGCGCTCGACGCCGCCGTGCGCGCACGGGTCGACGCGGCACCGCGCGTCTCATCGGACTTCAGCGGTGGACTCGACTCGACGTCATTGGCATTCCTCGCGGCACGGCATCGGCCGAGCGCCCCACTGCCCGTCTTCACCTATCAGCAGTCGGCGGGGCCGGCGAGCGACGCCGACCACGCGAGGCGCTACGCCGGCCTGGACGCACGACTGCGGCTCACGGTGGTACGGGGCACGAACAGCACGTTGACCTATCAGGACCTGGACCAGGCCGAGGCGACCGAGCTGCCGGGCGCCGGTGTGGTCGTCCATGCCAGGACGCGGGAACTACTCAGCCGGGTCGCCAATGCCGGCGCCGGGATCCACCTCGGCGGTGAGGGCGCGGACGCACTGCTCGTCGCGCCGCCCGGCTATCTCGCCGATCTCGCCCGTCAACGGGCCCTGCGACGGCTCCGGCGGGACTGCGTGGAGTTGGCCCGCATCCGCAAGGTCTCTCCCGCCAGAGTGCTGGCCAGGTCGACCAGACTGTCGGTGACCACGGTCGACCGGGCGCTGCGCTCGCTCGCGCGTCGGCTGGACCGCCCGGTCGACAGGTGCGTCGAATGGCTCGACGCGATTGCCTGGTGGCCGCGACCGGGCCCCGAAGGTGGCTGGCTCACACAGGAGATGCGGCGGGAGCTGACAGCTCTCGTGCGGTGCAAGGCCGAGGGCACGCACGAGCTGGGCGGGCTCGGTGTGGGCGACGTCGCCGCGATCGGGGAGGTCCGGGTCGCCGGCGCCGTCCAGCGACAGCTCGACGAGGTCGGCAGGACGATGGGCGTCTGGCCGCAGGCGCCGTTCCTCGACAACGAGGTCATCCGCGCCTGTCTGTCGATCCCGGCGTCGCGGCGCGCGAATCCGCTGGCGTTCAAACCGCTGCTGGCCAGTGCGCTGGCCGGTCTGGTGCCGGCACCGGTCCTCTCACGACAGACCAAGGGCAACTACTCGGCGGAGGACTACCGAGGCGCACGGCTCGCGTCCGGCAACCTGAGGAACCGCGTCGCTCGGCTCCGGTTGGTGGAGCTCGGTGTGGTCGAAAGGGCGCCGGTCATGGCCTCGCTCGAGAACGCGATCGACGGGTTGCGGGCACCGTTCTCCGCCTTCAACCGACTACTGGCCACCGACCTGTGGCTCGACGGCATCGAGCAGGCCACCAGCTCTGGAGGAGGTGACCGTGAGTAGCGTGCGGATTCCCCGTCATGTGCGCAGCAGCGTCGCGGACCATGGCGGCAGTGTCGTACTGAACCTGCGGACCGGCCGCTGGCACGCGTTGAACGCACCGGCGCGACAACTGTGGACCGAGCTGTGCAGGACGGGCGACTTCGACGACGCGGTGAGCAGTATCGCCGCAGGCTATCCGGCGGAGTGGCGACCACGGATCCGGGAGGACGCCGAGACGCTCCTCGCCGCGCTGTCCGACCGCCGTCTCGTGGTGCTCGGACCGCGGGCGGAGCCCGCGCCGGCCGACGTCGACGCCGAGTCGGCACGTCCGTCCACCGTGGTCACCGCGACCGCGACCGCGACCGGGGCCGAAGGGGCGGAGCGTCGGATCCGCGCCCATGTCGGGCTCGTCCTGGCTCTGCTGTTGCTGAGACTGCCGTTCCGCTGGACGACCCGGACCGTCGCGTGGACTCGCCGTCGATGCCGGACAGAGGCCACCGTGCCGGAGGCCATCGGCATGCTTCTCGCGGTCGACGAGGCAGCGAGACGCTGTCCGGCGCGTGCCGCGTGCCTCGAACGCTCGCTCGGCGCCGTGCTGACCGCCGCGTTGTGCGGACGCCGGGTGGACTGGGTGATGGGGGTTGCCGAGGACCCGTATCGGTTCCACGCGTGGCTCGAGACCCGCGGTGCCGCGGTGCTCAGCGCACCGGAAGCCGATCTTCACACGTTCCGCCGGGTGTTCGTTCAATGAACACCCGGCGGAACACCGTGCGGTCACCGGAGGAACGACTCGATCACCGCCGCCTCGTCGTACCGAAGGACCAGCAGGACCAACACGATCACGATGATCCACCGGGACTGGCGTGCGCCGGGCAGGGCGATGGTCGGCATCGCGCTGCAGTGAGCACTGAATGTGATCTCGGCTTTCATGACTCTCCTGTCGGGGTTTGAACAGCTGACAAACAAAGTCATACGCCTTGTTTTCGGGAGTGCAACAGGCATGACAATCGGCCGTGCGCGGCACTCTTCGACCGATGCCCGTGTCCCGAATCGGAATTCTCCCGACGCGTCCCTTGATTTTGACACGCGCTGTCGTTCGAGTTTGGTGTCGGCCCTGGTGTCGCGGCCCGGCGACAACGCGAATTCGACGAGATGGCGGACGGTCGCCCCGGTCTGGCGTCGGATGCCCTGTTGTCGACCGAAAATCTACCAGCCGGTAGTGTCAGGCGGCCGCCGGCCGCTCGCATGATCGACGCGGGGCTCGCGCCGGTCGGTGTCGACGACGTCAGTCGAGCGTTCGAGCAACAGATTGAACAAACCGACCGCGCCGACGCCGGTCCACCGACTCAAAACCAGAGAAATCCCGGTCTTGTCTTGGAGATGAACACCAATCGTCGGGCAGCTGGACCGACGCGCGCAAAGAATCTTGAGAAAGGCCGAAAATCACCCGAGCGGGCGATACGCGGTCCTCGGGTGTCGTCGTACCCCACGGATGGCCGTCGACGTCTTCCGCACCGGCGGCCTGGTCGTGGTCGTCGACGACGAGGACCGGGAGAACGAAGGCGACCTCATCTGCGCCGCGGCCACCATCACACCGGACGACGTGGCGTTCATCGTCCGCCACACCAGCGGCATCGTCTGCGTGCCGATGTCGCCCACCATGGTGGACCGGCTCGGCATCCCGCAGATGACCCGACGCAACCGCGATCCGTTCAGCACGGCGTTCACCGTCAGCGTCGACGCTCGGCGTGGCGTGACCACCGGTGTGTCGGCGGCTGACCGGGCACACACCATCCGTCTCCTGGCCGATCCCCACGCCTCGGCGGACGATCTCGTCACGCCGGGGCATGTGTTCCCCCTGCGCGCCGCGGAGAACGGCGTGCTGGACCGTCGTGGTCACACCGAAGCCGCACTCGACCTGGCCCGCCTCGCGGGTGTGCCGGAAGCCGGCGTCCTGGCCGAACTGGTCAACGACGACGGCACGATGATGCGCGGCCCCGAGCTGCGTGCGTTCGCCGACGACCACCAACTGCCGCTGATCTCGATCGCGGACCTCGCCGCCCACCGGGAGTGAGCGATTCGTGGGTCGGCAACCTGTGGCGCCGGCGCGCGTCCTGCCCACTATGAGGCGGTTTCGGTGGTTCGCGGCCGGTGGTGCGGTGGTCGCGGTCGCGGTGACGTGGTGGCTGCTCGCACGCGACGAACCGCCGATGGACGAGGCGCTGCTCGAATCGGTGCGACCGACGATCCACGAACAACTACCGCGAAGCCGGGAGGTCAGCGGGGGCGGCATGCTCACCGGGTCACGCCAGGATCTGCGACCGCGGTGGTTCTGTGCGGAGAAGCCGATCGAGATCTGGCGGCAGGGCACCGACATCCGGGTCGGGCTGGTCACCCACTGCGCCGAGTACGGACGAGACGGCGACGCCCTGGTCAGCGGCACCGCTGTCAGCGGCGCGATGGCGGTCACGGTGACCGGTGAACCGGGGTCGTACCGGCTGTCGAAAGTCCGGTGGGGGAGTGACGGCGCCGCGCACGTGTCGTCGATCGAGCGGATGTTCACTCCGGCGGGTGCCCGGGAAGCACTCCAGGCCGAGCGTGGTGGTCACGGGCCGGGCTCGGCCACGCTGGAGGAGGAAGCACGTCGCCATTTCGGGCTGCCGCCGAACGCGCCGGTGCTCCCTGGGTGAGCAGCGCTCGCCGACCTCCCGTGCGTGACGTCGCTGCCGTGAATTTCTTGTTGCCCTGACCGATAATCTCTCCTCAGCTCTGCTCGGGGTCAGGGCACAACACCTGTCGTCCTGGGGAGTAAGAGACGTGACCGAGCAGCAGCAGGCTGTGTATGTGCCGCCCAAGAAGAAGAACGTCGGCATGTGGGCGACTGTCGGCCTCCTGGTGGTGATCGTCGTCGTCGCGGTGGTGTTCGCGGAGTCGCCCGAGCCCGCACCGGTCGCGGACGCCTCGCTCGAAACCGGGTTGCTCGGCGCCGCCGACTTCCCGACGGGGTTCTACGTCTCGAACATGACGCAGGCCGAGCTGGACGAGCTGCCGACGTCGGAGATGCCGGAGACGGTCAACCCGACGGAGTGTTCGGAGCTGTTGCGTGACGTCGAGCCGGTGAGGGAGAGCCAGTCGATCGCGGTGGTCCAGGCGAGTGACGCCGAGCATGGCGTCTGGTACACGCAGACCGTCGTGCGTGCCAGCGAGGTGCCGGACTTCGACCCCGTGCGGGCCGACGCGATACTCGAGGCCTGCGCCGAGATGATCTA
The DNA here is from genome assembly GCF_036378875.1 of Actinophytocola sp. GTDB lineage: Bacteria > Actinomycetota > Actinomycetes > Mycobacteriales > Pseudonocardiaceae > Actinophytocola. Next base: position 187,707 of record NZ_DASUVO010000073.1, read on the forward strand.
CCGGGACAAGGACGGCTTCTTGGCCACCGTGTACGCCAGCCGGGTCGACGGGGTGGTGGGTGAGGGCTACGCGCGGACCGTCGGCACGGCCGAGGACTACGGCATGGGTGGGTTCACCGTCGCGGCCGCGGTGACGAAGGTGGAGGCGCACATCGTCGTGTTCGTCGGCGTCGGTGCGTACAACGCGTTCGGACCGATGCTCGACGAGGTCGAGTTCGTGCGCCTGGCCAACGCGGCCAACGACCTGGTCCGGTCGGCTCTCTGACCAGACCGAGCGTGAGACGTCGTCACGTTTCCCCAAGTAGTTGTTGGACGCCCGCCGCTTCTTTCGTTCGGTTCTGGGTCTTGTACAACCGCAGGGCCTGGTGCCACGCGTCGCGGGCCCGCGCGTGCTCGCCCATGGCGGCGTGCGCCTGCCCCAGCGTGGTCAGGATGTCGGCTTCGTAGTAGGTATTGCCGATGTCGCGGTGCAGAGCGATCGATCGGCCGCTGTAGTCCAGGGCCTGGCGGTACTGCCCGGTCCAGAAGGCCAGGTAGGCGTGGATACCGAGCGACAGCGCCTCGCCGTTGCGGTTCTGATGGTCGCGGTGGAGTTTGAGAGCTGCCTCGCAGTAGGTGCGGGCCTGCTCGTACTGACCTGTGTGCCCGGCGTACCAGGCTGTCTGGTTGAGCCCGCGGGCCTCCCACTCCTGGTTGCCGAGCGTCTGGAACAGTTGCAGGGAGCGGGCGGCGTGCTTCAACGCCAACGCGACATTTCCCTGCTGACCCCAGGCCCATGCGAGAATTCGCTGCGTGTGAGCTTGGCTGGGCATATCTCTGGCGTGTGTCGCCAGGGTCATGGCCCGGTCGAGATGGTCGAGGGCCTCGGCATGCTGTCCCAGCAGGGCACATGCCTCCGCGAGCAACCGATGTGCCAGGGCCTGGACAGCCGGGTCCCCCAGGTGCCGGGCCGCGTTCAGTCCGGCGCGACCAACGGCGACCTGATCGGACAGGCGTCCCCGCCGCCAGTGGTAGGTGTGCAGTGCCGGGGCCAACTGCCACACCGGTGTGTGCCACCCCATGGCGACGGCCAGACGTTGCGCTGCCAGCAGACCGGGGTGTTCGGTGTCGAGCCAGGCCAACGCCGTCGCCGTGTCCTGCGGGGCGTGCGGATGACAACCGGGCGCGTGTTGGGCGAGCTCGACCGACTCGCGGTGCGGGTCGAGTAGTTGATCGGCGGCGTAGGCGGTGTGCACGTAGAAGTCGCCGATTCGCCGGAGCGCCGCCAGCTGGACGGGCTCGGAAAGGTGCTTCGCGGCCTGGTCCTTGGCATGCAGGCGAACGAGGTCATGCATTCGCCATCGGCCGGGCACATGCTGTTGGATCAGGGACACCCGCTCCAGGGCTTCGAGCGCGACCTTGGTCCGGGAAACGGGCAGTCCGTTCAGGTCCGCCGCGGCCGCCGTACTGATGTCCGGCACCGGCGCCAGGCCGAGTAGTGCGAACGTCTCGGCTTGTTCCGTGGCCAACGTCGCGGTCGACCATGACAACACCGCCGTCAAGCTGGCCGTGGGATCACCGGTGTCGAGGGTGTCCAGGCGGGTGGCGGAGTCCCGAAGCTCGTCGACCCAGGTAGCCAGCGGGAACGCGCGATGCTCAGCAGCGCGGCCGGCCACGATGCCCAACGCCAACGGCAGTCCCGCACAGTATGCGATCAGTTCAGCGACCGCCTGGCTCTCGGTCTTCTGGCGCTGTCGACCAAGACGGTCTGCCAGCAGTTCGTCGGCCTCCTCATCGGTGAGCACATCCAGGTCCACGCGGCGAGCGCCCTGGGTGGCATTCAACCCGATGAGCTTGTCGCGGCTGGTGATCAGCACGGTGCAGGTCGGACTGCCTGGCAGCAGGGAAGCGACATGAGCGCTGTCCTTGGCGTTGTCCAACATGATCAGCATTCGTCTGTTCGCCACCATTGTGCGATACAGCCCCACCTGCGCTTCGAACGTCCCCGGAACCAGAGCGGGCTCGACACCGAAGGCGTCGAGAAAGTACCGCACCGCGACCGTCGGCGCTGTCGGTTCTCCGTCGGGACTGAACCCTCCCAGGTCGACGAACAGTTGCCCGTCCGGAAAAAGGTGGCGGTGTTGATGTGCCCATTGCAGGCCAAGCCACGTCTTGCCCACCCCGCCCGGCCCGGTAATCGTCGAGATGACCACTGTTTCGCCCGCGCCAGCCGCGTCGTCCATGGCCGCGGTCAACTGGGTGAGTGCGTCACGCCTGCCGATGAAGTGGCCCGGCGGCGGCGGTAACTGGCTCGGCGCGGGAAAGGAGCGGGAGATGCCCGGTGGCTCTTCCATGGAAGCTGTGGCGCGGCGACCAGAAGTCTGCAGAGAGTGCCACCTTTCCTGCCATGGCTTCCATGCTTTTTCTTGCACGCCAACGGCTGCGTACACAACGAACCGAATGCTGTGACTCCACTCCCAGTCGGAGATGCGATCGCGTTTCGCGAACCAGTTGTAGAAGGTCGACACGGCGATGAAATCCGTTACCCCTTCCTCGCTTGCCAGGTTGCTGGCGGCCGCGTACCAACTGCGTTTGTTCATGCCGAGTTTCTCTGCTTCGCGAAGCAGGTCGCGAAAATAAGACCGCGGAGTGTCGGGATCTCGGCTGCCGCGAGACATCACCTTGACTCCGATCTTGTTCGCAGAATGCGATCTCTGGGTTTCTTGGACGCGTCGCCCTTTCTAAGATCGTGGACGGGCTTGTCCTCGGCGTTGCACGCTTGAGCCTGCTTCTCCCGCCACGTCGATATGATATTCCAGGAGCGTTCCACGTCATGGTTACCTTCGATCTGAACCGACGCCCAGGTGCCCTCACGCCCGCGCTCGGCCTTGGCGTCGACATCGTCGGCTACGGTTGCCGGCCGGCGCGTGTGCGGCAGGACGCGCAGCAGCGGCTGCTCGCGCTGATGCGGGGGGTGTTGGGCGACGTCGGCATCCAGCTCGGCACTGTGCTGTACGGAGGGATGTCGGGCGACAGCATGTCCCTCGTCCTGCCTCCGGCGACAGACCCGACTCGCGCGCTCCCCGGCCTGCTGATGGCCGCGTCAATGCGGTTCGCCGAGGACAACGAGCGTTACCGCGACCGGATCAGAGTCCGGATGGGCCTGGACTTCGGCCTCGCCGGCCGCGGCCCACTCGGGCTCGTCGGCAACCTGATCGTCGATCTCGACCGGCTCACCGACAATCCGGCGATCCGTCAGGCGGTCGTCGACCACCTCGACGCGGATGTCGTCGCGCTGATCTCGAACCGACTCCATGGGCTCGTCGCGCCGATCGAGCAGCTGAGCCTCAAACACGTCGAGGTCATCGTCAAGGAGTACGCCGCACCCGCGTGGCTCTGGACGCATGGCGATCGAGAGTGGTCAGCGAGCCTCCGACGCGCCGCCCTGGTGCGGTAGCGCGCGGTGGATCCGGCCGGGCACCAACTGCAGCTCCGAGGTCGAGTAGTGGTGGTAGATGAGGTCGTTCTCGTTCCGCCACGCCTTCACGCTCTCCGGCGTCCACCCTCTGCCGAACTGTCGAGCGAGTGCCTCGTCGCCCAGCTTGTTGTCCACGGAGCCCTCGCCGGTCAGTCGCATCCCGGTCAGGTTCGGTTCCCTCGCGCCCGGTATCCGATCAAGTGGGAGCCGGTGCTCGGACAGGTCCGGGACGCCGTCGCGCCAGCGGATCGACTCGCCGGGGTGCAGGCCGTAGTCGCCGGGTCGGTGTGGCACCCATACGCCGTGGCCCGGACGGCCCTCGACCCAGTCACCCGCGCCCTTCCGAGGCAGCCGGATCCGGCCCTCGACCCCCCAATCGAGCTGGTCGTCCGTGTCGCGTCGACCCTGGCGGCGGATACCGAGGCGTCGGCCACCGCGCCTGCCGCCTCCGCCCCCGCTCATCGCGTCGATGATCTCCTGCATTTCCTGCTTTGCCTGCACCGCGTGCTTCTCGAGCATCGTGTTGGCGGTCCGGATCTGCGTGCGAGCCTCGTCGGCGAGCTGCTTCGCGCCATTGACCTTGGTCTGCGCGATGCCGATCAACGCCGCCGCGTCCTGCCGATCCGACATGTACGCGCGCACCGTGAGGTCGGGCTGGATGAACAGGCCGTTCCTGTCGGCGAACCGACGCGCGTCCTCGAGTTCCTGCCTGGCTCGCGCCATGGACTTGGCGGCGACCTCGAGCCCTTTGGCGTAGGTGTCGAGCGGACTGCCGATGCCCTTGATCGCCATGCTGAACCGGTACCAGTGCCGCTGCATGGCGCTGGCCGCGTCACCGCCCCACCTGTCCGGCACGGTGTCCATGACATCGCGGTTCACCTGTTCGGTCAGCCGCTCCAGCTCACCGCCGGTCTGCCGTGCGGCGGCGCCGAGCGTCTGCACACTCTCCGACGATCCGAAACCCTCTGGGTCAGCCATGTCACACCTGCGGCACGTCCGTGCGCACGCCGAGATCTTCGGCGGCGATCCGGTTCATGTCCTCGGCGGAGTCGAGGTCGCTCGTGTCGTAGTCCTCGGCGATCTCCGTCAGGATGGTCCCCGTCAGCTCCAGTCCCTGGCCGAACTGGCCGAACAGGGTGTTGATCGTGTCGATCAGTGTCCGCGTCTCGGCGTCCAGGGCGGCCTCTCCGGTGTCGACGGCCGCCGCGCTCTGCTGAACGGGACCGCCGAGTTGTTGAACGCCCTTCTGTTGTCCGGTGAATGTGCCGGCGAGCCGGACAAGCGATGGCGTGGACACGCGGTAGCCGTCGGACATGGCGCACCCTTCGGGAGTGTGGTCGTCCCCTCACCAGATGTTACGGCCCCCGCGGGCCCCCACGAACCGGAAAGTTCCCTAAAGAAAAGTCCTGATCGTCTCCGTTAGGCCGTTGGAGTGACAAAATGGTCTGGACCCTTGCATCCCTTGTGGTCTAGACCACATGTTGGGGCAACGCTCCGTCCCTGTTGCAAGGAGTCTGATGTCCAAGCTGAAATGGCCCCACATGGTGGGGATCTGTACCGCCACGGTCGCGCTCGTGCTCGGTGTCACCGCGGCGCCCGCGTCCGGCGCGGGCGGTGTCTCGGCGAGCTTCACCAAGGGTGCCGACTGGGGCACCGGTTACGAGGGCAAGTACACGATCACCAACGGCAGTTCGTCGGCACGTTCGTCGTGGCAGGTCGAGTTCGACCTGCCGTCCGGCCACCGGATCTCCAGCCTGTGGGACGGCGGCTACACGGCCAGCGGCCAGCACGTGACCGTCAAGAACACCTGGAACGGCAGCATCGCGCCGGGCGCCTCGGTGAGCTTCGGTTTCAACGTCGCCTACTCGGGCGCCTACGCCGCGCCGGCCAACTGCAAGCTGGACGGCGGCTCGTGCGACGCGGGTGGCACACCACCCACCGACCCGCCACCCACGGACCCGCCACCCACCGATCCGCCGCCGAACCCCGGCGGCCTCAAGAACCTCGGCTACTTCGCGCAGTGGGGCGTCTACGGCCGCCAGTACTTCGTGAAGAACATCGTCACGAGCGGGTCGGCCGCGAAGCTGACGCACATCAACTACGCGTTCGGCAACGTGACCAACGGGCAGTGCGCCATCGGTGACGCCTACGCCGACTACGACATGGCCTACACCGCGGCCAACAGCGTCGACGGCGTGGCCGACACGTGGGACGCCGGCGCGTTGCGCGGCAGCTTCAACCAGCTGCGCAAGCTGAAGCGGCAGTTCCCGCACATCAAGGTCCTGTTCTCCTTCGGCGGATGGACCTGGTCCGGCGGCTTCGGTCAGGCCGCGGCGAACCCGGCCGCGTTCGCCGACTCCTGCTACCGGCTGGTCGAGGACCCGCGCTGGGCCGACGTGTTCGACGGCATCGACATCGACTGGGAGTACCCGAACGCCTGTGGTCTGTCCTGTGACAGCAGCGGCCCGGCCGCGTTCAAGAACCTGATGCAGGCACTGCGTGCCCGCTTCGGCTCTGGCAACCTGGTCACCGCCGCGATCACCGCCGACGGCTCGAACGGCGGCAAGATCGACGCGGCCGACTACGGCGGCGCGTCGGCGTACCTCAACTGGTACAACGTGATGACCTACGACTACTTCGGCGCGTTCAACGCGCAGGGCCCGACCGCCCCGCACTCGCCGTTGACGTCGTACACCGGTATCCCGCAGGCCGGCTTCAACTCCGACGCCGCGATCCAGAAGCTGAAGAGCAAGGGCGTCCCGGCGAGCAAGTTGTTGCTGGGCATCGGGTTCTACGGCCGCGGTTGGACCGGCGTCACCCAGGAGGCCCCGGGTGGTTCCGCGACGGGCGCCGCGCCGGGCACGTACGAGGCGGGCATCGAGGACTACAAGGTTCTCAAGAACCGTTGCCCCGCCAACAGAACGGTCGCCGGCACGGCATACGCGAAGTGCGGAAGCGAGTGGTGGAGCTACGACACCCCGGCCACGATCGGCGGCAAGATGTCCTGGGCCAGGACCCAGGGCCTCGGCGGCGCCTTCTTCTGGGAACTGTCCGGCGACACCGGAAACGGTGAGCTGATCACCGCGATGCGCAACGGCCTGGGCTAGCACTCGACCGGGAACGCCACGGCCCTCGTGCTCTGTCACGAGGGCCATGGCGTGTCCGTCAGACCCGGTTGTACTGGAAGTACCAGCCACCGTTGGAGAAGTAGCACCCCCAGGCCGGATAGACCTGTCGTTTTTGTTCCATGTCAACCTGGCAGGGCGCCTGTTCGGCGTAGGGGCCCACGGTGATCCAGTTCGTCGCCTGCGCCACGCCGGGCGTGACGAGTGCGATGACGGCGGCCGCGGCGAGGCTGGCGGTGGTCAGGACGCGCATGGCTTGTACCTCCTCGATGTACGCGATGCCATGGTGCCCAAACATTCCGTCTCACCACACCGCCGATCGGTCGCAGTGGTCTAGTCCAATTCTCAGGTCGTGTAGCCGGCCACCAGATCGGCGACGGCTCCCGGGCGGGTAACGAACGGGCGGTGGTCGGTCGGCCATTCGACCACAGTTTCCGCGCGTGCCGCCATCGTGCGTTGCGAGTCGGCGGGGATGGCGTTGTCGTTGGCGCAGACCACATACGTCGTCGGGATCGTCCGATAGGCCGGTGTCACGATGGACAGTCTGGCTGCCGCGTAGGAGACCACCGCGCCGCCGTAGGAGCGCGCCACGACAACGGTTCCTGGTCGGGCGGCCTGGATCGCGGACCTGGTGGTCGCCACGTCGGCGGTGAGGCCGGCGAGCGGCAGTTCGACGGCTGTCGCTGCCATGTCGCGCCGCCGCTTGGTCATGTCGGTGAATCCATGAGGGACTGGAGGATGGCCACGACCTCGTTGTGCCCTGGGCTGTCGGGACTGGCTGGGCACCATTCCAGCGGCGTGCGGTGTCGGGCGGGGTCGCGGAGGTTCGGGTCCGCGCCGTGGGTGAGTAGCCGTCGGACGGCGGCGGGTCTGCCGTTGCCGGCGGCGATGTGCAGCGGCAGCCGCTGCCATTTCGCGTCCGGTTCGTTGACCGGGGTGCCGGCGGCCACGAGTTGGTCGATGACCTCGAGCCGTTGGTGGTCGGCGGCGAACACCAGTGCCCGCAGGCGGCTCTGTCGAGTGGACCGGTCCAGGGGCGAGCCGCTGATGTCGCCTGCCGCGGCGGCCATTTCCAGGCTGTCGACGCGGGCGCCGGCGGCTACCAGGAGGTCGAGGACCTCGGTCATGCCGAAGACCGCCGCGTGCTGCAGGGCGCTGCCGCTGGGCACGCCGCCGGAGTCCGGTGTGGAGACGGCGTCGACGTCGGCGCCGGCCTCGATGAGGACCTTGGCCACCTCGGCGTCACCGTAGCTGGCGGCGGTGATCAGCGGGGTTTCCCGGTCGCCGGGGTGTCCGTCGACGGGCGCTCCTGCAGCGATCAACGCGGCCGCCATGGTGCCGGTGCCGGGCAGTTCGCGTGGCAGGCCGAGTCGTTCGTGGTCCAGGCACAGCGTGGCCAGGTAGCCGAGCACGTCGGCGCCTCTCCTGTGGTCACTCCAGTGTTCCATCCTGGTGGTGGCCACCTCGGGATGTTCGGCCAGCAGCTCGCTCAGGCGGGACAGGTCGCGGTTGTTAAGGATGTCCCGGCGCTCGACCTCCAGCTTGAGCTTGGCCCAACTCGAGAACCCGTAGTCACGGGCGAGCGCGAGTTGTGCCGAGGCGAGGATGACCCGGTCGGACACCGCCCGAACACGGGTGAGCGCGTCGTGGTCGCCGCGCTGAGCGGCGTGCAGGAGGTCCTTGGCCTGGTGCCGCAACTGGGCGAGGTTCGGGCGGGCGGGCAGGTCGGGCATGACGTCTCCTTCGTTGCCCCGCGGTCCGCGTCGGGGTCGAAAGAGATCGTCATGGGCGGCGACTCGTGCACTGGTGGAGGTGGACTCTGTCCTGCCCGCGGACCCGGCGGCGCCCTCCAGCGCCTGCCGGCCATGGTATCGCTACTGGCTAGTGCCGCTTTTGGACCCGCTGGGCCGGTGTCATGAAAGACGCGATGGGGACGTTCAACGACATGAGCGCGTCTTTCGAGACATTGCCCGCAGAGTGGCCGCGGCCCGTCAGGCTTGCGGCCCTTGTGGTAAGCGGCGTGGGCCGGGGCCTTCGCGGCCCAGGATGTCGCGCGGGTTGGTCAGGTGGCAGATTTTCAGTGACAGGCAGCCGCAGCCGATGCAGTCCGTGAGGTCGTCCCGGAGTGCCTGCAACTGTTCGATGCGCGTGTCGAGCTCGACTCGCCATGCCGCCGACAGGCGGGCCCAGTCCTCGCGGGTCGGGGTGCGTTCACTCGGCAGTTGGTCCAGGGCATCGCGGATCACCTTCAGTGAGATGCCGACGTGTTGGGATGCCCGGATGAACGCGACCCGGCGTAGTGCGTCGCGGCTGTAGCGGCGTTGGTTGCTGGCCGTCCGGGTGCTGCGCAGGAGGCCCTGGCGCTCGTAGAAGTGCAGCGTGGAGATCGCGACGCCGCTGCGGTCGGCGACCTGCCCGACGGTGAGTTCGTGGAACGTGGTGCGGGGTCTCGGCATGGGCGGAACCGTAACGCTTGACCTCAACCGAGGTTGAGGCCAGAGAATCGGCGCCGTCCACGAAATGCGATCAAGGAGCTCATCTGTGACCACCGTTCTCGTCATCGGCGCCACCGGGAAGCAGGGTGGCGCCGTTGCCGACCTGCTGCTCGACCGTGGACACGACGTCACCGCCTACGTGCGGTCACCCGAGTCGCCGTCCGCGCTGGCACTGTCCGACGCTGGGGCGATGCTCGCCACCGGCGACCTGGCCGACCCGGACGCACTCGCCAGGGCCACCGACGGCGTCGACGCGATCTTCGGCCTCTCCGTGCCGTTCGGATCCGGCGGCAAGGACGAGGAGGTCGCCCAGGGGCGCCTGCTGGTCGACGTCGTGGCGCGCACCGGCGCGCACCTTGTCTACTCCTCGGTCCGCGGCGCCGACCGGATGGTGGAAACCGACATCGACCACGCCGACAGCAAGCAGCTCGTCGAGGCGTACCTGCGGGAGCAGCAGGTCCGGGCGACCGTCCTCGGGCCGGTGTACTTCATGGAGAACGTCCTCAACGTCGGGTTCAGTCGCCTCACCGACGGCGTCCTGGCCAACCCGCTCTCCGCCGGCAAGCCGCTGGACCAGGTGACCGTCCGGGACATCGCCGGCCTCGCCGTGCACGCCATCGAGCATCCTGGCCGGTTCGTCGGCGAGCGGATCGACGTGGTGTCCGATCGCGTGACCGGTGAGGAGGCGGCCCGGATCCTGAGCAAGGTGCTCGACCGCGAGATCCCTTACCAGCGGATGCCGTTGGACCAGGTCCGGCACTGGGCCGGCGACGAGGTGGCCGACATGTTCCAGATGTTCGAGGACAACACCGAGTTCGTCGACGTCGACGGGCTGCACGCCAGGTACCCGGACGTGCGGTGGCACAGCTATGCCGACTGGGCAAGGACGGTCGACTGGGACCTCGTCCTGCGGAGCAAGTCGACAGCCGGGTGAGCACGCCCGCCCGGCGGCGTGTCGCAGACTGTTGATGTGGTTGGCGAGTCGGTGGTGTCGCGGGTCGTGCGAATCGTGGAGGCGTTCGCGGCGGGGGAGCGGGCGTTGGGGGTTTCGGAGATCGCGCGGCGGAGCGGACTGCACGTGGCGACCGTGTCGCGGCAGGTGGAGCAGCTGGTCGGGTCCGGGTGGTTGGAACGCACCGAGGACCGGCGGGTACGGATCGGGGTGCGGCTGTGGGAGGTCGCGTCCCGGGCCTCGCCGACCGTGGGGTTGCGCGAGGCCGCCATGCCGTTCATGGAGGACCTGCACGCGGTCGTCGGTCAGCACGTCCAGCTCGGGGTCCGGGAGGGCACCGAGGTCCTGTTCGTGGAACGACTGTCCGCGCCGGGAGCGGTCATCAACCTGACGCCCATCGCGGGGCGGCTGCCGCTGCACGCGTCGTCGGGTGGACTGGTGTTGCTCGCGTTCGCCCCGCCTGACGTGCAGGAGGAGGTCCTTTCGGGACGGTTGCGGCGGTTCACCGACCAGACGATCACCGACCGGGGGCGGTTGCGAAAGGTGTTGGCCGAGGTACGCCGGAACGGTTCGGTGGTGTGCCGTGGGCACATCCACGTCGACGCCGCCGGCGTGGCGGTACCGGTGCGGGACGGGGCCGGTGTGGTGGACGCCGCGCTCGCGGTGGTGGTGCCCAACAACCGGGAGGCGCATCGGGTGGTGCCGGCGCTGCAGACGGCGGCGCACGGGATCACGCGGATGCGGGAGACGCTATCTCGCTGAGTGAGAATCGGGTGGAGGGCGACGCGTTCGGCCGTTGATGCTCCTCGTAGTTCGGGAGCGAGGAGTGTCAATGGCTGACACAGCAAGCCAGTTGCGGGTCACGGCGAAGCGGCGGGTCGCCGGGGGCGTGGTGAGTCTGGACCTCGCGCACCCGAATGGTGGGCGGTTGCCGGACTGGACGCCCGGCGCGCACATCGATCTGCGGCTGCCGAACGGCGTCGTCCGCCAGTACTCACTGTGTGGGGACAGGTGGGACACGCACACCTACCGCGTCGGCGTGCTGCGCGAACCGGACGGGCGGGGTGGTTCGGCGTTCGTCCACGATCGGCTCGAGGTCGGTGACGTGGTGGGTTTCGGCGGGCCGAGGAACAACTTCGCGCTCGCCCCCGCGCGCCGGTATTTGTTCGTGGCGGGCGGAATCGGGATCACGCCGCTGTTGCCGATGGTGCGTCAGGCCGATCTGCTCGGTACGGACTGGCACCTGCTGTACGGGGGACGCACCCGGTCGTCGATGGCGTTCACCGACGAGTTGGCAGCCCACCGCGACCGCGTCACGATCGTCCCGCAGGACGAGTGCGGCCTTCTCGACGTGGCCGCCCATCTGCCTGAACCGGCCGCCGACGTGAAGGTGTACTGCTGCGGCCCCGCGCCGCTGCTGGCCGCGGTGGAGCGGTTGTGCACGGGCTGGCCGCCGGGTTTGCTGCGCAGCGAGCGGTTCGTGCCGAAGGTGTTGCCCGCGCCCGTGCGGACCGCGCCGTTCTCCGTGGAACTGAAGCGTTCCGGCCCGCAGGTGACCGTCTCGAACGGACAGTCCGTGTTGGACGTGGTGCGGGCGGCCGGCGTGCCGGTGCTGTCGTCGTGCCGGCAGGGCACCTGCGGCACGTGTGAGACCACGGTGCTCGCGGGGGAGCCGGACCACCGGGACTCTCTCACCGACGACGGCGAGCGCGACCGGATGTTCCTGTGCGTGTCCCGTGCCCTGTCCGACCGCCTCGTGCTCGACCTGTGAAGGACGACACCATGACCACGGTGGACGTCGACCCGTTCGCGCCGGGGGTGCTGGCCGAACCCGACGGCATGCACGCGGCCCTGCGCGATGCCGGGCCGGTCGTCTACTTGAGACGCTACGGCGTGCACGCGGCCGCCCGCCACGCCGAGGTCCACGAGGCGTTGACGGACTGGCAGCGTTTCGAGTCGTCGGCGGGGGTCGGCCTGTCGAACTTCCGCGAGGAGGAGCCGTGGCGGCCGCCCAGTCTGCTGCTCGAGGCGGACCCGCCACACCACGACGCGCCCCGCGCGGTGCTGACGTCCGTCCTCGGCCCGCGCGAGCTGCGCAGGTTGCGGGACGCGTGGTTCGCCGACGCCGACCAGCTGGTGGACGAGGTGTTCGCCGACACCGGGGAGGTGCTCGACGGGGTCACCGCGTTGGCGGAGGCGTTCCCGCTGCGCGTGTTCCCTGACGCGGTCGGCATCGGCAAACAAGGCCGGGAGCACCTGCTGCCCTACGGCGACCACGCGTTCAACGCCTTCGGTCCGCGCAATGCCCTGGTGGCCAAGGGAGAACCTCGGGTGCCGGAGCTGTCGGCGTGGATCGCCGCCCAGTGCGCGCGAACCGCGTTGAACGCGGACGGGTTCGGTGCGCGCATCTGGGCCGCCGCCGATCACGGCGACATCACCCACGAACAGGCCCCGCGCGTGGTGCGGTCACTGCTGACGGCCGGAGTGGACACCACGGTGCACGGCCTGGCGGCCGTGCTGTACGCGTTCGCCAGGCATCCCGAGCAGTGGCAGCGTGTGCGTGACCAACCCGCGTTGGCGCGGGTGGCGTTCGACGAGGCGATCCGGTGGCAGTCCCCGGTGCAGACCTTCTTCCGCACCGCGACGGTCGACCGGATGCTCGGCGGTGTCCCGATTCCGGCGGGCGGCAAGATCCTGCTGTTCCTGGGAGCGGCGAACCGCGATCCGCGCCGGTGGTCGGCCCCGGACGTGTTCTACCTGGACCGGGACCCGTCCGGACACGTCGGGTTCGGGACCGGCATCCACCAGTGCGTCGGCCAACACGTCGCCCGACTGGAGGCCGAGGCGTTGTTGACCGCGTTGGCCCGGCGAGTGGAGCGGTTCGAACTCGCCGCCCCACCGCGCCGGCACCTCAACAACACGTTGCGCGCCTGGGAGTCACTGCCTTTGAGGGTCCATCTCGGAAGTCTGTCCGGCGTAGAGGACACAGCCTGACCGCTTCTTCTGCGACTGTTGCGTCATGACCGTGCTCGACACCAGGGCGCTCAACCGTGCGACGCTCGCCCGGCAGCTGCTGCTCGACCGCGCCGACCTGACGGTGTTCGACGCCGTGGCGCACCTGTGCGGCATGCAGGCGCAGGAACCGCAGGAACCGTTCATCGGGCTGTGGTCACGGCTCCGCGCCTTCGACCCGGCCACACTCGACGACCTGGTGACCGGGCGGCGCGTGGTGCGGACCCACCTCATGCGCCGCACGATCCACCTCGTCACCGGTGACGACACCCTGGCCTGGCGCGCCCGCCACGGCGCCATGCTGCGCCAACGGGTGCTCGGGGTCTACCGCCGCGAGTTCGACGGTGTGGACCTCGAGGAGCTCGCGGTGGCGGCGCGGGCGCTGCTGGCCGACGAAGAGCCCCGCTCGATGGCCGAGGTCGGCCGCACGCTCGCCGCGCGCTGGCCGGACACGGGACCGCGGGCACTGGGTGAGATGGCGATCGCCGCCCTTGTCCCGGTGGTGCAGCTGCCACCGCGCGGGCTGTGGCGGGTGAAGGCAGGCGTGCGCACCGTGCCGCTCGCCTCGTGGCTGGGGCGCGAGATCGACCCGCTCGCCCCGGATGGCTCCGATCCGGTCGGCGAAGCGCTGGTGCGGCGTTATCTGGCGGCGTTCGGACCCGCTGCCGTAGCCGATCTGCGTGCCTGGTCGGGCCTCGCCGGACTCCCCGACGCGGTGGCCGCGATCCGCGAGAAGCTCGTCACCTTTCGCGACGAGCGTGGCCGGGAACTGGTCGACCTCCCGGACGCCCCGCGCCCCGACCCCGACACGCCCGCCCCGGTCCGGTTCCTGCCCGCCTTCGACAACGCGATCCTCGGCTACCACGACCGCGGCCGGATCATCGACGACGTCCACCGTGGACTGTCGGTCGCCGGCGCGCGTGTCGCGCTGGTCGACGGCCGAGTCGCCGCGACCTGGACCGTCGAGGCGGGCACGGTGACCGTCACTCCGCTGCGCCGTTTCTCCCGAGCCGAGCACACCGCCGTCGCCGAGCAGGGACGGGAACTGGCGTCGTTCCTCTCCGACGACGGCCACGACGTACGGATCGCGGAGCTTTGACGACTCAGCCGAGGAAATCCTCGAGCAGACGGCGGACCTTGTTCGCGACGTCCGGTTCGTCGAGACGCATGGCGATGTTGGCCGCGGTGAGCACCGCCCCGATCCGGAAGGCGGCCAGGTCGGGGTCCGGGTCGGTGATCTCACCGGCGTCGGTCGCGTGGCGGACCTCGTCGGCGAGAAGAGCCAGCCAGGCTTGGTGCTGACGCCGCAGGGCGTCGCGGATCGGGCCAGGGCGGCTGTCGAATTCCGGTAGGTTCGCGGCCCAGAAACAACCGCCGGGGAACAGCGGCTGCTCCGCGTAGGAGATCCAGCGCTCGATGAGAACGCGCAGCCGGGTGACGCCGGGTGGCGCATCCGAGGCTGGCCGCACGACCGCGTCCAGAAAAGCCTCCCTGGCGGTCTCGACGGTGGCGAGCTGGAGTTGTTCCTTGGTGCGGAACAGGGCCGCCACCCCACTCTTGCTCAACCCGAGATCGTCGGCGAGCTTGCCGAGGCTCAGGCCGTTGAGGCCCGTCACGGACGCGACGTCCACGGCGTGCCGGGTGATCGCTTTTCTGGAGCGCGCACCGCGCACCAGTCGTTGGTCGGGGGTCATGGCTGCTCTCTCGACGCTTGCACAATATGTACGAACGATCGTACGGTTTGTTGATGAGCGCAGCAACCGTCCCACTGACCGAAGAGTCCGATCCGTACTGCCTGTCCGCGGCCCAGGCCGCCGACCTGCTGGTCCTGGCACCGTGGCGCCGCTTCGCGACCATCGGCGACAGCCTGTCGGCCGGCACGGGGGACCCGAGTCCCGGATACGCCAGCATGGGCTGGCCCGACCGGGTCGCGGACGTCCTGCGCCGGGTCCACCCCGACCTGGCCTACCGCAACCTCGCCGAGGTCGGCGCGACGACCGCGAGAACGCTGGACACGCAGCTGGACCGGCTCGTCGAGTTCGGCCCTGACCTGGTCCACCTGCCCAGCGGGGCGAACGACCTGTTCCGGCCCGAGCCGGACTACCCGACCATCGCGGACGAACTGGGGCGCGTGTTCGAGCTCGCCGCCGGGACCGGGGCGCGGCTGACGGTGTTCACCCTGGGCAGGGCGTTCGTCGTGCCGCGATACCCGGACTGGCACGACCGGGTGCTTCGGGTCAACGACATCACCCGTGGCCTGGCCGCCGATCACGGTGCGGTCCTGGTCGACATGTGGGACCACCCGGTCAACGACCGCCCGGAGCTGCTGAGCGCGGACCGCATCCACTTCGCCGCGGCCGGGCAGGCGGTGATGGCCACGGAAGTCGTCAAGGGTCTCGCCGGCCTGCTCGACGGCAAGGCGGCGCAGCCGTGACCGGCCGGGTCACGCTGTGGGGTGCGGTCTCGGTCGTGCTGGTCGGGGCGTTCATGGCGACCCTCGACTCGTTCATCGTGATCGTCGCCGGGCCCTCGATCCAGGCTGACCTGCGGGCCACCGACGGTCAGCTGCATGGATCCTGGCCGGGTACCAGCTCACCTACGCGGTTCTGCTCATCACCGGCGGGCGCCTTGGGCCGTCGCCGGGTCTTCCTCGCCGGCATGGGTGTCTTCACGGCGGCCTCGGTCGTGTGTGCGCTGGCGCAGACCGCCTCCGTGCTCATCGGCGCGCGGTTCGTCCAGGGGCTGGGGGCGGCGCTGATGCTGCCCCAGGTCTACGCGTTCCTCACCGTGCTCGTCCACGAGCGGGACCGGGCACCGTGCGTTCGGGGTGCTCGGCGTGGTGCTCGGGCTCGCCTCCATCGCGGGACAGCTGGTCGGCGGGCTGCTGATCGGGGCCGACGTGCTCGGGTCCGGCTGGCGGCCGGTGTTCTGGATCAACGTGCCGATCGGGCTCGCCACGATGCTCCTGGCGGCGGCGTGGCTGCCGGAGTCCACGGCGGATCAGGCACGCCGGCTCGACCTGCGGGGAGCGGCCGTGCTCAGTGTCGCCCTGTTCCTCGTGACCTTCCCGCTGATCCAGGGCCACCAGGCGGGATGGCCCGGATGGGCATGGGCATGCCTGGCCGCGAGCGTGCCGTGTCTGGCCGCCTTCGTCATCCTCGAACGCCGGATCGCGGCCCGCGGTGGCGCGCCCCTGGTGCGGATCTCCCTGTTCCGGGCACGGTCGTTCGCGGTCGGGATCCTCCTGGTCCTCGTCATCTACACCGTGGTGACCTCCTACTACCTCGTCCTGTCCCTCTCGCTGCAGGACGGGCTGGGCATGTCCGCCCTTCAGGCGGGCCTGGTCTACACACCCGCGGCCGCCACGTTCTTCGTCTTCAGCCTGATCGCCGGGAGGCTGGTCCCGGTCCACGGCCGCCGCGTCCTGGAGATCGGCGCGCTCGTGCTCGTACTCGGGTACGCCGCCACCGCGGTCCTGCTCGTCAGCGGTGCCCCGTTCACCCCGGAGGTGGTCATCCCGACGCTCATGCTGCAGAGCGCTGGCGGCGGCCTGCTCATCACCCCGTCGCTGGGCGCCGTGCTGAGCCGGATCGACCCCGGAGACGCCGGTGTCGCCTCGGGCGTGCTCTCGACCGCCCAGCAGGTCGGCGGCGCGCTCGGGGTCGCCGTCATCGGGGTCGTGTACTTCGCCGCCCTCGACCAGACCGGCGCCCCGGCCCACGGCTTGGCCATGGCGTCATTCGCCACTCTGACCGCGGCCGTCCTCGCGGTCGTCCTGGTGTACCTGCTGCCCAGGCACGGAACAGCCCCACGGAACATGCGAGACGGCGCTACTTTGGTGAACACCGCGGGCGACGATCGTTGACAGCGCACGGGTCCGGCCGGTTCCTAGCGTGGCGGCATGCTCAAGATCCTTCTCGCGCTCGCGCTCGTGGCACCACCAGCCGCGGATGTCGCGTCGCGTCAGCTGAACTGGCAACCCTGCCCCGATGCCGGCTCGGTTCCGCTCCAGTGCACCGACCTGAACGTCCCGCTCGCCGAGCCCGGCAGCCGTGTGATCACGCTGAAGGTGGCACGGCTGCCCGCCACCGGACCCAAGCGAGGCACGGTAATGATCAACTTCGGCGGGCCGCAGGGCAACCAGATCGCGATCATGCGCTCCCGCCCGCAGATCTTCGACACGATCCGGCGTTCCATGGACGTCGTCACCTGGGACCCGCGTGGCTACCCCGGACTCAGCAGCCCCGTGCTGGACTGCGACTGGGGCAAGCTACGGACGCCGCCGTTCCCGGCCGACCAGGCGGAGCTCGACCGGCTCGCCGCGGCCAACCGCGCCAGGGGCGACCAGTGCCGGGCGAGTGATCCGGAGTTGTTCGACCACATGGACTCCGCGAGCGACGCCCGCGACGCCGATGCGATCCGCCAGGCGCTGGGCGAGGACATGATGAACTTCATCGGCACCTCGTACGGCGGCATCATCGCGCAGGCCTACGCCCGGCAGTTCCCCGAGCGGGTGCGCACGATCTACATCGACGGCACCGCCAACCACGGCGTGCGCAGCTGGTCGCGGGAGCTCGAGACGATCGCACGCGACTTCGACCGGTACCTGGAGCGGTTCCTCGACTGGGCCGGGCCGGGAACCGAGCAACGCTGGCAGGCGCTGGTCGCCAGGGCCGACGTCGCACCGATCCCGGCCGGCGCCGCTCGCTACGACGGCACACAGCTGCGTGCGCTCGGCATGATGAAGGTGACGCGCGGCCCGGAGGGCTGGCCGGCCCTGCTGAACGCCATCGGCGCCGCCGAGGCCGGCGACGCGTCCGGCTTCGCCGCGTCCGGCAGCGATCCCTACCCAGGATTCGTCGGCGGCGGTGTCAAGGAGTGCCTGGACTACCCCCGCCCTCGTGACCACGCGGACATCGCACGTTCCGTCGCACGCCTCGACCGTGTCGCCCCCAACATCGGCGCAGCGTTCCCCCTCGGCTGGCACCTGCCGACGACCTGCGTCGGTTGGCCCGCGCCGGTGACCAACCCGCCCGCGCCACTGCCCGCCACGCTGCCGCCGATGCTGGGCGCGGGCACCTGGCTCGAGTTCAGTCCGACCGCACGAGCCGTCGCCGCCGTCCCCGGCAGCCGCACGATCTACCACGACGGCCCCGGCCACAACCTGTTCGCGGCCATGGCCAACCCGTGCGTGATCGACCATGTGAGCCGCTACGTCACCGACCGCGTACTCCCGCCACGAAACGCCCGTTGTTAGCACCATCGGCTTGACCGGGCGGCCGTCCCAGCATGGGATCGGTCGCCCGCGTCGCGTTGCCTGCAGGTGCACCGCGCAGGCCCGCCGACATGGCGGGCGGTGGCTCTGGTCGGCGAGAGATCTCTTGACAGCTGCGCGGATGTAGACCAACAATTCAAGCCGTAGATCCTATAGGATCCACGATAATCGAGACTGGGGGTGGACGGTGGCTGTCGTCCGGGCTGCGGAGGCGTTTCTCGTGGATGTGGCCGTCGAGCGGGTTCGGCAGGACGCGGTTCAGGCCTTCCAGCGTCAGGAGACAATCTTCGTCGAGCTGGCCACGGATGACGGCGCGACCGGCCTCGGCTACTCGTACACGATCGGCACCGGCGGATCCTCCGTGCTGGCGCTTCTCAACGATCACCTGCTCCCTCGGCTGATCGGCGTCGACAGCAGGCGGATCGAGTGGATCTGGCGGGACCTGTTCTCCTCGACCAGGGCGACCATGGTCGGCGCCATCACCTCGCTCGCGCTCGCCGCCGTCGACACCGCGCTGTGGGACCTGCGGTGCCGCCGGCAGAGCGAGCCGCTGTGGCGCGTCGCCGGTGGGTATCAGCCGCACGTTCCCATGTACGACACCGAGGGCGGCTGGCTGCAACTGTCCACCGACGATCTCGTGACCGGCGCGAAGGCTGCCGCCGACGCGGGGTGGCAGGGCGTCAAGGTCAAGGTCGGCAAGCCGTCCGCCGTCGAGGACCTCGAACGGCTTCAGGCGGTGCGTGAGGCGGTCGGGCCGAGGTTCGCGCTCATGGTCGACGCCAACCAGTCGATGACCTGCGCCGAGGCCATCCGGCGCGCCGAGTTGTTCGCGCCGCTGCACCTCGGGTGGCTCGAGGAGCCGTTGCCCGCCGACGACGTCGAGGGGCACGCCCGACTCGCCCGCGCCACCGGCATCCCGATCGCGGTGGGGGAGTCGCTCTACTCGGTCGCGCAGTTCCGCGAGTACCTCCAGCGCGGCGCGGCCTCCGTCGTGCAGGTCGACGTCGCGCGCGTCGGTGGGATCACGCCGTGGCTCAAGGTCGCGCACCTCGCCGAGGCGTTCGGCGTCGACGTCTGTCCGCACTTCTTGATGGAGCTGCACGTGAGCCTCGCCGCCGCCGTGCCCAACGGCCGGTTCGTCGAGCACATCCCGCAGCTGCGCGCGATCACCACCCGTGATCTGTCCGTGGTGGACGGTCAGGCCGTCGCACCCGACGAGCCGGGGTTGGGGATCGCGTGGGACCGCAACGCCATGGATGACCGCAGAGTCGCGTGAGTTCAACGAAAGGTGTGCAGATGAGGAAATGGGTCGCGGGGCTTGCCGCCCTCGCGTTGACCCCGGTCGTGGCGCCCGCCGCGGCGCCAGCGGCGGCCGCGCCCGCCCCGACCACCATTGCCGAGAAGCCGTACATGGGATGGAGTAGCTGGAGCCTGCAGGCGACCAACTATCCTGGCGTCAACCCGAACGGCCCGGCGAGCTGGCTGAACGAGGCCAACGTCGTGAAGCAGGCCGACGTGATGGCCGCCAAGCTCAAGAGACACGGCTACACCTATGTGAACGTCGACGCCGGCTGGCACAAGGACTTCGACCAGTACGCCCGTCCGCGCGTGGACCCGGCCAA
This sequence comes from Actinophytocola sp., assembly GCF_036378875.1. GTDB lineage: Bacteria > Actinomycetota > Actinomycetes > Mycobacteriales > Pseudonocardiaceae > Actinophytocola. The sequence continues at coordinate 207,645 of NZ_DASUVO010000073.1, forward strand.
GTTCCCCCACGGCATGAAGTGGCTGGGCGACCACGTGCACCGGAAGGGGCTCAAACTCGGCTCCTACCTCGCGGTCGGCCTCTACACCGGCGCGTACAACAACGGCGACTCCCCGATCTATGGCACCGACAACTGCCACACCCGCGACATCGTCTACCCGGATCTGCGCACGACCAACGGCTGGGACCAGGCCTACAAGATCGACTTCTCGAACCCGTGCGCGCAGGCGTACATCGACTCGGTCGCGGATCTCCTTGCCGGCTGGGGCGTCGACCTGCTGAAGCTCGACGGTGTCGGCCCCGGCTCGTTCAAGGGCGGCGAGAACTACGACAACACCGAGGACGTCAAGGCGTACCGCAGGGCACTCGACCAGACCGGCCGGCCGATCGAGTTCCTGATCTCGTGGGCGCTGTCGCCGACCAAAGTGGACGTCTGGAAGAACCACACCAACGGCTGGCGCGTCGACACGGACGTCGAGTGCTACTGCGACACGCTCGTCACCTGGAACAGCTCCGTGAAGCAGCGGTGGAACGACGTCGTGCAGTGGATCCCGCACGCCGGTCCAGGCCGCTGGAACAACCTCGACTCGCTCAACGTCGGCAACGCCGAGATGGACGGGCTGAACGAGGCCGAGCGCCTGAGCTACATGACGTTGTGGGCCATCGAGTCCTCGCCGCTCTACCTCGGCGACGACCTGACCACATTGGACGACTACGGGCTCTCACTGATCACCAACGACGAGGTCATCGCGATCAACCAGGCCGGGCGTCCCGCGAAGCCGCTCAGCCAGGCCACCCGCCAGCAGGTGTGGTTCTCGCGTCAGGCCGACGGCAGCTACGTGGTCGCGCTGTTCAACCTGGACGACGTGCCGAAGCGGGTCATCGCGAGCTGGGCCGACCTCGGCATCACCGGCAAGGCGGCCGTGCGCGACATCTGGAACAAGCGTGACCTCGGCTCGACCGACGGCATCAGCACCGTGGTCACCACGCACGGCACACAGCTGCTGCGAGTCACGCCACGCGACGCCGGCAAGCTCCCCGCCACGCCGACTCTGGTGCGCGGCACAGGATCGACCGCGTCGAGTGTGTCACTCGCCTGGGACAGGTCGGAGTACTCCCGGGGGATCGCGCGTTACGAGATCCGGGCCGGCAACCAGACCGTGGCGTCCACCTCGGACACGTCGGCGACCGTGTCCGGGCTCGCGCCGGCGACCACCACCGCGTTCTCCGTCGTGGCGGTCGGCAAGGACGGCAAGAAGTCCGCGCCCAGCAAAGCGATCGAGGTGACCACGCCGACCGGACCGGTTTCCTACGAGGCCGAGGCACAGGAGAACGCCGTCGACGGCGGCGCGTCCCGTGGCGGCTGCGGTGGCTGCTCAGCCGGCGGCAAGGTCGGCAACCTCGGCGGCAGCGGGTCGCTGACGTACTCGAACGTGACCGCGCCGGCGGACGGGACCTACCTGATGGCGATCGACTACGTGGACGGCTCGTCCAGCCGCACGATCGTCGTCACCGTCAACGGCGTGAGCGCCCAGCTGCCGATGGCCGGCTCGGCCGACGACAACTGGGACCGGGCGCAGCGGGTCGTCGTGCCGGTGAAGCTCAAGGCAGGCGCCAACACCGTGAAGTTCGGCAACCCGAACGACTACGCGCCGGACATCGACCGGATCACGGTCTGAGAAGAAGGGAGAGAGCCGTGACGGTCACAGCGCCGAACAGTCGGGTGGTGCCGCGTGCCGTCGCGGCCTCTCCCACCCGGCCTCGCCGGCCGAAACCACCCGCCGCCCGACGCGGTGACGCGAAGGTCGCGTGGCTGCTCGTCACGCCCGCGATCGTCGGGTTCGTGGCCTTCTACGGGTTCCCGCTCGTGCGTGGGATCTACCTCAGCTTCACCGAGTTCCACGTGCTCACCCCGCCGAAGTGGGTCGGGCTCGCGAACTATCGCGAGCTGTTCGGTGACGAGGTGTTCTGGCACTCGCTGTGGCTCACCGTCTACTTCGTACTGCTGCAGGTCGTGATCGGCACGGTGGTCTCGCTCGCGATCGCCGCGGTCCTGCACCGGTTGACCCGGTCGGCGCTCATTCGTGGCGTGATCCTGTTGCCGTACCTCATCTCCAACGTGATCGCCGCGCTCGTGTGGCAGTGGATGCTCGACCCGCAGCTCGGCATCGTCAACGTGGCACTCAAGAGCCTCACCGGCGACACCATCCAGTTCTTCGGCAGCAGCGGGTGGGCCATTCCGACACTCGCCGCGATCTCCATCTGGAAATGGATGGGCTACTTCGCGATCCTGATCTTCGCGGGCCTGCAGACCATCCCGCCGACGATCTACGAGGCAGGCCGGGTCGACGGCGCGAGCGAGCCGCAGATGTTCTTCCGGATCACGATGCCGCTGCTGCGGCCGATCCTCGTGATGGTCGTCGTGCTGTCGGTCATCAACTCGTTCCAGGTGTTCGACATCGTCCAGATCACCACCCAGGGTGGTCCGGCGAACGCGTCGAACGTGCTGCAGATGTACATCTTCAACAAGGCGTTCGGCCAGTTCGACTTCGGCTACGCGGCCACCATGTCGCTCGCGCTGCTCGTGGTGCTCGCCGGCATCACGTTCCTCCAGCTGCGACTCACCCGCGCCGACCAGTCGGACCTGAGCTGAGGAGGCCCGCCATGACCGTCCGAACAAGACTCTTCTCGCCAGGTCGCATCCTTGCCGTCGCGTTCCTCGCCGTGGTCATGGTCGTGACGCTGTTCCCGTTCTACTGGATCCTGCGTACCGCGCTGTCCAACAACTACGCGCTCGCCACCGACCCGGCTTCCTTGCTACCGGTGGACTTCACGATCGGGCCGTTCAAACGGGTGCTGGGGCTGTCGACGATCGCCGAGGCGCAGGCCGAGGGTGGGTCCGGCGCGTCCCTGGACGTGTTGCTGTACCTGCGGAACTCGGTGATCTACGCGGTCAGTCTGACCGTGGTCGTGGTGGCGTGTTCCGCGGCGGGCGCGTATGCCTTCGCCCGTCTGCACTGGCGTGGCCGCAACATCGTGTTCTCGGTGCTGCTGTGCGCGCTCATGATCCCGACGGTGTTCACGGTGCTGCCGAACTTCGTGCTCATCAAGGACCTCGGGCTCACCAACTCGTTCGCCGGGCTCGTCGCGCCGAACGCGTTGTTCTTCGCGTTCGCCCTGTTCTTCCTGCGGCAGTTCATGCTCGGGCTGTCGACCGAGATCGAGGAGGCCGCGCTCATCGACGGCGCTGGCCACTTCCGCATCCTGTTCCGGATCATCCTGCCGATGTCGAGCGGGCCGATCACCACGCTCTCCCTGCTGATGTTCATCGTTGCGTGGAACGACTACTTCTGGCCGCTGCTCGTGACGAGCAAGGCCGACGTGCGGCCGCTGACCCTCGCACTGGGCGTGTTCAAGCAGTCGTCGCCGAACACCGCGCCCGACTGGGCAGGGCTCATGGCGGCGACGTTGATCGCGGCGCTGCCCATGCTGGCGCTGTTCGTGATCTTCGGTCGGCGGATCGTGAACTCCATCGGATTCACCGGGATCAAGTGATGAATGACCTAGTTCTGTCCTGGCCCGCGCCCGCCGCCGAGTGGGTCGAGGCCGCGCCGGTCGGCAACGGACGCATCGGCGCCATGGTGTTCGGCGACGGTCGCATCCAGGTCAACGACTCGACCGTGTGGTCGGGCACGCCGGCCGGCCCGGCGCTCGGCCTCGCCGAGGTGCTGGCGAACGGTGCTGGGCCCGCTCGCCTCACCGAGGTCCGGGAGGCCTTGCGCGCCCGGGACTTCCGGCGGGCCGAGGCGTTGCTGATGACGTTCCAGGGGCGGTACAGCCAGGAGTTCCTGCCGTTCGCCGACCTGTCTCTGACGCTGCCGGGGGAGATGGTCTACGAAGGCCGCACGCTGAACCTCGACACCGCGGTCGTGCACGAGCGGTTCACTGTGGACGGTGTCTCGGTCGAGCGGCACACGTGGGTGAGCCATCCCGCGCAGGCACTGTGCGTCGCGATCTCCGCTCACGGCACCGTGGACCTGCGAGTCGCGCTGGGCTCGCCACTACGCGTCGTGCACCGGGCCGGGCTCGCGCTGGGCGTGGAGATTCCCGTCGACGGTGCGCCACAGCACGAACCGCAGGTGCCGGAGCCCTTGCGGTACGGCCAGGTCGACGGCTACGACCCGTTCGGCGCGGTCGTCGTCCGCATCGACACCGACGGCCATCTGGCGGAGGGTCTGGTCACCGGCATGACCCGGACGCTGGTCACGTTGTCGACCGCGACCGCGGCGGCCGACGCCTGGTCCGGTGTGGACATCAGGGAACGGGACACCTACCTCGCCGAGGCCGCGGCCGTCGCGAACCGTGCGCTCGAACTCGGCGCCGCCACCCTCCTCGCCGACCATGTCGCCGACGTGAGAGATCTGCTCGGCGGCACGTCCGTGCGGATCGGGTCGCGGGACGGGGTCCTGCGGGTCGCCGACGTCTTGTCCGGAGAGGACAGCGCGCTCACCGCGACCGTCATGTGCCAGTTCGGCCGGTACCTGCTGGCGTCCTCGTCGCGGCCGGACAGCGGGCCGCCCGCCAACCTGCAGGGCGTGTGGAACGCCGAGCTGCGGCCGGCCTGGTCGTCGAACTACACGGTCAACATCAACACCGAGATGAACTACTGGCCCGCCGAGGTCGCCGGCCTGCCCGACTGTCACCTGCCGCTCGTCGACCTCCTCGACAAGCTGGCCGTCACCGGCGCCGAAGTGGCTCGCGAGTTGTACGGCGCACGCGGGTGGGTCGTCCACCACAACACCGACATGTGGAGCTGGGCGCTGCCCGTCGGCATGGGGCACGGCGACACGTCGTGGGCGATCTGGCAGATGGGTGGCGTGTGGCTCGTCCAGCACGTGTGGGATCACTACGAGTTCACCGGCGACAAGGCGTTCCTCCGTGACCGAGGGTGGCCGCTGCTGCGCGGGTGCGCCGAGTTCTGCCTCGACTGGCTCGTCGAGTCGCCCGACGGCCACCTCGACACGGTCCCGGCCACCTCACCGGAGAACCAGTTCCTCGTCGAGGGTCGCCCCGAGTCGCTGACGTCCTCGCCCGCGATGGACAGTGCGCTGATCCGGGCCCTGTTCACCCGGTGCCTGAGCGCCATCGAGGTGCTCGACCTCGACGACCCGATCGGCGCCCGGCTCGCGGCGGCCCTGCCACGGCTGCGGCCGCCACTGGTAACCGAGGGTGGCTGGCTGGGGGAGTGGGCGTCGGACCTGCCCGAGGCCGACCCGCGGCACCGGCACCTGTCCCAGATGATCACCGTCTACCCGCTCGGGCAGATCGATCCCGCGACCACACCCGCGCTCGCCGAGGCCGCGACCGCGTTGCTCGACCGGCGCGGGCCCGGCGCCATGGGCTGGTCGTGGGCGTGGAAGATCGCGTTGCGGGCCCGGCTCGGTGACGGCGAGACCGCGCACGCGTTGTTCGGTGAGGCGACCCGCCCGTTGACCGGCGACTCGCAGTGGGGCGGTCTGCTGCCCAACCTGTTCTCCACGCACCCGCCGTTCCAGATCGACGGCAACTACGGGTTCACGGCCGCGCTGGTGGAGTTGCTCGTACAGAGCCACAACGGGATCCACCTGTTGCCCGCGCTGCCGTCGGCGTGGCCGTCCGGCGCCGTGACCGGTGTGCGGTGCCGGGGCGGGCTGTCGGCCGATCTGTCCTGGGTGGACGGACGACTGACGTCCGCGGTGCTTCGGCGGTTGGGCGGCGACGCCGGCGAGACCGTGACCGTCCGCTGCGGATCCCTGCGGGAGGAGTTGACGGTGGACCAGGAGGTTCGGCTCGACGGGAGGCTCACGCCGTGTTGACCGACCTGGACCGTGCCGGCCTCGAGGCCTACCGCAGCACACACGAGACACCGGACGACTTCGACGCGTTCTGGCGGTCGACGCTGGCCGAGACACGTGCACATGACCTCGACCTCGAGGTGACTCCGGTCGACACCGACCTCGTGACCGTCCGCGTATACGACGTGCGGTTCGCCGGCTACGGTGGGCATCCGGTTCGCGCGTGGTTGCGCATGCCGCGCGCGGACGGCCCCTTTCCCGCCGTCGTCCAGTTCCACGGCTACGCGAGCGGCCGCGGCGCGCCGATCGAGGACCTGCTGTGGGCGTCCGCCGGGTACGCGCACCTGCTCGTCGACGTCCGCGGCCAGGGTGGTCAGTACGCGGGCGGCGGCGCCACGGCGGACCCGGTCGGCGGCGGACCCAGCCACCCCGGGTTCCTCACCCGAGGCATCGAGGACCCTGAGACCTACTTCTACCGCAGGGTGTTCGCGGACGCGGTCCGCGCAGTCGACGCCGTGGGCGCACTGTCGTGTGTGGACTCCTCGCGCGTCGGCGTGGTCGGCGCCAGCCAGGGCGGCGGCATCGCGCTCGCCATCGCCGGACTCGCGGACGTCACCGCGCTACACGTCCAGGCGCCCTTCCTGTGCGACATCCGCAGGGCGACGCTGATCACGGGTGCCGGCCCGTACACGGAGATCTCCGAGTACCTGGCCGCGCGCCGGACCTCGGTGCGGCGGGTGTTCGACACGCTCGCCTACTTCGACGGCGTCGGGTTCGCCCGGCGCGGCACCGCGCCCGCGTGGTTCTCGACCGGACTGATGGACGACGTGTGCCCGCCGTCCACGGCGTTCGGCGCCTACCACGCGTACGCGGGGCCCAAGCACATCCAGGTGTGGGACTACAACGGCCACGAGGCGGGTGGTCCCGAGGACCTGGTGATCGCGCTGGCGGAGTTCAGGACTCTGCTGAAGCCGCAACGAAACGAGGAACAACAATGAGGTTGAAGCAGTTCGCTGCCGTTGTGGCCGCCGCCATGGTCCTGGCATCGTGCTCGTCCAGCGGTGACGCGGAAGCCGGTGTCATCAACTGGTGGACGTGGGACGACAAACAGGCCGCCGCCTACCAGACGTGCGCGGATGCCTTCCACAAGGCCAATCCCGACCTGACGGTCAAGATCTCGCAGTACGCGGTCGACGACTACTTCACCAAGCTGACCGCCGGGTTCGTCGCGGGTGACGCGCCGGACGCGTTCCAGAACAGCGTGCAGTTCTTCCAGGCGTACACCTCGCAGCACCAGCTGCTCGCGCTCGACGACCTCATCAAGAGCACCGACTTCGACCTGTCCCGTTTCTCCGTCGGCACCGAGGCGTGGAAGTTCACCGACGGCAAGCAGTACGCGCTGCCGTTGGACTGGGCCGCGACGGGCATTTTCTACAACACCGACGCGGTGACGAAAGCCGGCTACACGCCAGAGCAAGTCGCGACGCTGAACTGGAATCCGGACGACGGCGGCACGTTCGGCGCGATGGTGGCGCACCTGACGATCGACGAGAACGGCGTGCGCGGCGACCAGCCGGGCTTCGACAGGTCGAAGGTCGCGCAGTACGGCTTCGGTCAGCTCGCCGCCAAGGACTTCATCGGGCAGACCACGTGGAGCTCCTTCGTGTCCACTTTGGGTTGGCGGCAGGGTGACAAGCCGTCGTGGCCAACGAGGTTCAACTACGCCGACCCGAGGTTCGTGAAGACGTTGGAGTGGGTGCGCGGGCTCACCGACAAGGGGTACGCGCCGAAGATCGGTGAGTTCACCAGCAGCGAGGTCGACCAGCTGTCGTCCGGGAAGGTCGCGATGCTGACCGGCGGCTCGTGGACCGCGTCGACGTTCGCGAAGATCCCCGACATGAAGGTGGGCCTCGCCCCGACGGTGCTCGGCCCGGACGACAAGACGCGTGCCGTGCTGTCGAACTCCAACGGCAACAACATCTGGGCCGGCACGGCGCAGCCGGAGAACACCTGGAAGTGGGTGTCCTACATGGGTTCCGAACAATGCCAGACGATGGCGTCGAAGACCGGCACGTTCTTCCCGTCGATCGCCACGTCCATGGACGCGTCCGCCGCCGCGCTGAAGCAGGAGGGCATCGACCTGTCGGTGTTCACGAACGCGTTACGCGACGGCGTGCTGTACCCGTCGGTGGTGTACGGCAACGGCGCGGAGTTGCAGAGCGTGATGGAGCCGTTGTTCGAGCAGTACTTCGCACACCAGCGCGACGACGACGTGTTCCCGGAGATGGAGCAGAAGAGCAAGGACATACTGGCCAAGTCCGCGCAATCGTAGATCCTGCACGATAGGCTGACTGCCTGACGAGTATTCCGGGGAGGCGGAACAGTCATGACCGGAACGCCACGGATCGTGGTGCCCCCGAGCCGGCAGGTGCTCGCGGACGGCGTGTACGAACAGATCCGGGCCGTCATCATGAACCACGGCCTCGAGCCGGGCGCGCGTGCCAACATCGAAGAGCTGGCCCGTGAGCTGGACGTCTCCGGGACACCCGTGCGCGAGGCGCTGGCCCGGCTCGAGTCGGAGGGTCTGGTGTCGCGGTTGCCGCTGCGTGGTTACCGCGTCACCGAGTTGTTGACCCGCAAGGAGGTGGAGGACATCTACGGGCTGCGGTTGCTGCTGGAGCCACCGTCGGCGGAAGCCGCGGCCCGCGCGATGACCCCCACCTTCGCCACGGCGCTCGAGGAGGAGCTGGCCACCTGCCCGGCGGCGCCGGCCGGCTCCACCTACGAGGGCTACAAGGCTCTGACGGCCCACGACGCCCGACTGCACGAGCTGATCCTGCGCATCGCGGACAACCACGCGATCGAGCAGGCCTTCACCCGCACCCACTGCCACTTACACTTCTTCCGGCTGTCGTACAACCAGCCCTTCGGTGAGCAGACGATCACCGAACACCGGGCGATCGTGTCGGCACTGGCAGCGGGCAAGCCGACAGCGGCCCGCGCCGCGATGACCCACCACCTGGAAACCGCCCGCGATCGGCTGTTGTCCAGATTCTGAGGACGGGGGTGACACTCCGTTGAACACCGTGCCTCGCCGATCCGGCAACTGGAAACTGTCCCAACCCCTGTCGGCTGAACATCCCGTCCGAGTGAAATCGTGACGAATCGGTAGTGCCTTTACCGGCCCAAGTAAGTGGCACCCGAATGTCGCAGTCGGCTCATCCGCCTGCCTTGATCAAACAATTGCGATACTCGCGGATTCATATCTGTTGACAGTCAAGAAACCCGGGACTATTGTTGGGCCCGCCTATCAGATCGAAATATGCAGCACCGGTGTGGTGCACACTTTGGGGGAACCCTTTCCTGATTGACTTCGGAAAGGTGGTCTTTGTGTTGGGGACTCCGCGATTACCCTGGCTGGGTCGACCGCATTTCCGTCTTGCGACCAGACTGTCGCAGTCGGCGACCGGACGTCGCCGTCTGCGACATTTCACATTCGGCCAGGAGGAACTGAAGGAAGGGGTTCATGACCTCTGAACAGGAAGTGGAGGTCGCGCCCGAGACCGCGTCGACGCAGCGTCGCGACAGCCTCATGCGCAACCGGGACTTCCTCAAGCTCTGGTCCGGGGAGACGGTGTCGCTCATCGGCACCCAGATCACGCAGTTCACGCTGCCACTGGTGGCGATCCTGACGCTGGGTGCCACGGTGTTCGAGGTCGGCGTTCTCAACGCGACCCGCTACGCGCCGGTCGTCATCCTGTCGCTGCTGGCCGGGGTGTGGCTGGACACCCGGCGCCGAAGGCCCATCCTGATCGCCTGCAGTCTCGGCTGTGCGTTCCTCATCGCGCTGGTGCCCGCCTCCTACGCGGCCGGCCTGCTGTCGATGACCCTGCTCTACGTGGTGTCCGCGCTGGTCGGCTCGCTGACCGTGGTCTTCGACGTCGGTGTGCTGTCGTACGTGCCGGGGCTGGTGGAGCCTCGTCACCTGGCCGACAGCAACGGCAAGATCCAGTCCAGCACCGCGCTCGCCGGCATCGCCGGACCGGGGATCGCCGGTCTGCTGGTGGGAATCCTGACCGCGCCGGTCGCACTGGCCGTGGACGCGGTCTCCTATCTGTGCTCCGCGCTCGGTCTGGCCACGATTCGCAAGACCGAACCCGCGCCGGAGGTGCCCGAACAGCGCCCCACGATCCGGTCCTCGATCGCCGAGGGGCTGCGCGCGGTGTACGGCAGTTCCATACTGCGCTCGCTGCTGACCCAGTCCGGCACGTTCAACTTCTTCCAGAACGCCATGATCACCGTGTTCGTCGTGTACGCGGTGCGCGAGCTGGGGCTGACCCCGGCTCAGCTCGGCATCGTCATCGGGGCGATCTCGGTCGGCGGGCTGACCGGCGCGCTGCTCGCCAACCGGATCCGGTCGCGGTTCGGGTTCGGTCGCACGATGGTGACCACCACGGTCGCCGCGGCCGTGTTCCCGTTGCTGCTCCTGGTCCCACAGGATGCCACCGCATGGTCGATGGCGCTGCTGATCGGCGCCGAACTGCTGTGCGGGTTCAGCGTGCTGGTCTTCAACGTGAACACCGTGACGCTGCGCCAGACGATCACCCCGAACCGACTGCTCGGCAGGATGAACGCCAGCTACCGGCTGGTCCTGTTCGGCACCGGTCCGATCGGCGCGGTCCTCGGCGGACTGCTTGGCGCGTCCCTCGGGCTGCGGCCGGCCATGGTGATCACCGTGATCCTGTTGACGACTCCGGCCCTGTGGGCCTTTTTCTCACCGGTGTTCCGGCTCAAGGAAATGCCGTCCGGTCCGCCCGAGGACACCGACACCGATCAGGTTCTCCCGAGAAACGGACACAAGTCATGAACGCCAAGGGGCAGGGAATGCTGTCGGACTCTCAGCGGGATTTGTTGGCCGCCCGTTTGCGCAAGGGTCGGGCCCAGAAACTCGGGGGAATTCCTCGGCGCGTTCCCGGGGTCGAGGTTCCGCTGTCCTTCGGGCAGGAGCAGCTGTGGTTCATCGACCAGTTCGCGCCAGGGTTGGCGACCTACAACGTGGCCGGCGGTCTGCGGATGCGTGGGCCGTTGAACGTCCACGCGCTCGGCAAGGCGCTGGAGGCGTTGGTGGCCCGGCACGAGGCGTTACGCACCCGGCTGGTCAGCGGGGTGGACGGCCGCCCGCTGCAGGAGATCGACGAGCTGGCCGAGGTGCCGCTGCCGGTCGTGGATCTGTCGGACCTGGAGATCGGCGTGCGCGAGACCCGGTTGCGGGAGCTCGCGATCGAGGAGGGCGCGCGTCCGTTCTCGCTGGCCGACGGGCCACTGCTGAGGCTCCGGCTGTTCAGGCTGGCCGAGGACGAGCACCTGCTGGAGATCGTGGTGCACCACACCGTGTTCGACGGCTGGTCGTTCGAGGTGCTGCAGCGCGAGCTGGCCGTGCTGTACGAGTCGGAGGTCCTCGGCACCCCGTCGAAGCTGGCCGAGATGCCGATCCAGTTCGCCGACTACGCGCTGTGGGAACGGGAGCGGCTGCAGGGCGAGGTGCTCGACGGGCTTGTCGAGTACTGGCGGGAACGGCTCGACGGGGTGCAGACCGTGCACCTGGCCACCGACCGCCGGCGTCCGGTGCTGGCCAGTTTCGACGGTGGGCTCGAGCGCGTCCCGATGGGCGCCGCCGTGCTGGACGGATTGCAGGAGCTGAGCCGGCGTGAGGGAACGACCCTGTTCGTCACCCTGCTGGCGGCGTTGCAGGTGTTGCTGCACCGGTACACCGGCCAGGACGACATCGTGGTGGGGACCGCGAGCGCCAACCGAACCCGGGAGGAGTTGGCGCCGCTGATCGGCTTCCTGGTCAACACGTTGCCGATCCGGACCGACATGTCGGGCGATCCGACCTTCGTGGAGCTGCTGAGCCAGGTGCGGGACACCACCGTGGCCGCCTACGCCCACCAGGATCTGCCGTTCGCCAAGCTGGTCGAGGCACTGCGCGTCGAGCGTGACCCCAGCCGGGCGCCGCTGTTCCAGATCGGGTTCACCCAGGCCAACATCGGCGAGAAGACCCCGGTCGCGGACCTGGTCGTGCAGGCGGAGCCGGTGGACATGCTGCCGGCAAAGTTCGACCTGAACCTGTTCGCCAAGATCGGACCGGATGGTCTCGCGGTGGACGCCTCCTACGCGAAGGCCCTGTTCGACGCCGCGACCGTGCGGCGGATGCTCGGCAACTTCCGGGTGCTGCTCGGCGGCATCGTGGCGGACCCGACCAAACGCCTGTCCGAGCTTCCGTTGCTGACACAGGAGGAGTACCACCGCGAGGTGGTCGAGTGGAACGACACCGCGGTGGAGTTTCCCGTGGTGTGTATCCATTCCCAGTTCGAGACCCAGGTGCGGCACGCGCCGGACGGGATCGCGGCCGTCCATGGCGAGGAGTCCGTCACCTACGCGGAGCTGAACCGGCAGGCGAACCGGATCGCCCGCTGGCTGCGGGACAAGGGCGCCGGGCCGGAGGTGCTGGTCGGTGTGTGCATGCCGCCGTCCATCCGCCGGCTCGCCGTGCTGCTCGGGATCATGAAGGCGGGCAGCGGGTACGTGCCGCTGGACCCGGCGCTGCCGCCGGAGCGGCTTTCCTACATGGTCGGCGACGCTCGGATGCCGGTGGTGGTCACGGATTCCGCGGGGCCGTCGCTGCCCGGGGACGCCGAGGTGGTGTCGATCGACGAGGCGTGGCCGGCCGTCTCGGAGCTGCCCGACACGAACCTCGAGGTGGCCGTTGAGCCGTCCAACCTGGCGTACGTGATCTACACGTCGGGGTCGACCGGGCAGCCCAAGGGCGTGATGGTCGAACACCGGCACGCGATCAACTTTCTGATCGGGATGATCGAGCACTTCCCGATCAGGCCCGGTGACCAGGTACTGCAGTTCGCCTCGCTGAGCTTCGACGTGTCGGTCATGGACATGTTCATGACGCTGCTGTCCGGCGCGACCGCGGTACTGGCCAACCGCGAGACCCTCATGTCCCCGCCACGGCTCGGCGAGCTGCTACGCGACCGGAAGGTGACCTTCGCCTGCCTGCCACCGGCGGTGGTGAACCTGTTGACCGGTGAGGACTTCCCGGATCTGCGGATCCTCCTGTCGGCCGGCGAGGAGCTGTCCTCGACGCTCGTGCGCAGCTGGCTGCGGCCCGGCCTGCGCTTCCACAACGGTTACGGCCCGACGGAAGCCGCGATCGGCGCGACGTTCATGGAGCTGGACGGCACCATGGACCCGCCACCGATCGGCCGTCCGAAGCCGAACTACCAGGCCTACGTGCTCGACGCGCACCTCAACCCGGTGCCGGTCGGGGTGATCGGCGAGCTGCACATCGGCGGCGCCGGCGTCACCCGCGGCTACCTCAACCAGCCGGAGCTGACCGCGCAGCGGTTCATCGACGATCCGTTCCGCCCCGGCGGGCGGCTGTACAAGACCGGTGACCTGGTGCGCAGGCGACCTGACGGGCTGATCCAGTTCGTCGGGCGGATCGACGACCAGGTCAAGATCCGTGGCCTGCGGGTGGAACCCGGCGAGATCGAGACCGCCATGGTCTCGATGGTCGGCGTCGCCCAGGCGTTCGTCACGGTGATCGAGGACCGGGCAGGCGAGAAGCAGCTCGTCGGCTACGCGCGGGCCGCAGAGAACGGCAAGGTCAGCCCGGCCGACTTGCGCCAGCACCTGACCCGCTGGCTGCCCGCGTACATGGTGCCGACCCACCTGGTCGTGCTCGACACCTTCCCGCTCACACCGAACGGGAAGATCGACAAGTCGGCGCTGCCCGAACCGGGCGCCGGCGACACCACCACGCTCAACCCGCCCACCACGTTGATCGAGACCATGCTCGTCGACCTGTACGCCGGTCTGCTCAACAACCAGGTCGGTGTGGACGACAGCTTCTTCGACACCGGCGGCAACTCCCTGCAGGCCATGCAACTCATCACGCGACTGCGCAACGAGCTGGCCGTCGACATCGACGTCACGGCCGTGTTCCTCGCGCCGACCCCGCGCCGGCTCACCGAGGTCCTCGTCGTCCAGCACGGTCTCGAGGACGTCGAACTCGGCGAGGACGGCATCGAGGGACTCGAGGGGTTCTCGGACCCGGCTGCGTCGCTGAACTAGATCGCGGACAGGGGGTCACGGGGATGTTGTCGGATGCTCAGCGGGCGATGGTGGCTGCCCGCCTGCGCAAGGGGCGGGGCACGGCGGCGGGGGGAATTCCTCGCCGCACCCCCGGGGGTGCGGTTCCGTTGTCCTTCGGGCAGGAGCAGCTGTGGTTCATCGACCAGTTCGCTCCCGGGTTGGCGACCTACAACGTGGCCGGTGCCATACGGCTGCGGGGCGATCTGGACGCGGCGGCTCTCGGCCGTGCGCTGGACGGGTTGCGGGAGCGGCACGAGGCGTTGCGGACCCGGTTGGTGAACGGGCCGGACGGACAACCGACCCAAGTGGTCGATAACCCGGTCCCGGTTTCGCTGCCCGTCGAAGAGGTGTCCGAGGAACGCCTGCGAGAGCTGGCCGTGGCGGAGGGGAGCCAGCCGTTCTCGCTGGCCGACGGCCCCTTGTCGCGGGCCCGGTTGTTTCGGACGGGTGCGGATGAACATCTGCTCGTGATCGTCGTGCACCACGCGGTGTTCGACGGCTGGTCGTTCGGCGTCCTGCTGCGCGAGCTGTCGGCGCTCTACGAGGCCGAGGTGTCGGGTGTCTCGGCGCCGCTCCCGCCGCTGCCGATCCAGTTCGCCGACTACGCCGTCTGGGAGCGGGACCGATTACAGGGGGAAACCCTTGCGGGACTGGTGAAGTACTGGCGGGAGGAACTCGACGGGGCGCAGACCCTCGAACTGCCGACCGATCGGCCCCGGCCTCTGCTGGAGAGCCATCGTGGCGACGTGGTGACCCTGCCGATGGACACGCGACTGTTGGACGGGTTGCGGGAGCTGAGCCGCCAGCAGGGGACGACCCTGTTCGTTGTGCTGCTGGCGGCGTTGCAGGTGTTGCTGCACCGGTACTCCGGTCAGGACGACATCGTGGTGGGCACGCCGAGCGCGAACCGGAGCCGGGCGGAGTTGGCTCCGCTGATCGGGTACCTGGTGAACACGTTGCCGATCCGGGCCCGGATGTCCGGCGACCCGACGTTCGTGGAGCTGCTCGACCAGGTCCGCCAGACCACCGTGGCCGCCTCCGCGCACCAGGACCTGCCGTTCGCCAAGCTGATCTCGGCGTTGAACGTGCCGCGCGACCCGAGTCGTACCCCGGTGTTCCAGGTCTCCTTCAGCAATGCCGAGGGCGGCGAGCACAGCGTGTCGGCCGCCGGTGTCGAGATGGAGGTCACCGCCGACTACGCCGAGCCGGACACCGCCAAGTTCGACCTGACCTTCTTCGTCGGATGCACGGCGGAGGAGTTCGTTGCTGTCGGGCAGTACGCGACCGACGTGTTCGACGAGTCGACGGTTCGGCGGATGCTGGGCCATTTCGCGGTCCTGCTGGGCGGGATCGTCGCCGATCCCGGGCGGCGGCTGTCCGCGCTTCCGCTGCTGTCCGCGCGGGACCTGCACCGGGAGACCGTCGAGTGGAACGACACCGCCGTCGACTTTCCGGTGGTGTGCCTGCACGAGCGCTTCGAGTCCCAGGCCGCCGCGACGCCGGACGTCGTCGCGGCGGTGCTGGGGAACGAGTCCATCACCTATGCGGAGTTGAACGCGCGGGCGAACCGGATCGCCCGCTGGCTGCGGGACAAGGGTGCCGGGCCGGAGGTGCTGATCGGCGTGTGCCTGCCGCCGTCCATTCGCCGGTTGGCCGTGGTGCTCGGGATACTGAAGGCCGGGAGCGGATATGTGCCGCTGGATCCGGCACTGCCGCTGGAGCGGCTTTCCTACATGGTCGGCGATGCTCGGATGCCGGTGGTGGTGACGGACTCGGCGGGGCCGTCGTCGCTCGGGGACGCCGACGTGGTCTCGGTCGACGAGGCCGACATTTCCGGGTTGTCCGAGACGAATCTCGAGGTGGCCGTTGAGCCGTCCAACCTGGCGTACGTGATCTACACGTCGGGGTCGACCGGGCAGCCCAAGGGTGTGATGGTCGAACACCGACAGGCGATCAACTTCGTGCTCGGGCAGGTCGGGCACTGGCCGGTGCTGCCGGGCGACCGCGTGTTGCAGTTCGCGTCGCTGAACTTCGACGCGTCGGTGCAGGACATGTTCGTGTCGTTGCTTTCCGGTGCCACCGCGGTGTTGGGCACCCG
The DNA here is from genome assembly GCF_036378875.1 of Actinophytocola sp. GTDB lineage: Bacteria > Actinomycetota > Actinomycetes > Mycobacteriales > Pseudonocardiaceae > Actinophytocola. Next base: position 223,742 of record NZ_DASUVO010000073.1, read on the forward strand.
GGAGACGCTGCTGTCGCCGCCCCGGCTGACGAAGCTGCTCCGCGGGAACCGGGTGAGCGTGGCGTGCCTGCCCCCGGCGGTGGCGAACCTGATCGCCGACGAGCAGTTCCCCGACCTGCGCGTGCTGATGATCGCCGGTGAGGAACTGCCAACGACCCTGATGCGCCGCTGGCTGCGCCCGGGTCTGAGGCTGTGCAACGGATACGGCCCGACCGAGACCACGGTCACGCCGATGTTCGCGGAGCTGGACGGCACCATCGAGCCGCCGCCGATCGGTCGCCCCGCACCCAACTACGTCGCCTACGTCCTGGACGCCACGCTCACTCCGGTGCCGGTCGAGGTGATCGGCGAGCTGCACGTGGGCGGCGCCGGCGTCACCCGCGGTTATCTGAACCGGCCGGAGCTGACCGCGCTCCGGTTCATCGACGATCCGTTCCGTCCCGGCGGGCGGCTGTACAAGACCGGTGACCTGGTGCGCCGGCGGCCCGACGGGCTCATCCAGTTCGTCGGCCGCGTCGACGACCAGGTCAAGCTGCGCGGGCTGCGGGTGGAGGTCGGGGAGATCGAGGCCGCGTTGACGTCCCACCCCGGCGTCGCCCAGGCCGTCGTGATCATGACGCCGGATGCCGGCGGGGACAAGCAACTCGTCGGGTACGTCCGGCTCGACTCCCCGGCCGGCTCCGGTGAGCTGCGCCGGCACATCGCGCGATGGCTGCCCGACTACATGGTGCCTGCGCACATCGTGGTCGTGGACGCGTTCCCGCTGAACGCGAGCGGGAAGATCCACAAGGCCGCGCTGCCCAGGCCCGGGGTGGCCGACCCGGTCGCCACATACCAGGCGCCGACCACGCTCACCGAAACCGTGCTCGTCGAGCTGTACCGCGCCTTGCTCAACCGTGAGCGGGTCGGCGTCGACGACGGTTTCTTCGACCTCAGCGGCAACTCGTTGCAGGCGATGCAGCTCGTCACCCGGATCAGGAACGACCTCGGCGTCGACATCGGGGTCACGGCGGTGTTCCTGGCCCCGACGCCGCGCCGGCTGGCCGCCCGGATCGAGGCCATCCGGGCCGGCACCGCTCGGCCGGCCTCGTCGGGGCTGGTGGTCGAGCTGTCCGACGGCGGCGAGCCGTTCTTCCTGGTACACGCGGTTGGTGGAACCGTGTACGCGTACGCGCCGCTGGCCCGGGAGCTGCCCTTCGCGGTGTACGGCATCGAGGCCGCCGGGTTGACCGAGGGCGTGCCCGCGTCGTCGCTGGCCGGCATGGTCGAGCGGTACGCCAAGGAGATCCGCGCGGTGCGGCCGGGGCCGTACCGGCTGGGTGGCTGGTCGATGGGCGGGGTCGTCGCGTACGAGCTGGCTCGGCACCTCGAGTCGCTCGGCGAGGAGGTCTCGCTGGTGGCGTTGCTGGATCCGCCGTTCTCGCTTCCGCCCACGACGTTGGCGGAGTTCGCTTCGGAGTTCGTGGCCGACGCGGCGCGGACCCTGGGGTGGACGTCCGCCTCCGCAGCGTGGGAATCCGACCCGTTGGGGTGGCTGGCCAGGAAGCTGTCGTCCGGGGCGGCCGACGTCGACGCCGTGCGCGCGGCGATCGAACGCCGGTTCGAGGTGTTCGGGGCGCACCGCCGTCTCATGGCCGGTTACCGTCCGCAGGCCGGCGTCGCCGCCGATCTCGTGCTGGTGCACGCCACGGCCTCGCCGAACCTGGCCGGTCAACCGTTGTGGCTGGAAATCCTCGGGCCCGTGCTGGCCACGGCGGTCGACGGTGACCACTACACGTTCCTGCAGCCACCACGCGTTCGGGTGGTGGCGGAGCTGATCGCCGCGGCACAATCGGGTGTGTCCCTCACCGCCGCGGCGAGCGTGCGGCCCCATGTCTGACCGTCCGCCCGGTCACCGGACGGATGCCGGGGGCGCGCCGCTCCAGAACCGGGTCCTGCCCACCGGCGAGATCGTCCGCGACCCGGCCCGCGGCATGCTCATGGGCAACCGCGGGTGCATCCACGACGCCGACCGGCGGCTCGGCGTCTCCCGCTGGCGCACGAAGATGTGGATCAGCTGCGTCCTGGTCTGGCGCGATGTCCGCCGTGACGTCATGCCCCCCGGGCGCTGGACCGCCCTGTTCTTCCTCGACGAGGTGACCGCGCTGGCGGCCGGTCACCGCCCGTGCGGGTTCTGCCGGCGGGACGACCTCCAGTGGTTCGCCGAATCATGGCGGACCAGGCACGGGCTGGCTTCGCGGCCCCGTGCGGGAGAGATGGACAGTCAGCTGCACGCCGAACGGGTCGACCGGCGCACCCGGCGTCAGCTCACCCGGCCGGCGCGGATCGGCGACCTCCCGGACGGCGCGATGGTCATGCGGGACGGGACGCCGGCACTGGTCACCGACGGTGCCCTGCTGCCGTGGTCGTTCGCCGGATACGGGCCGAGGCAGGACGCCCCGGACGACCTGGTGGTCGAGCTGCTGACGCCGCCCACGATCGTCGACGTGCTGGCGGGTGGTTACCGGCCATTGGTGCACCCCAGCGCTGTGACCGATCACGCCGGCCGGCTCACTCGGATGCCGTGAAAGACGCTTTCACCACACCGGCCCTGCTGATTAGGCGCGTTGGGGACATGGCCGGTGTCATGAAAGACGCGATCGGGACGTTCAACGACATGAGCGCGTCTTTCGAGACATCGCCCGTGGTGTGAACACGGATTTCTAGTCAACGCTGGAGCGGATGGGGATATTCGTCCGGAGAAAGGACAGCCAGTCGTCGGCGGCTTCGGGAGTGGGCGCGGCCTGGTGGAGGCCGGGCGGGAACTGTTGCCTGAGGATTTGCGTGATTCCGTACGCGAGAGGGAGGGAGACGCAGCGGGCCATGGCGCTTTCCTCGGCGTCCCCGGTGACGTCGAGGAGGTATTCGCCTGACCATTGTGGTTTCCCGTCGGCGTGGAGATTCAATGCCACGGTGAGGATGACGCGGTCCCGATCGGACTCGGTGGTGGGGTACCGGGCGGCGAGGTCGCCGGCCAGAGCCGCGACACGGGCGCTGTCTCCGGTGAGCAGCTCGTCGAATACCGCCGACCAGGCTTTGTGCCAGCCTTCCAGGCGCAGGGTGCCCCGGACGAACCTGTCGAGGCGCCAGGTGGGAGGAAACGCGTACTGCGAGATGTACGGGATGCTGTCGCGGTTGGGATAGACCTCGAACGGTTCGTTGTCGACCGCGTGCGGGTGGGTGGCTTCCCAGGGGTGGTCGACCGTGCGTTCTTCGCCGTCCTCCAGGTAGCGAGCGGGCGCCAGCAACGCGTTCAGGACCCCGCGTGGAGCCCAGCTGAAACGGTAGCGGAACTCGTTGGCGACGGCGGGGATGCCGCCGCAGTAGGAGGTGAACTCGGCCGTGACGGGCAGGTCGCCGACCGCTGCCTGGGCCTTGGCGACCAGGAGGTCGGCGAAGAGGTGGTCGATTCCCGGATCCAGACCGGCCTCGGTCAGCACGACCAGGCCGGCTTGCTCGGCGTCGTGGGACAAGGCCGCGATCGGGTCGGAGACATAGCTGGTACAGGCGAAGTGGGCGCGGTGCTCGACGCACAGGCCGAGCAGCGTGGCGTGTTCTGTGCCGGGCAGCATCGATATGACCACGTCGCCGGCGCGCAGCTCGGCGGCGAGCGCGGACGGGTCGTAGGCCCGGGTCTCCGCCTTGCCGGACAGCCCGAAGCGGCGCAGGACCTGCTCGGCGCGGTCGGTCGTGCGGCCCCAGAGCACCAGCTTGGCCGCGTTGTCGATCAGAACGCGGAGGCCGCTGGGGCCGGTGGACAGCCCCGTGCCGATCCAGTGCACGGTCCCGGTCGGGGGGAGCGATGTCTCAGACATTGATGCGCTCTCTGTCGCAGGCCAGACGGAACGTTTCCAGCGCGCGTTGCCACGGCGGCGAGTTGTCCACAAGGGATTGCAGGTGTGGGGTCAGTTCGGCGGAGAAGGCGAGGCTCGCCTCCTTCGGCAGCAGCGACGGGAGGTTGTCGATCGCGATCACGTCAACACCGGTGCCCGAGGGACGCATGACCGGCTCGGTCCACGTCGTGGTCTCGTCGTAGATCGGCAGCACGTTCCATTCCGAGGTCACGTCGCAGGTGACGTCCGCCACGAGGGACAGGCGGTGGGACTCGTGGCGCAGCAGCGCGGTGGTGAGGAAGGGCTGGGTCGGGCCGGTGACCAGGACGGCGTTGACCAGGATGTCGTGGTCGAGCAGCGCGGGCAGGTCCAGCGAGCGGGTTTCGGCGAGATCCCAACGGGTGGGCTCGATGCCGGCCGTCACCATGGCGTCGCAGGCGCCGCGGCCGGACCGGCCGAGCGCCCCGACCACCAGCGCGCGCACCGGTGCCGAACCGTCGCGGAGCAGGGCGTCCAACGACTCCTTGTCCGTCGGTACCAGAGGGACGGTGAGTTGGTCGCGGTGGTGCAGGACGGCCAGGGCGGCGCCGATATAGCCTGCCCAGTAACCGAAGGCGGCCACTCTGCGGCCGTCATCGTCCACAAGGTACTCGAGGTCGAGCAGCGCGCCGCCGCCGGTGACGAAGCGGCGCAACAGGTCGCGCGCGCCGCGCTGGCCCTTGTAGGCGTGTCCGAAGTAGACGTGCCGGTGGCGCAACGCGGGTGGCAGGTCGGGGAGTTCCTTGAGGCCGACCACGTACTCGTCGTCGGGTGCGTTGAGCCATGACCCGGCCGGGGCGATGCGGCAACCGGCGTCCGCGTAGTCCGACACCGGGAACACCCGGTGGGCGGACTCCTCGACGGTCACGGTGATGCCGTGCGCGACGAGCCGGGCGGCATCGGCCGGGACGATCGGCGCGCGGCGTTCGGTGTCGCGGACCTCGTGCCGCACAGTGATCCCGCTCATGACGCCCCCTCGCCCGCTCCGCGGCACCGGAACGCTCCGCAAGCTCCGCTCATGATGCGACCGACAGCACGGGAATGCGGATGTTGGGCAGCGGGCGGTAATCCACCTGATCCGGCAGGCTCGCCGCGTCGAAACCGTTGCCCAGCAACTCACCGACGACGCCGACGGTGATCGCCACCGCGAGCGTCTGCCCCGGGCAGCCGTGCGGTCCGGCGCCGAACGTGAACACCACCGGGTCGGCGCGGTCGGCGCGGAACTCGTGGGGATCGGGGTTGACCTCGGGGTCTCGGTTGGCGGCGGCCACGACGGCCAGGACCGACTGACCCGCTTCGACTTCCGCGTCACCGAACCGGAACGGGGCGACGGCGAAGCGTCGCGTGTTGTGCACCGGGGCGTCGTGGCGGACGACCTCGTCGACGAACGCCGTCAGGTCGGCCGGCGCGGGGTGGCGGGCCAGGGCCAGCAGCGTGTTGCCGATCAGGCCGGCGGTGGCGTCATAGGTCTGGGACAGGAAGCCGATGCCGTTGGCCAGCAAGGGCCCGGTCTCGTGCCAGTCGGCGCCCTCGGCGGCACGAACGAGGTCGCCGAGCAGGCTGCCGGACCGGCGGTCCAGCGCCGGACCCATCAGGTCACGCAGCGCGGCCGCCGCCGTGGCCGCCGCCGTCAGGTCGTCCGGGGTGGCGGAGGCGGGCAGGCAGCGGACGAAGTCGCCGATGAGGCGGGCGGCCTCGGCGCTGTGGCCGTCGTCGAGGCCACAGACGGTGGCGACGACCTGTGCTGGGACGTTGAACATGAGTTCGTCGAGGCGTTCGGTCCTGGCCGCGCGGTCGGCGGCGAGCTTGACCACCTGCGCGCGGTCGACCCGACCGAGCGCGGTGACCACGACGTCCTTGAGGCGGTCGTGCAGGTCGCCGTCGGTCATCCGGACGAGGTTGCCGAACACGTCGCCGGCGGGCGTGCCCACGATGCCGGGCGGGACCGGTGCGTCGGCGGGGCGCACGCGCAGTGTCGGGTCGGACAGGACCGCGTCGACCGCACGCGCGCCGGCCGCCACCCACAGGCCGAGTTCCTCGTCGAACGAGAACGGCCGTTCGGCGACCAGGCTCGCGTAGTAGGGATAGGGGTCCGCCTGACGGACGGCGTCGATGGGCGACACTCCGCGCACTCCGAATCAGATCATCAGCTCGGCCAGGTCGTCTCCGGGAGACGTCAGGCCGCGCAGCAGTTGGTGTTCGACAAAGTACGCGAACGAGGCGTAGCCGCGCCACACGCGTCGCCACTCCTCACCCACGGCGGCCTCGCCGACGGTGCGTGCCACACTGTCCAGATAGGACACGATGATGTCGGCGGCCTGTCTGGTGTGACCTGCCGAGAAGTTGTCGATGGCCAGGTGCGCCGCCTCGTAGCAGTCGTCGAACCCGTGATGACGCAGCTTCTGCGCCTCGTGCAGCCGCAGCTCGCCGGACCCGAACATCTCGATCGCCAGGTTGTAGCCGAGGATCTCGTTGTAGAACCGGTCCGGATGCAGGCACATGCACAGCTGGTGGATGGAGAAACCGTACAGGTCGTCTGGCAGTTCGTCCTGCTCCATGAACGCCGCGTCCCGGATGTGCGGCAGCCGCAGGCCGAGGCTGGCGATCACGCGGTGGGTCAACGTGATGTGGTTCTTGCGCAGGTCACCGTGTCCCATCTCGTCGGCGTAGATCGAGAACAGCATGGCGTCGCTGTCCCGCTCACCGTGGCCGAGGTGACCGAGGCGGTGCAGCCAGGCGCCGTCGATCAGGTAGCCGAGCAGGTACGTGGTCTGGGTGAAGATCACCTCGTCGCGGTCCGGGATCGTCTCGAGCGGAGAGTACGGGTCGACCAGCTTGTCCCAGTAGACCCGTTCCGCCCGTTCGTAGAGCGCCTCGGCGCTGTACTCGAACCAGGTCGCGTCGGTGTACCTGCCGGCGGCCCCGTGGGTGAACAGGATCTCGGCGTCGGCCAGGTAGCGCTCGGCGCGTTGCCGGGCCAGCGGCAGGGTGTTGGGGAAGTTCTCGATGTTCGCCAGGCGATAGAACAGTTCCCGGTCGTTGAAAGGCTCGGGCTCGGCGATCACGACATCCGCGGGGGCGCTGTCGGCGATCGCGCGACGCCATGCCTGTGCCCGGCCGTCGCCGACGGTGTTGGGGGAGATCACGATCTCCGGTCGGTGTCCGGCTTGGACGGTGGCCACCCAGTCGCGGAAGGTCGCGGCCTCGCGTTCGTCGAAGATGCCGAACATGGGTCCGCCGAACTTCATCGCGCGGATGAACCGGCACGGCCCGTCGGGTTCGGGGCGCAGCTGGCGGGACTCCCGGAACTCGGCCAGGAACGCGGCGAGATCGAGGTCGGGCTCGCCGAACGTGTCGGACAGGAGCAGCTCGCCGATCCGCACGCCACCATGCTGACGCCCGGCCATGGGAGCGTGGCGCGCGATGATCTCGGCCACCCTGGACTCGAGCGACAGGCCCGCGCGCCAGGCACTGAGCTCGGCGAGCATCGCCACGTGCTCACGTTCCAGGGTGATCACGAGCTGGATGGCCGCCGCGGTGCGGTGCCGGGTGGGTTCGTCGGCCATGCCGAGGTACTCGGTCAGGACGTCACGCAACTCCTGCTCGGAGAGCACCGGTGAGGTTCCGGCCAGCAGGTCGTCGACGCCCAGCGTGTGGAACGCGTGGTGCACGCCGACGACCTCCGGCAGGAAGTTGGCCGGAAGCCTGGTCAGGGCCAGGTAGAAGCAGGCGTGCAACGCGGTCAGTTGGCGGGCGTTCGCCCGGCGAAGGAAGTCGGCCGCCCCGATCTCCGGGAGGTAGACGCCCATCGCCTCCATGGCTCGCCGGCGCACGTTGTGCACCGCGCGTTGCGGGTTGCCCTCGCCGCGCTGCCGGAAGTGTTGTGCGTACAGGCGGTTGACGATGATCGCCGGTTGGGTGGCCGGCTGGGACACGGCCTCCAGCCAGCAGCCGCCGAGCAGGCTGAGCGGGGCGCGCTGACGCAGGACGTCCTCGTCGTGAGCCAGGTCGCGCAGCACGGCGGCCAGCTCGTCGCGGGTCGAAAGCAACTGGGCCGCAAGGGTGTCGCTGTCCGTCGCGTCGGCCGGCAGAAAGGCGCTCAGGATGCGACGAGCGGCGAGGAAGGTCGACTCCGACTCCTGATCGCGCAACAGGCGGTGGAACAGCACGTCGGGTTCGGCGGCCAGGATGGTCGCCGTCTCGTCCACGGCGAGCTTGCTGAACTCGAAGGGACGCGACGGGAGCGCGGTCATCGTGTCCGGCAGTTCGAACGTGTCGTTCATGGTCCCCCCTACTGGACGAGTTCTCTGAGCAGGACGCCGGTTCGCGCGCCAGGGACACTGGATGCCAGCAGGTGGTACTGGCCGGGCCTGACGTGGCCGAGGGCGGTCCGGTCGACCAGGTTGATCAACGGGTCGGCGGCGAAGCAGTGGCCGACCCTGCTGATGTTGGCGGTCCAGAGCTGTTCGGCGGTGAACCCGGCCTGTCGCTCCTTCATCACCAGCAGCGGCAGGAAGATGTTGTTGTGCATGAGGCCGGCCACGTCCCCGAGCTTCATGCCCAGCGGCCCCAACAGATCCTCGTTCACCTGGCGGGCGAGGTCGGCGTCGATCTGGTTGGCGCCGTCCAGCGAGCCGGTGTCCTGGGCGGACGCGCACGCGACCAGGTGGAAGCCGTCGCCGCCCTCGTCGCCGGCGGTCACCACGCAGCTCGCCGCCCCGTCGCTGAACAGGGCGTAGTTGGCCATCCGGTCGGCCTCGTCGCGGACCTGGTCGGTGGTGATCACCAGCACCCGGCCGAACCGTCCACTCGCGACGAACGAGCGCGCAACGTCGAGCGCGGACAGGAAGTTCAGGCACCGGTTGAAGTTCAGCCCGAAGAACGGGATGTCGCGCAGGCCGATACCGGTCAGCACGGCCTCCATGACACGACCGTGCCCGTCGGCCGGCCCGGGAACCTCGGTGCTGCACAGGATCAGCGCGTCGATCGACCCCGGTTCGAGCCCGGCGGCACGCAACGTGGCCGTGCCGCTCTCCGCCGCCATCGCCGCCAGGCCACGTTCGGTGCGGAACACGCTGCCCCAGCCCCACAACCCCGGGTCGGGCACCATCCGGAACTCCTCGGCCCTGGCCGGTAGGTTCGCGATCTGACCGTGCTCGATCTCGTGCTCGCCGAGCACGTAGGCGGGCCCGCGCAGTAGGACCGAGCTCATGTTCGCTCCTTGGTGGACAGCAGTGCGTTGATCTCGGCGTACGGCACCGCCCGGGTGGTGAAGGTGAACGTGCCCGACTCCTGGATCTCCCGCGCGGCACTCAGTGCCTCGCCCAGCGCGGCCCTGGCCAGCGCGGACCCGAGACTGATCCGCCGGACGCCACAGTCGCGCAGCTCCGCGACCGAGTACGGCCCGCCGATCGTGACGTGGTTGACCGGACGGCTCACCGCCGCGCAGACCGTGCGGACCGCGTCCAGGTCGGGCAGTGCCGGCGCGAACAGCACGTCCGCCCCGGCCTCCTCGAAGGCCTGCAGGCGGCGGATGGTGTCGTCCAGGTCCTGCCGGCCGTACAGGAAGTTCTCCGCACGCGCGGTCAGTGTGAACGGGAACGGCAGGGCCCTGGCCGCCTCGACCGCGGCGGCGACCCGCTCCACGGCCGTCTCGAACGGCCGGATCGGCTCGTCCGGGTCGCCCGTCGCGTCCTCGATCGAGCCGCCGACGGCCCCGGCCTCGGCCGCCAGCCGGATGGTCTCCCCGATTCCGTCGGCATCCGAGGCGTAGCAGTCCTCCAGATCGGCCGACACCGGAAGGTCGGTCGCCGCGACGATCGTGCGCGCGTTGGCCAGCGTCTCGTCCCGGTCGATGGCGCCGTCGCCCCGGCCGAGCGAGTAGGCGAGGCCCGCGCTCGTGGTTGCCAGCGCGGGGAAACCCAGCTGGGTCAGCAGACGCGCGGAGCCGGCGTCCCATGGGTTCGGGATGACGAACGTGTCCCGGTGGAGCTCGGCGAACGCGACACCCCGGCGGTGCTGCTCCTCGGCGGCAAGCTGCTGCATGACCACGATCCTCCTGAGTCAGATCAGTTCGACGTGGTTGTCAGCATGGACCAGTTCGCGCAGCAGCTCGATGACCACCGCCGGTCGCGTGTCGAGGTAGAAGTGGCCGCCGTCGACCCAGTGGCGGGCCGGCGGCTTCACGCACTCGTGCTGCCACCCCTCCAGCTGCGCGGGCCCGACGTGTGGGTCCTCCCTGCCGTTGATCAGCGAGACGTCCACGGCCAGCGGTGGCGCGGGCCGGTACCGGTAGCCCGCGGCCAGCCGGAAGTCCGCGATCACCCCGGGCAGCAGCAGCTCGAGCACGTCCTCGTCGGCGAGGATCTCCGGTGGTAGGCCGCCGAAGAAACCCAGCGCCTCGGCGAACTCCCTGCCCCGCAGCCGGGCCAGCTCGCGTACCCGCCGCGACGGCAGCAGCGACGGCGCCGACAGCCCGGACGCGACGAGATGGCGCAGCTCCGGCAGATCATCGAGCCGGCGGGCCACCTCGAACGCGATCAGCGCGCCGAGGCTGTGCCCGAACAGGTAGACGGGTCGACGGTCGGCCTTGGTGGCGGCGCGCACCGCCGCGGTCGAGGCGTCGATCACCTCGTCGATGGATCCGCCTCGGATCGGCATCCCGACGAGGACCGCGTCCGATTCCAGGTCGGACTGCCAGGCGGAGAACATGTCGGGGTTGCCGCCCGCGTACGGAAAGCAGAACACCCGGGGTGACCACCGGTCAGGCATCGATGCGTTCCCTTCCGGACCGGAACGTGTGCGTCGACGCGCCGGCCGGGTCGCCCCGGCGGACGTGCAGCTCACCGGCCCCCGGGAGCATGACGACCGCCGCGACCGTCCTTTCACGACGGATGTCCCCGGTGTCGGTGACCCGGATGGGTTTGGTGGACAGCAGCTCGAAGTGCTCCGCCACGTCCGCGTCCGGCGTCATGGCGGCCAGGCCCTTACGGCACGTCTCCAGGCGTTGCACGGAGGAGTTGCGTGCGAACACGTTGAGTTCGTCGTGCGGTACGAAGTCCGGGTGCAGGAAGTGGTTGGTGTGTATGACCTCCGTCGTCGCCGCGACGCGGACGTCGTCGCCGAGGATCTCCACGTGCGTGGCCTTGACCGGGTCGCACAGCGTCAGCGAGCGGGAGCTGGCCAACCGCAGCCCGTGGAGGATCTCCAGCGCCTCGTCCATCCCCGTGGCGGTGTCGAGCAGGTGGCGGATGGCGAGGTACGGCGGCAGGCCGGGCCGCCACTCGCCGCCCAGCACCAGGTTCAGCCCGATCGCCAGCCCGTGGCGGTTCACCCCGAGGTAGCCGAGCAGCCCGCCGAAGCTGAGTACCAGCGCCTGTCCGGTGTCCAGCACGCAGATCTGGTCGTCGAGGTCGCCGTTGAGGTCCACCGTCTGGGCCAGCACCGGGGAGGCGCCGGCGCTGGCGTAGGTGGTGCAGTCGCCCATCGTCGGAATCCGCTGGTACCCCATGATCTCGCGACGGAGCTGCAGCAGTAGCGCCTGTTCGGGGTCGATGCCGGCGCCCTGTGCCAGGCCCCGGATCTCCTCGGCGAGCGCGGGTGTCGCGTCTTCGATCTTCTCTTGGTAGTCGGAGATCAACGGCCGCAGCGACGCCATGGTCGTCGGGGCCGGGAGGATCCGGTTGAGCCGGCACAGGTCGTCGTCGAGAAAGGCGTGCAGTGCCGCCGCCCGCGCCGCCCCGTGCCGGTAGCCGCGCTCGAACGGGTCGCCGTGCACCCGCACCAACGGAACGGTCATGGTGCCGACAACACCTTCGGTTGGCTCAGCAGCTCCTCACGCAGCTTCGGCCATTCGGGCCTGAGGACGCTGAAGAACACGGCGTCGCGGCGGCGCCCGCCCGGCATCGGGTTGAAGCTGCGCAGCGTTCCTTCCTCGGTGGCCCCGATGTTGCGCAGCCCGTGGCGTGCCTGGATGTTGAGGGCGTCGGTCTTGAACTCCACCCGCTCGGCGCCCAGCTCCTCGAATGCCTGTCGCAACATCAGGAACTTGGCCCAACGGTTGATGCCCTGACCGCGGAAGTCCGCGCCCAGCCAGGACCAGCCGATCTCGAGGCGGCCATCCGCCTCGGCGATGTTGCAGAAGCTCATGCTGCCGGCCGCGCGACCGGTGCTCCTGTCGGTGATGTGGTAGACCACCCGGCGCCCGGCCTCCTGGTCGGCGATGGCCGCGTCGAAGAACGCGTCGAAGTCGGCGTCGGTCTCGATCAGCGTGATGAAGTAGCGCCAGATGTGCGGGTCCATCGCGATGGCACGCAGCGACTCCCGGTCGTCCGGCCGAAGTGGACGGAGGACGACATGGTCGTTCTCCAGTGCGGTCATGGCCTGCTGTGCCCAGCCCATCACGCCACCGTCCCCACGTTCTGTGCCAGCGCCTCGGTGACGTCGCGCAGGGTGCGCATGGCGCTCACGTCGGCCTCGGTGAACGCGCTCACGCCGACGCCGGTGTCGTCGCACACCGACATGAGGAACAGGACCTTGTTGAGCGAGGTCAACCCGTAGCCACCGGCCATGTCCACGTCCAGGTCCAGTTCGTCCGGCGCGGACCCGGACTCCAGCACCCTGGCGAGGTTCTCCCTGGCCAGTCGCTCGATTTGGGCAATGTCACCGTGCATGGACACCTTCCCCCACGTTGAAGACCTCCGCACGATAGGCGGCGAGGATCTGCTTGCGTTTCGGCTTGAACTGCGAGGTCAGCAGACCGTTGTCGATGCTGAACCCCCGGTGCGCCACGACCACCCGGCTGATCTGCTCGTCGTGGCCGAACGTGGCGTTGGCGCTGGCGAGCTGGGCGGCGATGGCAGCCTCGTCGGCGGGTTCCGTCGCCGGCGAGACCACCGCGACGAGCTGGGTCTGCAGTGGACAGAACAGCACGCACTCGGCGATCGCGGGGCTCTGCTTCATGTGTTCCTCGAGCGGGCGCACGATGATCTTCTTGCCGTTGCCGAGAACGATCACGTCGTCGGCGCGCCCGAGGATGAACAGGTAGCCGTCCTCGTCGAGGTGTCCGAGGTCGCCGGTGCGCACCAGCCCATCCGGCCCGAACACGCGCTCGGACTCGCCGGGTGGCGCGTACTCGTAGCGCACGTTGACCGGGTGCTCGCTGCGGATGCTGATCAGCCCGTCCTCGTCGAGGAGCACCTGCTTGCCGGGCAACACCTTCCCGACGCTACCGGGCCGGTGCGCACCAGGATGGTTCTTGCTGACGATGCACGTCTCGTTGAGCCCGTATCCTTCGTAGACCGGCAGACCGAGATCGGTGAAGAACCGCAACGTCGTGGCCGCGGCCGGCGCCGAACCCGTCCACAGATAGCGGATCCGGTCACCGAACAGCTGGCGGGCGGCCTTGCCGTGGTCGGGCTTCGCCTCGATGTGCTTGCGAGCCGTCTCGTAGAACGCGGGAACGCCCATCACCACGGTGGGCTCGGCACGTCGTAGTGCGGGGAACGCGGCCTCGTAGGTGCTGACCGTGACGTCGTGGCCGAACCGCAGCGCCGAGTAGATCCAGTACCGCTGTTGGAGCAGTGACAGCGGCAGGAACACGAACAGGTCGTCGTTCTTGCCGTGGTCGAACACCTGTTGCACGGCGGAGATGGAACCGTCGATGCTGCCCACGGTGGCCGCGATCGCCTTGGGCTCGCCGGTGCTGCCCGAGGTGAACTTCAGCGTCGTCACATCGTCCGGGTCGTAACGGATGACGGGTGGCCGTCCGGTCGCCTCGTCGGCCAGCCGCCGAACCTCCGCGATCGGGATGAACTGGCCGTTCCGCGGCCGGTCGGTGAACAGCAGCTTCAGGTCGTACCGGGACGGCAACGAATCGTCCACGTCGAACTTTCCCGGCTCGAACCCGGCGGTGACCGCGCCGAGGCGCAGCGCAGCCAGATCCAGTAGCACCCACTCCAGGCAGTTGGCTGCCAGGATCCCGATCCGGTCGGCGCGCCGCACGCCGAGTCCGCGCAGTGCCACCGCGACCCGCCCGGCCATGTCGTACAGGTCGGACAGGCTGATCGTCTCGTCGCCGTCGAGGCGGACGAACCGGATCCGACGGTTCTCCTCGGGTGGGTGCGCGAGGACGTGGTTGATGATCACGTGACACTCCCGATCCTGGCGGCCATCGCACGCACGGTCTCGACCTCGCGGAGCTGGTCGAGCGTGATCGAGACCCGGAACCGCTTGCGCACCCCGGCCAGGATCCGGGCCGCCGCGATCGAGTCGCCGCCGAGCTCTCCGATCGTGGTGCCCACGTCCACGACGGGCATCTTGAGGACGCGCGCCCAGATCTCGGCGACGTCCTTCTCCAGCTCCGAGTCCGGTGCCGCCCCACCGGCCGCCCGCTCGGTCGGAGTGGACGCGATCAGCGCGGCACGGTCGACCTTTCCGTTGCGGTTCAGCGGAAGAGCTTCGTGCCACTCGATCGCGGCCGGGATCATGTAGTCGGGAAGGTGCTGGCGGAGGGCCTCGCGCACCTCCGAGTCGGACGGGCGATGCTCGGCGGTCGGCACGAGATGGGCCAGTAGCCGCGCGCCGGCGACGCCGTCCTGGCGGACGACGACGGCCTGGCGCACGGCTTCCAGGCCGACCAGGCGGGTCTCCACCTCGCCTGCCTCGATCCGGTAGCCGTTCACTTTGATCTGGAAGTCGGTCCGGCCCAGGATGTCGATGTCCCCGTTGGGCAGGTACCGGCCGAGATCACCGGTGCGGTACAGGCGCTCGCCCCGGCGCTCGTCGTCGAGGAACCGCTCGGCGGTGCGGGCGTCGTCGTTCCAGTAGCCGCGGGCCAGTCCGGTGCCGGCGGCGCAGATCTCGCCGGGCACCCAGTCCGGGGTGTCGCAGCCGTCGGCGTCCACGACGTACGCGCGGTTGTTGGCGTTCGGCCGCCCGTAAGGGATGCTCCTGGTGCCGTCCTCGTCCACCCCGACCGGGTGCAGGATGTTCCAGATCGTGGTCTCGGTCGGCCCACCCAGCGAGATGATCTCCAGAGCGGGCTTGAGCTTGCGCAGCGTGGCGGGCAGCGTCGGCGGTATCCGGTCCCCGCTCATCATCACCAACCGCAGCGTGGCCAACGCCTCCGCACCGTCTACTTCGGCCTGGTCGTTCAGCAGCGCGACGATCGCCGGCACCGAGTTCCACACCGTGACCCCGGCCATGTCGCACAGCCGCAACCAGTGCGCCGCGTCGGTGGCCTTGTCGGCGTCCGGCAGGACGATCGCGGCGCCGGCCGACAACGCGCCGAACACGTCCCACGCGGACAGGTCGAAGTTGAACGCGCTGATGCCGAAGAACCGGTCGCCCGGCCCGATGCCGAACCGGCCGTTGCAGTCGGCCACCACGTTGGCCACGCTGCGCCGACTGACCATCACACCCTTGGGCTCGCCCGTGGTCCCCGAGGTGTACAGCACGTAGGCCAGATCATCCGACCCGGCTTCGGCGGCGACCCGACTGGTCACGGGCTCGGCTGGACGCCGCGCGTCCAGGGCGAGCGTGTCCCGCCCGTCGTCCGACCAGTCCACATTGGTCAGCACACAACGCACTCGCCCGTCGGTCAGCAGGTAGTTCCGGCGCTCGGCCGGGAGCGCGGCGTCGACCGGCAGGTACGCCGCCCCGGCGAGCACGGCGGCCAGGATGCCGATCACCTGCTCCGGTCCGCGCCGCATCACGAGGCCGACCAGTTCGTCGCGGCCGACCCCGCGTGCCCGCAACCAGGAGGCGGCGTGCAGGGCGTGGTCACACAGCTGCCGGTAGGTCAGCTCCCCGGTCTCGGTGATGATCGCGGGGGAGTCCGGCACCCGCTCGGCGTGCGCGAGGAAGGCGTCCAGCAGACCGGAGTCCGGCAGCTTCACCTCGGTGTCGTTGGCCGCGCGCCGCCGTTGCCGCTGGTCGGCCGGAAGCAGGTCGAACGTCGTCGCCGACCAGGCCGTCTCGTCGAGCAACGTCTCGAGCAGCGTTCGGTAACCGCCCACGAGCGCCTCGACGAGGTTCTCCGGGAACAGGCCGTCGACACTGTCGAACTGCACGACCAGCCCGCCGTGCTGCTCGAAGGCGAAGGCGTTGAGCCATACCTGGGGCGTCTGGCTGCACGTGTAGGTCTCCGGCCCGAACAGCTCAAGCGCCGAACCGTCCACATCGGAGCGCAGATAGCCGAGCGCGCTGTTGAAGGTGTAGGGCATCCGTGCTGTGCCGCCCCGGCGGGCCAGCTCGCGCAGTACCTCGATGCCGGAGAAGTGCCGGTTGTCGAGCTGGCGGCGCAGCCGCGCCTGCAGTTCACGCGCGCGATCGGCGAACCCGGCCGACCGGTCGATGTCGAGCTCCACCAACATGGTCTCGGAGAAGTTGCCGATCGCCTCGACGATCCTCGGGTGGATCGGCGGGCGGTTGGCGAACGTCGTGTTGAGCGTGAACCGGGGCCCGGCGCCCCAGCGGGCCAGTGTCTCGGCGTAGCCGGCGAGCAGCATGGTCGTCGGGGTCACGTCCTCGGCGGCCGCCCTGGCCTTCAGCGCGGACCAGGCCGGGGCGGCCAACCGAACCGTGTGTTGCGTGAACCGAGGGCGGGTGATCGCCGCGGGATCCGTACACAGTGGAAGATCGGGATGTGGGGCGAGATCCGCCAGTCGTTCCAGCCAGTACGCCCGGGACCGGCGCGCCGGCGCCCGGTCCCGCGCCGCCTCCAGTGCCTCGACGTACGCCTGGAACGAGGCTTCCGGTTCCGGCCCGGCGTCCTCGCCGTTGTAGGCCCACCACCAGGCCTGGAAGAACAGGTACGCGCTGATCGCGTCCATGACCAGCCCGTCGGTGCTGATCTGCAGCACCATCCGGTCATCGAGGATGAGCACCGCCACGGCCAACAGTGGCGCCTGGTCGGCCGGCAGCACCCGGTGTGACCACGCCTCCCGCCGGGCGACACGCGCATCCGGAGACTGCCCACGCAGATCGACCCGTTCGATCCGGACGTCCACAGCGGACTCCTCGACCTGCCGGCCGTCCGAGGTGAACCGGGTCCGCAGCATCCCGTGGCGCGCCACCACCGAGTTCAGCGCCGCCTCGAGCCGGTCGAGATCCCAGCTGCCCTCGATCTCGTGGTAGATGTGGCTGGCCACGTTGCCGATCTCGAACAGCTCGCCCCTGCCGACGAGATAGGCCTTCTGCAGCTCGGTGAGCGCGAACCCGCCAGACGCGTCGAGGTGGGCGATCAGCTCCGCCTTATGCGCTTTGATCCGCCCGATCAACTCGGCGTCCATCCGCTCCTTGGGGCCCTGCAACCGAAGGTTCGAGTCGGCGGCGGTGATGGACAACCCGCGTTCCTCGATGTCACGCAGAATCTGTGGAACACTCACGCGTGCACCGCCACCGTGTCGGGCACCACGCCGTTGTCGAGAAGTGTCGCGAGCTCCGCGACGCTTCGAGAACCCATCAGCTCCTCGACCGTGATGTCGGCGCCGAGGTGCGCGGTGATCTGGTACTGCAGGGCGACCGCCTGCAACGACTCCATGCCGAGCCCGACGAGCGTCTTGTCGTCCACCCACTCGTTCTCCGGCAACCGAAGCGTCGACCGGACCAGTTCGGACAGCCAGGGCAGCAACGCCGATGGCTCGGGTCGGGCGCCGAAGAACACCTGGCCCGCCAGGTCGACACGGGTGCCGGCAGGCACCAATGGCACGGTGTGCGGCCACACGGCCGGCTCGGGCAGGCCCAGCGCGGCGGACAGCTTGCCGGCGAACCGGGGGATCACCGGTGCCGCACAGGTCGCCAACAACCGGGCCGCGGCCAGCTCCAGTGCGATCGCGGTGCGTGCCTCGTCCTTCCACTCCGGAATCTCGGCCATCGCGGCCTCCCGCGCGGCGAACGCGGTCGCGTCCGTCACGATGCCGGACAGGGCTTCCGCGGCCGCGTTGAGCGAGAACCCGTCCTGCCCGAGGCTTCCGGTCAGTGCCAGGCGGCGGGACTCCAGCCTGGCGAGGAAGGCGGTGTGCTCTGGCGTCCAGATGCCCGCGTCCGGCGCCTTCCCGCCGTAGTGCTTGTCGATGCGGGCTCCGAGGTCGTTGAGCCAGCGCTGCCAGCCGCCGACCAGCGTCTCCTGCGTGAACTCCTCGTAGGCGGCCAGCTCGAAGTTGGTGCCGCGGCCCTCCGGACGGGTCAGCGACAGGTAGAACCGCACCGCGTCCACGCTGTGCGGGCCCAGCACGTCCTTGCCCCAGACGGCATGCCGGCGGCTGGTGGAGAACTTGCTGCCGTCGAGCCGGTAGAACTCGTTCAGGTTGTAGTCGATGTCGGGGTGCCAGTCCGGGTACGCCAGCCGGTACATCGCCGGGCAGAAGATCGAGTGGTAGAAGGTGTTGTCGTAGCCGAGGAAGTGCACGATCTTCCAGTTCTCCCTCGGCGCGTCCGCACGCCAGTCCTCGCCGACGCGCCGGCCGATGGACTCGATCCCGTGCAGGAACCGGTAGGCCATGTCCACCCAGACCCAGATGACCTGACCATCCACTTCGGACTTTGGTGGCTCGACCCCCCACTCACCGGGATGGCTGATCGCCAGATCGATCCGGTCCCGCTGGAACACCCGGTTGGTCAGCTCCTTGACTCTCGCCGGTACCCGGCCGAGGTGGTGGTGCGTTTCGATGTCCGCACGCAGCTCGTGCAGTGCCAGCATGTAGCGGGTGATGTCGCCGACCCGAGGGGAGGCGTCGGAGGAGGTGGCCCTTGGTTCGGTGAGGTCGAAGGAGAAGTTGGGCTCTCCGCAGTCCTCGCACATGTTCCCGCTGGTGCCGTTGCCACACGTGGGGCAGCCACCGGAGATGTCGCCCTCGTACAGGTAGCTCCCGTCCGCCCCGTCGAACAGTGCCGGCCCCTCGCGCGGCTCCACCAGTGGCGAGGCCGCCACCCGGGAGAAGAACGCCCGCAGGCCGTCGAGATAGGTCGGGTCCTGGTTGGACACCGTGTACTCGTGGACGTCGATGTCCATCATCCGGTGCGTGGCGAGGATCTCCGCGCTGTAGTGCGCCGCGGTCTCGGCAGGCGATCGACCCTCGCGCCTGGCGGTGCCGACGACCCAGCTCTGGAAGTCGTCACTGCCGGCGATGTGCCAGGCCCGCACGCCGTTCATCTGCTGGTAGCGGACGAACGCGTCGGCGCCGAGGTACGGCCCGGACAGGTGACCGAGGTGCAGGTCGCCGTTCGGGGTTGTCGGCGAGGAGAACACGAAGATCGGCCGCTGGTCGAACCGCCTGCGGTTGATCTCGCCCGCCTTGGGCACCGCGCGGTCGGTGTCCCGCCAGTAGAACGTGGCGAAGACCAGGTCGGTGTCCCCGGTGTTGTCCAGGTAGTGCGTCTCGAACGGCTCGAACTGCAGCACCATGCCGGGCTCGACCGGGCGGCGGCCTGCGTCGACGATCAACTCGCCCGTCCCGGCCACGATCACGAAGGTCTCGGTCTCGTCGTGCTGGTGCGGGTCGGAGTGGACGCCCGGTGCGACCCGGCCCCATGCGGCCCCGACCCCCATCGACTCGACCGGGCCCATGTCGATGGCGCTCATGTCGATGCCGAAGGACTCCCGCAGCGCTTCGGCGGAGTAGGTGCTGATGATCATGCGTGGCTCCTCACCAGGTGCAGCAGGTCCGCGGCCTCCGACGCCATGGCGGGGGCGAGACGGTATCCGGAACCGTTGGCGGCGCCGGCAAAGACGATGCGTCCGTCGGAGTCGAGTGGCCGCACCCTCGGATCGCCGGTGCGGCTGTACGCGTCGCAGAACACCCGGCCGGAGGTGCAGCGCTCGGCCATCGCGGGAGCGTAGCCGCGCAGGTGCTCCCTGGCCTCGTCCAGGTCGCGGGCAAGCAGCCCACCGTCCACAGTGTCCGGATCGACGTCCCACTCGGTGCAGGTGTAGCTGTACAGCCAGTGTCCCCGCTGGCCGAGTGGCAGCAGGAACGCGTCCTCGTCCTGGAACACGACCACCTGGTCGTCGTCGGCCGGCGTCTGCTCGACGTGCAGCGCCACCACCTTCTTGACCCGGTTGCCCAGCGGGGCGAGCAGTTCACGCCACGCCGTCGCGGCCAGCCACGGCCCCGGTGCCAGCACCACCTGGTGGGCGACGAACGTCTCGCCGGTGCTCAGCCGCAGGGCCACCCCGTCCCGCCGCGCGTCGATGCCGTCGACTCGGACGCCCTCGCGCAGACCGATCCGGCCGCGTAACTGTGCGGCCAGAGCCTGGGTCAGCGCCTGCACGTCGGCGTACTGGCAGCCGACGCCGGTCCAGGCCTGCATCTGGTCGGGCAGCCGGATCCCGGGGACCTCGTCGGTTGGGGTCAGCCGCGCGCTCTCGAGGTAGACCTCGGCCAGCTTCGGCGCGCTGCCCGCCGCGGCAACGACGGACATACCGCGCTCGTGGATCGGCAGTGTGGGAGAGCCGGCCTTGAGCCGGGCGTAGTAGTCCTGGCTGTACTCGCTCATGCGGCGCACCCGGTCGGTCGAGCCACGCGGCAGGTGCAGGCCGGCCGAGCGCCGGCTGGCTCCGCCGCCGACGGCGTCGCGGTCGAACATGACGAGTGATGTCCCCGGCGCCCGGGCAATGACTTCGCGCGCGATCACGCACCCGACGATTCCGGCGCCGACGATCGCGATGTCGGCCTCCATGACCGATCACACTCCCCGCAGCAGGGTGTCGTCAGGGGATTTCGTGGACCACTCGATGAACGAGGCCAACTGGTCGGTGGATCGCACCTGGCGCAGGCGGTCGAGGATGCGCTGGCTGCGCCACGCGATCAGGCTCAGGTTCGGGTCGGCGAGGCCGCGCTGCTCGCGGGCGGCGTTCTGGAGGAAGATGTTGCGGTCGGGCGGGCCGTCCCAGCGGATGGCGAAGTCCTGGTCGATCTGGTACTCGTCGCCCACCCTCGCCAGCCGTCCGGCCAGCGGCGCGAGGAAGTCGGTCGCGGCCGGGCGAAAGCCGGTGGCCCAGACGATCGTGTCCACCTCGAAGTGCTCGACGGCGTCGGGCCGGTCGTTGGGGACGGTCCGAATGGCCCAGCCGGAGCCGTAGTCGGTCACCTCGGTGACGCAGCGGTTCGGGAGGAACGTGAGCAGGTCGGTGTTGCCGTGGATGAACCGGTGCACGTAGCCGCGCTGGTAGATCTCGCGCAGCGTGGACTCGGAGATCCCGTCGCTGGTCAGCACGTTCTGACTGTTGATCGCCTTGCGGGTGGCCATGTCGAGGCTGGAGAAGTAATCCGAATAACTCGGCGTATAGTATTCGTTGGTGAACGGAGTGTCATCGATCGGGAAATAGTTTCCCCGTCGCGACACCCACGTCACCCGGCGGGGCAGGTCCTTGGGTGGGCGCGAGATGAGGTCCAGAAATGCCTCCGCGCCGGACTGGCCACCGCCGATCACCGCCGCCCGTTTACCGTGCAGCCCCTTCGCCTTGTCGACGAACTCGCTGACGTGGAATTGTGTTTCGCCGAGCTTGTCCCGGCCTGGCGTCGGCACCCACGGCTGGCTTCCGACCCCGATCACGATGTTCTCGGCGGTTACCACGCGACGGTTGGTCTCGACGACGAAGTGTTCGTCGAACTCGACGCCGAGCACCTCCTCGCCGAATGCGACGTTCTCGTTCTTCTGGCTCGCCCAGGCCATGTAGTTGCGGAATTCCTGGCGTGGCACGGCGTCGAACTGCGCGTTGACGAAGTGGTATATCTTGCCCTGTTCGTGCAGGTAGGCCAGGAACGAGAACGGGCTCGTCGGGTCGGACAGCACGACAAGGTCCTTGAACAGCGAGACCTGTAGCGAGGATCCGGGCACCTGCTGGCCGTCATGCCAGTCGAACACGGGTTTCTTGTCCAGAAAGAGGTTAGTCACGTCTGGATGACCGTGTAACAACGATGCCAAGCTGAGATTGGCGGGTCCTACTCCGATGCCAATACATCGGTACTGTGCCTGCGTCGAGCTACGCCCCCCTGACCCGCGAAAATCGCCAGGTAATCCCACGACGGTAACCACCCCTAACGCTGGTCGTCGCAAAAAGTAAGGTCAACACGATCGCGGCGATGTCGCGGAAAGGGATTCCCCTAAAAGTGCGCCGTGGTGGCCTTGCCCCCAAGGCAGGGTAACAGACGGGATAGGGGCTGCCCACACGTTTGTTCACCGGACATGATAAATGGGCCGAACGCAGTAGCTCGGGTTACCACGCCGGTCGTTAAAGATCCGAATCATACGGTCATGATGACCAATGAAATATCCCTTCGACTACACCTGGCGCGAGATCCGGCGGCCCTTCGGAGCAGTCGGCTTGCTTCGCATCGGATCAACCGTGTTGGTGTAACTGGGGGGATTTCCCGTCATGCGTCGCTGGCGTGCGTATTCCTCGCCGAGCAGCTCGGCCCGATCTCGATCATGACATGACACAGGGAGTGTCATGTCGTCCACCCGAGTTCCGCGGCGTTGACCGCGGCGACCGCTGACGGTGGTGACCAGCGCGCTGTAAACGGGCAGATCACCCCCTCGACTGGCCGACGTCGTCCAGGTGGGCGATGATCGGACCGTCCTCTGTGGAGAGGAGTGTCCACATGCGTATCGCGGTTCTGGGTACGGGGATGGTCGGACAGGCGCTGGCGGGCCGGTTGGCCGAGTTGGGTCACGAGGTGACCACGGGCACCCGCGACCCCGCCGACACTCTTGCCCGCACCGAGCCGGACGCGATGGGTAACCCGCCCTACCGGGAGTGGGCCGATGCGCACCCGCAGGTGCGGCTGGCCACCTTCGCCGAGGCCGCGGCGGGTGCCGACCTGGTCGTCAACGCGACCTCCGGGCAGGTGTCGATGGCCGCGCTGACCGCGGCCGGGCGGGACAACCTGGCGGGCAAGGTCCTGGTGGACGTCGCCAACCCGCTGGACTCCTCGGCCGGCTTCCCGCCCACCCTGTTCGTCAAGGACACCTACTCCCTCGGCGAGCAGATCCAGGTCGCGTTCCCCGAGGCGAAAGTGGTCAAGACGCTCAACACGATGACGGCCTCGCTGATGGTCCACCCCACACAGTTGTCCGACGGCGAGCACACGGTCTTCGTGTCCGGCAACGACGTGGACGCCAAGCAGACCACCATCGCGCTGCTGGAGAGCTTCGGCCACACCGACGTGATCGACCTCGGCGACATCTCCACCGCGCGGGGAGCGGAGACGCTGCTGCCGATCTGGCTGCGCCTCATGACCGCCGTCAACACACCGATCTTCAACTTCAAGATCGTCCGCTGACCGCTGTTACATTCGGGCGGAGTCTGGCGCGGGGCGGCGTCGCGCCATGAGAAAGATGCCGGCCGCGGCGGGGACGATCGTCCAGGCCACCCGGCTGGACCGCCTGCCGGCGCATTCGGCGAGTCGTTGATCGGTGTCGGTCTCGGGACTCAGGAGTCCCGGACTGGTGGGGATGAGCGCCGAGCCGCACCAGGCGTCGGTTCGATCGTCGGACTGGGGCAGCAACAGCAGGGCGCTGGCGAGGGCGAGCAGCGCCAGACCGCCGGCGGTGGGCCCGTCCAGGTAACGGCCGGATCGACGCATGAGGCCGGGAATCACCAGAAACCCGCCGATCGTCAGCACCGCGAGCGATGCGGTCCAACGCTCACCCCGAGCGGCGACGCACATCTCGGTCTGCAGGGCGTAGTCGTCGGAGCCGCCGCCGGGCTTCACGGCGATCCCACAGCCGGGCTCGCCATACCTGGCAGGCCCACTGACCGGCGTGACCAACATGATCACGGCGATGACCACCACCAACCCGCCCGCGACGAACCACGGTGTACCCGCCCACCGGGACACCGCGGTCTCGGTCGCTCGGTGATCGGTCGTCATGTCAACGGCTCCCAACGTCGGCCGGCTCGCGTCAGCCAGATGCTAGGACGCCGGACCATGAACGGTGTGGGAACGACAATTTCCCAAAACAGGTGCGGTGAGCGCGAAGGTTCGCTACCTGTTTGCGCATGAGGTGCTCCGGCCGGTGTCCTGAAAGACGCGATCGGGACGTTCAACGACATGAGCGCGTCATTCAGGACACTGCCCGTGGGCCGGGCCTTGGTGAAGGGAGCCTTCCTCACCGCGGGCGTGAGGAAGGCTCCCTTCATCGCGTGGCCGCCGGCTCGAGCTGGCCGCTTCGCGGGGCTTCGCCGGGCCGCTTCGCCGGGCCGCTTCGCGGGCTTCGCCGGGCCGCTTCGCGGGCTTCGCCCGCTCAGTCGGCCTCCCCGCCTCCCATCGTCCGAGCGAGCCGGTGAACATGGCATCAGACCCGCAGGATCGCCGCGAGTTTTCTGGCGAAGCGGCCGCCTCTGGCGATGGCGAGAGCGCCGAACAGCACGACCACCCACGGCACCAGTGCCACGCTCCTTCCTTCCGTCGCGACCGCATAGATCAGCACCGACAGGAACAGCAGGATGCTCAGCGTGAAACTCAGACCCCTCCAGAACCTCATCTCGGAATCGTTGTTGACGTAGTAGTTGATGACGAAGCCCACGACGGAGAACGCGAATACGAAAGCCACCTGAATGTCCAGTGACGTGACGAACAGCGTCTGCGCCCTCGTGGACCCCTCCGGGAGTTTCGCGTCGGGATTGAGGAGGTAGTAGCCGAACAGGTTTCCCCTTGCCCAGGCCAACGCGGTCAGCGCCGCGGACACGAGGCAGGTGACGCCGCCGACCGGGTGCTCCCACAGGAAACAGATGACCAGTCCACAGGTGAGGGTCATGGCGGTGATCGCGTGCGGCAGGGTTGTCGCGCGTAGCCACCAGCCCGAGCCCGCCGCGAGGAGCAGCATGATGCCGCTCGCGACGACCCAGGTCTTCCTGGCGTGCTCGGTGCCGCCCGCCATGCTCAGCAGGTACTCGACGACCCAGTGCCCCAGGCATTTCGGCTCGCCGAACTTGCGTCGGGTGGCTCGGCGGCCGCACGGCGTCGCCGCTTCCCCGTCCGCTGCTCGGACGTAGGCGCAGGAGAAACCGAGTGTTCTCACCCTGACACCTCATACGACGGGCTGGGCGGGAGTTGGCTCGCACGCGCCGCGACCACCTGTTTGTGCAGCCAGTGGATCGCGGCGCGGCGGCTG
The DNA here is from genome assembly GCF_036378875.1 of Actinophytocola sp. Lineage (GTDB taxonomy): Bacteria > Actinomycetota > Actinomycetes > Mycobacteriales > Pseudonocardiaceae > Actinophytocola. The sequence goes on from NZ_DASUVO010000073.1 coordinate 248,773, forward strand.
GACTGCCAGACCTTCCACCAGGGACCCTCGGTGAGCGGCACGGAGAACCACCGCTTGAGCTCGTCCACCGAGACGGCATGCCGCGCCACCTCGCTGACCACCCTGCGTCGGCGGCGCCACAGCAGTCTGCCGACGATGTTGCCGAACATGGCGAGCCCCGAGATGGCGACCAGGGTGATCGCGAACCACTGCGGCAGGAAGGAGGAGTCCTCCTCCGGCTTCTCGGCCTGGATGTGCATGAGCATGCTGGTGAGACCGGTGGCCAGTATCGCCAGGTAGACGGCCGCGACAAAGTAGGAACGGCGTATCGTTCGACCGAGCGACTCCCGGGTGACCTCCGCCCAGCCGGGGTTGTTGACGAGCCACAAGGACCACTTGCTGAACCGGTCCCATTCGCTCGGCAGGAAATCTCTGTGCTGGCCGTCGCAGCCGTTACGGTCGGACGCGACGAGGATCTCGTGCCAGGCGTGGCTCAGGTCGTCGTAGCCGAGCTCGAAGTTCGGGCGGCCCTCTTCCCAGTCCTGGAAGAGCTTGCGGTCGAAGGGCAACCAGTGGAAGCTCTTGCCGTAACCGGGATCTCCCCAGTGGCGCACCAGAGCTTCCCTGCTCGGCACTCGGTTGACCACCGTCTCGACGCGCATCCGGTTGAAGTCCTCGACGGTCTGTGCGCAGTTGCTCAGGATGGTTTCCCGTGAGTCCTTCGCGCCGGCTCTCGCGGCGGCCACGACGAACGGGTGGTGCGCGGCGGTGATGGCGTTGACGACGAGTGGGTCGAACTGCGCGCCACAGTCGATGACGACACAACTCGCACCCTGCCGGATGCCCCTGTCGAACGCCGCGTCGAGGATCTGCCTGCACACCGTGTTGGAGCGGCGGTCCTTGATCTCGGCGACGAGGTTGAACACGAACAGCTTGTCGCTCGTCCGCGCGGCGGGCAGCAGGAGGATCTTCCCGCAGTCGAACCGCTTCAGGTACTCCGGGGTGACGTCGAGCAACCGGTCGTTGAGATGGCGTTGCTGGGTGCGGGTCGGTTCCTTGGAGAACGCCGCCACGTGGTCGGAGAAGGTGCGGACCGACCCGACGTCGACCTTGGCCCGCTGGCACCACTCGCTCGTGCCGCCGTGCTGGGCGATGTCGGCGTCGAGGTAGAGGACGTTGTTGCCGGACTCGGCCAACAGTTCGGCGGTCATCATCGCCAGCGTCGTCTTGCCGACACCACCGGACGTCCCGACGAAAGCCCAGCTGGGCATGGGTGGTTGGTACGGGGCGGGAGTCGGCAACGGGATGCTCCAGTCGGTGCCCTGGGCGGCCACGTGCAGGGACGGTGTCTGGCTGCCCCTGGTCTCGCGGCGCACCAGCTCGCGGATGTCGGACATCAGGGCGGTGACGCTGGTCCGGCGGTCACCGTGGTCGAGGCCGCGTTCCAGCACGGTGAGCACCGCCGTGGTGAAGTGGCCGTGCCCCCGGCTGTCGTTCTCGCGTGCCACCTCGTTCGGGCCGCACGCGGAGATCACGACACGGCCGTGGCCCTCCATGCGCAGGAAGTCGTCCGTCGCGTCCACCGCACTGCCCCTCGCCCCGATGGTGAAACCGCGGCTGTCGCTCGCGAAGGCGCCGCTGAAGCAGGTGTCCAGCATGACGAGCAGTCGACGTGTCTTGATCCTGTTCAACAGCGCCCACACCTGCTGGACCGGGAAGGCCGAGGCCAGTGGTTGGTCGATGTCCGCGTCGTGAGGGAGCAGGAAGGTCGACCAGCCGCGGTCGCTGTCCGCGCTCTCCCGCAGGTCGGACATGCCGTGTCCGGACCAGTAGATCAGCACGGGGTCGTCCGTGTCCCTGACGCGCTCGTTCAGCCCGACCTCGAGCTCCCAGTGGATGTCCCGACGCGTCGCGGCCTGGTTGGCGAGCGTGACGACCTCGAAGCCCGCGGATTTCAGCCGTTGGGAAACCTCCTCCGCGTCGTTGACGGCACACTTGAGTGACGGAATCCGTTTCGCGGAATATTGATCGATACCGATCACGAGGGCGTGCGGCATTGTTCCTCCATGCCGGCCGATGGGGAATCGACGAAACTACCGACGGCCAAGAGTCATTCCCCCCGGTTCTGGGTCGTCGTCGCGCTTCCGGCCCGAACTGGCGAGCTCGGCCGCCAGTCGCTCCGCCTCCCTGGCCGAGTACCCCTCGATGGACACGGACCTGCCCTCGACCTCGAAGCGGTGCACCTTCCCGCTGTGCCGCCGGAGAAACGCCACCACCGTCCCGCCGACGGCCGTCCACGCGGCGGGGTTCTCGGCCGTGGCCACGATGACCTCGACCAGTGCCGAGCGGGCAACGCCTTGCGGGACGCGGAACCCCTGTCCTGTCAGGTGGTCACGAAAGTCGTCGACGAACGCGGTCGGCAGCTTGATGGACAGCTCAGCCGAACCATCGACCGAGACCAGCGTGAACGTGGTGATGTCCTCAAGATGCATGCCGTGACGGTAGCCAGCATGTCCGGGGACCCCTCCCGAGATTTCACCGGCTCGTGCGGAGGTAGCTGGTGATCATCGCTACCAGTTCGTTCTCCAGTTGTGTGGTGTCGATGGAGCCCGGCGCCGCGATGAGGTGGTGCACGGTCAGTTCCACAGTGGACGCCACGAGGCGCGCGGCTGTGTCCTTGTCATGGACCTGGACCTCGGGGTGTTGGTGGAGCAGGTCGCGCAGGTCACCGATCATCTCCCATTCCAGCCGGGTGACCTTCTCCAACAGCTCGCCGGAGCGGGGTGCCTCCTCGATCATGATCCGCAGTAGTTGCGGGTCGTCCAGATGGTTCTCGATGACCGTGCGCACGAACGCCCGGATGATGTCCTCGAGTGACGCCGGGAGTCCTTTGTGCTGGCGGAGCGTCGCGGCGGCCTTGTCGGCGTCGAGGTGGCGGGTGAGCAGCTCGGCCAGGATCGCGTCCTTGTTCGGGTAGTACTGGTACAGCGAGCCGATCGAGATCCGCGCTCGCTCGGCGATCCGGTTCGTGGTGCCCGCGGCGTAGCCGTACTCGGCGAAAATGTGAGCAGCGGCCGTGAGGATGCGCTGCCGGGTCAGCTCGGCCCGGACCTGGCGTGGCTGTTTACGTGGCTGAAGCCGGCGCTGCTCCGACGTCATGACACCTCCTGCGAACCGGCGCGAAAGCGAGTAGCGCACGAACTGAATGATTGCTCATAATTGTGCCATGACCAGCAGAAATGTCATGGCGCGCCCGCGTCGGGTGTCATTCGGGCAGGTACGGGCTCGGCTCGGGGAGCCCGACGACATGATCAGGGCCAAGGTCGGTGACCGCATCGACCGGCATGTGCGTCGTTTCATCGCCCACGCCCCGTTCGTGGCGATGGCCACGTCGGACGCGACCGGCCTGCCCGACTGCTCGCCGCGTGGCGACTACCCGGGGTTCGTCAAGGTGCTCGACGAGCGCACGCTCGCGATCCCCTACCGGCCGGGCAACAAGCTCGCCGACTCGTTCCGCAACCTCGCCGAGAACGACGGGATCGGGCTGATGTTCGTCGTCCCAGGCGCGCGGGAAGTGTTGCGTGTCAACGGTCGCGCGTATCCGACCGACGAACCGGACGTGCTCGCCCGCATGCGGACCGAGGGCAAGGACGCGGAGCTGGCACTCGTCGTGGCGGTGGCGGAGGTCTTCTTCCACTGTGGACGCGCGTTGATTCGGTCCCGACTGTGGGATCCCGCCAGCCAGGCGCTGGCCGAGGAGTTGCCGTCCGTTGGCGAGGTCGCCGCCGACAAGATGGGGCTCGATCCGGCGGTGCTGGACCGGATGCTCGAAGCCGGCTATCGGCAGCTGTACTGATGACGATGCAGCGAACAGTTCTCGAACAGGTGGAGTCGGTCGCCGATGGCGCCGTCTCGCTCGTCCTACGCGGCGCCGATGGTCCGCTGGCGCCGTGGAAACCGGGCGCGCACGTCGATCTGGCACTGCCCAACTGGCTGACCCGGCAGTACTCGCTGTGCGGAAGCCCGGCCGACCGCGACAGCTACCGTGTCGCCGTCCGTCACGACCGGCTCAGCCGGGGCGGCTCGGAGTACGTCCACCTGTTCCTGCGCACGGGCCGCACGCTCGATGTTTCGGTGCCACGCAACAACTTCCCCTTGCTGCCGGCGCCGGAGTACCTGTTCCTCGCCGGCGGGATCGGCATCACCCCCATCGTGCCGATGCTGACGGCGGCGGTCGAGGCGGGAGCCTCGGTGACGTTGGTGTACGTGGGCAGGTCGGTGGCCACCATGCCGTTCGCCGACGAACTCCGAACCGTCCACGGCGATCGGGTCCGCATCCACGCCACCGAGGAGCACGGCAGACCCGACCTCGCCGCGCTGGCCGCCGCGCTGAGCCCTCGAGCGCTGGTGTACTGCTGCGGTCCGGCGTCGATGCTCGACGCGGCCGAGGCGGCGTTTTCCCCTGAGCGTCTGCACATCGAGCATTTCCGGCCGGTGGTCAGGGAGTTCGCGCCCAGCAAGCCGTTCGAGGTGCACTGTGTCCGATCAGGACAGACGGTGCCGGTCGGTGCGGAAGAGTCCATGTTGGACGCCCTGAACCACGCGGGACACCGGATACCGTCCGGCTGCCGCGAAGGGGTGTGCGGCAGCTGCGAGATCGCCGTCGTCGATGGGGAACCAGAGCATCGCGACGACATCGGTGCGGCACCCGGCCGCGTGTACTGCTGCGTCTCCCGGGCACTGTCGCCCCGCCTCACCGTCGACCTCTGACCCGAAACCGCCGAATATCCTGGACGTCGACCTGCGTGTCCCGAAAGACGCGTTCGGGGCATCGTCGATGTCTCGAAAGGCGCGCTGAGGACGTTCAACGACAGGAAAGCGTCCTTCGGGGCATCGCCCGGTGGCACAAACACGCCGTTCGCAGCGCTTGATTTCCGGGCCGGTGCTACGCGCCCGGCCCGGAAGCGGCGAAGCCCGCCCCGCTTGCTCACGTGGCCTACGCGGGCAGCAGGACCATCAGCGGATTCGCGCTCAACACGGTCGGTGTCATGAAAGACGCGATGGGGACGTTCAACGACATGAGCGCGTCTTTCAGGACATCGCCCGCAGAGTGAACGCGCCATTCGTGCGCGGCCAGCGCGACGTGAGCGGTGTGGTGAAGGACGCCTCTCACGCTGGCGGTGATGAAGCCTTCCTCGCATGGCCGCTGGCCCAGTCGCGACCGCCACTGATTACGGGCGGTTGGGGGGCGGT
>NZ_DASUVO010000074.1:0-16360 GCF_036378875.1 Actinophytocola sp.
GGAGTCCGAGATGCCGGTCGCGAACGGGAAGTTCCAGGGCGCGATGATCCCGATGATCCCCTTGGGCTGGCGGATCTCGGTCGAGGTCGACAGCATCGGGACCGGGCCGCCGCGCTTGACCGGTTTGAGGAGCTTGGGCGCCCGCTTGAGGTAGTGGCTCATCACCATCACCGGGTCGCAGGTCTCCTCGATCGCCATCCGCCGGTTCTTACCGCTCTCGGCCTGGATGAGATCGGTGGTGGTCCGCGCGTTGTCGACGAAGATCGTGTGGGCTCGCTTGAACACCTCCAGCCGCTGCTTGAGCGGGGTGGCGGCCCACTGCTTCTGCGCCACGCGGGCGGTGGCGTACGCCGCCTCGATGTCGGTCGGCGTCGACTGCGGCAGCTCGACGAGGACCTCGCCGGTGTAGACCTCGGTGAGCTTCCAGGTCGAACCGGACGAACCCGGCACCCTGTCGACGAGTTCCCGCAGGAACAAGTCGGTCACCGAAGCGGGGCGAGTGAGCTGGACAGGAGCGACGGTCATGGTTACCCCTACTTGTCCGAGAGGACGAGTTGCGCGCCCATCTCACCGATCATGATGCAGGGCGCGTTCGTGTTGCCGCCGGTGATCGACGGCATGATCGAGGCGTCGCAGACCCGCAGCCCTTCGACGCCGCGGACCTTGAGGTCGGGTCCGACGACCGCGAGCTCGTCGACGCCCATCCGGCAGGTGCCGACGCCGTGGTACACCGACGTGGCGCGGTTGAGGATCGCGTCGCGCAGCTCCTGGCCGCGTAGCTGCTCGCCAGGGTGGGTCTCCCCCTTGACGGACCCCTTGAACGCCGGTGCCGCGAAGATCTCGCGCACCAGCTCCGAGCCCTCGGCGAGGACCTCGAGATCAGCGGGGTCGGCCAGGTACTGGAAGTCGATGAGCGGTGCCGCCGTCGGGGCGGCCGAGGCGAGCCGCAGTGTGCCTCGGCTCTTCGGGTAGATCAGCGTCGCCAGCACGGTGAGCGAGGTGCGCTTGTCGACCTTGTGCCGGATCGGTTGGTCCTGGTTGGGCGACACGTACGCCCAGGGCAGGAGATGCAGCTGCAGATCGGGCACCGCGTCGGCCTGTGAGGTCCGCAGGAACGCGACCGCCTCGAAGACCGAGTTCGCCATGAAGGTGGTGCCGGGCTTGATCAGCTCCTTGGCCAGGCCCCGCGCGAAGTACGGCGCCGTGCCCTTGAGCTTGCTCGACGACGCCTGGAAGGTCAGCGCGTGGAACATGTGGTCGTGCAGGTTGTCGCCGACCGGCAGGTCCGCGACCACGTCGATGCCGTGGTCTTTGAGGTGCGCGGCGTGGCCGACTCCGGAGAGCATGAGCAGCTGCGCGGATCCGACGAACCCCGCCGAGAGGATGACCTCCTTGCCGGCGCGGACGGTTCGCCGGGTGCCGTCCCGGTCGGTGACCTCGACGCCGATCGCACGGCCGTTCTCGATGACCACTTTGGTCACCAGCACCTGGGGCTGCAGCTCCAGTGTCGGGGACGCGAGGTGGTGGATGTAGCCGCGCGAGGCGCTGTAGCGCAGGCCGCCTGCGGCGTTCTGCTGCATCCGGCTGACGCCCTCCTGCGACTCGGCGTTGTAGTCGTCGAGGATCTTGCAGCCGATCGTGTCGGCGGTGGCCTGGAGGAACTGCAGTGAACCCTCCTGCGGGGCCTTGACACGAGTGACCTGGATCGGTCCGCCCGCGCCGCGGTACGCGTTCTCCCCGTCCTCGAAGTCCTCCAGGCGCTTGTACACGGCGTTCACGCTGTCGGCGTCCCAGCCCACGTTGCCCTCGGCGGCCCAGGAGTCGAAGTTGGCGCGGTTGCCCCGGACGTAGACCATTCCGTTCACGGAGCTGGACCCACCGACCACCTTGCCTCGTGGCACCGGCATCTCACGGTTGAGGAGGTGTTTCTGCGGCACCGAGTAGTAGCCCCAGTCGACGAGCTTCTTCAGCTGGGGCACGGAGTGCATCGGGCCGATCATCCCAGGCTTCGTGACCAGCAGCTGCTCGTCCGTCTTGCCGGCCTCGAGCACGATCACACTCGCGCCCGACTCGGCCAGCCGGCCCGCGATCGCGGCTCCCGAACTGCCCGACCCGACCACCACGTAGTCGGCCTCACTGCTCTGTGACACCTTCTTGGCCATTCCCGCTCCTCGATCCACCACCAGCTGGCCATAACTGTAACGTGTTCTAGTTCTACTGGACCAGTGGTCGTGACATGGGTGTCCATCGAGTCAGCTGGTCTCTGGACGACGTTCTGACCGTGAGTGAGCTTCCCGGCGGTGACAGGGCCCTGCGGGTGAACCACGTTCTCGTTGGCTCAGCCGCAGCTGACCCCCTTGGCGGGTGTCGACGTGTTGTCGAGGCGCCGGATGAACGTGTCGCCGCCGATGTCGTTCCGCATTTCGCATGCTCTGTTCTTGCGGACGAACGGTCCGTAGTAGACGGCGTAGACGTCGACACCATCGACCTGTTGCTGCAGTGAGCTGCACCCGGTCGAGGGTGTGTGGAGATAGCGCGCGCCGGGGTTCGCGTCGAGGAAGGCCTGGACGGTGCGCTGGTAATTGTTCGGGTCGATGGCGGAACCGACGATGACGATGTACCCGCCGTCGCAGGCTGGCGTGCTGATGGGAACCGAAACCGACAGGTCCGCGGCCGAGGTCTGGGTCGTGGGCGGGCCGGTCGGCGTGGTCACGGTGGTCGCGGTGGTGGTCGGCGTGGTCGGCGGGTTGGCCGCCTTGTCGTCGGGCGAGCCCAACGGCCAGTTCAGCATCGCCGCTACGACGAGCCCGGCCACGGCGACGACCGCCGCGGTGCCGGCGAGCCACCACAGGCCTCTGCGTGACGGGGTCGGCCGCGTCACCGGTGTGGATCGCGGGCGCGGCGCCGGCAAGGTCGCCGGAGACGAGGGCGCCGGCTGGCTCAGTGCTTGTCTGGCCGCGGCCGCCAGCGCTCCCGCACTCTCGAAACGGTCCTCGGGACGCTTCGCCATCCCGGTGGCGATGATGTCGTCGAAGGCGGGTGCCAGGTCCGGCCGGAGAGCGGTCGCCGCCGGCGGCACCTTGTGGAGATGTGCGTGCATGAGAGCGAGCATGTTCCCACCCGAGAAGGGCTGGGCCCCGGTGAGACACTGGAACAGCACGCACGCGAGCGAGTAGACGTCCACCCGGTGGTCCACCCGGCCGTCGGGGGTGAAGCGTTCCGGTGCCATGTAGGCGACCGTGCCGATGGGCACGCCCGTCCCCGTGATGTCGGCGTGCGCGGCCATCGAACGGGCGATGCCGAAGTCGACGAGGTACGCGAAACCACCGGCGGCGAGGAGCACGTTCGACGGTTTGATGTCCCGGTGCACGAGCCCCTCGGCGTGGGCCGCGTCGAGCGCACTGGCGATCTGGCCGACCACGTCGACCGCCGCGGCCGGGCTCATCGGACCGTGGGTGGCCAGCGTCGCGCTCAGGTCGTCGCCTTCGACCAGGCGCATGTCCAGGTAGAGGCGGCCGTCGATCTCTCCGTACGCGTGGATCGGGATGACGTGCGGTTCACGCAACCGCGCCGCGGCCTTCGCTTCCCGAACGAACCGCTGCCGGTAGTCGTGATCGGCGGCCGTGTGCGCCCCGAGGATCTTGATGGCGACCACCCGGTCGTGCTGGGTGTCGTAGGCGCGGTGGACCTCACCCATGCCACCGCGGGCGATCAACCCTTCCATCCGGTAATGGCCGAACTGCCACACCACGCGCCGCCCCCTGCTCAGGTCCTCGTCTCGACAGTGGACCGCTGTGCATCGAGCCGCGATTCTAACCGCACGTCACCCGCCGTACGCCCCCACCGCGCCGGCAAGCAGCGCTGGTGGCCGGCGGTGGAAATGTCCACGGACGTGCCGCGAAACTGAAACACGAAATTGTTTCCGTTATTCCGTACGCGAATGCAACCAACAGGATTTGACGCATTTATTCCGTCATCACGAAGCTTAATATGATCAACGTAGGCAAGATTCCGCCTAATGCGCTATTCATGTTACGACATCCGGAACTTTCCGATCTGCCGTGCACTGTGGGATAACGATCAGGCAATACTCGGAGTGACGGTCCGCATACCCATCTGTACATCGTTGAGAAACGAGTGGTGTTTTGAGGTTGGACGGAGTTGCCACCGGTGCCGACGTCGGCGCCCTCGAGACCGACTCGCAGACCGTCGCCGAGTGGGTCGATGCCGCCGGGCGGTACATCACGTCTTTCCTGGACGGGCTGGAGGACGCGCCGGCGATCGGTCCTGACCTTCCCGTTGACATGGTGGGGCGATTCGCCATGCCGCCGAAAGAGGAACCGGGCCGGTTCGACGTGCTGCTGGACACGTTCGGCGACGCCGCCCGCTACGGGATGGAGACCGCCGGGCCACGGCATTTCGCCTATATTCCCGGCGGCGGCCTGGTGTCCTCGGCGATCGCGGAGTTGCTGGCCCGCTTGGTCAACAGACAGACCGCCCTGGCCACGCCGGCGCCGGGACTCGTGGCCATGGAGCAGGGCGTGCTGCGCTGGCTCTGCACGGAGTTCGGACAGCCGGCCGGCGCCGGCGGGCTGGTGACGACCGGCGCGTCGATGGCGACCCTGTGCGTGGTGGCCGCGGTCCGCCATCACCGGCTCGGGGAGGACTTCGGGAACGGCACCATCTACGTCACCGAACACACCCACCACAGCGTGGCCAAGGCCGCCCGGATCGCCGGTTTCCGCCCGGACCGGTTGCGGATCGTGCCCGACACGGCGGACCTCCGGATGGACGTGGCCGCGGCCACCCGTCAGATCGCGGCCGACCGGGCGGCCGGGCTCCGTCCCTTTCTGCTGGTCGGCACCGCCGGAACAACCAGCACAGGCACCGTCGACCCGCTGCTCCACCTCGCCGCGCTGGCACGCAGGGAGGACCTGTGGCTCCACGTGGACGCGGCCTATGGCGGGTTCTTCCAGCTCACCCAGCGGGGGCGCGATCGCCTGATCGGCATCGAGGCCGCCGACTCGATCGCGTTGGACCCACACAAGGGGCTGTTCCTGCCGCACGGCACCGGGGTGCTGCTGGTACGAGATCCCGGGGTGTTGCGAGCCGCGTTCGCCGAAGACGCACCGTACCTGCGGGACGTCGGCGCCGCCGCCATGCTGCCGAACTTCGCCGATCTCGGTATCGAGCTGACCCGCGAGTTCCGTGGGCTGCGACTGTGGTTGCCGCTCCACCTCCACGGTGTCGCGGCGTTTCGTGCCGCGCTGGACGAGAAGCTCGACCTCGCCGCGCACGCCCATGACGAACTGCGCCGGATGAAGGGCGTGCACGTCCCATGGCGACCCGAACTGTCCACCGTGACCTTCCGGGACGTGGCCGGCAACACCGCCACGCACCGCCTTCTCGAACAGATCCACGCCTCCGGACAAGCGCTGCTGTCCAGCACCAGCGTGCGCGGGCAGCACGTGCTGCGTATGTGCGTACTCAGCCACCGCTCCCGCGCCGAGCACGTCGACGACGCCCTCGAGGTCATCCGCGACGCCGCGAGCCGTGACTCTCCGGTCACGTCCGGCGTGAACCGAGATCGAATGTAGTGCCAGGAAAGGACGCTCATGCGGGCAACGTTGATCTACGGTGCCGGGGACGTGCGGGTGGAGACCGTCCCCGACCCGGAACTACACGAGCCCTCCGACGCCGTGGTGCGAGTGCTGCGCTCCAGCGTCTGCGGCACCGACCTGCACCCCTACCGGTCCATGCCCGCCTCGCCGGAGGGCGTGCCGATGGGTCACGAGTTCCTCGGCGTCGTCGAGGACATCGGATCGGACGTCGCCACACTGCGCCACGGTGACGTCGTGATCGCGCCGTTCGCCTACTCCGACGGCACCTGCGAGTTCTGCCAGCGGGGCCTGCAGACCTCCTGCGTCCACGGTGGAATCTTCGCGTTGGGCGACGCCTGCGGCGCCCAGGCCGAGGCCGTCCGCGTCCCGCTGGCCGACGGGACCCTCGTCAAGATCCCCGACAGCACCGCGGCCGACTCGCCGTTGCTGCCGTCCCTGCTGACGCTGGCCGACGTGTTCCTCACCGGACACCACGCCGCCGTCCGCGCCGGGGTGAACTCACGCACGACCGTCGCGGTGATCGGCGACGGGGCGGTCGGCCTGTCCGCCGTACTGGCCGCCAAGCGGCTCGGCGCCGAACGGATCGTCCTCATGGGACGCAACCCGGACCGCACCGACCTCGGCCGCGAGTTCGGCGCAACCGACGTCGTCGCCGAGCGCGGTGCCGACGGCATCGAGAAGCTTCTGGACCTGACCGGCGGCGGGGTCAACGCGGTGCTCGAGGCCGTCGGGTACCGCGACGCCTACGACATGGCCGTCGGCGTGGTCCGTGCCGGTGGCGTGATCAGCCGCGTCGGTCTGCCCCAGTACGAGGAGGCCCCCATTGGGTTCGCGAGCCTCTTCCTCAACAACATCACCCTCACCGGCGGTCCGGCCCCGGTCCGCGCCTACATCGAGGAACTGCTGCCCGACGTGCTGAGTGGCACCCTCGATCCAGGGCGTGTGTTCGATCGCACCCACCGGCTCGACGAGATCCCCGACGGCTACCGCGCGATGAACGACCGCCAGGCCCTCAAGGTCCTCATCCGCCCGTAACGACCCGGCCGAGGCGACGAAGGGCGCCGTGCTCACGCCCACCGCGAGCACGGCGTCCTTCATCGCGTTCGTCGGGGAACGGGTCAGTACCTGGCCAGGCGGTCGCGGAGCAGGTCCAGGCCGATGGAACCCATCTCCAGGGCGTGTGCGTGGAAGTGCTTCAGGTCGAAGGCGTCGCCGTGGCGGCGGCGGGCGTCGTCGATCGCGGTCAGCCAGACGCGTTCGCCCAGTTTGTAGCCGGGGGCCTGGCCAGCCCAGCCAAGGTAGCGGTCGATCTCGTCCGGCAGGGAGGCCTTGTCGGAGATCGTCATCTCGTTCAGGAACTTCAGCCCGAGGTCGGGGGTCCAGCGTTCGCCCTCGTGGAAGTTCGTGCCGGTGGGGATCGTCAGGCGCAGGTGCATGCCGATGTCCAGGATCACCCGTGCGGCCCTGAGGTGCTGTTCCAGCAGCATCCCGAGAACGTGTGCGTCGTCGTCCAGGTAGCCGAGGTCACGCATCAGGCGTTCGGCGTACAGGGCCCAGCCCTCGGCGTGCGCCGAGACGAAACCCAGCAGGCGCTGGTAGGTGTTCAGCTTGTCCTTCTGGTACATCGCCGTCGCGATGTGCAGGTGGTGGCCCGGCACGCCCTCGTGGTAGAGCACCGAGACCTCGCGCCAGGTCGGGAACACCTCCTGGTCGGACGGCAGCGACCACCACATCCCCGCCGGTCTGCTGAAGTCGTCCGACGGACCCGCGTAGTACCCGCCGATGCTGCCGCCGGGCGGGGCCAGTCGGCACTCCAGTTTCATCAGCTCGTCCGGGATGTCGAAGTGCACGCCCCGGAGGTCGGCCAGTGCCTTGTCGGACAGCTGCTGCAGGTACGAACGGAACGTCTCCCGGCCCAGGACGTGGTGGCGCGGGTCGGCGTCCAGCAGCTCGGACACCTCCGCCGGGGTCGCGCCCGGCCTGATCCGGTCCGCCGTCTTCCTCATCTCCTCGCCGATCCGGAAGAACTCGCCCCACGCCCACTCGTACGCCTCGTCCAGGTCGAGCCGGGCGCCGGTGAAGTTGCGGGACCAGATGCGATAGGCGTCCAGTCCCACCGCGTCACGGTCGGGGGTCTTCGGGGCGATCTCGTCCCGCAGGAACGACGCGAAGTCGGCGTAAGCCTTCGTCGCCGCCTCGGCAAGTGTTGCCACGCCAGGGAGTGGCGACTGTCCGACGAGGGTGGTGAAGAAGGGTTTCTGGTCCAGCGCGCCGGACCACACCTCGCACTGGCCAGCCATCTTGCTCACCTGGCGCAGGGTCGGTGCGCTGCCGTTCGACAGCGCCTTCACCAGCGACTCCCGCACTCCGGCCACGGCCGCCGGGACCTTCGCCAGTCGTTCGGCGATGACGGCCCAGTGTTCCGTGGTGTCGGTCGGCATCATGTCGAAGCACTGCCGGATCGCCCACACCGGGTTCTCGATCGCGTTGTACGCGGCCACCTCCAGGTCCGCATCGTGGATTTCCACGGCCAGGCCGACGCGTTCGGTGAACACGTCCTTGGCGAGTTGTTCGGCGTCGTTCGCCGGTTCCGCGGCGTCGATGGCACGCAGCGCGGTCGCGGCGAGGTCGGCTCGTGCCCTGTACCCGTCGGGGGAGAAATCCGGCAGGGCGTTGTCGTGTTCGGCGAAACCCAGGTAGCTCGCGGTGATCGGGTCCAGGTCGGCGAAGTCCGCGACGTACTCGTCGGAGATCGCGGTCACGCTCTTGTTCGACATTCTCGTCCTCTCAGCAGAAGTGGCGGCGCAGCTGGTCAAGGTTGTCCAGGGCGGCGAGGGCGGTCTTCGCCGGCACACCGAAGTCGATCAGGCAGGCGATCTCGTCGACACCGATCCTCTCCGCCTGACGCACCACGTTCTTGGCCTTCTCGACGGTGCCGAGCAGGCCGCCATCGTCGAAGTAGCGGTCGAACGAGCGGGCCACCAGGAACTCCAGGTCGGCGTCCTTGAGCTTGGCGGGATCGGGCCTGCGCCGACCGTCCAGTTGGGACCCGAGCAGCAGGTTGACCGAGCTGCGCAAGTAGTTCGACAGCGGTTCCCGGACGACCTCGCGCGCCGCGTCCTCGTCGTCGCCCAGATAGGTGTGCAGCATCAGCACCACGTGCCCCGGCCAGTTCCCCGGGCGCTCTGCGACGGCTTCCCGGTACGCCGCGATCTTGGTGGCCAGGTCGTCCACGTCCTGCCCGAGCAGGTGCGTCAGCAGGCCGGCGCCGAGACGGCCCGCGTTGCGGAACGTCTCGACCGCGCCCGCGCTGGTCAGCCAGACCGGCAGCTCGCGTTGCACGGGCGGCGGGAACACGTTGACCTCAGTGGGTTTGCCGGCTCCGTCGACCACCCGCATGCTCTCGCCGCGCCACAGACCGCGGACCTGGTCGGCGTAGTCCATCACGATGGTGCGGCGGTCGGCGTAGTTCTCCGGCCGCAGCGCGAAGTCCGTCGCGTGCCAGCCGGACGCGAACGAGATCCCGACCCTGCCGCCGGAGATGTTGTCCACAACGGACCACTCCTCGGCGATCCGCAGCGGGTGGTGCAGTGGCGCGACGACACTGCCGGCGCGGATCGCGACCCGTTCGGTCACCGCGGCGATCGCCGCGCCGGTAACGGCCGGGTTCGGGTAGATGCCGCCGAAGGGGTGGAAGTGCCGTTCCGGCGTCCACACGGCGGTGAAGTCGTGGGTGTCGGCGAAGCGGGCACCGGCGAGCAGCTGCTCGTACCGGTCGGCCTCGAGCCCGCAGTTGTCGTTGGCGAAGTAGAACAGGCTGAAGTCCATGTCCTTGCCCCCATGTGGTCTCAGAGCGCGCCGAGCTCGGCACACAGCAGGTCGTAGCCGGCCTCGATGCCCGGCGGCACCGACAGTTCCCAGATCGGCACGGCGGTCAGTTCCCGGCGCAGGTCCTCGGTCACCTCGTCGAGGACGGCGATGTCCTTCTTCGCGGTGCTGACGTCGTCCCAGCAGCGTTTGACCGCGTCGTCCACGTCGAGCTCCCGGACGGCGGCCCGTTCCCCTCGGGCCAGGAACACCATCGCGTCCATGCTCGCGGCGGACCGCAGCCGTTGCTGGGGCAGGTGCGCGAGGCCGAGGCGGAACCGGGCGCCGGCGTTGTAGTCCACGGTGGCGGCCTCGACCAGCTCGGGGCACAGGTCGCGCACCGAGCTGTCGAGGTACACCGCGTGCGGGTAGCCCCAGACCCTGCCCGGTTCGTCGTCGAGGTGACGCACCATGATGTCCTCCGAGACCAGGTCGGCGCCGCCGCGGTGTGCCCAGTAGCTGAACACGGACTTGCCCATGCCGGTCGGCCCGGACACCACCGCGTTCCGGCCGGCCACGGAGATCGCGCCCGCGTGTAGGGGGTAATGGCGCGGGGACCGGCAGACCAGGTAGAGGAACGCCCGTTCGAGCAGCCAGTGACCCCACAGCACGGGATCGTCGAGGTCTCGTGTGGACAGTACGGTGTGGATCGACCAGCTGTTCGGGTCGACCGTCCCACGGCTGGCCCCGGTGTCCATCTCGATCGGGTTGTCAGCCATCAGTTCGACGGTGTGCGGCGGGTTCTTCTTCGGCCCCGGCGCGTCCTCGGTCAGCTCGATGGTGAGCCGTACCGTGGGCGCGGCGGCGACCGGCGCCGTAGGCCGCTCCTCCACCGGCGCGCCGAAGAACTGGCCGACCACCTCCCGCACGCCGGCGTCGGCGACGCACTCGACCGCGAACCCGTAGCACTCCCGGATCGACGTGTCCGTCATGACTTTCCTCCGTTCGAAGCCGCGACCGGCTCCTGCCTGGTACGCAGCGCCCATTTCCCGACAGCCGGCGCGGCCGTGCCGGCGCCGAGCAACACGACGGCGAACACCAGCCAGCCCAGCCAGCCGGCGCCGACGATCAACGTGGTCGCCGCGACCGGCGTCAGCATCGCGCCGATGTTGCCGCTCATCCCGAACATGCCCTGGTACTGGCCGTGCGCGTGCTCCGGAGCCAACTCGTAGGCCAGAGCCCACGAACCGGCGCTGTACAGCAGCTCACCGAAGACGTGGACCAGCGCACCCGCACCGAGCAACACCACCGCGAGCCACGCAGGTTGGCCCGCCGCGAGCGCGAACAGGCCGCAACACACCGCCAGTAGGACACCGCAGCGGCGCAGGGCGTTCGCGCCACCCATGACGTCCTCGGCACCCCGGCTCATCCTCACCTGGAACGCCACGACCATCACGGTGTTGACGACCAGGATCACCGAGTACACGTATGCGGGCGCGTTCGTCCTGGCGGCGATCCAGATCGGCAGCGCGACCGTGAGGATGCCGGCGTTCATCATCAGGACGGCGTTGATCACGCTGGCCGCCACGAACGGCCGGTCCCCCAACACCGCCCACCACCGGGCCCGCTCACCGCGGCCGACCGGCGCGACCGGCGGAAGCGCGAGGTAGCTCAGTCCACTCGCGACGAACAGCAGTCCACACGCGACGAGCAGGGAGACGTAACCCGCGCGTGAGTCGATACTCAGCGCGACCCCGCCGAACACGGCACCCGCGGAGATCCCGATGTTGTTGACCGCCCGCAGGTACGCCCTTGCCCGGACCCGCTCACCGCCGGCGACCACGGCCGCGACCAGCGCACCACGGGCCGACTCGCCGGCGACCTCGGCCACGCCCACCAGCGCCGCCGCGACGACGAACCCGGCGAAGCCGTCGGCCAGCGTGTATCCCGTGACCAGCAACCCCTGCAGGGAAACGAACCCGACCGCGCTCGTCCTCGGCCCCAGGACGTCGACGAGGTGGCCGGTCGGCACGCTGGCGAGGATCTTGACGGCCGCCGCGATGGTCAGCCCGATGCCCAGCTGGCCGGGCGGCAACCCGACCGACCGCACGAAGAACAGCACGACCAGCGACACCAGGATCCCGTTGCCGACGCTGCGCCCGAGGTTGGCCCGGACCAGTGCCCTGATCGGCCCTGCCGGTGGGATCAGCTGCTCCCGCAGTCGCATCGGACCCACTCCCCTAGGCCCCGGCCGCGAGCAGCTCGCGCAGGCGGCCGCGGTCGGCTTTTCCGTTGGGGTTCAACGGGATCTCCGGTAGGTAGGTGAACCGCCTCGGCACCATGTGGATCGGGACCTGCTTGCGCAGCCACCGGATCAGCGCCGACGAGCTGATGGGGGCGCCGGCGTGGAATCCGGCCAGCTCGACGTCCTCGCCCCGCCCGACCGCGATGACGATCGCGTCCCGGACGCCGGGGCACCGACGCATGGCCGCCTCGATCTCCCCGAGCTCGACCCGGAAGCCCCGGATCTTGACCTGGTGGTCGAGCCGGCCGAGGTGTACCCACTCGCCGGCCTCGAGCCGAACCCGGTCGCCGGTGCGGTAGTAGTGCGCCGCCGTGAGATCCGAGGAACCGTCGTAGGGTCTCGTCCGTCCGTCCTCGTGGGACAGGAACCGGCCTTCGTTGTCCACGGCGTCGAGGTACCCGTCGAACCGTTGCGAGCCACGGACGCACAGCTCGCCCTCCTCGGCCGGCGCGCCGTGCTCGTCCAGCACGAGCCAGTCGAGGAACTCATAGATCGGTCCGATGGGGACGGTGTCGTTCGAGGTGCGAGGCCAGTCCATCGGGTCGCGGGGAAGCCGGTACTCCGCGCACGCGACCGTCAGCTCGGTCGGCCCGTACACGTTCTCGACGACCGAGTCCGGCGCCATCGCGTGCCAGGCCCTCGCCTGCGACATCGTCAGCGCCTCACCGATGAAGACGCTGTACCGCAACGAGTCGACCGCACCGGCCGGCAGGTTGCCCAGCTCCGCGCTGACCGACACCACTGACGGCACCGAGAACCAGTGGGTCAGCGCGTTGCCCGCGATGTAGGCGGCCGGGGTGAGCAGGTCCGTCCGTTGCGGCACGACAAGCGTCGCGCCGCCGCCCCACGTCACGAACATGTCGAACACCGAGGGGTCGAACGTCAGGTCGAAGGTGTGCGACATCCGGCACCCCGGGCCGACCTCGAACCGGTCGATGTTGTGCGCGATGTAGGGCGACAGGTTGCGGTGCCGGATCGGCACCCCCTTCGGCCGGCCCGTGGAACCCGAGGTGAACAGCACGTACGCCACGTCGTCCAGCGAGCCGTGGTACGGCGGCAGCGCCGCCACCGGACCGTCCAGTTCGG
Organism: Actinophytocola sp.; assembly: GCF_036378875.1. Lineage (GTDB taxonomy): Bacteria > Actinomycetota > Actinomycetes > Mycobacteriales > Pseudonocardiaceae > Actinophytocola. The sequence continues at coordinate 12,820 of NZ_DASUVO010000074.1, forward strand.
ACAGTGACAGTGCCGTGACGGGCAGGTCGGCGGCCAGCCGCGCGGTGGCGGCCGAGTCGGCGAGCACCAGTTCCGCGCCGGCCAGCGCGCACACGGTCGCGTTGCGGGCGGCCGGGAACGTCGGGTGGAGCGGTGTCACCACCGCGCCGAGCCGCAGGGCCGCGAGATATCCCGCGAAGCCGAGGACGGTCCGGTCCGCCAGCAACGCGAGCCGGCGCGGCGCGTGGCCGTGCGCGCCCAGGATCCGCCCGGCCAGCGTCTCCGCCAGTTCGCGCAGCTCCCGGTAGGTGACGGCGGCGCCGGCCAGTTCCACCGCCGGCGCACCGGGAAACCGGTCGGCCGAGTGGCGGAACCACTCGTACAGCGTGCGGTCAGTCATCCCGACCGCCGGCCAGGTCCGGTGCGAGCACCGTCATCGTCGTCGGCGCCGGCTGTCGTTCCGGAACCAGGTGCAGGCGCTGCACGCCGTCCGCGCCGGGGTCGTCGGTGATCACGTCCACGCAGCCGCACGCGTCACCGGCGAAGCCGGCGAACCGGTACGCGATCTCCATCATCCGGTTGCGGTCGGTCCTGCGGAAGTCGGCCACCAGGTGCGTGCCCGCCATCGCCGCCTGGTCGGACAGCCAGTTCAGCAGGACGGCCCCGGCACCGAACGCGACGACCCGGCAGGACGTGGCGAGCAGCTTGAGGTGCCACATCGTCGGGTGCTTCGCCAGCAACATCACGCCGACCGCGCCGTGCGAGCCGAACCGGTCGGTGAGCGTGGTGACCAGCACCTCGTGGTCGGGGTCGGTGAGCAGGGCACGCAGCCGCGCGTCCGAGTAGTGCACGCCGGTGGCGTTCATCTGGCTGGTGCGCCGGGTCAGCTCCTCCACTCTGGACAGCTCGCCCGGAGTGGCGCGGCTGATCCGCATCCGCAGGTCCAGCGAGCGCAGGAAGTCGTCGTCCGCGCCCGTGTGCTCGGCGCGCGCGGTCTCCCGCCGCGTGCCGGCCTGGTACATCTTCCTGCGGTTGCGGGAGTCCTCGGTGACGACCGCGGGCGTGAACTCGGGCAGGCTCGGCAGCGAGCCGGCCGACTCGGCCGGATAGCACCGCACCTGCGGCAGGAACCGCGCGACCTCGGCGCGTTCGACCGGCTGGTCGTCGACGAACGCGATGGTCCGCTCGGCGAACCCCAGCTCGTCGGCGATCCGCCGGACCGAGTCGGACTTGCGTCCCCAACCGATCTGCGGTGCCACGAAGTACTCGGCGAGGTCGAGCTTCACCAGCCACTCCCACGCCTGGTCGTGGTCGTTGCGGCTGGCGATCGACTGCAGGATGCCCCGCTCGTCCAGCGCCACGATCACGTCGCGGATCTCCTCGGGTACCTGGGGTTCGTCGTTCTCGAGCAGAATTCCCTGCCACAGCGTCTGGTCCAGGTCCCAGACGAGGCACTTGACCGTTTCCGTCACACTTCCCACAACGTCACCGCCCATGCCGCCACCGGACTGTTGTTGAGCACCAGGACCAGATCCCCGGTGCGTAGTTCACCGCCGCGGAGCAGGCGGTCGAGGTTGAGCACGACGTCCATCGCGCCGAGATGCCCGTAGTCACGCAGGTGGTCGCGGCACACCGGGTGGATGGACAGGTCCAAAAGGGACTCGTAGAAGTCGTACGCGCTGGCCGTGACGTTCTGCATGATCGTCGCGGCGACCTGGTCCTTGCGCACTCCCGCGTCGGCGAGCACCTGCGTGACCAGCTTGCCCAGCCGCAACCGGCTCTGCAGTGCCAGCTCGAAGCTGTACCGGTCGGGCGAGGAGCATTCCTCGCGCCACTCGTACCAGGGCGCCTGCTTGTAGTCCACACCGAACAGGTCGTGGAAGTCGCCGTCGGTCTGCATCCGGTGCGCACGCAGCACCGGCCGCGCGTCGCGCTGGATCGTCATGGCGTAGGCGCCGTCGCCGATCACCGTGACCGGGTAACGAATCCGGTCCATCCCGGTCGGTCTGCTGCCGTGTGTGATGAGCACGCTCTGCCGGTCGGGATCCGCCACCAGGAGGTCACGGGCCAGTGCCCACGCCGCGCTGGAACCGGTGCAGCCCAGACCGTCCACTGTGAACGCGAAGCTGCGGGACACGTCCGCTTCCTTCTGCACCCGGCAGACGTCCGAGCCGAGCAGCACGTCGGGTGCCCGCGCGCCGACGAGCAGCAGCACGTCGGGGTCGACCTGGTCTGCCTCGGCCAGTTCCTGGCAGGCACGGACGGCCAGGTCGGTCGCCGTGCGGTTCAGGAACTCGCCGATCCCGGCGATCCCGCATCCCTCGGCGAACTCGGTCTCCTCGTGGGAAAGTGAGCCGAACTCCGGCAGTTCCCGGACGGCTGTCCGGTCCGTCGGCAGGACACAGTGGATGGCGCCGATGCCGATGCTCATGACGTCCCCAGCGCGTGGTCGGCGAGCATCAGCTGGCTGATCTCGTTGCTGCCTTCGATGATCTCCATCAGCTTCGCGTCCCGGTAGGCACGCGCGACCACGTGCCCGTCGAGCACGCCGGCCGAGCCGAGCACCTGCACCGCGGTGCTCGAGCCGGTGGCCGCGTGCCCGGCCGCGACGTGTTTGGCGACCACGGACGCGGTCACCATCTCCGGGGAGCCGGCATCCCAGCACCTGCTGGCGTGTTCGCACACCCTGGTCGCGACCTGCTCGGCGACCAGGAGCTCGGCGATGTGCCGCCGGATCATCTGGTGGTCGGCGAGCAGCTGGCCGAACTGCTTGCGTGAGGTGGCATGCGTGGTGGCCGCGCGCAGACAGGCGCGCAGGATGCCGACACAGCCCCACGCGACCGACAGCCGGCCGTAGGTCAGGGCCGTGGTCACCAGCCATCCCAGCGGTTGCCCGGCGCCACGCAGCAGGTTCGCGACCGGCACCCGCACGGCGTCGAGCCGCACGTTCGCGTGCCCTCCCGCGCGGCAACCCAGCGCGCCCGGCACGTTCTCCAGCCGCACACCGGGCGCCGAGGTCGGCACCACCACGGCGGCCGCGCCGACACCGAAGCGCCCGAACACCACGAGCAGGTCCGCGTACTTGGCGCCGGTGACCCAGACCTTGTGCCCGGACACGACGACCGTGTCGCCGTCCGCGACGATCTCGGTCCGCATGGCGGACAGGTCGCTGCCGGCGCCCGGCTCGCTGAACGCCATCGCGGCCAGCTCGCCGCCGGTCAGCCTGCGCAGGAACGTCGCACGCTGTCCGGCGTCGCCGAACCGCCGGACGGTCCACGCGGCCATGCCCTGGCAGGTGGCCACACTGCGCACCGAGCCGCAGTGCTCGCCGATGTGGGCGATCAGCTCCCCGTTGTCCTGGCTGGAGAAGCCGAGCCCGCCCGCGGACTCCGCGACCTCGGCGCAGAGCAGTCCCTTGGCACCCAGCTGCCGCAGCGGCTCCAGTGGGATCAGACCCGCCATGTCCCACTCACCGGCCTGGTCGCCGATGATCTTCGCGACGTCGGTGCGGGCGTCGTCCAGCCGCTCATTCATCCGTGCCGCCCCGCAACCGGCCTACCAG
>NZ_DASUVO010000075.1:0-162705 GCF_036378875.1 Actinophytocola sp.
ACACCCCGACCTGCTCGTCGAGCAGGTCGGCGGCCGGTCGATCGGCAAGGGCATCAACGACCAGGTCGCGAGCGACCTCGCCAAGGCCGAGTTCATCAGCCTGCCGGTCACCCTCGTGATCATGCTGATCGCGTTCGGCGCGATCATCGCCGCCGGCGTGCCGGTGCTGCTCGCGATGTCCGCGGTCGGCGCGGCGTTCGGGTTGTCGGCGCTCGCGTCCCACTTCGTGCCGTCCGTCGAGTCGATCGGCAGCGTCATCCTGCTGATGGGCATGGCGGTCGGCGTCGACTACTCCCTCTTCTATCTGAAACGTGAGCGCGAGGAACGCCAGCGCGGCGCCTCACACACCCGCGCGGTCGAGATCGCGGCCGCCACCTCCGGACATTCCGTTGTGGTGTCCGGAGTCGCGGTGATCATCTCGATGGCGGGGCTGTACCTCGCGAACGACGCGGTGTTCGCCTCGCTCGCGACCGGCTCGGTGATCGTGGTCGCGGTCGCGGTGCTCGGCTCCCTGACCGTGCTGCCTGCCCTGCTCGCGAAGCTCGGCAAGCGGGTGGACCGGCCGCGCGTGCCGCTGCTGTGGCGGCTGACCAACCGCACCGGTCCGCCGCGGGTGTGGCCGAAGTTGTTGCGTCCCGCGCTGCGTTTTCCGCTGGCCACGCTCCTGATCTCGGTCGCGGCACTCGGCGCGCTCGCGCTTCCGGCGCTGGACATGAAGCTGAAGTCGACCGGCGAGGAGGACCTGCCGCGCAGCATCCCGGTGATGCGGTCCTATGACCGACTGACCGACGCGTTCCCGAGTGAGGGCACCAACCACGTCGTGGCGGTGCGTGCCGAGCCGGGGCAGGCCGGGCAGGTCAGGGAAGAGCTGACCGAGCTGTCCAGCCGGACACAGGACAACCCGCTGTTCGCGAACGTCACCGCACCCGTCATCGAGGTCTCGAAGGACCAACGGGTGACCACACTCCAGATCCCGACCCCGCACGCCGCGGGCACCGCGGACGGAAAGCGTTCGCTCGCCGAGCTTCGCGGCACGCTGGTGCCGGCGACCATCGGCACGGTGGGCGGCGCCGAGTACGCGGTCGGCGGCGACATCGCCGGCAACGAGGACTACGCGGCGAACCTGTCTGACCGGATGCCGGTCGTGATCGGTTTCGTGCTGCTGCTGACGTTCCTGATCATGGCGTGGACGTTCCGGTCGCTGGTCGTGGCGGCCACCGCGTTGCTGTTGAACTCGCTGTCCGCGGCGGCCGCGTTCGGAGCCGTCACACTCGTGTTCCAGCACAGCTGGGCGGAGGGCATCCTCGACTTCCAGTCCAACGGCGCGCTCGTCGCGTGGATCCCGCTGTTCCTGTTCGTGGTCCTGTTCGGCCTTTCGATGGACTACCACGTCTTCGTGGTGAGCCGGATCCGCGAGGCCGCGCGGGCCGGGGCGTCCACCAGGGACGCCGTCGCGTTCGGCATCAGCCGCTCGGCCGGTGTCGTCACGTCCGCCGCGATCCTCATGGTCTCCGTTTTCGCAATCTTCGCGACGCTGTCGATGAACGAGATGAAACAAATGGGTGTCGGGCTCGCGGTCGCGGTGTTCATCGACGCGATGGTCATACGTGTGCTCGTGCTGCCGTCGCTGATGGCTCTGCTCGGGAAGGCGAACTGGTGGCCGGGCAAAATCCAGCGCGACGCCGCGTCACCAGCACCTCTAATTGATGATCACCCGACCGAGCGGCTGCCGGCGGTGGTTTCACCAAGCTCCTGATTAGTCGGACCGAAGGCCTTCCCACCACTCATCGACGGTGGAGTGGCCTTCGGCCGCTTATCACCCGCCTGCCGGAGTGACCTGGGCGGGGGACCATCTAAAGTGTGGCACCATGCCCGAAGGCGAGTCCGACGCGAATCTGCGCGTTCCACGTTTTGACACCGTCCTGCGCGGTTACAACCCGCGTCAGGTCAACGAGCGTGTCACACGACTCTCGTTCGACCTGAGCCATGTGACGAAGAGCCGCGATGAGGCGGTCGCGAAGGTAGCGGAGCTGACGAAGGCGCTCGGCAGCTCTTCCCAGCAGCTACAGGACTCCAGAGAGCAGCTGCACCGCATCACCGTGAACCCGACCTCGACCGAGGCGATGTCGGAGCGGCAGCGGTTGATGTGGCAGCTCGCCGAGGAAGAGATCGCCGAGTTCAAGCGCGACGCCGACAACTACGACCGGTCGACGAGAGCTGACGCGGACGAGTACTCGCACTCCACGAGGGCAAAGGCCGACGCCCATGCCTCCGCCACCAGGGAGGAGGCCGACAACTACGCGGCCCAGACCCGGCGCGAGGCCGACCAGCACGCGGCCGAGATCCGCAAGAACGCCGACGCGTACACGGCCAAGACGAAGGCGGCGGCCGACGAGTACGCCACCGGCGTGAAGGCCGAAGCCAAGGCGTACGCGGCGGACCAGAAGGCCAAGCACGACGCGATCACCGCCGAGCTGACCGAGCGGCGCAAGCAGCTCGAGGCGGAGTACGCGAAGAACCACGCCACGCTCGAGAACGAGTACGAGCAGCTCAGGGCACGCAACGCCACCGAACACGAGCACCTGATGGCGGAGGCTCGCACGGAGATCGAGCGTGCGACGAAGGCCAACGAGACCCGGATCGCGCAACTGGACGGGGAGGCGAGGCAGCGCCGCGAGCAGCGCGACGCCGAGGCCCTCAAGCAGCGCGAGCTCATGGACGCGAAGGCCGCCGAGAAGCGGTCCTCGCTGGAGCAGGAGACCGAGGCCGCGTTGAACCAGCGCCGCGCGGAGCTGGAACGCGAGCTGACCGAGCGCGCCGCGGTGGCCAAGGACCGCGCGACGAAGATCGTGGGCGACGCGGAACGCGAGGCGACGAAGCTGCGCGAGACAGTGGCCGCCGAGCGCGCGGACGCCGAGCAGCAGATCGCGCAACGCGTGGCCGACGCGAAGGCCAGGGCGGCCAAGATCGTGGGCGACGCCGAGATCGAGGCCAACCGCATCCGCGAGACCGTCGCGGCGGAACAGGCTGAGGCGGAGAAGCAGATCACCGCCCGCACGCAGTCCGCTCAGCAGCAGGCCGCGAGGATCATCGAAGAGGCCAAGAAGCGCACCGACGATGCGGAACGCGCCCTGGCGGAGAAGAAGGCCTCGGTCGAGAGCAACCTGGTCGAGCTGGAGGCCATGGCGCAGCAGCAGGCGGAGAAGACGGTGGCGGACGCCGAGGCCCGCAGCCTGGCCACGGACAAGGCCATCGCCGCCAAGCGCAGCCAGGTCGAGCAGGAACTGAACGAGCAGCAGGCGAACGCGAAGATCCGCGCGGCGAAGATCGTCGAGGACGCCGAGCAGCGCCTGGCCGAAGCGGCGGACCGCATCCGTCAGGCGGACGATTTCGAACGCAAGGTGGCAGACCACGTGAACACGACGTTCTCCATCCTGGAGGACGCGAAACGCCACTTCGCGGCGGCGTCGAAGGCAACGGCACCAGCCGCGGCCAGCGCTCAGCCCCGTCCGGTACAGCCCCACCCGCACCCGGAGAAGGTGCGGGCCAACGGCAAGTAGCTCAAGGGTCGAGAGTCCCCGTCAGCCCCCGGCTGACGGGGACTTTTCGTCTCCGATCAAGCCTTCTCGAGATACTCCGCCTTCGTGTCGGTGACCAGCGACGCGACCATGCTCGCCAACCCGGGAAACTCCGCCAGATCCGGCGACCGGGAAACGAGTTCCTGAGCCTCGTCGCGCGCCTCGGCGATCACGTCCTCGTCGCGAAGCAACGACAGCAACCTCAGCCCGGACCGCTTCCCGGACTGTGTGGCCCCCAGAATGTCGCCCTCGCGGCGCATTTCGAGGTCCACCCGAGCCAGCTCGAAACCATCCAAGGTGGCCGCCACCGCGTCCAACCGCTCCCGGGTGGCCGTGCCCGCGAGGGCTTCCGTCACCAGCAGGCACACGCCGGCCGCCTTTCCCCGACCCACGCGCCCACGCAACTGGTGCAGCTGGGACACCCCGAACCGGTCGGCATCCATGATCACCATGGCCGTCGCGTTGGGCACGTCGACGCCCACCTCGACAACGGTCGTCGCCACGAGCACGTTCACCTCGCCGGCCGCGAACGCACGCATCACCGCGTCCTTCTCGTCCGCCGGTAAGCGACCATGCAGCACCTCCACCCGCAAACCCCGCAACGGCCCCGCGACCAACCCCTCCGCGACCTCCAGCACCGCGAGCGGCGGACGCCGGCCGTCGTCGCCCCCCGCGACGTCGTCCGACGACTCCTGGTCACCGATGCGCGGGCACACCACGTACGCCTGGTGGCCCTCCTTCACCTCTTCACGGATCCGCTGCCACGCCCGGTCCAACCACGCCGGCTTCTCCGCCGCCGGCACGACCGCCGTGTTGATCGGGGACCGCCCCGCCGGTAACTCACGCAGGGACGAGGTCTCCAGGTCGCCGTACACCGTCATCGCGACCGTGCGCGGGATGGGCGTCGCGGTCATCACCAGCACGTGTGGGCTGACGTTCTCCCCGGCCCGCGTGCGAAGCACGTCCCGCTGCTCGACACCGAACCGGTGCTGCTCGTCGACCACGACGAAGCCCAGATCGGCGAACTGCACGGTGTCCTGGATGAGGGCGTGCGTGCCGACCACGATGCCCGCCGCACCGCTCGCCACGTCCAGCAACGCCTGCTTGCGCAGTGCCGCCGGGAGGGAACCGGTCAGCAACGCGATCCGGGTCGCCTCCTCCGCCGCGCCCAGCTCACCGGCCTGCGCGAGGTCACCCAGCATGGCCGCCAGGGACCGCGCGTGCTGCGCGGCGAGCACCTCCGTCGGCGCCAGTATCGCGGCCTGCCGGCCCGCGTCGACGACCTGCAGCATCGCCCGCAGCGCGACGATCGTCTTGCCGCTGCCGACCTCGCCCTGCAGCAGGCGGTTCATCGGGTGGGCGTGTTCGAGATCGGCCGCGATCTTCTCACCGACCTCCTGCTGGCCGGCGGTCAGCGTGAACGGGAGCCGGCTGTCGAACGCGGCACGTAAACCGTCGTCCCGGCGCTTGCACTCCGGGGCAGGACGGTCGATCGCCCGGTGCCGGCGCTGCGCGAGGGCGAGTTGGACGGCCATCGCCTCGTCCCACTTCAGCCGCGCCCGCGCGGCCTGCACCGTCGGCCAGTCGATACCGGTGTGGATCTTGCGAACGGCGTCGTCGTAGTTCGCGAGACCTCGCCGCTCCCGCACCTCCTGCGGCATCGGGTCCTCGATGACGTCGAGCATCGACAGGACCTGCTTGACGCACTTCGCGATCTGCCACGACTGGATCGACGCGGCGGCCGGGTAGACCGGGATGAGGCCGGTGAACTGCTCGACGGTGTCGTCGTCGCTCTCCTCGTTGAGCAGCTGGTAGTCCGGGTTGGTGAGCTGCAGCTTGTTCCGGAAACGCGACACCTTGCCGGCGAACAGCGCGCTGATGCCCGGCGTCAGCGCCCGCTTGTGGTGCCGCTGGTTGAAGAACGTGCAGTCCAGCGTGCGGCTCCCGTCGGTGATCACCACCTCGCTGATCCAGCCCTGCTTCGTTCTCATCCGCCGCTCGTTGAACGTCAGCACACGCGCCATGACGGTCACGTGCTCACCGATCTCCAGCCCGGCGATGTCGGTGAGCTCGCCGCGTTCGGCGTAGCGACGGGGGACGTACCGGACCAGGTCCCCGACCGTGTGCAGGTCGAGGGCGCCGGCCAGTGCCTTGGCCGACTTGGCGCCCACTGCCGCCTCGAGTTTGCTGTCCATGGAGACCATCGAGGCGATTATGTCGCGCCCCACCGACAATCGTGGGACGGCCGCCGGTCAGGTTGTGCGCAACGCCTCGTCGAGTTCGTCCAGCAGGCGGGCCTTCGGCTTGGCGCCGACGATCGTGCGCACCGGTTCACCGTCGCGGAACAGCAGCATCGTCGGCAGGCCCATCACGCCGTACCGCTGGCCGACGGCGGGTTCCTCGTCGTAGTTGAGCTTCACGACCTCCAGGTCCGGCCGCTCCTGCGCGATCTGTTCGAGCACCGGCGCGACCATGCGGCACGGGCCGCACCACGTCGCCCAGAACTCGACCAGCACCGGCTTGTCCCGCGCGAGCACGCGCGTGCCGAACGTTTCCTCGGTGACCGACTCCATGTCCTCAGTTCTCCCCTGCGTTTCGGCGGGTCAGCGCGGCGTCCAGCTTGGCCCGCAGTTCGTCGCGCACCACGTTCAACTGCCGTAGGTAGGCCTCCACCTCGGCGATCTTGCGGCGGTACACGGCCACCGAGTCCGGGCACGCGTCACCCTCGTCGTGCCCGGCGCGCAGGCACTCCACGAACGGACGGGTGTCCTCGAGCGCGAACCCGACCTCCTGCAGCGTCTGAATCTCCCGGACCACCCGAAGGTGTGACTCGTCGTAGTCCCGGTAACCGTTCGTGCGCCGCGGGGCGTCGAGCAACCCACGTTCCTCGTAGTAACGCAACGCTTTCGTGGTAACGCCCGCGCAGCTCGCTAACTCGCTGATCCGCATGCGACCGACTCTAAACATTGCCCCCGACGGCAACGCCACTCGATCTGTCGGTGCCCCCTGACACGCTCCTCCCATGCACACGACACCTCGCATGCACCGGCCGACTGTTCCCCCGACGTTCGAGCCGCTCCTGCCTCACCTGCTCCGCAGCGCGGTGTGGCTCCTCCGCTTCTCGATCGCCCTCGACGGTGCCCTGCCCGGCAAGGCTCCGGTTACTCCACGCCGAGCACCAGCACCGCGTTGTGCTGTCCGCCCTGGTAGACGACCAGTTCCGTCTCCGGGTGCTCACGCCGGAGGAAGTCCTCGAGCTCCGTAGCCAGCTCGTCCGGTGCTTCGGCCCCGAGCAGGGCGGTGACCAGCTCACCGCCCACGGCCAGCATGCGCTCGACCACCCCGCACGCGGCACGGTCGAGCGCGGCGAGGTCGGCCGGGCCGGGCTCGATCAACATCACCTCACCGTCGGCGAACCCGAGCACGTCGCCGGCGTCGCAGGCGCCGATCCAGGTGATGGCGGCCTCGGTCGCCACCACGACCTCGCCACGCCTGGTGGCCGCGGCCGCCTCGGCCATCGCGACCACGTCGTCTCCAGCCCGACGGCGCGGATCGTGCACGGCCACGGCGGCCAGCACCTGCACCGACGAGGCACACGGCACCACGACCACGTCCTGCCCAGCGGCAACGGCGCGGATCGACGCCTCGTCGGCGGCCTCGACCAGTCCGGGGTCGGCGGGCAGCACGGTGACATGCGCGGCGGCGGTGCCGGTGATGGTCTCGAGCATGCGGTAGGCGAGCGACCCACCACGCTCGTCGTCCGGCTCGACGTGCACGACGGTGACACCTTCGCTGATCAGCAGGTCAGCGAACTCGCTACTACGGGAGGGCACGACGACAGCACGATCCTTGACGAACCGACTCGCCTCCGGCGAAGCCGCGTCGGCGAATCGAGCCACCCGGATCTGACGTGGCCGTCCCACGTCGATACCGGCCTCGATCGCGGCCCCGATGTCATTGCAGTGGACATGCACGCTCCACAGGCCGGCACCGTCACCGACGACGGACACCGAGTCACCGAGCCCGACGAGCGTGTCCCGCAACCGCTCGATGGCACTCCGGCCAACGCCGCCACCCCGGCCTCCCCCGGAACCGCCGCGATCGTCGACACCACGGTGATCCACCTCGCCGTGGTCGGCGCCACCGGACTCGTCGGCCGCGTCCTCGTCGCCGGCAGCGTCGCCGGCAGCGTCGCCGGCAGCGGCAGCGTCGTGGCTGGCAGCGGTCACGCCTGCCTCGGCGACGCCGGTGACGTTGGCAACCGGGATCACATGGGCGACACCAGTCACGGGAGCGGCACCAGTAACGGAGGTGATACCAGCAGCAGCGTCGCCTGCGGAGGCGGCGCCAACCGTCGCGGTTGTGGGTCGGGCATCCACAGGCCAGGCAGTGCCACCTGTGTCAGAAACGGCATGGCCTGCGGCCACCCGTCCACCGACGGCGTCCATGCTGCCTGCGGCGTCCCCACCATCGGGGGCACCTCCACCGCCGAGAACGTCGCCGCCACCGCCGAGAGCGTCCTCGCCACCGGCGGGAACGCCGCCGCCACCGCCGAGAGCGTCCTCGGCACCGGCGGGAGCGTCCTCGGCAGCGGCGGAGGCGTCGGCAGCGGGCGGCGCGGCCAAGGGCGGCGCGTCCGCGTCGGCTCCGGCTGAGTGCGCCGCACTCGCGCCGGGGGCGGTGCGGCCGACGCTGGTGCCCCGGGCGCCGTCGGTCGCGTCGTGGGCAGCGGCTGCGGTGTCCCGTGCAGCACTGGTGGTGGCGGCATGGCCGGCGGGGCCGTTCTCGGCGTCGGCGGCATCGTCGCCCGGCACGTGGACACCGGTGTCGGCATCGTTGTCCACAACCTGCTCCAGCAGGTACATGACCTCGTACGCGAAGGCGTCCGAGCCTGACTCACGGGAGGTGTAGAGGGAGCTTTCCTGGCCGCCGGTCGATGGCCGAATGGCTCGTTCAGCGGTGGCGCGCTGGGCGGCGGCGAGCGCGGCCGGTTGTCCGGTGACAACTGAAACCAGGGCGTCGAACAGCACGACGACGCCGCGACCGCCCGCGTCCACGACGCCGGCGTTGGCGAGGACCGCGAGTTGGCTCGGGGTCTTGTCGAGGGCTGCCGCCGCCTCGGTGGCGGCGGCCATGACCACGTCCTGCAGTGCGTCGGACGGCTCGTTCCGCGCGGCGGTGGCGGCCGCGTCGAGAACGGTCACCATCGTGCCGGGGGCCGGCTCGGCCATGGCCGCGTTGGCCAGTTCTGCGCCGCGGGTGAGTGCCGCGCGCAGTTGTGGGCCGAGCACGGCGTCGGCGTTGGCGAGGGCGTCGGCCGCGCCGCGGAGGAACTGCGAGACGATCACGCCGGAGTTGCCGCGCGCGCCGGTCAGCGCGCCGCGGGCCAGCGCGGCGAGGGCCGTCCCGGCGGTGGCTCGTGCCCTGGTCGGGGCGCGCAGGAGCGCGTCGAGCGCCGCGCGCATGGTGTGCAGCAGGTTCGACCCGGTGTCGCCGTCCGGGACCGGGTATACGTTGATGCTGTCGATGGCCTCGCGGTGCGCGTCGAGGGACTGCACGCAGGCCACGGCCCACCGGCGGACCTGGGCGGCGTCGAGCGCCTGGAGCATCGCGCCTCCACGGGCCGAACGAGTGGACATGCGGCAGACTAGTGGGCCGGTGTCGAGAGCCTCAGCGGGAGCCGTTACCCTGTGTTTGCTTGCCTGGCGCGAGCCGGGTCTTGCTGCCTGGCGCGGGCCAGGCCGTGAGCTTGCTGGCTGTTCGGCCAGTTTCCGTTGTGAAGAAAGGAGTGCCTGACGTGGCTGCCGTTTGCGACGTCTGTGGCAAGGGGCCAGGCTTCGGCAAGTCGGTCTCGCACTCCCACCGGCGCACCAGCCGCCGGTGGAACCCCAACATTCAGACCGTGCACGCGAAGATCGGTGTCTCGCAGCGCAAGCGTCTGAACGTGTGCACCTCCTGCCTGAAGGCGGGCAAGGTCACCCGCGGGTAGGACCGAAGCCAAGAACACACGAACCGGGCCCTGGCATCGCCAGTGGCCCGGTTTGTTGCGTCCGTCACTCGATGATCCTGGCCAGCTCGCGCCGTAGCACGTCGGCCGGACGCGGACGAACGTGCTGCTGGACGATCGTGCCGAGCAGCCACGACACGACCTGGTGCGCGGTCTCGTCCGGGTCCCGCACGTCCAGTACCTCGACAAGCAACAGCGTGCACCTCGTCGAGCATCCCGGCGGCCGCGTCGAGCGACGACCGTCGACTCGCGACCACCCGGTACTCGAACCACAGGAACGCCGCGTACGGCCGCTCGGCGAAGGTGGCGAGGTAGGCCTCGACCACCCGCCACAGCCGCTCGTCAGGTCGACGTGGTCGTCGACGGCCCGGCGCAGGATCGCGAGCATGGCATCCACGTGTCCCGCCACTGCTCGTCGACGATCTCGTTGATGTTGGACCTGCCGCAAGGCTCAGTCACCGTGATCGAAGACCCAACAGGCGCAACCCTCACCCTGTGGGAACCCCAAAACGCCCTAAAGGAAAGCCGCGTGGCCTCCGGCCCCCGTTTTCCAGCCTACGGCACAGCACCGACACTTCCGGCCGACGAACGTCCCCCTGTCCACAACCCCGCGTGTCCAACGCTCCAGACCCGCGTGTCCAACGCTCCAGACCCGCGTGTCCAACGTTCCGGACCGCCGAGTTCAACAAACGCGTCGCCCGTACGGCGACAGTCCGGCACCTGGGCACGTCGCTGACCGCCCCCGGGCATGTGAACTCAGCGGTCGTCCGAGACCCGCGTGATGCTCCAACCAACGGGACCGCCGAGTTCAGCAAACGCGTCGCCCTACAGCGCCAGTCCGGCGGCACGCCGTTGACCGCCCTCCGACTGTTGAACTCAGCTGTCCAGATTGTTGGACACGCGTGTCTGGAACGTTGGACACGCGCTGTCCACAGGTGGGTCGTGAGTGGACCGGAAATGTCGGGGGTCGCCGGTAGGCTGGAAAACGGGGGCCGGAGGCCGGCCCTCGAGTTACGGCAGCTTCCAGTCGATCGGGGTGCCGCCCTGCTTTTCCAGTAGCTCGTTCGCTCGGCTGAAGGGGCGGGAGCCGAAGAAGCCGTTGTGGGCGGACAGTGGGCTGGGGTGTGCCGACTCGATGCACGGCACCGGGTCCAGCAAGGGCTTCAGGTTGCGGGCGTTGCGGCCCCACAGGATGGCCACCAGCGGGCCGCCGCGCGCGGCCAGTGCGCGGATCGCCTGCTCGGTGACCTCCTCCCATCCCTTGCCCTGGTGGGAGTTCGGCCGGCCCGGCTGCACGGTCAACGCCCTGTTCAACAACAGCACACCGTGTTCGGTCCACGGGCCGAGGTCGCCGTTGGACGGAGCCGGGTGGCCGAGGTCCGCGCTGTATTCCTTGTAGATGTTCACCAGGCTCTTCGGCAGCGGGCGCACGTCCGGCGCCACCGAGAAGCACAAACCAATGGGGTGGCCCGGCGTCGGGTACGGGTCCTGGCCGACGATCAGCACCCGCACGTCGGCGAAAGGCTGTTTGAACGCGCGCAGCACGTTCTCACCGGACGGCAGATACTCCCGGCCCGCGGCGATTTCCGCGCGCAGGAACTCACCCATTGCGGCAATGCGGTCGGCGGCGGGCGCGAGCGCTTCCGCCCAGCCGGCCTCGACGATCTCGTGCAGCGGTCGTGCGGTCACCGGCGAGACTCTAGCCAACCCGGCTACGACAGCTTTCGCAGCCCTGCTTTGTAAACCGCGATCCGCTTTACGTAGTTCTCGACGATTCCCGACACCATGTCCGGAGGCACCGCATAACCCTCGCGCAGTTTTGCCGGTACACCCAGAGCCATGCGTCCCGCGGGCAGGTGGCCGTTGAACGACATCACGGCGCCCGCGCCGAGCACCGCGCCGTCCTCCACCACCGAACCGTTCAGCAGCACCGAACCGGACGCGATCATGCAACGTGCACCCACGGTGGCACCCTCGATGTGCGCGTTGTGGCCGACGACCGACTCCGGGCCGATGACCGTGTCGTGCCACTCGGTGCAGTGCACGACGGTTCCGTCCTGGACGGACGTGCGTTCACCGACCCGGATGGCACCCGACTCGCCACGCAGCACGGCCTGTGGCCACACGGACGCGAACGCGCCGATGGTGACGTCGCCGATCACCGTGGCGTCGGGGTGCACATAGGCGTCCGGGTGGATGTCCGGCTCGCGGTCGCCTAGCGCGTAGATGGGCATTCGACCTCCACCAGCTTTCCCAGGTGCACCGCCTCCGGCGCGCTCGCGTAGTACCCGAAGCTCGGCACCGGCTCGTAACCCGCCGACGTGTACAACGCGATCGCCTCGGGCTGCCGCTGGCCCGTCTCCAGGATGACCCGGCGGTACCCGGCCGCGAGCGCGGTCTGCTCCAGTTCGGCGAGCACGGCACGCGCCAGGCCGCGACCGCGGAACTCCGGTTTCACGAACATCCGTTTCAGTTCGACGTCCGTCTCGTACGCACGCCAGCCGCCACATGCGGCCGGCACGTCGTCGACGTACGCGATCAGGAACAACCCCCGCGGTGGCGCGAACTGCGCCGGGTCGACCGGCGTCAGGTCCTGTCCGCCGTAGCGCACCACGTACTCCTGCTGCACCTCGGCGATCAACGCCACTGCGTGGGGGTGGTCATAGGCCGTCACGTCGATCCGCAAGAAAACCTCACCGAAAATGCTGCCAACCAGTGCCGCCCTCGTACGGGCCGCCGTTGACGGTAACAGCACTTCCCCTGGTCACCGCACCGATCGTGCGCCAACCCGGCGGCACCGCCGCAGGATCGGGGAACGTCGCGGCGAGAGCGTGGTCCTCCCCGCCGGTCAGCACCCAGTGCACGGGGTCGGCGCCGAGCGCGGTGCCGACGTCGACGAGGCGCTGCGGCACCTCGATGAGATCGGTCCGCACGTCAATGGCCACATTGGACGCGACGCAGATGTGCCCGAGGTCGGCGAGCAGGCCGTCGGACACGTCGATCATCGACGTCGCGCCGGCCAGCGCGGCCTGCGGGCCGGCCTCGTACGGCGGCTCCGGCACCCGGTAGGCGCCGACCACCTGGACCGGCGACCGGAAGCCGCGGCCCAGTACGGCGAGCCCGGCCGCGGACCAGCCGAGGCGGCCGCACACCGCGACCACGTCGCCCGGCATGGCGCCACCTCTCGTGACGGGCGTGCGGCCCTGCATGTCACCGAGAGCCGTGACTGATATCACGATTTCCTTCGCGGTGACCACGTCGCCGCCGACCAGCCCGGCCCCGACGCTGACAGCCTCCTGCCACATGCCGGCGGCCAGTCCCTCCGCCACCTCCGCCCTGGTCGTACGTGGACAGGCGAGCCCCACGAGCAGCGCGGTCGGCACAGCACCCATCGCCGCGAGATCGGCCATGTTGACCGCGATCGCTTTGCGCCCAACGTGTTCCGGCGTGGACCAGTCGAGCCGGAAGTGAACGTTCTCGACGAGGACGTCGGTGCTGGCGACCACCCGGCCGTCGGCCGCGGCCACGAGCGCGGCGTCGTCACCGGGCCCGATGAGTGTGGTCGCCGGCTGTCGCCGTCCGGCCGTCACTCGGTGGATGAGACCAAACTCGCCGACATCCGCGACGGTCTCGGGTGGATCATGAGCTGGGCCTACTCTATTGTCGGCCACGACACCTCCGATAGTCGGATCCCCAAACGATCCAGAAGTGCGGTAATTTTTGCTGCTCACGTTCCTACCTCTTGAGGCCAGCTAGAGACGAAGGGGCACGCCGTGGTCCACGCATACATCCTGATTCAGACCGAGGTCGGCCAGGCCGCCGCGGTCGCCGGGAAGATCGCTCAGATTGAGGGCGTGACTACCGCTGAGGATGTCACGGGTCCCTACGACGTGATCGTCCGCGCCGAGGCGGAGAACGTCGACCTGCTCGGACAGCTGGTCGTGGCCCGGATCCAGAACGTGGACGGGATCACCCGAACGCTCACCTGCCCGGTGGTCCACCTCTGAGGCATGGTCTAGTGGGGGCGTGTCGGAGCAGCCCCTGTCACGTGTGACGTTGTTCGTGGCCGTCGGCCTTACCGCGGTGCTCGTGCTCGGTGTGATCATCTTGAGCCAGGTGCTGGGCGGCGACGAGTCCGAGGAGGCCGCGTCCACCACCCTGCCACCGCGCCCCACGGGCCCGATCGCGCTGGTCGGGGTCGACGCGCCGGACGCGAGCAACCCGGCCTGCGCGAGCCTGGTCGACGCGCTGCCGGCTGAACTGCCGAGCAAGGACGCGACGCTGAAGCGGCAACCCCTCGCGGAACCTGCTCCACCGGCCGCTGCCGCGTGGGCGGGTGACCGGGGTGAGCCGGTGGTGCTGCGGTGCGGACTCGCCAAGCCGGACGAGCTGCGGCCGACCGCGGTGCTGAAGAAGGTCTCGGAAGTGAACTGGCTGCCGATCGAGGGCGCGGGCGCGTGGACCTGGTACACAGTGGACCGACCGGTGTACATCGCGGTGACCATCCCGGAGGACACCGGCACGGGCGTGGTGCAGGAACTGTCGGAGACGATCGCGAAGGCCGTCCCGGCGACTGACCCCGAGGCGAAGTGAAGGTGCCCTTCAGCGGAGGCCGGTTCCTCGGGCTATGGCTGTGTCGACCAGGGTGGACAGCAGGGTTCGGTAGTCGACGCCCGTGACCGCCCACATCTTCGGGTACGCGGAGGTGGGGGTGAAGCCGGGCATCGTGTTCAGTTCGTTGATGATGACCGAGCCGTCCGGTGCTACGAAGAAGTCCACGCGGGCCAGGCCCTGGCAGTCGACGGCGTGGAAGGCCTTGACGGCCAGGGTGCGGACACGCTCGGTGAGGTCGTCGTCGAGTTTGGCTGGGATGTCCAGCTCGGCGCCCTCGTCGATGTACTTCGTCGCGAAGTCGTAGAACTCCAGGTTCTCGTCGACGATGCGGATCTCCGCCGGTAGGGACGACTCCACGTGGCCGTCGGGGAACTCCAGGACCCCGCATTCGACCTCTCGGCCGACGACCATGGCCTCTACCAGTACCTTCGGGTCGATCTCCCGGGCTGTGGCGATGGCCTCGTCCAGTTTGGACCAGTCGGTGACCTTGGTGATGCCGGTCGACGAGCCGGCTCTGGCCGGCTTCACGAACACCGGCAGGCCCAGGTGGTCCTTCTGCGTGTCCGTCAGTGTTGGCTCGCCGCGGTGCAGTACCTCGTAGGCACCCACCGGCAGGCCCTCGGCACGCAGCAGCTTCTTCGTGAACTCCTTGTCCATGACGACAGCGCTGGCCAGCACGCCGGCCCCCACGTACGGCAGGCCGACCATCTCCAGCAGGCCCTGGATCGTGCCGTCCTCGCCGAACGCGCCGTGCAGCACCGGGAACACCACGTCGACGGCCGACAGGATCTCGCCCTCACGGCCGCGTTCCAGCACGACCAGGTTCGCCGAGGTCGGGTCGGCTGGCAGGGTCAGCGCGGTGCCGGACGTGATGGTCGGCAGGCCGCTTCGGTCCTCGATCGCGAGGGTCGACGGGTCGGCGGGGCCGAGCACCCACGAGCCCTGCGGCGTGATGCCCACGGGCAGCACCTCGAACCGCTCGGGGTCGAGGTTGGCGAGCACGCTCGCCGCGGACACACAGGACACCGCGTGCTCCGTGCTCTGTCCGCCGAACACGACTGCCACGCGGATTCGCTCTTGGCTGGCCATGGGCCCCGACCCTACCCGGCCGGTGATCCCACCAGCTCAACCAGCACGGGCAGGGCTCGCTTCAACTGTTCGCGTGAACACGCGGCGTAGCCGAGGGCGATGCCGAACCAGCGGGCCTTGCCGACGTGGTGGCGGGCCAGCCCGTCGAGCAGGAGCCCTCGCTCGGTGGCCGCCCGGACCAGCACGCGTTCCGCCTCCGCCGACTCGACCGGCACCACGACGTGTGCGCCCGCGTCGTCGCCGAGTACCTGGACACCGCCGCGCACCAGCGTCTCCACCACGAGCGAGCGGCGTTCGGACAGTTCGCGGCGCAGCCGGCGCAGGTGGCGGCCGAGGTCGCCGTTGCGGGCCAGCTCCACCACCACGAGCTGCCCGGCGGGCGCGGGGCCGAGGCCCGTGGCGTCTCGGTGCGCCAGGACCGCGGTCACCACCGGTGGCGGGGCGACCAGCCAGCCGATGCCCAGCGTCGGGGTGAGGATCTTGCTGGTCGTGCCGAGGTGTACGACGACGTCCGGGGCCAGCGCGGCGAGCAGCGGCAGCGGGGCCACGTCGTAGCGCAGCTCGCCGTCGTAGTCGTCCTCGATCACGAGCCAGCCCTGCTCGCGGGCACGCTCCACCAGCGCGACCCGCCGGCCCGCCGACATGCGCCCGCCGAGTGGGTACTGGTGGGCCGGCGAGCAGTACACCGCACGCACCGAGGGTGGGATCGCGTCGACCAGCAGGCCGTCGGCGTCGACCGTGGCCGGCACGACTCGCAGGCCGGCGGCCCGCATCGCGCCGACGGCCCGCTGATAGCCGGGTTCCTCGACCGCCACCACGTCGCCGGGGCGCAGCACCGCACGGCCCAGCTCCGCGACCGCCGAGCTGGTGCCGCCCGTGGCCAGGAGCACGTCGATGGGCTCGGTCGGCGCGCCGTCGAAGTGGTGTGTCGTTCCTCGGGACCTGGTGTGACCACCGTCGCCCACGCGGAGGCCGCGGTGTCGCAGCAGGTGCTCGGCCACGGCCGCGCGGTACTCCGGGAGCCCGGCGCGGTTGGGTCGCACCATCGGCGGCACGTGGGCGGCCGCCCGCCACGCCCGTCGCCATGCGGCCTGCTCGATGCCGCCTGCCCACGGCGAGCCGGGCGTGAGGTCCACGGCGGTGTCCAGCGCGGTGTCGCGGCGGGCCGGTTTGGGGGTGGCCGGCAGCGAACCGGGTGGCGCGGTCGTGATGTAGGTGCCGGAGCCGTGCCGGCCCGCGATCCAGCCCTCGGCGTGCAGCTGCTCGTAGGCGGCGGCGGTGACCGTGCGGCTGACGCCCAGCTCACCGGCGAGCGCGCGGGTCGAGGGCAACCGGTCGCCGCTGCGCAGCCGACCGTCACCGGCGGCGGCGCGGAGCTGTTCGGCCAGCTGGACGGCGAGCGGGGTCGTGGACTCGCGGTCCAGCGTCACCGGGAGCGCGGGCGTCTCGGGCACGAAGTGGCCTTCCAGAATCGCGGGGTCGTGGCCCTTCAATGATGCCACTTTGCGAGCGAGGGTGGTCATATGAGTCTTTCGCCGACGCCGCGCAGCACCGTCCAACGCGGCAAGAAGAGGGCCGTGACCGACCGGGCCGCGCTCGCGCGGGTGCTCGACGCCGGGCTCATCTGCCATCTCGCCTACGTCGCGGACGACGGCACGCCGCGGGTGCTCCCGACCGGCTACGGATACGAGGACAACACGCTGTACGTGCACGGCTCGACCGGCGCGGCGAGCCTACGGGCCGGTGCGGGCGCGGAGGTGTGTGTGAACGTGACGCTGCTCGACGGCGTGATCTACAGCCGCGCGGTGTTCCACCACTCGGTGAACTACCGCTCCGCCACGATCCACGGCGTGGCCCGGCAGGTGACCGACCCGGACGCGAAGCTGCACGCCCTGCACGTGATCACCGAACACCTCGCACCCGGTGCGTGGGACCACGCCCGCGGCCCGAGCCCGCAGGAGTTCGCGAAGACCGCCGTGCTCGCGCTCGACCTCACGGAGGCGGCCGTGAAGATCCGCACGGGTGGGCCCGGTGAGGAGCCGGAGGACCTGACACCTGAACGGATCGGCGCGAACTGGGCAGGCGTGCTGCCGTTGGTCCGGAACTGGGGCACGCCGGAAGCGTGCGAGCACCTGCCGGAGCACGTGGAACTGCCGGAGTACGTCAGCCGGCGAGCTCCTCAGGCTGGGCCGCAATAACCCGCATTGCCCGCGCCGACCGGTAGACGTGGATGCTGATCGCCGGGTCCGGGCCGTCGTTGCGGACCCGGTGCGCGTAGCCGGGACCGAACACCCGGGACTGTCCCGCTGTCAGGGAAAGCGCGGTGCCCCGGTGCAGCACGTGCTCGGTGAGCGTGCCGGACACGATCGTGAACCCACCAATGGCGACGCCGTGGTCGTGCACGTCGGTTTCCTGCCCGGGGAGCCAACTCATGAGCCAGATCTCCTGCCCATCCGTGTAGTCGACGCGAGTGGCGAACCGCTCGTCGGGGTCGTAACGGAGCAGGCGCGCCCACCGGGAACGGTCGGCCGCATAGGCACGGGAGATCAGAGCGGGGTGAACGGTGGGCGCGACGGACGCGGACGCGATGGTGTTGGCAGGCACAGCGAACATGGGCGTGTTGACTTTCTCGGGAGCTGCAGGGCTGGTAGCAGGAAACTCACCGAGAGTGACACAGCGCGCTAGCGACTCGACGGAGCTGGAGATAGCCCCGTCGAAGGTTCGGCACGCGCATCAACACAGGGCAAAGGAAACCATTTTTCCCATCCGGCCACAAACGCGTCCAACCCGTGGGATCCTCTACCCCGCAATCGCCGGCAATCCGGGGTGTCGTCGGCTCCGAAGCACTGCCATGGGAGATGTGGTCATGGGCGATTGGGCCCGACGGTTGCGGTCCACGCGTGCCGAAACCCCCGTGAACGAACTGGGCCCGGACCTCATCGCGCGGGTCGCCCGCGGCGACGAAGCCGCGTTCTCGCAGCTGTACGACCTGCTCGTCGGCCCGATCTTCGGACTGGTGCGGCGAATCGTGCGTGATCCGGCGCAGTCCGAGGAGGTCGTCCAGGAGGTGATGGTCGAGCTGTGGCGGTCGGCGGCCAAGTACTCGCCGGAACGCGGCAGCGCGACGACCTGGGCCATGACGCTGGCACACCGCCGGGCCGTCGACCGCGTGCGGTCCGCGCAGGCCGCCGCCGACCGGGACGACATGGTCGGGCGGCGCGAGACCAGCCGGCCGTTCGACGAGGTGTCCGAGCAGGTCACCACGCGGCTGGAACAGGAACAGGTGCGCAGGTGCCTCGGCACCCTCACCGACCTGCAGCGAGAGTCGGTGGTCCTCGCGTACTACGGCGGACGGACGTACCGTGAGGTGGGCGAGCTGCTGAGCACACCACTGGGAACGATCAAGACTCGACTGCGGGACGGGCTCATCCGGCTGCGCGACTGCTTGGGAGTGGCCTGATGACTACTGCTGACATCCACGCGTTGACGGGGGCGTACGCGCTCGACGCCGTGTCGGGCGTCGAGCGGATGGAGTTCGAGCGCCACCTCGCCGAGTGTGACTCGTGCGCCCAGGAGGTCATGGAGCTGCAGGAGACCGCGTCCCGGCTCGCGCTCGCGGCTTCCGCTCCCCCACCGCCCGCGCTGAAGGCACGGGTGATGGACGAGATCCGGGCCACGCGCCAGGCGCCACCGGTGACGGAGCCGGTGCCACTGCGGCGCCGTTCCCTCGCCACGCGGCTGTCCACGGTGGCGGCGGCGGTGTTCTTCGTCGCGGCGGCCGGGCTCGGCGTGGTCGTCTTCCAGCAGAACCAGCAGATCGACGACACCCAGGCACAGATCGCGCAGATGGAGCAGATCCTGAGCGCGGACGACGCCAAGTTGGTGCCGATGGCGAACCCCGACGGCGGCAGCGTGAACGTGGCGGTGTCCTCGTCGCAGGACCGGATGATGCTGTTCAGCGAGGACCTGGCGAGCGCACCAGCGGGCAAGACATATCAGGTCTGGACGATCGCCGATGGCAATCCCCGCTCAATGGGCTTCCTTGAGCCGAACAACGGCAACGCGGTTCTGGCGGTGAGTGGCCTCAGCGACGCGGGCGCGGTCGCGGTCACGATCGAGCCTGACGGCGGTTCACCGCAGCCGACCAGTGATCCGATCATGTCGGGCTCGCTCACGTCCTGATTCAACGTTCCGGTTTGGTTTTGCGGCCGATCAGTTCGCCGGCCATCTCGCGGGGGTCGAAGCCGTCGTGGCAGACGCGGTGTACGACCTCCGTGATGGGCATCTCGACGCCGTGGCGCATGGCCAGTTCGCGGATGGAGGAGCACGACTTGACGCCCTCCGCGACCTGGCCGTGCGCGGCGGCCTGGGCCCGTGCCACGGTCTCGCCGCGGCCGAGGCGCTCGCCGAAGGACCGGTTGCGGGACAGCGGTGAGGAGCACGTCGCCACCAGGTCGCCCAGCCCGGCCAGCCCGGCGAACGTCATCGGGTCCGCGCCCAGTGTCGCGCCGAGCCTGGCGGTCTCCGCGAGCCCTCGGGTGATGAGTGTCGCGAGGGTGTTGTCACCGAAGCCAAGTCCGGCGGCCATCCCACAGGACAGCGCGATCACGTTCTTGCACGCGCCACCCAGCTCGCAGCCGACGACGTCGGTGTTGGTGTAGGGCCGGAAGTACCCGGTGGTGCACGCCTTCTGCACCGCGACAGCCCGGTCGTGGTCCGTGCACGCGATGACGGAGGCGGTGGGCTGCTCGGCGGCGATCTCCTTGGCGAGGTTCGGACCCGACACCACGGCGACCTGGTGCTCTGGCACGCCCATCACCTCGACGACGACCTCGCTCATCCGCTTGAGCGTGCCCAGCTCGACGCCCTTCGCGAGGCTGATCAGCGTGGACGACGGGTCGATCAGGCCGCGCCACGCGGTGAGGTTGTGCCGCAGGCTCTGGCTGGGCACGGCCAGCACCACGTCGGTGGCACCGTCCAGCGCCACCCTGGGGTCCGAAGTGGACGTGAGGTTGACCGGCAGTGGCACGCCCGGCAGGTAGTCCGGGTTCTCGCGCCGCTGCTCGATGGCCTCGGCCACCTCGCGGCGCCGTGACCACAGCACGACGTCCGTGCCCGCGTCGGCGAGCACCTTGGCGAACGTGGTGCCCCACGAGCCGGCACCGAAGACCGCGAACCGCATCTACTTCTTCTTCTTGGCGGACGGCACGTAGAAACCCGAAGGCGCCGGCTCGTCGCGGAGCCCGGCGAGCTGGTCACGCACGCGGCCCATGAGCAAGTCGGTCACCTCGCGCAGCAGCTCGTTGTTGACCTCCCGACCCTTGAACTCGGACAGGTCGACCGGCTCGGACACCTCGAAGGTGATCTTCTTGCGCGGGAACGGCCGGAACTTCTTCGTGTAGCCGTTGAGGATGTCCCTGGTCCCCCACCGGGCGACGGTGACCACGGGCACGCCATCGGCCAGGCAGTCGAGCGCGAGCCGCGCGACGCCGGTCCGCGACCGCATCGGCCAGCCGTCGGGGTCCCTGGTGATGGTGCCCTCCGGGTAAATCACCACGAGCTTGCCGTTGCGCAGCGCCTCGGTGGCGGCAACGAGACTTTCACCCGCGCTGGCGCTCCCCCGGTACACCGGGATGCTGCCGGCGCCGCCGATCAGGTACTTGAACACCGGCATGCGGAACAGGCTGTCCTTGGCGAGGAACCGGGGCACCCGGCCGTTGCGGTGCACGAACACCGCGTCGACGGGCGGGTCGATGTGGGAGATGTGGTTCATCACCAGCAGGACGCCGCCTTCGCGCCGGATGTTCTCCGCGCCGTTGACCCTGGTCCTGCCGAGCCAGGCGATGGGATAGAAGATCATCGCCGTCACCAACACCCAGAACCCGCTCTTCTCCAGTCGCGCCGGCACCAGTCCTCCTCCTCAGGCGTTTCGCAAGAGTATGCCCCGGCAGCGGCGCCCGGCTTCGAAGTCCTGCACGATGGTCGTGTGGAGCGTGGAGTTGACCTGGTCGTCCCGATCAAGATGCTGGACAGGGCGAAGACGCGGCTGCGTGGTGCCGTGCCGGCGAGTGAGCATCCCGAGCTCGTGCTGGCCCTGCTCCTCGACACGGTGACCGCGGCCGCCGGCGCGGACGGGGTGCGTCGGGTGCTCGTGGTCTGTGAGGACAAGCGGATCCCGGACGCGCTCGCCGGCACGGGGGTCGAGTGTGTCGACGAGCGAGGGCTGCCGGGGTTGAACGCGGCCCTCGCCTTCGGGGCGGAGCGTTTACTCGAGCCGGGCGGCACCGTCGGCGCGCTCCAGGCCGACCTGCCGGCGCTGCGTCCCACCGAGCTGTCCGCCGCGATCGCGGAAGCCGCCGGGCGACGGGCGTACTGCGCGGACCGGCCGGGCACGGGCACCACGCTGCTGCTGGCCGCTCCCGAACGTCCACTCGATCCGCGTTTCGGGCCGGGGTCCTCGGACGCGCACGCGGCCAGTGGCGCGGTCCGGGTCGGCGCCGCACTGGCTTCGCTGCGTTGCGATGTGGACACAAAGGACGATCTCGCGGTGGCGGCTGGCCTGGGCCTGCGAAAGTTCACCAGCTCGTTCGCCCAATAGCGTAAATATGCTGGACAATGGGGCCGTGAGCACCGACACGCGCCCTGAGAACAGCCCGGAGACAACCACAGCACCCGAGTCGTCCGATCAGGTGCCGGAGCCACGAGCGGTGCCGTCCTCCCCGCCCGCGGTGACACAGTCGGCCGCCGTCACCGACCTGCCCGACGATCGGTACTTCAACCGGGAACTGTCCTGGCTGGACTTCAACGCGAGAGTGCTCGCGCTGGCCGAGGACGAATCGCAGCCGCTGCTCGAGCGCGCGAAGTTCCTCGCGATCTTCGCCTCGAACCTCGACGAGTTCTACATGGTCCGCGTCGCCGGGTTGAAACGCCGCGACGAGACCGGCCTGTCCGTGCGCAGCGCCGACGGCCTGACCCCGCGCGAACAGTTGGCCTACATCTCCAAGCGCAACCAGGAGCTGGTCGAACAACACGCGGCCGCGTGGGAGAAGCGTCTGCGGCCGGCTCTCGCCGAGCACGACATCCGCATCGCGCGGTGGTCCGAACTCGACGACGACCAGCGGGGACGGCTCTCGAAGTACTTCAACGAGCAGATCTTCCCGGTGCTCACGCCACTCGCGGTCGATCCCGCGCACCCGTTCCCCTACATCTCGGGGCTGTCGCTGAACCTCGCGGTCACCGTGCGCGACCCGAACGGCGGTGGTGAGCGGTTCGCCCGTGTGAAGGTGCCGGACAACGTGTCCCGCCTGGTGCCGATCAACAACCAGCGAAACGACCGCAGTGCCTTGTTCCTCCCGCTGGAGGAGCTGATCGCGGCGCACCGGGACAACCTGTTCACCGGCATGCAGGTGACGGAGGTGCACGCGTTCCGCGTCACCCGCAACGCCGACCTCGAGGTCGAGGAGGACCAGGACGAGGACCTGCTGAAGGCACTGGAGCGAGAGCTGGCGCAGCGCCGGTTCGGCCCGCCCGTGCGGCTCGAGGTCGCCGACGACATGAGCGAGCACATGATGGAGCTGTTGCTGCGGGAGTTGGAGGTCGACCCGCACGACGTGGTGGTGGTGCCGGGGTTGCTCGACCTGTCCTGCCTGTGGCAGCTGATCGCGGTGGACCGCACCGACCTGAAGGACACGCCGTTCGTGCCGGCGACGCATCCGGCGTTCGGTGAGCGGGAGACGCCCAAGAGCGTGTTCGCGACCCTGCGCGAGGGCGACGTGCTCGTGCACCACCCGTACGACTCGTTCTCCACGAGTGTGCAGCGGTTCATCGAGCAGGCGGCAGCCGACCCGAAGGTGCTGGCCATCAAACAGACGCTGTACCGCACCTCCGGTGACTCCCCGATCGTGGACGCGCTGATCGACGCGGCGGAGGCCGGCAAGCAGGTCGTGGCGCTGGTGGAGATCAAGGCGCGGTTCGACGAGCAGGCCAACATCAAGTGGGCGCGGACGCTGGAGAAGGCGGGCGTGCACGTGGTGTACGGCATGGTGGGGCTGAAGACCCACTGCAAGACCGCGCTCGTGGTGCGGCAGGAGGGGTCGGTGATCCGGCGCTACTGCCACATCGGCACCGGCAACTACAACCCGAAGACCGCGCGCCTGTACGAGGACGTCGGCCTGCTGACCGCGGAACCGGCGATCGGCGCGGACCTCACGGACCTGTTCAACGTGCTGACCGGCTACGCGCGGCAGGACGAGTACCGCTCGTTGATGGTGGCGCCGTACGGGATCCGGCGCGGCATCGTCGAGATGATCGAGCGGGAGATCGAGCACCTGCGTGCCGGGCGCGCGGCCGGCGTCCGGATGAAGATAAACAGTCTCGTCGACGAGCAGGTGATCGACGCGTTGTACCGGGCCTCGCAGGCCGGTGTTCCGGTGGACATCGTGGTGCGGGGGATCTGCGCGCTGAAGCCGGGCATCGCGGAGCTGTCGGAGAACATCCAGGTGCGGTCGATCCTCGGCCGGTTCCTGGAGCACTCAAGGCTGTTCCACTTCGTCGGGTCTGACGAGCACTGGATCGGCAGCGCGGACATGATGCACCGCAACCTCGACCGCCGCGTGGAGGTCCAGGTGCGCATCACCGACCCGAAGCTGACCGCACAGCTGAACGCCATCTTCTCGTCGGCGCTGGACCCGCAGACGCGGTGCTGGGTGCTCGAGCAGAACGGCGACTGGGCGGCGTCCCCGGCGGACGGTTCGTCGGTGCGCGACCACCAGACCCAGATGCTCCTTGGCCACCGTGCGGTTGGCTAGCCGGGAGATCGCCGCGGCCGGCGCCGTGGTGTGGCGGGAACACGATGGTGTCGTGGAGGTGGCGGTGGTGCACCGCCAGCGCTACGACGACTGGAGCCTGCCGAAGGGAAAGCTGGATCGCGACGAGTCCGCCCGCCTCGCGGCGTGGCGGGAGGTGCACGAGGAGACGGGCGCACGAGTGGCGCTGGGCCGTTACCTCGGCAGAACTCGCTACCGGGTCCGGGCGGACCGCAAGGTGGTGGACTACTTCGCCGCGAAGTACCTGTCGGGTTCGTTCGTCCCCTCCGACGAGGTGGACTCGATGCGTTGGCTGCCGGTGACGTCCGCGGAAGCACTGCTGACCTACGACCACGACCGCACGGTGCTCGCGGCGCTCACGGCACTGCCGGTCGCGCTCACGACACTGGTGGTGGTGCGGCACGCGAAGGCGGGCAGCAGAGCGGAGTGGACCGACGTGGACGAGCTGCGCCCCCTGTCCCACAACGGTGAGAAGCAGGTGCCCCCGATCCGCAGGCTGGCATCGGTGTACGGCGTGGACCGGGTGTACTCGGCGCCGCTCGTGCGTTGTGTGAAGACGGTGCAGCCGGTGGCGGACGACCTCGGGGAGAAAGTGCTCGAGGAGGAGCTGCTGGCGGAGAAGTCCTACGCGGGCATGGAAGAGGCCACCCTCCGCCGGGCGCTCGAGATCGTGGCGCAGGGCGGGGTGCCGCTGCTGTGCAGTCAGGGCGGGGTGATCCCGGACCTGGTGTCGCGCCTGGCGAACCACTCCGGGGTGGAGCTGACGAAGCGGGTGGAGGCCAAGAAGGGCAGCGTGTGGGCCCTGTTCTTCTCGGGTACGGAGTTGGTGGCCGGGGACTACGTCGCGGTCCCCTGAACCCACTGCCGGGTAGGCGATTCGCACGTGTGTCCGATGTGGCCGGCCCCAAGATCGCCGCATGCCAAGGGATCTCGGCGCCCCGTTTCTCCGTGGCCGGACCGGTCGGAACCTGTTGCGGCGGGGTGGATCGGGCCGCCCTCACCGGAGGCCCGGAAACGGGCCCATTCGGGCCGTTCCCGCGCCGCGGCGGCTTCGCCGGGACACGGGAGCGCTCGGCGCCCGGCAGGACGGCACAGAGGCGTTGAAACGCCCGTACGGTCGGTTCATCGGAAGCCCCCGAAAACGCCACTCAGGACACTCGACGGCTCGAACGGGGCCGTCCCGGGGCGTGCCCTTGGGAGGTCGGGAGCGCCCACGTGCCATTCCGGCCGCGTGCCCAAACCGATATGCGGCCCTCGACGCGGAAAACCGGACTCGGGGTTTGTTCGGGCCCGGTCAGTCCAGCTCGATGCCATCCGGGGCCATCCGGTTGGCAGCCCGTTCGTGGCCGTCCGGCGATTCTCGTGAACCGGCGCGGGCGCCGGGACGTGAATAAACGGCCGGCTCAGATGTCCTGTGTGTCCGGTCCCAACATGCCGGAAGGCCGCCACCCTGGCTGGGTGGCGGCCTTCCGTGTACTGCCTTGAGCTACTTCTTCTTCGCGGCCGTGGTCCGCTTGGCGGCGGTCGTCGTCTTCTTCGCCGGCGTCGCCTTGGCGGCCGTGGTGGCCTTGGCGGCGGTCGTCCGCTTCGCGGTCGTCGCCTTGGCCGGGGTAGCCGCCTTCTTGGCGGTGGTGGCCTTGGCCGGGGTGGCCTTGGCCGCCGTCGTCTTGGCGGCGGTCGTGCGCGTGGTGGCCGGCTTCGCGGCCGTGGTGCGCGTGCTGCGCGTCGTGGTGGCCGTGGCGCGCGAGGTCGGGCGCGCAGCCGCGGTCCGCGTGGTCGCCGCGGTGCCACGGGTGGCCGACGCCGCCGCCGTCTTCTTCGGGGCCGCCACCTTCGGCAGCTTCTTCGCGCCGCTCACCACGTCCTTGAAGGTGGTGCCGGCACGGAACGCGGGCACGTTGGTCTTCTTGACCTTCACCGTCTCACCCGTGCGCGGGTTGCGCGCGGTGCGAGCGGCACGGGCACGCTTCTCGAACACACCGAAGCCGGTGATGTTCACCTTCTCGCCCTTGTTGACCGTGCGGACGATCACATCGACGAGACCATCGACCGCAGCGCCTGCGGCCTTCTTGTCGCCGAGACGGTCAGAGAGCGCCTCGATGAGTTGGGCCTTGTTCACCCTTCAGTCCTCCGTTGACCACACTTCGTTCTCGGCCAAACCGGCCGACTTCTTGGCCACCGTATGCCTAACTCGGCAATTTTTCCACGCGACTCGCCCATTTTCCCTACGAAGGGGGTCGGATTTTGTTGCGTGGACGCTCTTTCGACGGCCTCAGGAGGAGAGTGTAGTAGTAGTTGGCTTCCAGGGTTCCCTTGACTCCTCGAAAGACCCGATCGCGTCCTCGTGCCGGAGGGTGAGAGCGATGTCGTCGAGCCCCTCCAGCAGCCGCCAACGGGTGTAGTCGTCGATCTGGAACGGCGCCGAGAAGTCCTTGGCACGCACGGTCTTGTCCCGGAGGTCGACGGTCACCTCGGTGCCCGGCTCGGCTTCCAGGAGCTTCCACAGGAGCTCGACGTCCGACTGGGTGCACTCGGCCGCCAGCAGGCCCGCCTTGCCCGCGTTGCCACGGAAGATGTCCGCGAACCGGGACGAGACGACCACCCGGAAGCCGTAGTCGGACAGCGCCCAGACGGCGTGCTCCCGGGAGGACCCGGTGCCGAAGTCCGGGCCTGCGACCAGGACGCTGCCACCCCGGAAGGGTGCCAGGTTCAGCACGAACTGGTCGTCGGCACGCCAGGCCGCGAACAGTCCGTCCTCGAACCCGGTTCGACTCACCCGCTTGAGGTACACGGCGGGGATGATCTGGTCGGTGTCCACGTTGGACCTGCGCAGAGGCACGCCGACCCCGGTGTGGGTGGTGAACGGTTCCATCGTCAGTGCCCCTTTCCGGCCAGGTCGCCGGTGTTGGAACCCGCCCCGACGAGCAGGTCTTCTGGAGAGGAGAGGGTGCCGCGCACCGCCGTGGCCGCGGCGACGAGCGGCGAGACCAGGTGGGTCCGCCCGCCCTTGCCCTGCCGGCCCTCGAAGTTGCGGTTCGATGTGGACGCACTGCGCTCCCCCGGCTTGAGCTGGTCGGGGTTCATGCCGAGGCACATGGAGCAGCCGGCCTGCCGCCATTCCGCGCCGGCGTCGAGGAACACCTGGTGCAGGCCCTCGGCCTCGGCCGCCACCTTGACCTTCATCGAACCGGGGACCACGAGCATCCGGACCCCGTCGGCCACCTTGTGGCCCCGCAACACGTCGGCTGCGGCCCTGAGGTCCTCGATCCGGCCGTTGGTGCATGAACCGAGGAACACCGTGTCGACGTGTATGTCACGCAGCGGCGTGCCCGGCGTCAGGTCCATGTAGGCGAGTGCCTTCTCGGCGGCGGCACGCTCGTTCTCGTCACCGATCTGCTCGGGGTCGGGAACGCGTTCGGACAGCGGCAAACCCTGGCCGGGGTTCGTGCCCCACGTCACGTACGGCGTCAGCGCGGACGCGTCGATGCGCACCTCGGCGTCGAACGTGGCGTCGTCGTCGGTGCGCAACGCCAGCCACGACTCGACCGCACCGTCCCACGACTCACCGACCGGGGCGTGCGGACGGCCCTTCAGGTAGGCGAAGGTGGTCTCGTCGGGGGCGATCATGCCGGCGCGGGCGCCGGCCTCGATGGACATGTTGCAGATGGTCATCCGCGCCTCCATCGACAGCTTCTCGATGGCCGCGCCGCGGTACTCCAGCACGTACCCCTGTCCGCCGCCGGTGCCGATCTTCGCGATGACCGCCAGGATGACGTCCTTCGCCGTCACGCCGGCCGACAGCTCGCCGTCGACGTTGATCGCCATCGTCTTGAAGGGACGCAACGGCAGTGTCTGCGTGGCGAGCACGTGCTCCACCTCGGAGGTGCCGATGCCGAACGCGAGCGCGCCGAACGCGCCGTGCGTCGAGGTGTGGCTGTCGCCGCACACCACCGTCATCCCGGGCTGTGTCAGACCGAGCTGCGGTCCGACGACGTGCACGATGCCCTGTTCCGCGTCGCCCATCGGGTGCAGGCGGACGCCGAACTCCGCGCAGTTCTTGCGGAGCGTCTCGACCTGTGTGCGGGACACGGGGTCCGCGATCGGCAGCTCGATGTCGATCGTCGGGACGTTGTGGTCCTCCGTGGCGATGGTGAGGTCGGGGCGGCGCACCGGGCGGCCCGCGAGTCGTAGACCATCAAACGCCTGCGGGCTCGTCACCTCATGGATGAGGTGGAGGTCGATGTAGAGGAGATCCGGCTCGGCGCCTGACCCCCGCCGGACGACGTGTTGATCCCATACCTTCTCGGCAAGTGTCTTTCCCATGCCTTCTCACCCACCTGCTTCGGCAGTTCGGGTTCCCACGATCTGAAATACTGGACATCCCATATAGCGGGAACATAATATCGAGACGTGGGACAGCATAGCGGCATCGGTGTACTGGACAAGGCAATGGCCGTGCTTCAGGCAGTGGCGAAGGAGCCCTGTGGGCTGGCCGAGCTGTGCACGCGCACCGGCCTCCCCCGCGCGACCGCGCACCGGCTCGCGGTGGGCCTCGAAGTGCATCGCTTGCTGCGCAGGGGAAGCGACGGACGGTGGCGGCCGGGCGCCGCGCTGGCCGAGTTGGCGGGCGGTGCCGTCGATCCTTTACTCGACGCGGCGAGCTCCGTTCTACCCCGTCTGCGCGACCGCACGGGCGAGAGCGTCCAGCTCTACCGCCGCGACGGCGTGCACCGCGTCTGCATCTCCACCGCGGAACCGCCGAGTGGCCTGCGCGACACCGTTCCCGTCGGCGCCCGCCTCCCGATGACGGCCGGCTCCGGGGCGAAGGTCCTTGCGGCGTGGACCGATCCGACGACCCAGCGCGCGCTGCTGGCGGACGCGGTCTTCGGCGAGCGCGCGTTGCTCGAGGTGCGCAGGCGCGGCTGGGCGCAGAGCGTCGCCGAGCGGGAACCAGGCGTGGCAAGCGTCTCCGCCCCCGTCCGCGACGCGAGCGGCGCCGTGGTGGCGGCGGTTTCGGTGTCCGGGCCCATCGACCGCATGGGCCGCCGGCCGGGCGCCCGCTGGGCCGCGGACCTGCTGGCGGCCGCGGACGCCCTCCAGTCCCGGCTCTGATCGTCCACAGTGGCCCTGGCAGGGGGTCTGATGTGGATTCGGGCCCGGCCTAGGTAGCTGAGTCGGTTTATCTGGGCAGTCGTCACCGATGCGGCTGGTACGCCCGCGTTCCTACCGTCGACGGATGTCACTCAGAACCAGGACCACGGCACTCGCCGTGGTCACCCTCACCGCGATGGTCCTCGTTCCCCAGCAGGCCTCGGCGACGCAGACCGGCGCGAACGGGCGCATCGCCTTCTCCCTGTTCCAGGCCGGCGACGAGATCTACTCGACGAACCCCGACGGCTCGGACCTGCGGCAGCTCACCAGCACGCCGGGCGACAACTTCGCCCCGGCGTGGTCCCCGAGCACCGGCAGGATCGCGTTCAGCAGCACCAGGGATCCCGACAGCCTCAACGTCTACACGATGAACGCCGACGGCACGAACCAGGTGCGGCTCACGGGACCCGCCGGCGTGCACACGGACCCGGAATGGTCCCCGGACGGCGGGCGCATCGTCTACGTCACGGGACAGAACACGATCTCGGTCATGAACGCGGACGGCACGAACAAACAGCACATCCTCGCCACCGCCAACTTCGTCAGCCGCCCGGACTGGTCGCCGACCGGCACGAGCATCGCGTTCAGCATGCACGCGGGCGCAAACACCGACATCTACCGGATCAACGCCGACGGCACCGGACTGACGAGGCTGACCGACCATCCCGAACTGGACCAGACACCGTCCTGGTCCCCCGACGGCACGAAGCTCGCGTTCGGCACGTGGCGGGACGGTCACAGCATGATCTACTCGATGAACGCGGACGGGAGCGCGGAAACCCGGCTCACCAACGACCCGGTCCCGGACTACGAACCGGAGTGGTCCCCGGACGGCAAGAAGATCGCGTTCCGCCGGGCCGGCGGTGGCGGCGTGTGGGACATGTGGGTCATGAACCCCAACGGTTCCGGCCAGACGATGTTCTCCACGCTTGCCGGTAGCGGGCCGGCATGGCAGTCGGTGCCGACGCTGACCGTGCCGGGTGTCTCGGCCGCCGAAGGCACCACCGCGACCGTCACCGTTGCGCTCAACCGCAAGCTGGCCCAGGCCCTCACCGTGACCGTCACCACGAACGGCGGCACGGCGGACGCGGGCCTCGACTACCAGACCGTCACCGTGACAAGGACGTTCAGCCCGCAGTCCACGACGGTCACGGTGACCGTGCAGCTGCTCGACGACGCCGTCGACGAGCAGAACGAGACCATCGGCGTCACGGTGTTCGGCGCGACCGTGGCGCCAGCAGGCGGCACGGTCACGATCGTGGACAACGACCCGCCGCCGCAGATCTCCGTCCAGGACGTCACCGCTGCCGAGACCGGCAACGCGAACGTGCTCGTCCGTCTCGACCGGCCGTCCACCCGGCCG
This sequence comes from Actinophytocola sp., assembly GCF_036378875.1. GTDB lineage: Bacteria > Actinomycetota > Actinomycetes > Mycobacteriales > Pseudonocardiaceae > Actinophytocola. Next base: position 30,628 of record NZ_DASUVO010000075.1, read on the forward strand.
GTGACGGTGACCATGGCAACCGTTGGCGGCACGGCCACTCCGGGCGTCGACTACCAACCGATCGAGATCACGTGGACGTTCCCGCCACTCGGCACCACCAACCCGGCGCAGGTGCCGATCGTCGGGGACACCGCGCCGGAACCGGACGAGACCATCGGCGTCACGCTGTCGAACCCGGTGAACGCGACGATCGGCGACGGCACGGGCACCGTCACGATCGCCGACGACGACACCCCACGCATCTCCGTCGACGACGTGACGGTGGGGAACCTGGCGCCGGGCATCCCCGCCACCGCGGTGGTCACGGTCCGCCTGAACAAGCCGGCCACCCAACCGGTCACGGTGGACTACGAGACCGCGGACGACACCGCGACGGGCGGCGTCGACTACGTACGTACCCGCGGGCGGCTGACGTTCCCGCAGGGCGCGCAGACCGCGACGGTCGAGGTGCGGGTGACGAGCGACGGCGACGCGGCCCTGGTGGAGCGGTTCCTCGTCGGCCTGTCCGATCCGGTCGGCGGTGTTCTCGCCGACACACAGGGAACGGTGACCCTGCAAGACTGCGTCACAGTCTGCGAGGCGTAGCCGGAACTGAGGAGCTGGGGAATGGCGAACGGGCAGGGACGGGTCAGGCGGGCGCTGGTGCGCGTGGTCAACGACGACAACCTCGACCTGTACCTGCTCGGCACCGTGGCGATGGTGTTCACGGTGCTCGGGATCACCGGCATCTCCGACGCGAAGACGACCTCCGCGGTCGTGGTGGCGCTGCTGGCCCTGCTGGCCTTCTCACAGATCCGGTCGCGACGGCTGATGGAACAGATCCGCAACGAGGGCCGCGGCGGCGCCGCGGCCCTGTTCTCCCGGGAGTTCCCGCCCGACCTGATTCCCCGCCGCTCGCAGGTGCACGACCTTCTCCTCGTCGGGCTGGCGATGTCGCGGACCGTGCACGGCATGCGACCCGAGCTACCCGGGATCCTCGCCGCCGGCGGCCGGATCCGGGTGCTCGTCCTGGATCCGACCGACGAGTCGCTCATCGAGACGGCGGAACGGCTCGTCGCCGACACCTTCGGGCCGGGCAAGCTCCGCGCCCGGATCATGACGACGCTCGACGACCTGACCGCCACCCGCGAACGCATCGGTGGCCGTTTGGAGATCCGGGTGTCCTCGGTCATCCCGTCCGCCGGGTTCAACTGCCTCGACACGAAGGGCCCACGCGGGCTCGTGTGTGTCCAGCACTACGAGTTCCGCCCGAAGGGCGAGGCGTCGCCGATGTTCACGCTGGAACCCGGCGACGGCGGGTGGTACCAGCACTTCATCGACGAGGCGGAGCGGTTGTGGGAGGCCGGCGCGGAATGGCCGCTGTCCCCGTCGGCCGCCGCGGCACGGGCACGGCGGCCGACGTTCAGCGACGAGTTCGGGCCGGAGCACGACGAGGCGATCGACGAGGCGACCGACCTGTACGTCACGGGTGTCGCCAGGAACATCATGGTGCACGGCAAATACCGGCGGTTCGAGGAGAAGCTGCAGGCAGGTCACCGGATCCGTTTCCTGTGCGTCGACCCGGACAGCCCGGCGGTGGAGCTGGTCGCCAACCGCCGTCCGGGACGTACGGCGGAGGTCATCGCCGGACGGGTGCGGCAGGCGCTGCAGCTGCTGACGGAGCTGAAGGAAGCGACGGGCGGCGACCTGTCGGTGCGCCTGACGAGCCACCCGGTCGCGATGGGCACGGTCGTCACCGACGACGCGTTGTTCGTCCAGTACTACTCCTACCAGGAGCGCAGGGACCTGAAGTTCGTGCTGCCCGCGGGCGCCGGGGAGTACGGGCACTTCCGTGCCGAGGCGGAGCACCTGTGGGAGGACGCGAAGCCCTACGAGCCGTGAGTCACGCGACCGTGCCGGTGTGGCCCAGCCAGCGTTCCCGCCACGCGAGGCGCACGCGGACGGCGCCCAGCGGCAGGTCGTCGTCGAGAAGACGGGCCACCGACTCGCGCTGCGCCCACGCGCACAGCTCGCTCAGCAGCCGGGGGACGTCCGTCTCCGACAGGCCGTCCACGAGGGACACCGCGATCTTCGCGCGCCCGGTCACGTGCCCGTCCGCCAGCACGCGGGCCCGGTAGTAGTCGATCCGCGCGGCCGCCACCCGGTCGGTGGCGGCACGCAGCTGCGTCACCACCAGTTCGGCCACGTCCACGCGGCGCAGCGCGTCGGACAGCGGCATGCCCCACGACAGCCAGAGCGGGTGGTCGACCGTGGCTTCCTTGATGGGCGGGCGCATCGGACCCGTGCGCAGGACGCGGTAGTCGGTGGCCGCGGAGTCGGTGACCCGGCTCTTCGCCCGCACGCCGGTACGGCGGGTCAGACCGCACTCGCTCGCCGTCTGACCGAGACCGTCGGCGATCGACAGCGTCGTGCTCGACAGCCTGGCCCGGCCGATCCGCGCCGGTGCGAGCGGCACCACCATGTTGATGAACGCGATCTCCTGCATGGAGGACTCGGACACGGCGAGCATCCCGACGTTGCGGGACAGCAGGTCCGACGCGATCGCCGCCGACGAGCCGAGCCGGGCCGGGCCGACGAACGTGAGCAGCTGCACCGCCGGCGGGACGGAGTCAGGGGCCCAGCCGAACAGCTCGGCCTTCCGCGCCGCGTACCGCTTCGGATCGGGTGCCAGTACCGACCACCACTCGCCGCGGACCCGTCCGAGCCGGCGGTCGGCCACCTGCAGCCCGAACCCGTTCTCGGCGGCGAGCCCGGCCAGCGCGCACATCAACGCGATCCGCTTGCCGTGGTTGTCCTGCTCCAGCCCGACGAGCATGCGCAGCGCCATCCCGTTGGCGAGCCTGGGCGCCTCGCCGGAGCCGTCCACTCGGAACTGTCGGCCGGGATCGCGGAACGGCGCCACCGGCGACTGCAGGAACAGCACGGGTGCGCCGTGGTCGGCGGCGGCCGCCGCCGTCATCCCCTGGTACGCCAATGTGATCATCAGTGAGTCGGCGTAGGTCGGCCGCCACGGCTCGTGGCCGAGCGTGACCAGGATCTCGACGCTGTGGTCGGCGTCGTACAGGAAGTCGGGGTTGATCACGACGCTGCCGGCGAACATCCCGCGCGCGTGTCCGTTGGTCTCGTGCCGGCGCACCGCGATCCGGCTGGTCGTGACGCCGTCCTGCTGCTTGCTCGGGGTGACGGGGATCCAGGTGTGCACCTGGAAGCCGACCCCGGCGACGTGGAAGGCGAGCGTCTCGGCCGCGGTCCGGTCCGGTGCCGTCGGAGGGACGAGCTCCACCGCCGGCAAACCGGTTTCCGGCCCGTCGTGGGTGATGTCGAACAGCACCGAAGGGCTGCCGGCGGTCGCGGCGCGGGCGGCTACCGCGGCCAGCGTGGGGTGGCGCAAACCGGGGCTAGCCATCGAAGCCACCGTTGCCGTCCTCGATGCCGATCGTGGAGAACTCGGCACGGCAGCGTTTCCAGCGCCGCACCGGGCGCCGTCGGATCTCCTGCACCAGCCAGATCGGGCTGACCCGGTTGACCGGCACGCGGCGTCTGCGCTTCACCGCCTTGCCCATGCCGTCCAACCCAACGAGTAGGAACAGTAGGACCAACGCGCTCATCCCGACCTGGAACGGGCGGTCCAGCTTCTCCGACCGGCCGGACGCGACGAGCAGTGCGAGCGCGCCGGCGATGATCACCGAGGCGTACGCGACGTACCGAGGAAACAGCCGCAGCTGGCCGAGCACCGTCTTGTTCGACGGGATCTCCAACCGCGACAGCAGCAGACCGGGCACCAGCAGCAGCATGGTGACGATGGCGTCCGCCGACGAGATCGGGACGTCGTCGGCGACCGCGGGCCGGAACCACGCGCCGAGGCCGCTCAGCATGGGGATGCCCGAGAAGAGCTCGGGTTCCATCACCACGCCGAAACCGACGACCAGGATGAGCACGGCCAGCAACAGCTTGGACACGTTGGAGGCGAGCGACGGCGGCTCGTCGACCAGTGCCATGTAGACGGTGGAGGTGACCGGCTCGACCGAACCGGGGTCACCACCGAACGGACGCCGGTGCCACTGCGCGTGGCCCGCGTTCTCCCTCGGGTCGTTGTCGGTGTGGATGTCCTGGTCCACCTGGGTGGCCTCGAGCTCCGCCGCCAGCCGGCGCAGGGCATCCGGCGGCATGAGCCCGTCGGCCAGCTTGCGGAAGTAGTCGGCCTCGTACAGGTTGGCGAACCGTTCCAGCCTCGTGACGATCGGCTGGTCGAGGCCGAGTCCGGTGTCGCCGGTGGGTGTGGTGGTGTCGTGCCGCGTCGGGAAACGCGGCGACCGGCTCGCGAACGTCGCGTAGCGTTCCTCTATGTACGCGCGGAACGACTCGAGGTCGCGCTGGCGCCGCCGGCCGAACTCCGCGAGCCGGCTGGCGATGCCCTGCAGCTCCAGTTCGAGAAGCTTCGGCGCCACCTGCTGGAGGCTGGCGTAGTTGTCCGCCACCGCGCGCATGTCCGCGACGAGCGAGTGCAGCGCGGGCGAGTCGACGTCGGTGGTGAGGAAGAACCGGCGGACCTGGATCTCCGGCGGCACCTCGGCGGTCACGTGGTAGGAGTTGACGGCCCTCGGGATGAGCGTGGCGTACCGGACGGTGAACTCGTGCCGGAAACTCATCCAGCGCGCGAGCACGTTGCGGGGGCCGAGGTGTTTCGACCGTGCGGGGATGACCGGCGCCTCGTACTGGACGAACGCCTGCGCCTTGTGCGTCGGCATCTCCACGACCAGCAGGTACTCGGACGCGGCGATGTCGAGCAGCCGCAGGAACGGACTGTCCGGCGCGAACAGTTGGGTGACGGCGTCGGCGGCCTTGTCGCGGATGATCTCGGAGTCCGTCGGCCGCCCACTGTCCGCGGCCGGCGGCGGCAACGCGCCGACCCGCGGCCACCCACCGGTCACCAACGCGGCGATCGTGGCCTCGACGAGCCAGCGGGACCGGTTGAAACTATGGCGGATGCCGTGCAGGAGCTCCTTGGAGTCCTCGGTCCGCCGGTCCGAGGTGAGGAACATGCGAAAGGCACGGCACAGTCCGTGGACGAGTGCCCGCGCGGTCTCGACCTGCGTGGTGCGCGGCACGACGTTGCCCGCACTGTCCCGCACCACGAACGAGGCCTGGTCCGTGCGGGACTGCCGCGACACGGGCAGCCACACGGACTTCGGCCGCTCGACGCCCGGGTCCGTGCGCAGGGCCCACTTCTGCTCGGCGGTGAGCACGTTCATGTTGATGTCGATACTGACCGTGCGAGCCATGTGCGTGGAGTCGGCGAGGGTCAGCGACTCACTCATCCGGTCCACATGCGCCAGGCGCAACCCGAGCGCGAGAAGGTTCAGCCCGAGCGCCTCCTGATACCCGTCGTGCGGCGAAGGCGCGGTCGGGATGGGGGTTCTCCGCAACGCGAAGAGAAAGCGCTGTAGCCGGTCACCTTCCACGAGTTTCGATGTGCTCGTCACCGCGCGCTCCCAACCCCCGGCCGCCCTCGACATTACCGACTGTGTCCAAGAAACACACTCGGCCTAGCGAAGAACCACCCGAGCGGGGTGAGTATCGATGCCCGAAGGGGCATTTCGAGCGCATTGAGTCTTCATGCCACCGGAGGCGGGAAGCGCCGGCAGGCCGACCGCCTGTGAAAGGCGCGTTCGCCACACTGGCGCTGGTGTGAAGGCGCGCAGGGCTCGTTGAGCGCTGTGAACGCGGTGCCGTGTCAGCGCGTCCAGGGGCGTCCAGCTTGGATCGGCCGATCGTTTCGCCGAGCCGGGGCGCGGACGCGCCCCGGCGGGGCCGGGCCCGGTTCGCGGGCGGGCGACACCCGCCCGCGAAGGAAACTCCGGGCGGTTATTCCTCCTCGCCGCCGTCGAAGAGTTCGCCGTCCATCATGTCGCCCAGGATCATGCCGCCGACCAGGCCCGCGGCGGCGGCGCCCATCATGCCGCCCATGCCGGAGCCGCGGTGGCCGTGGTGGCCGTGCTTCTGGTGTCCGAAGGCGGGGTTTCCGTGGGAGGCGCGTTCCGCGGTGCGTGCCAGCCACTCGCCGAGCAGGGACGTCCAGTCGGCGCGCTCCGCGTCCTCGTGGGTCATGTGGAAGCGGCCGAACGAGTCGCCGCCCGCGCGGAAGAGACCGCCGCGCTTGTCGGCCTCCAGCACGACCCACAGGTCCCGGTGGCTGGCCACGAAGGTGAGCTCGACCTGGTTGAGCCGGCCGGCGAACTGGGGCGGCGGGAAGAACTCGATCTCCTGGTAGAAGCCGAGCTCCTGCGGCACCCCGACGATCCGGCCGACCTCGACGTCCGCCGAGCGGAAGGTGGCGCCCAGTTCCCCGAACGCTTCCAGCACCGCGTCCTGCGACCGCAGCGGGCGGACCGCGACCGGGTCGAGGTCGCCCTTGTCGGGTGCGCCCTTGATCACCAGCTCGGTGCGCACCCCGACGGTCACGCCGGGCAGGTGGACGTCGCCAACCGTGGTGACCGGTGTCTCCCACGGCAGCGACAGCTGGAAGGGGATGTCCAGGCGCGCGTTGGCGGCCACCCGGACGTCCCGCTGGACGACGACGCGGTGGAACTCGCCGATCCCACCGGCCTCCCCACCGGCGTGCTCGACCTCGACCCGCGTCACGAGCGAGAGCACGACCTGGTCGATGACGACGACGTCCTTCGACCCGCCCTGGATGCTGACCCGTCCGCGCAGCACCTCACCGGCACGTGCGGAGGACGAGTCAAGCACGGTGTCGACGGACGGCCCGCCGACACCGAAGGCGGAAAGCATTCTCTTGAACACGGACATCCCTTCCGGACAACGACATCGTGACCCCGAGAATACTGGCACGCACCTGAGAGAGTCGGACAATCCGGTCACCGACTCTCCCTTGGTGCTCCGGGCAGCTCGAGCGACCAGCAGATTGCCAACGCCTTCCTCGCCGAGAACGAGGACCGGGTGGGGGTGCTGTGACCGCGAAGGTTCGCGGGCCCTCGCTGTTCGCGCTGTGAAAGACGCGTTCACCACCCAACCGGTGTGGTGAACGGCGCTTTCATGGCGCTGACCCCAGATCCACTGATGGCCTTGGTGGCTTGCGGTGCGGCGGTGGCCCCGCTGCGCGGGTTCGGGCGCGAAGCGGCCGAACCCGCGCGTAGTCAGGGGCGGTCGCGTCTTCGGCCGGCGGCCATGCGAGGAAGGCGTCCTTCACCACACCGCTCACGTTGCGCTGGCCGCGCACGAATGGCGCGTTCACACCACGGGCAATGTCCCGAAAGACGCGCTCATGTCGTTGAACGTCCCCATCGCGTCTTTCAGGACACCAACCATGTCCCCAACGCGTCCTTCGCGGTGGGCGGCCTACCGGCGCGGCTGCGCGAGCCGGTCAACGTAATCCGTCTAGAGCACACGCAGGTCGACCGCTTCGCCCATGGCTCGGTAGCCGGCGTTCGACGGGTGCAGGTGGTCGCCCGAGTCGTACTCCGCGCGGATCTGTTGTGGGTCGGCCGGATCGCGGACCACCGCGTCGAAGTCGATGACCGCGTCGAACACGCCGCTGGTGCGGATGAAGTCGTTCACCGCCTGGCGCACGCTCTCCCGTTCCTCGTTGTAGGAGCGCCAGCCCTTGAACGGGGTGATGGTGGCGCCGATGATCCGCAGTCCCCGTGCGTGCGCCTGTGCGGCGATCTGCGTCAACGCGGCGTTCAGCACCGCGGGATCGGGGTGCGCGAGGTTGCCGATGTCGTTGATGCCCTCCAGGAAGATCACGGTGCGCGCGCCGGTGGGTGTCAGCATGTCCCTGGACAGGCGGGCGAACGCGTTCGGGCCGCCGATGCCCGTGCTGCTGTCCAGGATCCGGTTGCCGCTGATGCCGCTGTTGAGCACGCTCAGCCTCGTCGGCCCCGGCTGGGCGGCCAGGCGGTCCGCGAGGACGTCCGGCCACCGCAGGTTCGCGTTCACGGTCGACTTGTCGCCGTCGGTGATGGAGTCGCCGAAGGTGACCACCGCGCCGCGCACGGACGGGGCGTGGACCTCCACGGCCGTCAGGTAGTGCCACGCCGTGCTCTGCTGCGTGAACGCGGCGCCCTGCTCGTCAGCGGCGTGGTCGCCGTCCGCGGTGAGGAACGACGTCTGGTACGCCCGGGGGTGCACGGTCACCGGCCCGGACGGCTCCGGCGTGAACACGGTCACGAGTAGGTCGCGGTCCGCCGGCACCGCAAGGGAAACCGGGTCGCTCAACACTTCGGCGCCCACCGGCACGGTGATCGACGGCGCGCCGCCGAAGGTCACCTCCCGCATCGTGCCGGCGACGGCGTCCGGGGCGTCCGGTGCGGCAGCGACCGCCAGCGTCACCCGGCCCATCAACACCGGCGCCGTGCCGTACACATTGGACAGCCGGACGCGGGCCGCCCGGCCGCCGACGCTGGTGTGCACCACGTTGCGGATCGAGTGGTTCGGCAGGCCCTGTTCGGTGGTCCGCTGGGCCATGGCGGTCTGCCAGGTGCCCACCCAGTCACGGGCCGGGCGCCCGCCGAGGCGGTCGAGGCGCACGGCGGCCGCCATCGCCGCGTATCCGGCGTCCTTCGGGTGCAGGTGGTCACCCGAGTCGTACTCGGCCCGCAGCCGGTGCGGGTCGGCCGGGTCGCGCAGCGCGGCGTCGAAGTCGGCCACCTCGTCGAACGCCCCGCCGTGCCGGACGAAGTCGTTGACCGCGAGCCGCACGCCCTCCAGTTCCTCGGTGTAGTTGCTCGACCCGCCGAACGGCGTCAGTGTGCCGCCGACGACACGCAGCCCGCTCGCCTTCACCTGGGCCGCCACCTGCCCCAACGCCGCGATGATCGGTGCGGGGTCGCGGTGCTGGGGCTGGCCGCCGATGTCGTTGATGCCCAATAGCACAACCACCGACCGCGCCCCGGTCTCGGCCAGCACGTCCCGGTCCAACCTGGACAGTGCGTTCGGGTTCCAGGTGTTGGTGAGCAACCGGTTCGAGCTGATACCCGCGTTCAGCACACCGAGGCGGGTCGGCCCAGGCCGGGCGATCAGCCGGTCCGCGAGGTAGTCCGGCCAGCGGTGACCGGCGTCGCGGGTCGAGTTGTTCCCGTCGGTGATCGAGTCGCCGAGCACGACCACTGACCCGTCCGCACGCCCCTGCACGTCCACACTGCTGACGTACGGCCAGAAGGTGATCGCCTCGGTGAAGGCGGTGCCCGACTCCTCGGCGGCGTGGTCGCCTGCCGTGCTCAGGAACGAGGTCTGGTTGGCCACCTGGTGGTAGGTCACCGGTCCGGACGGCAGCGGGGTGAACACGCTCACCAGCAGGTCCCCGTCTTCTGGCACGGCAAGGGAAACCGGGTCGCTCCGCACCTCACCCCCGGCGGGGATGCTGATCGACGGCGAGCCGCCGAAGGTGAGTGGGCGCACCGTTCCCGGCACGGCGTCCGGCGTACCCGCCCGCACGGCGACCGCGACCGTCACCGCACCCATCACGACCGGCGCGGTGCCGAGCACATTGGTCAGACCGACCCGCACCCGCGTGCCGCCGACGCTGGTGTGCACGACGTTCCTGATGGTGCGGTCCGCGTAGCCGGTGTCGAGTTTCGGCACGGTGCCGGAAGCGGACGCCGCCCACGTGCCCACCCAGTGCCCGGGCGGCCCGGACGCCCCGCCCGGCACGGGAGACAACCCCAGCACAACGACCAAAGCCAAGCCGAGCACCAACGCGACCCTGCGGAGGTAGGACATGGGATCTCCTCGTCGTAGTGATCACCCACGTCCGAGTTGACCGGTCCTTGTTTCACGAGTCAAGAGATTGTCCGGTTTTCCCCCTTGATCACTCTCCGTACCGTGGTGAGCGCACTGTGGTTCTCGTTCAGCGAGCGCGGCGCACCTGTAGTGCCATGGAGGTGTGGACAGACTCAGGACCCTGCTGGACAAGGTGGACGAACGGGTCGGCGACGGCATCGAGCGTGTGCTGTGCGCGCACCACGAGCGCCGGTTGCGGCGGCTCGGGTGGGGTGACGTGCTCGAACCTCACGGCAACGGCGACCGGTTCCACGCCCACGCACCTGTACGCGCGGGTAACCAGATGGAGGTCCTGGTCGACGGCGAGGAGGCGCTGCCCGCGATCGAGGACGCGATCAGGAACGCGAAGTCGTCCGTGCACATCGCCAACTGGCACGCGAGCCCGGACTTCCGGCTGACCCGCGAGCCGGGCACGCCGACGCTGCGGGACCTGCTCGCCTCGACCGCGCAGCGTGGGGTGGCCGTGCGGCTGTTGCTGTGGGCCGGGCCGCCGGTGCCCGCGTTCCAGCCGACGCGCCGGCTCGTGCGCGCGCAGCAGAAGCGGTTCACCGCGCACACCGGGGTGCGGTGCGTGCTGGACGCGCGGGAACGCACCATGCACTGCCACCACGAGAAGCTCGTGGTCGTCGACGACACGACGGCGTTCGTCGGCGGGGTCGACTTCACCGCGCTGGAGGGCGACCGGCACGACAGCGCCGAACACCCGCCGACCCGGCCGATCTGCTGGCACGACCTGATGACCCGGATACGCGGACCGGTGGTGGCGGACGTGGCGAACCACTTCCGGCAGCGGTGGCAGGAGGTCGCGGGCGAGGTACTGCCCGTGCCGTCACCGCCCCCTCCGTCCGGCGCGAGCAACGTCCAACTGCTGCGCACCATCCCGGACAAGACGTACGACTTCGCGCCGAACGGCGAGTTCACCGTGCTCGACGGCTACCTGCGGGCCCTGCGTTCCGCGAAGAGGTTGGTGTACCTGGAGAACCAGTTCCTGTGGTCGCCGGAGATCACCGACGTGCTGCTCGACAAGCTCCGCGACCCGCCGGACGACCGGTTCCGGGTGGTCCTGCTGCTGCCACGCAAGCCGAGCAACGGCGCGGACACCACCCGAGGCCAGCTGAGCCGACTGCTCGAAGCCGACGACGGCAACCGGCGCCTGCTCGCGGTCACGATCAGCACCCACGACGGCCACGACTCCGCCCCCGTGTACGTGCACGCGAAGCTGGGCATCGTCGACGACGAGTGGATGACCATCGGCTCGGCGAACCTCAACGAGCACTCACTGTTCAACGACACCGAGGTGAACGTCGCCACCGACGACCGCAAGCTGATCCACACCACTCGCCTGCGCCTGTGGTCGGAACACCTGCGCCGCCCGGTCACCGACCTCGACACCGACCCGGCCGACGTGGTCGACGACCTGTGGCGCCCGATCGCCGAGGAACAGGCCCGCCGCGAACGCGCGGGCGAGCCCCGCACCCACCGACTCACACTGCTCCCGGACGTCTCCCGCCGAGCCGGCCGCCTACAGGGCCCACTACGCGGCCTACTGGTGGACGGCTGAGATTATCCATTGTGGAGGAATGGGCCTGGTGAGGCCGCTTCGCGGGCGCCGGGCGCGCAGCGCCGCGAAAGGCGCGTTCGGGACATGGCCGGTGCCCTGAAAGACGCGTTCGGGACGTCCAGTGAGATGAACGCGTCTTTCGGGACATCGTCCGTGGCGGCCCATGTGCCGGGGACAACACCGATGGTCTGGCCACTGAAAATCGGAGGCGGGTCACGGGGGTCCTGGGGGAGGATGGTTCTTCTGATCATCCAACGAAGGAGAATGCGTGACTTACGCTTCACAGGAAAACTCTTCAGCGCCACAGGGAGCGCGCGCGGTGGTGCGGGTATCACCGAATCCCACGACCGAGCGCGGTCAGCGGGTGACGATCACCGGGCATTGCGGTGGTGGCACCGGGCTGCGCGCCATCATCAGCGGCATCAACGACAATCCGGTCCTCGAGGACGTCACCATCACCGAAACCGGGCCGGAGCGGTTCGTGGCCACGGCACGGCTGCGGGAAACCGTCGGTAACGGCGTCGGGCCCGTTTTCGTCGACTGTGGCGGTGAGCTCGGCGTGACGCTTCTGGTCACGCACGTCTGATTCTCCACGTAAGCTGGTGGCATGCGTCTGCTACTGGGGGTAGCGCTCGCGGCCGCACTGATGCCCGCTGCGCCAACGGATCCGCTCGTCGTCCGCACCGAAACCGGCGTGGTGCAAGGGTTCTCGGACGGATCTGTCAACCGATTCCATGGGATCCCTTACGCCAAGCCGCCTATCGGTGACCTGCGTTGGGCGCCGCCGGAACGGCCCGAGCACTGGCAGGGGGTGCGGGACGCGACGCAGTTCGGCCCAGCGTGCCCGCAGGCCGCCACCGGACCGCTCGTGCCGGACCGGCGTGCCGAGGACTGCCTGTACCTGAACGTCACCACGCCGGCCCGTGGCGGCAAGGGAAAGCCGGTCATGGTGTGGCTCCACGGCGGCGGGTTCAACTCCGGCGCAGGCGAGCTGTACGACCCCGCCCGTATCGCCACCCACGGCGATGTCGTCGTGGTGACCGTCAACTACCGGCTCGGCGCGCTCGGGTTCCTCGCCCATCCTCGGCTTGGCGCGAACTTCGGGCTGCAGGACCAGGTCGCGGCTCTGCGCTGGGTACGGCAGAACGCACGCGGATTCGGCGGCAATCCCCGAAACGTCACCGTGTTCGGCCAGTCCGCGGGCGCCATGAGCGTCTGCGCGCTGACCAGGTCGCCGCAGGCGCGTGGCCTCGTCGACCGGGCCATCGTGCAGAGCGGGACCTGCTCGACGTACTGGCCGAAACACGGCGTCGCGCCGAATCTGGGGCCGACTCGTATTTTCGTGCCACGGTCGGACGCCGAGACGACCGGTGCGGCCGCGGTCGCCCACTTCGGCTGCGACCAGGTGCCGGACGAGTTGGCGTGCCTGCGGGGAACCGACGCGGAGGACTGGGTCGCGAGCCCGTTCAACAACCAGCTCAGCCTCGTCGCCTACGACACGGACTTCCTGCCCGAGGACCCGGCCACCGCCGCGCCCACCCGCATTCCCATGATCATCGGGAACACCCGCGACGAGATGCGACTGTTCGCGATCCTGCAGATGTCGTGGGGGTTCACCCTCGACGAGGCGTACTACCGGTTCGTGGTCGGCGACGCGTTCACCGACCCGGCGCCGATCCTGTCCACGTACCCCGTTGGCACGGAGCCGCACGCGGCCGCCCTGGCGTGGTCGGCGGTGATGACCGACGCGGGTTGGACGTGTCCGAGCATCGCCGACTCCTCGGCTCTGAACCGGCCCGGCCGCCCGCCGGTCTACGGGTACGTGTTCAACGACCGTGACGCGCCGCTCTACCTGGACGACGGTGCCATCCCGATCCCGACGGACTTTCCGACCGGCGCGCTCCACGGGGCCGAGCTACCGATCCTGTTCGTCGACGAGGTGCTCCCCCCGGCTCAGGAAACCCTGGCGCGACAGATGATCCGGTACTGGACGCGGTTCGCGTGGACTGGCGACCCGAACGGTCCCGGGCTCCCCCGCTGGGCGCCCAACCGCGACGGCCGGACCATGCTCGGTCTCGACACGGGAGCCATCGCGCCGGTCGACGTCGACGCCTACCACTGCGACCTGTGGTAGCTCACCAGTGCTCCATGCAGCACTCGATGTGCAGCTTGGACACGGGGTCGCGGCGGTCGGGGATCGTGTTCAGCCGGCCGATGAGGAGCTGGGCGCAGGTGTGTCTCGTCGAGTCCTCCGCGAGCCGCGCCGGGCTGTCCTCGGCCAACTCGCGCACTTGGTCGCCCTCGAGTTCGAAAGCCCGGCGGCTACCGATCAGGAAAAGCGTGTTGGCGGCGACCTTCCAGCGCAGGTGGTCCTGGTAGTCGTGGTAGCGGTACTTGGGCGTGTGGTCGGCGGGCGTGAGCTCCGGGAACGGTTGGGCGGGCAGCCGAACCGTGTGGGGGACCGCGTTCGCCAGCCGGGCGCGGACTTCCTTCCACCGGGACACCGGGAAACCGAGGCTGTGGTGCAGGAGAACCAGGTCGAGCCGGGGATCGCCGCAGTAGTCGCCACACGTGTGGTCGGTGGCACGCAGCGGCAGGTACACCATGCTGTGCCGGGACCTGGCCGCCAGCCACCACGCGGTGGCGAGGTCGATCGTCGCGGCCTTGTCCACGGTGAGCTGCGCGCCGAACAGGTCCTTGTACAGCGGCGCGTGCCTGATCGGCCGTGCCGGGCGGATCACCCGGTACTGCTTGCCGCCCAACCGGACCGTGCTGACGAGCGTCCGCCACTTCGTGCCTTGGAGCTTCACACGACAGAAGGGTAATCCCGGCAGCGTCGCGTGCTGCCGGGATTTACATCCTCGGGTCAGTGACGGCCCCAGCCGGGAACCGAGCCGTCCATGGACAGCTCGTACTGGTCATACCGGGTCATCAGGTCCAGCAGCTCGTCCTCCGTCGCCCTGCGACCGTCCGCGTACAGCTCGGCGAGGCCGCGGAAGTACTCCTCGCGGTTGATCGCGGGGGTGAAGAAGATGAGCATCGTGGCCCGCTCGTCGTACGGGTTGCGGAAACCGTGCGACATGTTCTCCGGGACGTTGACGAACGTGCCTTTCGGGGCGTCGAAGGTCTTCCCGTCGAGGTGCAGTTCGACCACACCGTCGAGGACGTAGAACGCTTCCAGCTGCTCCTTGTGGATGTGCGGCGACGCGCCGGGCGCGCCGGCGTCCATCCGGTGCTCGAACAGGCCGAACCGGTTCTCGGTCCAGTCGCCGACGGCCTTGAAGGTCGTCTGGGTCGTGGTGCCGATCTGCACCGCCTCGCCCTCGCCGGGCATCAGGATCTTGGGCAGCTGAGTCATCGTGAGCTCACTCCTCGGTGGTGTCGAACCATGACAGGTACCGCTCGCCGGTGTCGGGAAACACCGTCACGAGCGTCTTTCCGGCGTACTCGGGCCGCGTGGCGAGCACCCGGCACGCGTGTGCGGCCGCCCCGGAGGAGACGCCGACGAGCAGCCCGGCGGTGCGGGCGAGCTCGCGTGCGGTGGCGAAGGCGTCGTCGTTGGACACGGTCAGGATCTCGTCGATCACGTCCCGATCGGTCGTTGGCGCGACGAAACCGCCGTTGAGTCCGGGGATACGGTGGATGCCGCCCCATCCCTGGCTGAGGACCGGGGAATCCTCCGGCTCGACCGCCACCACGCGGATGTCCGGGTTCTGCTCCTTGAGGTAGCGACCGATGCCGCTGAGCGTGCCACCGGTGCCGATCCCGCAGACGAGGACGTCAACGCCGCCCTTGGTGTCGGCCCAGATCTCGGGGCCGGTGGTGGCGTAGTGCGCCTGCGTGTTGTCCGGGTTGTCGTGCTGGCAGGCGAACCACGAGCCGGGCCGCTCGCGGTGGATCTCCTCCGCCTTCTCGATCGCGGCCACGTAGCCATTCTCGTACGGTGTGAGCACGATCTCCGCCCCGAACGCACGCAGTAGCTGGATTCGTTCCCTGGTCGCGCTGTCCGGCAGAACGATCACACAGCGGTAGCCGCGCGCGGCGGCCAGGGCGGCCAGCGAGATGCCGGTGTTCCCCGACGACGCCTCCACGATCGTGCCGCCCGGTGCCAGGTCGCCGCGCTTCTCGGCGGCCTCGATCATGTAGAGCGCGGTGCGGTCCTTGACGCTCGACAGCGGGTTGGCCATCTCCAGCTTCGCGTAGACGGCGGTGTCAGACTCCCCGGCACCGAGGTCCAGCTTGACCATCGGAGTGCCGCCGATCAGGTCCTCCAGCGACTCGGCGAGCCGCTTCTCGGTCAGTGTCGACACGGGTGTCTCTCCGTTCTCAGGTCACCAGGCGGGGAAGTCGACCGGGGTGCCGACCACCGCCGCGAGGCGGTGCGGCCGGGACCCCTGTTTGCGGCGCGGTTCGGCAATCGGGGCCAGGACGCGGGAGCCGGGCGGCACGTCGTCGATGACGAGGGCCTGTGCGCCGACGACGCTGTCCGACCCGATCGTGACGGGACCGAGCACGGTGGCGTTGGCGCCGATCACGACCCGGTCGCCGACCACGGGGTGGCGGCGCGTGCCTACCGGGCGCTTCCGGTCGTGCCACCAGCCGACCGAACCGAGCGTCACCTGGTGGAAGATCGTCACGTCGTCGCCGATGACGGCGGTCTCGCCGA
Source organism: Actinophytocola sp. (assembly GCF_036378875.1). Taxonomy (GTDB): domain Bacteria; phylum Actinomycetota; class Actinomycetes; order Mycobacteriales; family Pseudonocardiaceae; genus Actinophytocola. The sequence goes on from NZ_DASUVO010000075.1 coordinate 46,656, forward strand.
TCACGACGCCTGCGCCGTGGTCGACGAAGAAGCCGCGCCCGATCCTCGCGCCGGGGTGGATCTCGATGCCGCCGGACAGCAGCCGGGCGACCACGGACACGAGGCGGGCGGTGCGGCGCAGGCCCTTGCGGTAGAGCCGGTGCGCGCCGCGGTAGGTCCAGACCGCCAGGACGGACGGGTGCAGCAGCGCCTCACCACGCGAGGTGATCGAGGGATCGCGGTCCCGGATCACGTCGAGGTCGGCCACCGCGGCGCGGTACCAGCTCCTCAGGCTCATCGCGTGCCCTCGGACACGGCGGCGGGCTCGCGGCGCGGCAGCTTGAGGCGGTTCTCGGCGTACCCGACGCCGAGCAGCACCACCAGGCCGCCGATCAGCAGGTTCCACGTGACCGGCTCGCCGAGCAACAGCACGCTGATCGCCACGGCGGCGACCGGGACCACGTAGTTGACCGCGGACGCGGTGGTCGCGCCGACGTCACCGATGAGCCGGAAGTACAGGATGTAGGCCAGGCCGGTGGACAGCAGGCCGAGGATCACGATGCTGACGGCCACCCGGCCGGTGAGCTCCGGGGTCTGCCAGGCCAGGAACGGCGTCACGACCGCCTGCAGCACGGCCGCGGCGGTGAGCTGCGACGCGGCGAGCGACATCGGGGGGAGGCCGTGCGGTGACAGGAACTTACGCACGTAGACGAACCCGACCGCGTAGCTGAGCGCCGCGCCGAGGCAGGCCAGCTGCCCGCCGAGCGAACCGAAGGCCTCCCGCCACGGACCGATCACCACGACCACGCCGACGAAGCCGACTACCAGACCGATCGCCTTGCGTGGAGTGGCGCGCTCGGCGGACAGGGCCACGGTGGCGATCGTGAGAGTCAGCAGCGGCGTACTCCCGATGAGCACTCCCGCGATACCGGCTCCGGTGGTCTGCTCTCCGTAGGACAGCAACAGGAACGGGATGACGTTGCCGAACAGGGCGGCTCCGGCCACATGGCCCCACAGACCGGCCCCGCGTGGCAGGCCGACCTTGCGCAGCCCGACGATCGCGAGCAGGACGGCGGCGCCGAGCACCAGCCGGGCGAGCACGAGCTGGCTGGGCGTCAGCCCCTCGAGGGACACCTTGATGAACGTGAAGCTGCTCCCCCACAGCGTGGCCAGTAGCAGGAAGCGAGCCAAGGACGCGTTGTTCATTTCTCTCCTCGACAACTCAGTAGTTCGGGGACTTGCGCAGCAGGTCTTTCCGGTTCACGATCTCGGGGATGTAGACCTGGTCGGTCCACCGCTCCTTTTCCACCGGCTCGAGCGCGATGGAAATGACTCCCTCGTCGCACTGGAAGGCACTCGTCACGGCCTTGGTGACGGCCGCGACCAGTTCTTCCTGGCGCTCCGCGCTGAGTGCGGTCGGGAAATGCTTGATACTCACGTGGGGCACCACGGTCTCCTTCGTGTCGACGGGCAGGCGTTGCTGAATTGAGCTGACCAGCTCGCCGAGCCCCGGCCCGGTGAGCAGTTCGTAGTGGTCGGCGTCGAGTTCCACGACGGCCGGCGGCTCGGCCGAATACCCGCTGCTGTTCTCGATGAACGAGTAGTCGTCGCCCTGTGCCTTGAAAATGGTGATCGGGGCGTTCACCTTCCGGCGGGCGAGCTCGTGGAACTCGTACCGGAAGCCGTAGGTGCGACGCACGACCCCGGTGATGCGGCGCACCAGGTCCGGGTCGAGGTCGAACGTGTCCGCGACGAAGCCGGTGAAGCTCTCGTCGTCCTCCGCGACCCGCAGGCACTCCGTGAGCGCGGGGTGGTCGATGCCGCCCGCGAAGACCGAGAACAGGATCGTCACGAACGCTCTGTCCTGATAGGACGGTTCGCCGCTGCCGGCCACGTCGAGGATCGGGGAGCCCGGCGCGATCAGGAACAGGTGTTCCACCCGCTCGCCGGCCTGCTCGAGCTGGTAGGCCGTCTCGAACGCGACCCTGGCCCCGAACGAGTACCCCCACAGCGTGTAGGGGCCGGTCGGCTGCACCCGCCGGATCGCCGCGACGTCGGCCGCGGCCATCTCCTCGATCGTGGCGTACGGCGTCTCGTCCTCGTTGACGCCGTGTGCCTGCACGCCGTAGAAGGGGCGGCCAAGGCCGTTGTGCGCGGCGAGCTGGCGCAGGTTCATGGTGAACCCGCCGAGGCCCGGCCAGCAGAACACGGGCCGCGCCGACTGCCCGGACGCCGCCAGCCGCACGAGGCGGGATGCCGACCCGCCGCGCTCGACGCGGCCGGCGAGCTTCTGGACGGTGGGCGCCGCGAACAGCACCTGCAGCGGCAGCGCGGTGCCGAACTCCTTGTTGACCCGGTTGACGAGCCCGACCGCGATCAGCGAGTTCCCGCCGGACTCGAAGAAGTCGTCCGTCACCGAAACGGTGTCCCGGCGCAGCAACTTCCCCCAGATGGCGGCGATCCGCACCTCGGTCGGCGTCGTGGGCGCGACGAACGGCCGGTCCCCGCGTCCCACGTCGGTCAGCGTGGACCGCTCCAGTGCCTGGACGTCGATCTTCCCGTTCGCGGTGAGCGGCAGCGCGTCCAGCACGACGACCTTGTTGGGCATCATGTAGTCCGGCAGGAAGGTCGCGAGATCGTCCTTGATCAGCTCGGTCGGGCCCTTCATGTGAACGGCGTCTTCCTTCATCCCGGTGCTGCGAAGCTGCTCCTCGCTCACCCGGCCGCCGACGAAGAAGTACGACGGCGCTGCCACACCGCCGAGAACGGCGTCGATCCGACGGTGCGACGGCAGGTCGTGGCCCGTCTTCGAGCTGTACCCCGACGACATGAACCCGAGCCCGCTGTCATTCATCATCAACCGCTGCAGCGTCCTGCCCAGATCGACATAACGAAGTGCCTCGCGCTGGTTACGGCTCAGCACGGTGACGCCGAAGCTGGACCGCTCGTACGCCTGCTGGTTGATCGCGATGACGTGCTTCCTGCTCACCAGCTCGGCCGAGACGAGCCGCAGGTCGCCGTTCTCGTACCGGTACTGGCCTGCGGGCAGGTCGACGATCCGGCCGGGGTGGGACTGGACGTAGATCTCGACGTTCTCGTCCGGCCGGTGGCCGGCGTTGGGCACCACGTCGAACGTGCCGAGGTAGTAGTCCTCGGCCGCGACCTCGAGACGGTCCATGATGGACGGTGCCGGCTCGGCGGCGGTGACGTCCATGCCGTACTCGGGGAGGATCTCCTCGAGCAACCCGACCAGGTGACCGGCCTCGATCTCGAGAACCTCCTGGATGTTGTTCTTGTAGACCGGCTCGATCGCGCTCTTCCTGCCGACGAGGTGCAGCCGTGCGCCGGACCGCCCCGGCGTGCCGGTCTTCGCGCGGATCAGGACCAGCTGGTGGCTCACCGGGTGGTAGTAGTAGAACCCGGACCGCAGGCCGGCGACACCGTCGAGCTCCAGGTACAGCTGGGTCGCGTACAGGGCGCCCGGCGAGGCGTAGCCGTACTTCGGCAGCAGCCGTTCGTCGCTGTGGAACTGCCCGAAGTACCGGATGATCTCGCCGAGCTCTTCGAGGTTCAGGTCGCCGGGCTCGCGGGCGCCGGTCGCCGGGACCTGCCGGGCGAGCAGCCGCAGGAGGTCCGACTTCGTCACGTCGCCGCCCTCGTAGAACCGGTAGGTCTTACGGGCGAACACCCGCTGCCGCTGCCGTTCGGTCGGCACCCGGCCGGGCAGGTCGAGCACGTGCCGGCCGCGGAGGTCGTCGCGGCAGCCCGGGTTCGACAGCTGGGCCTTGACCTGCAGGCGGCTCTGCTTGGACTGGTGGTGGGCGCCGTGGTTGCCCTGGTCCATCAGCGCGGCTTCCCTGGGGTTCAGCTCGACGCACGCGATGAGGTTCTGGAAGCCGGTGTGCGGGTCTCGCTTGACGACCACCGCCGCGTTCCGGACCCAGTCGTGTGCCTCGACCGCATGCCTGATCTCGTCCAGCTCGACACGGAAACCACGCAGCTTCACCTGGTTGTCGGCCCGCCCGGCGTACTGCACGGTGCCGTCGGCGTTCCAGTACACCCGGTCACCGGTGCGGTAGAGCCGGCCGGCGGTCGGGTGGTCGATGAACCGTTCGGCCGTCAGCTGCGGCTGGTTCAGGTAGCCGCGCGCGAGCTGGACCCCGCCGATGTACAGCTCACCGACCTCGCCGACGCCCACCGGCACGTGGTTCTCGTCGAGGATGTGGTACTCGGTGTCGGCCACCGGGGTACCGATCGAGATCGTGTCGGGCCCCTCAGCGAGCTGGTCCCGGTCGACGGTGAACGCCGACGAGTTGATGGTGCACTCGGTCGGGCCGTACAGGTTCACGAGCTCGGCGGACGGCAGCTCCGCCAGGGTCTGCTGCGCGAGCGTGCGGGAGAGCGCCTCCCCACCGCTGAAGATCCGGGTGAGGGACGTGCTGGTGTGCAGCCGTTCGGTGTCCACCAGTGCCTGCAGGAGGGTGGGCACGCACTGCAGGGTCGTGACGCCGTACTCGTTGACGGTGTCGATCACCAGCTCCGGGTCCCGATGGATTCCGGGAGCACCGACGACGACCCGACTGCCGAACGCCGGCGCGAGGATCTCCCACTGGGCGGCGTCGAAGCTCATCGGCGTCTTCAGCAGGATGGTGCTGTGCTCGTCGAGTTGGTAGGTGTCGGCCAGCCAACGCAGCTGGTTCACCACACTGCGATGCTCGACCAGCACGCCCTTCGGTTTTCCTGTGCTGCCGGAGGTGTAGACCACGTACGCCAGCCCGTCCGGCCGGGGTCCACCCACGACCGCCCCGCGCCCCGCCACGTCCCGCGGGGTGACGACCCGAGTGCCGGCCGGGGCGAGCTCCGCCAACCGTTCCACCAGGCCGTCCTGGGTGAGAATCACCTTCGGCCGGGCGTCCTCGACCATGTAGCGCAGCCGGTCCTCCGGATACTCCGGCGACAACGGCAAATAGGCACCACCGGCGGCCAACACACCCCAGGCACCCACCACGGTCTCGACCGACGGCTCGAGAAAGAGCCCGACGAAGTCGTCCTCGCCAACACCGAGGTCCTGTAAGTAGGAGGCTAATTCGGCTATTCTGGTTTCCAGTTCCAAGAATGTGAGACTTTCACCCCTGAAACTGACGGCGGTACGCTCTGGGTGCGCTCGAACCTGCTCACGGAGCAGATCGGGAAGGCATGCGTCACCGGAAAGGACAGCCATCGTCTTGGTGTGCTTCGTGGTGGGCAACTTCTCCTCTTTCGGCTCGGGTCATCACCAACGGCTGCTACACACAAGGCAAGAGTGGCGGCAATTAGTCCCCACGAGCAACGAAATCAGTTCAGTTTCCCGGATGCGTCTATCAGCATTCTTAATTCAGCGCACTGAATGCACATACAACCCTGAAGTCCATTAATTGTGACGCGCGCTACATCCCGAAGGACGATTTCGACAATCGGCCGATGTTTCAAGGGTGCTCTTCAGGACATCTGCGGAACCGGCCCTGGCCGAGTGAGGTGCGGTGAGGGAGCTTCCTCACGCCGGGCGTCACGAAGGACGCATCCTTCCTCGCACGGCCACCGACTCGAACCGCCCGCGAAACGGGCACTTCCCGCAGTCAAACCACGAAACCGCCGCCCGGGCTCAACGCCCCGACATCGCCCGAGACCGTTTCATGATCAACGCCAACACAGATGGTTGCGTAGGCATCCCCCACCCATACCCGGGGGGCCACCCCGAGGCCATCGTACCAACCCACAGAGACAAAACCCCAGGTCGCGGGCCCCTGTGGACAACTTTCGGTGGCCAATGCGAGCGAATGGGACACTCGTGCGCCAACCAGCCAACTGGCAGTCGCCGGTTCGGTGAGCGCGGCGGTAAGAGCGGGCGCTTCCGGGGTGCTGCGAACGGCGCGTTCAGGACGCTGTCGGTGTCCTCAAAGGCGCGATCGAGACGTTGAACGTCCCTATCGCGGCGTTCCAGACATCGTTGCGTGTCGCGAATGCTGCGCCTCACGGTCGGACAGGCGCGGCCCCGCGAAGCGGGGCGCGGCGATGCGTTGAAGGGCGCCTTCCACACCGGGTGCGTGAGAAAGGCGTCCTTCATCGCGTGGCTGCCGCGCCGAGCGGGGCAGGTACTAGGGAGTCCGTTCCGCGAAGCGTTGTCCCGCTGGGACGCCGAAGGCGACGAGGCAGACCATGGCCGCGACGACGCACATCGACGCCATGGCGAGAGGGAAACCCGCCTGGCTGGCGAGGAAGCCGAGTAGTGCGGGGCCGAGCAGCTCGCCGGCGCAGGAGGCCGACGCGGTTCGGCTGATCGCGGTGCCGCGTTCCTCGGTGCTCACGTGGCGGCCGATCAACCCGTACACGGTGGGGGTGGCGATCGAGATCGCGCCGCCGACGACGACGAAGGCCAGCAGGGCGTACGGGACCTCGGTGGTGAGGGCCAGCAGCAGGGCGCCCAGTGCGGACAGTGTGCCGGACACGAGGAGCACGACGCGTTCGGTGGTTCGGCACGTCAGCCAGTGCCCGCCCAGTCTGCCGGCCATCATCGACGCCGCGAACAGGCCAGGGGCCGCGCCGGACAGTGCTGGCGAGGCGGATGCCACCTCCGTCAGGTACACCGCGCTCCAGTACTGGACGCCGCTGGCGATGAGCATGGTCAGCCCGCACACCAGCCAGCACGCGATGATCGGGCGGACGGGGCGGCGGGGCGGCGGGGTCGAGACCGCCGGCCGTTCGGCGGGGCCGGCGGGCAGTGTCCCGCGTGCGGCGAACAGGCCGGCGACGACCGCCACCGCCACGAGAAGTGCCGGGTACCGAACGGACAGATCCGCGAGGCGCGCCGCTCCGGTGGCCAGGCTGGCGCCGACCACGGCCAGGCTGAACACGGCGTGGGCGCGGCTCATCAGCGGGTGGGCGTTCTCGCGCTCCACCGCCGACGCGAGGGTGAGCGCCGACACGTTGCACGCCCCGGAGCCGAATCCGAACAGGGTCACCGTCACGAACAGCGACGGCACCGAGTCCGCGAACATCGGTAGCGGTGCGATGATCGCGAACATCGCCACGGCGCCAACGGCGATCCGGGGACCCCGGCGGTCCACGAACCTGCCGACCGCGAACATGGCCGGGATCGACGCCACGGCGCCCGCGGCCATCACCGCGGTGAGCTGGCCGGTGGAGGCTGCCGACGCGACCAGGATGTCCGGGATGGACGCCAGGTAGGTGCCCCACAGTGTGCCGTAGACGGCGAACACCGTGAACACGAAACCCACGCGGAGGCGGACCCCACCGGTGGTGGACAAACTCATTGAGTCGGTCAGGCCACGAGTCCCACGAGGTTCGCCTCGTTCAGGATGCGCGCCCGGTCACGCCACCACGAGTAGTAGGCGCCCCGGTAGCCCAGTGCGACAGCCAGCCGGAGGTACGGGTTGTCCGCGTACCTGTTGTCGTCCTGGCCGCCCACCTCCATGGCGGGCAGCGCCACCCGGTAGTGCTCGGACTCCGGCACGTAGTCCCGGATCCAGCGGATCGTGTTGACCCATCGGCCGTCCGGCCGGGCGATCGTCTCGGGGTCCTCCGGCAGGTCCGGGGAGAAGTAGAACACCGGACGGACGCGACCGTCCTCGTCGAACCAGAACTGCCGCTCGTACTCGGCCATCGACGCGCACGCCGCCCGGGGTTTCAACAGGATCGGGCCGCGGGCCGAGTTCGACTGCAGGCCGGGGACGACGTGCCTGCCGTCGGACTGGGCGGCCATGCGGATGCCGAGCGGCGCGTGCGGGAAGACCTGCAGCCCGAGGGTGTATCCGACGACCGTGGTCGGCAGCGCGAGGGACTCGTCGACGGCCCGCCGGACCGTGTCGAGGTTCTCCCCCGGCAGGCCGAGCAGCAGTTCGGTGGTGATGAGGATGCCGCGGTCGGCGAGCATCCTGGTCACCCGGCGGACGTCGTCGATCGTGTAGGCCAGACCGGCCCGCCCGCTCGGCAGCGACCAGGACGCGAACTCCTCACGGCACATGTGCTCGGCCGACAGTGAGACGCCCTTGCAGCCCGCCTCGGCGAGCAGGTCCGCCAGCTCCTCGTCGAACGGCACCGGGTGCGCGTAGATCCACAGTCGGAGCTTGGCCAGCTCGCCGCGCCCCCGTTCCCGGCGGGCGATGATCTCGCGCAGGATCGCCTTTCCGTGTGATGGCTGGATGTTGAACTCGCTGTCAGTGGTGTGCACGTCGTGAATGCCTTGCGCGACAAGCACTTCGAGCTCGTCGACGACGACCTCCGGGGTTCGCCGCGACACCCGGGGGCCCTTGGCGTCGGGTTCGACGCAGTGGTTGCAGGCGAACGGGCACCCGTTCTTGGTGAGCAGGTTGCCGAGCCCGCCCCGGTCGTAGTACTCGCGGTTGTCGACTCGGTTGGCCAGCCCGGACCGCCGCCGGTACGGCATCACCATCTGCTTGCCGAGTGTCTCGCCCGCCACCGGATGCGCGCCTCCCGACGGCCGCACGCGCACACCGTCGTTGATCAGCAGGCCCGGCACGGTGTCCGCCGACCGGCCCTTCGCCAACGCGTCGGCCAGGTCGCACAGGATGATCTCACCGGGTCCCTTGACCCCGTATGGCACGCGGAAGTACTCCATGGCCGCGTACGGCATGGACGAGAACCCGGCGCCGCCCAGCACGATGGGCGCCCCGGTCTCCGCACGGATCGCGTCGAGCACCGCGAGGTGGTCCGGCAGGAACACCCGTTGTTCCTGCGGCTGCACGCTTCCCGCGTTCCGCAGCGTGACCCCGACGAGCAGTGGGTCGTGCTTGGCGAAGTACTCGGCGAGTCCCCAGTCGTCCCGCCGGAAGGTCAGGTCCAGGACGTCGACGTCGAACCCCGCGTACTCCAGGTGCGAGCACAGGATGTCCAGCGCGTAGGGCGTGACCCCTGGCAGGACGAAATTCGGGTTGACCAGCGCTACGAGACCTCGAGAATTCCGTGACGTCGCCATGGCCCCCATGAAATCAAGCCGGCCGGAACGATCTCAAAGATCCTGACTCCGCATTGTTCAGTGCACGCAGTACGAAATGGACCGAACCCGAGAATTGGGGGGCGGCCACGGCCACCCCCCAATTCCTGACGAGAATACTCAGAGCCGGAACAGGCCCGGGTCGTCGACCACCACGTCGAGCAGCATCGGGCCGTCCGCGGTGAGCGCGGCCTTCAGCGCGGCCCGCAGGCCGTCCGGGGACTCGATCCGCTCGGCCGGGCAGCCGAACCCTCTCGCGAGAGCCGCCATGTCCACTCCGGACAGGTCCCAGCCTGCCCGCCACGCCTCCTGGTCGGCCAGGTAGTACTTGAGCGACAGGTACCCGGCGTTGTTGGGGATGATGAACGTGACCGGCGCGTTCTGCTGCGCCGCCGTCCACAGCGCGTGCAGTGTGTACTGCGCCGACCCTTCACCGAGCACCGCGACCGCGCGCCGCTCCGGCCGGGCGATCGCGTAGCCCACCGCGCCGGCGAACGGGAAGCCGAGCGCGCCGCTCGCGGTCGCGTAGTAGCCGTTGGACGGTCCGAGCGGGACCTGCTCGTGGAAGTCGGCCCTGGCGATCGGCAGCTCCTCGAACAGCACCGCGTCCGCGGGGAGTTCCTGTGACAGCACGTGGAACAGGTAGGCCTGCGTGATCGGCGTCGACGGTTCCGGGACCGCCACCGCCTGCCTGGCCGGCGGGCGCTCCACCGGCTCGCGCTGCTCGGCCAGTGCCACCAGACCACGCACGGCCGCGCCCGGCTGGCACACGAAGGCAGCGTCGGCCATCGACCAGGCCGCCGCCTCCGGGTCGTCGGTGACGTGCAGGAACCGGGTGCCCTCCGGCAGCTTCGGGGTGTCCGACTGGTCAAGCTCGGCCGCGTCGGTCGAGAACAGGTCGGCGGCGGTGAACAGCGTGAACGTCGGGCTGCCGAGGACCGCCACCACGTCGTGCTCGGCGAGCTTCGCGGAGATCAGCTCCGGGATCGGCGGCAGCACGCCGGCGAACAGCGGGTGCGTCTCCGGGAAGCTGCTGCGCGGCCACACCGGGCTGCCCCACACCTTGGCCTGCAGCTTCTCCGCCAGCCGCACCAGGTCGAGGCGCGCGCCCTGCGCGTCGACGGTCGGGCCCGCGACGAGGCCGGGGCGCTCGGCCTTGTTCAGCTCCTCGGCGATGAGCGCCAGCACTTCCTGGTCCGGCACGGTCGCCGCCCGCACGGTCTTGGCCGGCACCGGGCTCGGGCCAGCCGGCCGTACCCAGTCGTCCTCGGGGACGGCGACGAACACCGGACCCTTCGGGTCCTGGTTGGCGATGTGGTAGGCCTTGGCGATGACCGCCGGCACGTCCTGTGGCCGGGCCGGCTCGCCGGCCCACTTGATGTAGGGCTTCGGCAGCTGGGTCGCGTCCCGCGCGTGCAGGAACGGCTCGCCGAGCAACATCTTCCGCGCCTGCTGCCCACCGAGGATCACCATCGGCGTGTGCGCGCTCGCGGCGGTGTAGATCCCGCCCATCGCGTTGCCGAGACCGGGACCGCCGTTGATGAGCACCAGTGCTGGCTGGCCGGTGGCCTGCGCGTAACCGTCGGCCATGCCGACCACCGACGCCTCCTGCAGACCCATCACGAAGCGCATGTCGTCGGGCCACGCCTCGAACAGCTTCATCTCCGTGTGGCTCGGATTGCTGAACATGGTGGTCAGGCCGAGCTGGCGGAAAAGTTCTAGGGTCGCTTCCCGCACAGTCCTGGCACTGGTTCCGTCCGTCATCGGTTGACTCACTCCTGGGTTGTTTCCGCCGTTTTTCCGGTTCGACTCTCCGCGAGTTCACAAGTCGCGGACAAGTCCGGCGGCCCGGTCCTGGAATACTTCGTCAGGTCCTCGAGGAAATACCGAGGAACCAGCCGCTTCACGCGCTGGGCGTTGGCTCAGTAGTCGACCAGCTCGTACCGTCCAGAAGAGACGGTCGACTTGTCCACCGCGGCGAGGAACTCCTGGGTCTCCGGCGCGCCGAAGAACGCCGCGATGGTGGCATCGGCGTCCGCACTGCTCTCCCAGTGCACGGTCACCATCCACTCGCCGTCGGCCGAGCGAGCGGTGCTGCGCGAGCGGAAACCCTTGCGCAGCGACATGTAGCTGTCCTCCACCTGTCGGTTGCGGCGCAGGAACTCCTCGTCGGAAATGCCGTCAGCCAGGTGGAACCGGATGGTCTCCACGGTCTGCATCGCAGACTCCTTCACGTGGTCAGGGGGTTCTCCTACTTTCGTCTTCGACGCCAGCCACGGCGGCGAACACGCGGTCCGGGTCGTACTGCCGCTTGACGTTCCGGAGCCGGTCCAGGCTGGCGCCGTGCGCGAGGCGCACCCGCTCGTGCTCGTCCGTGCCGAGCAGGTTCGGGTAGCCGCCGGGCAGCGCGTGCGGCGCGAGCGCGGAGGACAGCGCACGCACCCACTCGCGGTGGATGTCGCGGGGATCGTCGGCGGGCCAGCTGGCGATGATCTCCACCTGCCGGTGTTCGGTGCGCATCGCCCACGCGGTGGCCTCGGCCGGCACCCGGCAGGCGGCGCCGTGGAAGTGGTGCACCGCGACCGCCGAGTACGGCGACGACACCTCGGCGAACGCGGCGACGAGCAGGTCCGTCGCGTCGTCGGACAGCTGCCCCGGGAGCCACCGGCTGTCGGCGCAGGCCTGCCGATCGTCGGCGACGTTGCCGTCCACCAGCCCGAGGACGTCCGGCAGGGTCAGCTGTCCGATCTGGACGGCCAGCGGCTCGCCGAGCGAGGCCACCGCTCCCACGTGCGCCTCACCGTCGGCCGGGTCGCCGCACCAGATGGGCAGCAGCGCCAGCACCTGGCCCATCGGGCTGGTGAACAAGCACGCGATCACGTTCAGCTCGTCGGGGGCGGCGGCGGTCAGCTCGCGGTAGCCACGCAGCACCGAGGGCGCCGCGTCGAGCCCGAACATGACGGCACCGCCGAGCACCGTCCGGAGCGGGTGCAGCTGGTAGCAGAGCTCGGTGACCACGCCGAAGTTGCCGCCGCCGCCACGCAACGCCCAGAACAGGTCCGGGTGCTCGTCGGCCCGCGCGGTGACCGCGGTGCCGTCGGCGAGCACCACGCGCGCGGCGAGCAGGTTGTCCGATGCCAGGCCGTGTCGCCCGATCAGGTGGCCGTAGCCGCCGCCGAGGGTCAGGCCGGCGACACCCACGTGGCTGACGGTGCCGAGAACCGCGGCGAAGCCGTGTGGTGCCACCGCGGCCGACACGTCCCCGGCCCGCGCGCCGCCCCGCACGACACCGATCGCGCCGTGCGTCGTGCCGTCGCGGATCGTCACGCCGCGCATGGCGGACAGGTCGACCACGACCCCGCCGTCGCGCACGGACCGTCCGGCCCAGTCGTGCCCGCCGGCCCGCACCGACAGCGGCAGGCCGTTGTCCCGCGCGAACCGCACCGCGGTGACCACGTCACCCTCGTCCACGCAGCGCACGACGACCAGCGGTGTGCGGTCCACCCCGCGGTTCCACACCCGCCGGGCGGTGTCGTAGTCGCCGTCGCCGGCACACACGACCGGTCCCCGGACGGCCGCGCGAAGCTCGGCGGTCGGCGGTGTCGTGACGGTCATCGGTCCTCGCCTTCCTCGACGCCCGCGATCCGGAAGACCGACCGCAGCGGCACGTCGACCCAGGTGGGGCGGTTGCGGGTCTCGTAGATCACCTCGTACACCGCCTTGTCCAGCTCGTAGGCGGTGAGCAGCGCCGACTGCGCGCGCGGGTCGGTGCCGGCCGCGGTCGCGTAGCCACGCAGGAACGCGTTGCGCATCCGGTCGGTCCAGCGTGCCGCGATCCGCGCCTCCTTGCCGGTGGGCGAATGGCCGCCCGCCCTCAGCTCGTGCGCGGCGGCGTAGTCGAACGAACGGAGCATCCCGGCGACGTCGCGCAACGGCGAGTGCGGCGCGGTCCGCTCGGCCAGGCTGGCGGACGGCTCACCCTCGAAGTCGATCACCAGCCAGCGGGTCGGGGTGTGCAGTACCTGCCCGAGGTGCAGGTCACCGTGCACGCGCTGGAGCAGGGTCTGCTCTGGGCGGCTGCCGGTCACCGCGGCGAAGGCCGCACGCAGCCGTGACCGCGCCGGGCTCAGCTCGGGAACCTCCTTGACCGCGGCTTCCAACCGGGCGAGGAACCCTTCGCGGAGCCGCTGTACGTCCACAGCGGACATACGGCGGGCCCCGAGCACGGCGGCGAGACCGGTGTGCATCCCGGCCACCGCCGCACCGAGTCTGAGACATTCGCCAGCAAAATCGCCACTTTCTGCGACATGGCCTCGCTCCGCTCGGCGTTCGCGGGCCTGTTCCCGGCGTCTTCCCTCCTGCGCGCGCAGATCCCTGGGCTCCTTCGTCGCGCAGGGATCTCCGTGCTCGTCAGTCCAGACGCCGGCGGCCCGCTCAGGCCCCGTGAGCAAGTTGCGCACGTCCTGGCAGGCCAGCTCCCAGCCGTCCACCGCGTTGGACGCGAACGAGTGCAGCGTGGCCAGTGTGACCGGCGCACCCGCCAACTCGGCCTCGATGGCGCCGAGCAGCGGGGCGATGTTCGTGCTGCCGGCCTGGCTGAGCGCGCGGTGCAGCTCGAGGTCCGGGTTGATCCCGGTGACCAGGCGGCGGAAGAGCTTCATCACGTACCGGTCGGCGAACACGATCGACGTGTTGGACTGCTCGACGCCCGCCGGCCGGCTCGGCATGCCTCGGCGCGCCGCGAACGCGTGCTCGCCGCCCGGTTCCAGTCCGAACCGGATGTCGTGGCGCTCGTGGTTGCGGGCGATGAGTCGCAACAGTGCCGAGTTCAGGTCGTGGTCGGCTGGGGCGTCGTACACCGCGACGCCGTCGTCCGTGTCGATCAGCGCCGGTTCGAGCTCGGTGGGTAGAACGCGCCGGAAGCCGAGCGGCACCTGGTAGAGGTGGCACTCGTCGGCGTAGTGCACGGCGACGATGGTGAGCAGCCCGCGCGCACCGTCCTTTTCGAACTCGTCGGCGAACTCGACGGCACGCACGACCTCGATCCGGCGGATCTCCCGGCCTTTGCCGCCGTACCAACGCTGTTCGGGAAGCCACGCGGCGAGCGCGGCGGCCATCCGTTCGGTGCGCGGGAACGTGTCCGCGTTCGTCGCCGGGGTCATCGCGTGCCCCCGGCCTGCTCGATGGAGAGCCAGTAGAAACCGTGCCGTGCCATGGTGAGCCGGTATGGCTCGGTGCCGACGACGCCGAACGGCACGCCGCCGGTCAGCTCGACCAACGTGCCCCCGGCGTGGTCGGCGAGGTCGAGGTCGACCGGTTGCGGGCGAGCGGAAAGGTTGTGCACGCAGAGGATCACGTCGCCACCGTCCGGATAGGTGCGTAAGTACGCGAGCACACTGGGGTTCGACGAGCCGAGCTCGGTGAACTCGCCGAGCCCGAACGCCGGGTGCTCGCGGCGGATCCGCAACATCCGGCGGGTCCAGTGCAGCAGCGAGGAGGCGCTCTTCGTCTGCGCCTCGACGTTGACGCCCTGGTACCCGTGGGCCTGGTTCATGATCACCGGTAGGTAGAGCCGCCCGGGGTCGCACTGGGAGAAGCCGGCGTTGCGGTCCGGGGACCACTGCATGGGGGTGCGGACGGCGTCGCGGTCGCCGAGCCAGATGTTGTCGCCCATGCCGATCTCGTCGCCGTAGTACAGCACCGGTGAGCCGGGCAGGGAGAGGAGCAGTGCGGTGAAGAGCTCGACCAGTCCACGGTCGTTGTCCAGCAACGGGGCGAGGCGGCGGCGGATGCCGATGTTCGCCTTCATCCTCGGGTCTTTCGCGTACTCGGCGTACATGTAGTCGCGTTCCTCGTCGGTCACCATCTCGAGCGTCAGCTCGTCGTGGTTGCGCAGGAAGATGCCCCACTGGCAACCGTTCGGGATCCGCGGAGTCTGCGCCAGGATCTCGGAGATGGGGAACCGCGACTCGCGCCGCACGGCCATGAAGATCCGTGGCATCAACGGGAAGTGGAACGCCATGTGGCACTCGTCCCCGCCCGTCGAGGCGTCGCCGAAGTAGTGCACCACGTCCGACGGCCACTGGTTGGCCTCCGCCAGCAGCACCCGGCCCGGGTACTCGTCGTCGACGACCTTGCGGCAGCGCTTCAGGAACTCGTGCGTCTCGGGAAGGTTCTCGCAGTTCGTCCCTTCCCGTTCGAACAGGTAGGGCACCGCGTCCAGGCGGAAGCCGTCGACGCCGAGGTCCAGCCAGAACCGCAACACGTCGAGAATCGCGTCCACGACGGCCGGGTTGTCGTAGTTGAGGTCCGGCTGGTGGGAGAAGAACCGGTGCCAGTAGAACTGGCCACGCGCCGGATCATAGGTCCAGTTGGACGTCTCGGTGTCCACGAAGATGATCCGCGCGTCGCGGTAGCGCTCGTCGCCGTCGCTCCAGACGTAGAAGTCGCCATAGGGCCCGTCGGGGTCCGAGCGGGACGCCTGGAACCAGGGGTGGGCGTCCGAGGTGTGGTTGAGCACCAGGTCCGACACCACCCGCAGCCCGCGCCGGTGGGCCTCGTCGACGAGCCGCACGAAGTCGTCGACCGTGCCGAACTCGGGGAGGACGGCCTGGAAGTCGGAGATGTCGTAGCCGCCGTCGCGCAGGGGTGAGGCGTAGAACGGGGGCAGCCAGAGGCAGTCGATGCCGAGCCACTGCAGGTAGTCGAGCTTGTCGGCCAGCCCGAGGAGGTCACCGGTGCCGTCGCCGTCGGCGTCGTAGAACGCCCGCACCAGCACCTCGTAGAAAACCGCGCGCTTGAACCACTCCACGGAAGCCAGCGTGACGGCCGCGTGGCGGCCGCAGCCAGGCAATCGCGCAGACTGTTGGAACTCCCCGCGAAGGTCACGAAGTGACCTCAGATGAGTTGACTGAACCGCTGGCAGACGGGGGAATGTGCGTCATGGACGCTCCGCAGCTCGCCGCGTTCGTCGCCGTGGTCGACATCGGGAGCTTCACCCGAGCGGCGGCGCGACTGAAGGTGTCCCAGCCCACGGTGACCACGCGTGTCCAGGCACTCGAGCAGAGCGTGGGCGCCACGCTGCTGGAACGCCTGCCGCGCGGGATCAGGCTGACCCCGGCCGGCGAGGAGCTGCTGCCGTACGCCAGGGAGATCATCGCGCTGACCGAACGCGCCAGGGAGGCCGTCAGCTCCGGCGGGCAGCCACACGGCCGGGTCGAGGTCGGCACGGTCGAGAGCCTGACGAACTACCGGCTGCTGCCGCTGATCGAGTACCTGTACCTGCGCTACCCCAAGGTGCAGGTGTCGATGCGCTCGTCCGCGTGCGGCGAGACCATCGCGAAGGTACGTGAGGGCAGGCTGGACTGCGCGTTCTTCGTGGACTCCACCGGCGGCCGGGAGGACCTGGACACCAGGGTCCTGTGCCCGGAACCCCTGGTCCTCGTCGGCGGCCCAGGCAGCCAACTCACCGGCCGCGCCACCGTGTCCGACGGCGACCTGCTCCACGCCACACTGATCCGCGCGGACAACGGCGCGAACTACCACACCCGGTTCGAGCGGATCATCGGTCTGGACGTGGTGGAGGAGCGCCCGCGAATCCTGGAGCTGGACTCGATCGCCGCCGCCAAACAGAGTGTGGCCAACGGCCTCGGCGTCGCCCTGCTCCCCACCATCGCCGTGCGCCGCGAACTCGCCACCGGCGAACTGTGCCGAGTGAACTGGAAACCACCCTTCGAGGTGTACACACAGGTGGCATGGCGCCGCACCGGACGGTCCGCCGCCGTACGCGCCCTGGTGGATGCCGCCACCCAGGTCATCGAGGAACAATCCTCGGTCGCGTAACGGCGCGCGGCTACGGCCCGTCCCTCGCTGGGACGGGCCGTAGCTCTGTCTGGTGGAACGCGTTGGTTCAGATGAGCAGGATGCCGCCGTCGACGTCCAGGACCGCACCCGTGACGAAGGGGGCGGTCATCAGGAAGGTCGCCGCGCCGCCCTGGTCCGCCGGAGTGCCGACCCGGCGGGCGGGGGCGGTCCTGGCGAACTCGCTGAAGATCGCCTCGCGGTCGGCGTCGGGGACCGAGGACCACATCTCGGTGTCGGTGAGGCCGGGGCGCAGGGCGTTGACCCGCAGCGGAGCCAGTTCGACGGCGAGAGCCCTGGTCAGGGCCTCCACCGCGGCGAAGGCGACCGAGATCGTGGCCCGGCCGGCGACCGGGCGCACCGCCATGCCACCGGTGTTGAACAGGATCGACCGCTCCGCCGGCGACGCGCCGGGCCCGTCGATCATGAGCCGGGCGCCGGCACGGGCGGCCCGCCACGACCCCCACAACTTGCCGTCGACCACGCCGCGGGCATCCTCGACGTCCGTGTCGAGGAAGGCCCCGCCGCCCGATCCGGGGGTCGCGGTGATGACCAGGTGGTCGAGCCGCTCCAACTGGCCGAACAACGCGTTCACGGACTCGTCGTCGGTCAGGTCGCAGACGAAGGCCCTCGGCGGTACGGCGTCGGGGATGCCGTCGGTCACCTGTTTGACCGCGTCGTCGAGCCGATCGGCCGAGCGGGAGGTCACCACCACCGACGCGCCGAGGGCCGCCGCCGAGCGGGCGACCCCCTTCCCCATGCCGCTGCTGCCGCCGATGACGACGACGGTGGTGCCGTGCAACGACGGCGTAGCCACACTCATGTGTTTCCTTCAGCCTCAGGAGGAGTGGTTGTAGTGGTAGTCGATGTTCTCCGGGCCGCCCGCGACGAACTCGGTGACCACCTTCGGGGCGGCGTGGATGTTGACCATGCGGGCTCGCCCGGGCCCGAGGTTGCTGAAGGCGTGTGGCGTGTCGGCTGGCACGACACAGATGTCGTCGGTGCCCGCGTCGACGGTCTCGCCGTCCGCCTCGATGCGGACCGAACCCTCGACGATGATGAAGATCTCCTCGTAGGGGTGCTTGTGCCTGCGTGGGCCCAGGTCCGCCGGGACGTCGACGATGAAGGCGGACGTCGAGACGCCGTGGTCGCTTCCGTCGAACACGTACGCGCCGACCTCGCCGTTGATCACGACCGTGGACAGCGTGTTCTTCTTGATCACCTGCATGGTGGCTCCGGGCGTTCGTAGTGTTCTGCGGTCAGATGGACTTGAGGAAGCCGCCGTCGATGACGAACTCGGCGCCGTTGACGTTGTCGGCCTTGCGCGACACGAGGAAGGTCACCAAAGAGGCCACCTGGTCGACCGTGGTGTGCGTGCCCGTCGAACTACCCAGTAGTTCTGGCGCGCCGTCGATGATCTCTTCCTTCGTCTTGCCCGACTGCGCGGCGATGACGTCCGCGATGCCGCCGGAACCCGTCCAGGCGTCGGTCATCACCGGTCCACAAGAGACGGTGTTCACCCGTACACCCTGCGGACCGAACTCCTCCGACAGCGCCTTGCCGAGGTTGAGCAGGCCGGCTTTGGCCGCGGAGTAGTCGACCACCATGGGCAGCGGCTGGTGGGCGTTGGTGCTGCACAGGCTGACCACGGAGCCTCGCCGCTCGACGATGCTGGGCAGTGCGGCCCGGGTGGTGCGCACGGTGGCGAGCAGGTTCATGGTGAGCCCGTCGAGCCAGTCCTGGTCGCTGACCGAGAGAAAACCGGTCCTGGTGTGCGGGAAGCCGAGGTTGTTGACGAGGATGTCGATCCCGCCCAACTCGGCCAGGGCGAAGTCGATGAACTCGCCCGGCCCGGCCGGCTCGGCCAGGTCGACGCTCAGCACGTGTGGCGTGACCTCCTTGAGCTCGTCGGTCACCCGCCTCGCCCCGGCCGCGACCCGAACCCCTTCCGCGGTGAGAACCCTGGCGATCTCCAGGCCGATACCACGGCTCGCGCCGGTGATGACAGCGGTCTTCCCGGTGAGTCCGAACTCCATCGAGTGCCCCTTCCGGTAGCGATATGGGGGTCGACTCGACGGTAACGACGGTTCTGAGGTGCCCGCATCTCCACGTATCCAAATACCGACTACTAAGTCATATCCCAGTGGTCGGGCCGGTCGGCCGCCCTCATCTGTCGGGTTGGTTGTCCGGGTACCTGGTCAGCAGTAGGCGGGAGACGTGGACGGCCGAGGAGTCCGGGTCGTCGCGGTCGATGACGACCTCGACCGGCAGCGGGTGGGTGGGCGGGACGGTCGTCGGGCCGTGGGCACCGACGCCGGGGACGACGAGCAGGTCACCCGGGCGCAGGCTGGACAGCCGCACCTCGTGGGCCCAGCTTTCCGCGAAAGGACCCACCAGGACGGAGTCGACCAGGTCTCCGCGTGGTGTCAGCGGGGTCGCGGCGGCGAACGAGTCAGGGGCGTCGACGCCGAACTCCAGGACCACGATCTCCTTGTCGCGGAAGGGCTTGGTGTCCATGACGGCGGTGATCAGGGTGCCCGCGCTGCCGACCAGGTACCGGCCGGCCTCGAACTCCAGCCGTGGCGGGGCGGCGCCCGCCGGGACCTCGCGGTCGATGGCCGCGGTCAGCCGCTCGCGGAGGCCGGGGACCGGTGTCGAGCCGCCGAAGTGTAGTACGTCCACGCAGCCGCCGTACGTCGCGATTGTCCAGGCCAGTTCGCCTACCGCGAGCACCCACCCGTCCACATCGGACAGCTCGGACGCCTGGGCGTACAGGCCGGACAGCTGTGCGTTGGCGCCGCCGGTGAACCTGGCCGGGTCCGCGTTCACCCAGGCGGACGGCACGCCGACGGCGGTAGGGCCCCCGCCGTTGATGCGCAACAGGAAGCTCACCGACACCCCGTGCGCGGCGGCCCGGTGGTCCAGCTTCTTCACCCCGGCCGGCGAGTCCGCCACGAAACGCCGAACGCCCTTCTGCAGTGCCCAGTCGATGTCCCGGCCGCTCCGTCCTGTGTAGAGCACGTCGGCCGCTGGCCAACCGGTGGTGAGCGCGGTGTCCAGCTCCGATGGTGTGCACACCTCTGGCAACGCTCCCCCGGCCCGGATCTCTCGCAGTAGCTCGGGATGTGCGTTCGTGCCCAGCGCGTGGAAGAGGCCGCTCCTCGGCGGCAGCGCGGCTCGCAGCCGCAGGCGGTTGGCCCGGACCTCGGCGAGATCGTAGACGTAGGCCGGGGAACCCACCTTGTCCACGATGGACGCGAGGTCGGTCACGACTCGGGTTTCCGCCCGAGGAACGACAGTGTGCCGTCGGGTGCCCACATGACCCGGTCGCCGGTGCGGAAGCGGCGCGCGTTCGGGCCGCCGTACGGGTCGGGCACGAACCGTGCCGAGGTGCGCTCGTCGTCGCCGACGTAGCCGTCGGCCGGGCAGCGCCCGCCGAGCACCAGCTCACCGGGCACACCGGGCGGGGCCAGGTGACCGAAGCAGTCGATCACCTGCGCCGTCACACCGGTGATCGGCCTGCCGAGCGGCACGTGCCCGCCGGCGTCCGCCTGCGACGGCCGGTGGGTGACCGCGGTCTGGGTCTCCGGCGTGCCGTACATGATCACCAACCGGACATCAGGGTGGGCGGCCAGGAACTTCTCGACCGGCGCGTCGGCGGCGAGCGGGCCGCCGGACAGGCACAGGTGGGTCAGCGCGCCCAGATCGGCGTCGACGAGCGCCGGCAGCTCCGACGCCGGCAGGTGCAGGTGGGTCACGTCGCGCCCGTCGCCGGCCACCACGGTGCCGCCGGCCACCAGGACCGGCACGATCTCCTGGAAGGACAGCGGCTCGCGCCGCAGCACCCGCGAGTCCCGGCCCAGGTCCAGCGCCGCGACCTGCCACGCGGTGAGGTTGAACAACGGCCCCTCCCCCATGTCCACCACGGTGCCGTCGGCGGTGAACTCCACGTACCCGCCGCTGCCGGATGGCCGGTACGGCTCCTGCGGCTCGACCGGGCCGAGCAGTTCGTCCGGGGTGACCACGAGGACGCCGGGCACGGGCTCGTCGCCGATCACCAGCACGCAGTTCACGTCCGCGAGCCGCTCGGCCGGCACGTCCGCCGTGAGCGGCAGGTACCGCGCGCCGACCCGCAGCACCGCGAGCATCGCGATCACCGTCTCGGTGAGCGTGGTCGTGGCCAGCCCGACCACCTGGCGTGGGCGCACACCATGGCTACGCAGACCGGCGGCCACGGCTCGCACGATGGAGGCGAGCTGCCGGTAGCTGGTCCGGCTGCCGCCCTCCTCGATCGCGACCCGGTCCGCACAGATGTCCGCGGTGCGCCGCACCCAACCGTCCAGACCGCCGACCGGCGGCCGGCGCCAGTGGCCGTCACCACCGCGCGACGGACGGTCCGGCGCGTCGGTGAACAGGTCCGCGATCGGGCTCCTCGGCTCGGCCACCGCCCGCAGCACGGCTTCCCGCACGGACCCGGCGAACCCTTCGGCCACCGGCTCGGGCACCAGCGCGAGATCGTGCTCCAGCGCGAACATCCAGCAACCCGAGACGAGTGAGACGTCCAGGGACACTTCGGACATACCGCCCCACACGGGCAGTGTGGCGGTGAACCCCGCCCCCGCCGGCACCGCGGCGATCTCGGCCAGAACGTCGGAGAACGCCGCGTCCGCCGTGATTTCCACGTTCAGCGGCAGGGTGCCGGCCGCGTGCCGGACACCCAGCACGACGGTCGACTCGCCCGTGTGCCGGGCGACAGCCGCGGTGGTGCACGCGGCGAAGAACGCGGGCGGGGTGACCGCCAGCGTCGCACAGGCGTGGTCAACCGCGGCGGATTCCGCTTCACTGAGCGGGATCCGCCGGCGTGTCGCCACGCGGTCCGTCTCCGGTGGACGGTCGGAGTGCGGGTGACGCACCGTGGCCGGCGCCTGACTCGGCGATCCGGACCGCGGCTCCGCGTGCCGATCATCCCACTCGGTAGCCCTCGGGATGGTCATCGTCACCGATGGTATTCGCGATTACCACCACACCGTCAAGGAAACCGCGGCCGGAGGTGATCGCCGTACGCTATGGCCACATCGGTCCGGGAAAACGTTGTCCCGTCAGCCAGCCGGCAGTCGAACGGTGAAGCGGGTGTCACCGGGGATCGAGCATACGCTGATGGTGCCGCGGTGCCGAACGGTCACGATGCCGTGGGACAGATGCAGGCCGAGCCCGGTGCCCTTGCCGATGTCCTTGGTGGTGAAGAACGGCTGGAACAGGTACTCGAGCGCGTCGGCGGGCACACCGCAGCCGTCGTCGCGGATCTCCACGACCGCGTAGCCGTCCTCCAGCCGCGTGCTGACGCGCAGCACGCCCCGGCCGTTCATCGCGTCGACGGCGTTGTCGACCAGGTTCGACCACACCTGGTTCAGCTCGCTCGGGTACGCGCTGACCGGTGGCACGTCCGGCGAGTACGCGCGGCACACCCGGATCTCGGTGAGCTTGTTGGCGTGCATCGCGAGGGTCGCCTCGATGCCCTCGGTCAGGTCGACCGCGCGCTCCGGCGCCCGGTTCAGGTTCGTGTAGGACTTGGTGTCCCGCACCAGCATCGCGATGCGCCCGCTCGCCTCACCGATGTCGGCGACCAGTGCGTCCGCCTGAAGCGAGTACGCGAGCGAGCCGATCGCCGCGGGCAGCGCGCAGTTGCGCACGTGGCCGGCGAGCTCGGTGACCTCCTCGGGCTCCACGCCGTTCTCGGCGAGGATCGGGCCGAGCTGGTCGGCCTGCGGCACGCCGTGGTCGGCGAGCACGTCGGTGATCTCGTCCGCGGCGTCGACCGCGTCGAACGGATCCGGTGTGGTGGCCCGCGTCCGCACGCGGGCGGTCAACTCCTTGAGATGGGCGCACTCCTGCTCGGTGGCCAGCCGTCCCCACCCCTCCGCCGACGACGCCAGCTCGGCCACCGACTCACGCAGTTCGGTGGCCGCGCGCACGACCGCGGCGGCCGGGTTGTTCAGCTCGTGCGCCAGCCCGGCGGCGAGGGTGCCGAGCCCGTCGAGCATCGCCCGCCGGCTGGCCTGCACCTCGTAGGACTTGATGCGCCAGGCCAGGACCGGCAGCATCACCCGGCACACCTGCGGACAGCGGCCGATCATCTCCACGAACGTGTCCCGGTCGTAGGCGAGCAGCTCGGTGTGGCCGACGGCGGCCCCACGCGCGACGTACCCGCCGCCGGCGAGCATCGGCAGCTCGCCCGTGAACTGGTGCGCGGCGGTCGGCTTGTCCGGTTCCGTCCCCGGCAGTGCCGTCGCCCGCGCCGCCGCGTCCGCGGTGTGCCGGGCCACGACCTCGACCCGGTCCTCGAACGTCTTGGTGATCAGCAGCTCGCCGGACAGCAGCACGTAGAAGTGCTCCGCGAGCTGGCCGTCCTCGAACAGCGGCTCGCCGTCGGCGAGGGTCACCGGCTCGCCGACGCTGGCGAGCCAGTGCAGTTGCTCGTCGTCCAGACCGGCGAACAGCTCGATGCGCCGCAGCCGGTCGACCAGGTCCTCAGGCATAGGGCCGCAACAACAGCTCGTCGGGCCGGTCGTGGAGCTCCTGTCCCAGCCGGTAGGCGTAGGCGATGGAGGACATCGTCACGTGGTGGTGCCAGCCGCGGAACGACCTGCCCTCGAAGTGCCGGAGACCGACGTCGTCGTGCATCCGGCCAAGGTGGTCCCCCGCGCGGGCGGACAGCTTCACGAGGTCGATCAGCTGCGGCAGCCGGGCCACGTTCAGGTTGGTCAGCCAGGTGGCACGCGGCCGGCTGCGACCGACCGTCCACTGCACGAGCAGGTGCCGCGGCGGGCGGTGCCGGTGCCGGTGCACGGCGGTGCCGACGAGCCGCGGCGTCTCGACCTCACCGGGCACCGGCGACGCGACGAACCTGGTGGTCGCGGCCCGTGCCTCGGTCCTGGTCTGCCAGTTCAGCGTGCTGGCCGCCGGACGGACCGCGAGCAGTGCCAGCTCGCCGACCGACGGCACGCGGCCGCCAGGCGCCCTCGGCCGCGCAGGGCGTGCCGGCAGGTGTGGCGCGACCTGCACCAGGTAGCGCAGCCCCCGGTCTTCCAGGCCACGCAACAACAACTCCACGTCGCCCTGGTCGGAGGCGTCCACGAGCACGGGCGCCGGCGCGAGGTCCCAGCCCACGGTCATCTCGTCCACGGCGTCGAGCAGGTAGGACCAGTACGGGCGGTGCCGTTGCGCCGTCGGCACATGGGCGCGTTCGCGGCGCGGCTCGTCGGTGTCCCAGCAGCGCGGCAGCAGGAGCCGCCAGTTCACCGGACAGCTGGCCGAGTCACCGGCGAGCTGCACCGTGAGTCCCAGCTGGCAGTTCAGGATCCGGCCGGCGGACGGCGCGTACTGCTTGGCCACGCCAACCGAGCTGGCCCCGTTCTTGGGGAACACCGCCTCGGACACCACCCACGCCTTGGGCACGACCAGTCCGGTCACGTACTCCGCCAGGTTGCGACGAACCGGCTCCCACTGCCAGGTGCTCTGGTTGACGAACTGCTGCAGGCACTGGTCTGCCCGCCAGCCGACCACGTAGTCCGAGATGCGCCGGATGGACTTGCGCCCAGGAACGGTGATGAGCCCTCGGATGTAGACCTCTCCCCACCGCCGTTGGTCGGATCTGGTCAACGGGGATAACCGCTCGCGGCAGAACCCCGACAGGTCGGGTGCGACATCGGTCGTGAACATCGGGTCGAGTTCGATGGTCATCGTTGCTGTCCCCCATACTTCCGCGCGAGCGGCCGTTCCTGGCGCGGAGCGCCGCCGGCCCTCGTCGTGAACACGTCGACCATGCCCAGCTCCATCCGCTTGTGGCTCGAGTTGACGTACTTCCACCATGGGCGGTGCCGCGCGGGTTACCCAGAAGCTGGTTATGGGGGTACTGGAAGTACCAGGGTCACAAATCTCACTCTGCGTTCGATAATCAATTACCGAATGAGACGGAATGGCCCGAACGAGAAGCCTGACCGAATGCACACAGCTCAGCCCGATGGGCCGAATGGACCCACTTCATGAACTTCCTGAACTTCCTGAGAATCATCGCGGGAGTCGCGGCGACGACAAACTGTCCTAACGCCACAACTGTCTCGTGATCAGCGCCGGAGCGCAACCCGAAGTGGCCGGATGCGCGAAATTAACCGTTCTGGACGAACACTTTGTCAGTTACCCGTTGACCTGGCGATTCACCATTGTTGATCGTGGCATGAGGCTATCGAGGAGGTGGCGGCATGCCATGGAGTTTCGTCGGCAGGAGCGAGCAGCTGGACCGCATCGGTCGGGCGCTCGCCGAGGCTTGTCCCGCGCCGGTGGTGGTGCTCGGCGCGCCGGGCATGGGCCGTACGAGCTTGTTGGCCGAGGCGCTCGTGTCCGCCGACGCCGACGCCGTACTCGCCGTCGAGCCGTGTGGCACAGAACCCTATTCCGCGCTCGCCCGACTGTTACCGGAGGGGTTCGCCGCCAACGCGTCACTGCGCACCGGGATCGCCGACGCTGCGGCGACGTTGGCCGGCCAGTGGGTCGGACACCCGCCGGTGCTGGTGGTCGACGACGCGCACCATGTCGATTTCGCGAGTATGCAGGTACTTCGTGAACTACACCGCACGTACGGCGCGCCACTTCTGCTCACCGCGGCGAGCACGTGTGCGTTGCCGGCCGGGCCGGACCCGCTGGACTGCATCCGTTACGAGCCGGGCACCTGCACGATGCGGCTGCACCCGCTGTCCACCGACGAGGTGACCGTCATCCTCTCGGACGTGTTCGGTGGGCCGGTCCACCCGACCACCGCCGCGGCACTGCACGCGGCCACCGGCGGCAACCCGACCTTCCTGCGTGACCTCGTCGAGCGTGGCCGGCTGACCGAGCAGGTCGTCCGCGAGGACGAGATGTACCAGCTCAAACCCGGCCGGCCAGCTGGCGCGGTCGCCCCGCTCGGCCCGTCCTGGCCCGGCGCGACGCAGCTCACCGACGCGGTGGGACAGGCGTGGCGGGAGCTGGCCCTCGACCGCGCCGACGAGCTGTGCCTGCTGGCCTCGTGGCACGGCCTGACCGACGCGATCGCGACGACCTGGGCCGGCGTGCTGCTCCTGCGTGGTCGCCCCGCGGAGGGGCTGCGCCTGCTCGACGCACACCCGACGCCCGACCCCGACGACCCGTCCCGGTACACGATCACACGCGCGCTGCTGGTCGGCCTGGGGCTGCGCCGCGTGGCCGAGGCGGAGGCCATGCTCACCGCCGCGGCCAACGCCGACCCCCGCTACCGCGAACGGCTGCTCGCGTGCCGCGCCTGGCTCCTGGCCGCCACGGGCGCCCCCAAACAGGCCGCCGCCGCCCTGGAGACAGCCGACCCGTGCGTCGACCGCGACGCCGCCGTGTTCATCCACGCCGCGAGTGCCGCCGTCGCGCTGGCCGGTGGAAAACCGGGCCAGGTGGTGTCAAACCTGCGGCGCGCACTGGCCGCGGTCGAGGGCCGGTGCACCGGACTACCGTGGTTCCCGCCCTACCTCACCGCGTGCCTGATCGACGGCCTACTGCTCGCCGGACGCATCAACGAGGCGACAGCGGCGGCCGGGGACTTCCACGCCGGCCAACGAGGCTGCGGCTGGAACGTCGCCGTCGCGATGGACACGCTGATCACGGCCCGCCCAAGCGTCGAGCCGATACCCACCGACACGCCACAGCAGGATTCCGCCCGCCACAGCGGAATCGCAGGTAAATAGTGCGTTACAAACCATTGGTGCGCTGATTGAATCAGCCCAATATCGTGGAGGATGCCGATCTACCCGAAACGAACGGACTGACCTGTCACGCCGAAAGTTCCGGCCGCGCTCCGGGTCACCTTCCGGGCTCCGCTTTGCCAACTCGACGACGCACCCGCTTCGCGGGCCGGGCACTTCGCGCTCGGCCCGCGAATGGCGTGTTTGTGTTGTCCCAAGGGTGCCCTTGAAGACGCTGAACCTCGATCCACCGATGATCTTGTCGGAATATCGCACCTCCCGAGAGTGGTGGGCCTGGTCAGGCGCTTCGCGGGCGTCGGGCGCCGCGCGCCCGACGCGCACCCGCTGAGTCCCGAAAGACGCGTTCGGGGCATCGCCGATGTCGCGAAAGACGCGCTGATGACGTTCACTGTCCCGAAAGGGTCTTTCGGCACAGTGCCGGTGGCACAGGCACTGGGCTTCCCCCCGCCGGCTCCACAGAACCACGTGCGGGCAGCATGATCATCGGTGGATCTTGGCTGAACGTCCCGGGGGCGCTCTTCAGGGCATCCGGGAGCAGGCATGCGAAACGCCTGGTTGCCGGCGGGCGAAGCCCGTCGGCAACCAGGCGCTGTCAGGGCCCTGGGGCCAGTGCTCAGCCGGGGACGCGGCGTAGTGCGAGCATCGTGATGTCGTCGAACTGTTCCGCCGCGCCGACGTGTGTGTGCAGGGCGGTGTCGACGTCGGTGAGGAGGTCGTCGGCTGAGCGGGATGAGCGGGACAGCACGTCGAGCAGGCGGTCCATGCCGAACAGCGAGCCGTCGACGGCGCGGGCCTCGACCACGCCGTCGGTGTAGAGGAGCAGGGTGTCTCCTGGTTCCATGGCGATGTGTCCGAGCGCGTAGGCGCTGTGCGACATCATGCCGACGGCCGGGCCGGTCGGGGCGAGCAGTGTGTGGCCGCCCCGGGCGCGCATGAGTACGGCCGGGTTGTGGCCGCCGTTGATGTACAGCAACGCCCCGGACCGCGGGTCGAGCACGCCGAAGATGAGTGTCGCGAAGTAGCCCTGGCGCAGGTGGTTGCGTGCCAGGTACCGGTTCGTCGACACGACCGCCTGCACGAGTGGGCCCGCGCCGACCGACAGCAGGGGCGGCAGCGCCGAGCCCACCTCGACAGTGGTCACGACACTCATCTTGGAGTCGCCCTCGACCAGGCTCCATGCGCCCGTGTGTTCGGCCGTGTGCCGTAGGAGTGTCCGGATCAGTGCCATGAACAGTGCGGCGCCGACGCCCTTGTCGCAGACGTCGGCCACCACGAAGCCCAGCCGGCGACCGTCGACCAGTTCGAAGCCGTCGTAGAAGTCGCCGGCCACCTGCCTCGCGGGACGAAAGCGGGATGCCAGGTCCCATCCGTTCGGTGTTGGCATGTGTTCTGGCAGGAAGCCTTCCTGGATCTCGTGCGCGATGCGCAGGTCCTGTTCCATCTCCCGCATGCTGGCCTCGGCCGCCATGTCCTCCACGGCGTTGACCAGCTGGTTGCGTTGCCAGCAGGACGACATCCTGCTGCGCAGCAGGGCGGGTCGGAACGGCGGCTGCACGTAGTCGAACCCGCCGCGCACGCACGCCTCCAGCGCGTCGAGGTCTCCGTCCTCCGGGAACACGATCGCCGTCGGTGGGTGTTCCCCCAGTGAGAACCGCCTGGCCAGCATCGCCACCCGTTGCAGGCCGAGCGACGCCGACATCAGCAGCAGGTCCGGGGCGGCACCGGGATCGTGCCCCTGCGCCAGCTGTGTCTCGGTCAGTGCGCGCACCGCGAAACCGCCGTCGGCGAGGGCGGAGGTGAGTTGCGCGTCGCCGGCCGGCGTGTCAGTCACCACCAACGCGCTGGTCTTCCCCATCAATCCCCTCCATCGCCTCCGGCACGACGCCGGATCAGCAGTTTGTTGCGGTTACGACCACCCACGTACTCGTGCTCGAATCGGTCCACACTGGACAGCGCGAGGAACAGGCCGAAGCCGCCCGACGGCCCGACATCCGGGTCCGCGGTCAGCCGCGGGTCCGGATCGTGCTCGGTCGGGTCGAACTCCGGCGACCGGTCCGTGAGGCGCAGCCACACCCATTCGTCGTCAAGGCCGGCGTCGATGAGGATCTCGCCGTCTCCGTCGCCGTACCCGTGGGTGGCGACGTTGACGGCGATCTCCTCAGCGGCCAGCCGTAACCGGTAGGCCTGCGCGGAATCGAGCCCCGCCGCGGCCGCCAGCCGCCCTACCAAGGCGGAGAGGGCGGCCGACAGGTTCTCGATTCCGCGCAGGCTTACGCGGTCTGCGATCACGGTCCGACCGCGTCCTGCATCACTATGCTGCGGTCGAAACCGGTCAACCTGATCGTCTCCGCCACCTCCGGCCGGGTGCCGACCAGCACGATCTCCGTGTCACGACCCATCTTCTGGTGCGCGAACACCAGGCAGCGCAGGCCGGCCGACGACAGGTAGGTGAGGTCCTCGGCCAGCAGCACCAGCCGAGTCGGGTTCTTGTCGGCCGCGTCGATGATCAGCTCGTTGAGCTCGTGCGCCGACCGGGAGTCCACCTCGCCGACCAACCGGATCGTCACCACGCCGTCCTCGACGTGCAGCTTTCCTTGGAAACTCACGGTTCTACACTCCTTCGGTGTTGGTCGGCGAGCAGCACGACCACGGCCCGGGGTCCGATGTGGATCCGGGACTGGTCGGGCAGCCGCCACTCCGAGCCCAGGTCGGCCACGTCGCCGGGCGGTTCGGCGTTCGTGTCCGCGAACATGTGCCAGGCGAGGTGGTCCGGCAGTTCGGGCAGCTCGAGCTCGTGTCCCTCCCAGTGCGAGTTCGCCGCCACGTACACGCAGTCCTCGCGTCCGTCCACTTCGGTGTAGAACATCGCGGCGATCAGCCGGCAGAACGGCGCCCAGTCCGGCGTCCAGGCATGCACGCCGTGCCAGCTCACGTCCGGGAACAGCTGGTCGTGCGCGCTGCCGGTGACATGCCGGGTGCGGCGCAGCGCGGCGTGCGCGCGGCGGAACGCGATCACCCGGCTGGTGAAGCGCACCAGGTCGGCGTTGGCGTTCACCAGGTCCCAGTCGAACCAGGACAGGTCGCTGTCATGACAGTAGGCGTTGTTGTTGCCCCGCTGGGTACGCCCGGCCTCGTCCCCGGCGAGCAGCATCGGCACGCCGTGGCTCATCAACAACAGCAGCAGGGCGTTGCGCACCATGCGGTCGCGCAGCCCGTTCACCAACGGGTCGTCGGTCGGGCCCTCGTGCCCGCAGTTCCACGAGTTGTTGTTGTTGTCGCCGTCGGCGTTGCCCTCGCCGTTGGCGTCGTTGTGCTTCTCGTTGTAGGAGAACAGGTCCCGCAGGGTGAAGCCGTCGTGCGCGGTGACGAAGTTGACCGAGGCGATCGGCCCGCGCCGCTGGTAGAGGTCGGGTGAGCCGACTAGGCGCGCGGCCATCTCGCCGGACGTGCCCGACTCGCCCTTCAGGAACTTGCGCACGATGTCGCGGTACCGGCCGTTCCACTCCGACCAGCGGCAGTAGTCGGGGAAGCTGCCGACCTGGTAGAGGCCGCCCGCGTCCCACGCCTCGGCGATCAGCTTCGTGTTGCGCAGCACGGGGTCGTTCGCCAACGTCTCCAGCAGCGGTGGGTTGGGCAACGGCGTGCCGTCCGGGGCCCGGCCGAGGATGGCGGCCAGGTCGAACCGGAAACCGTCCACATGGTACTCGGACACCCAGTGACGCAGGCAGTCCAGCACGAACCCGCGCACCACGGGGTGGTTGCAGTTGAGCGTGTTCCCGGTGCCGCTGAAGTTGTAGTAGTAACCCTCCGGGGTCAGCATGTAGTAGACCTTGTTGTCCAGGCCCCGGAACGAGATCGTCGGTCCGAGCTCGTTGCCCTCCGCGGTGTGGTTGAACACCACGTCGAGGATCACCTCGATGCCGGCCTCGTGCAGCCGCTTGACGAGGTTCTTGAACTCGTCGGCCTGGCTGCCGTGCCGCGCGGTCGCCGCGTACGCCGCCTTGGGCGCGAAGAACCCGACCGTGCTGTAACCCCAGTAATTGCAGAGCATCTCGTCGCCGGACGGCGCGGGATGGGCGCCCTCGGTCTCGTCGAACTCGAACACCGGCATCAGCTCGACGCAGTTGACGCCGAGCTCCGCCAGGTACGGGATCTTCTCCACCAGCCCCGCATAGGTGCCCGGCCAGCGCACCCCGGACGACGGGCTGCGGGTGAACCCGCGCACGTGCGTCTCGTAGATCACGAGGTCGGCCAGCGGCAGGTTCAGCGGCCGGTCGCCGTCCCAGTCGAAGTCGGCGAGCGCCACCCTGGACCGCCACCCGTAGCTGTCCTCGCGCGGCGTGCCGAACACCTCCCGGCCGCCGAGCGCGGTGGCGTAGGGGTCGACGAGGATCTTCTCGCGGTCGAACCGGTCGCCCTGCTCCGGGCGAAACGGGCCGTCGGCGCGGAAGCCGTACTCGATCTCCTCAGCCGCCAGCCCGAACACGGTCATCGAGTACACCGTGCCCGTACGGAAAGACTCGGGGAACGGCAGCTCGGCGAACGGTTCCTCGGCGCCACGCTGGAACAGCACGAGCGTCATGTCGGTGGCGCCGGCGGAGTACACCGAGAAGTTGATCCCACCGGGGACCGGGGTCGCCCCGAATGGCAGCGGTCGGCCGGGCCGCACGTCGTGCCCGGCGATCCGCTCCGTCGGGTAGCCGTCGATCCGCGTCAGGTCACCGGCGGGTGCGGCGTTCATGCCGTCTCCTCGTTCGCTCCGTGGCGCCGGTACGCTCCGCAGGCTCCGCTCCACCGGCGCCATCCGCGGACTCCGAGCCGGCCTGACTGTTGATGATTCGCTCCGCAAGCTCCGCTCATTCGCCCACCGCTCGTTCACCCAACGCCGCCACCCCGTCCTCGACGGTGCTCGTGACCGTGAAGAAGTCGAGGAACCCGGTCGCCGCCATCACCTCGGTCACGTCCTCGGTCATGCCGGCGAGCGCCAACCGCACCCCGCTCGCGCGCACCTGCCGGTAGAGCAGCAGCAGCACCCGTAACCCGGCGCTGGACATGTATGTGGTCCGGCTCAGGTCGATCAGCACTCTGCCCTCGCCCGGTACCAGCTCACCGAGCCGCTCCCGGACGTCACTCGCGGTACTGCTGTCCAGCTCGCCGTCCAGCGCGACCACCGTGACCCCGCCTCGCATGTACTTCTCGATCTCCATCACGGCACTCCTATGCTTATGCTGCGGGGTCCACAGGGGACAGATGAGCGCGCACCGTGATGTGCGACTCGGTGTCGGGCAGCTTCACGGTCATCGCCTCGGCGTCGAACGCCGGGTAGGGCGAGCCGTCGATCTCGACCCAGTCCAACCGCACCCGGCCGGGCGGCAGTGCGTCGGGCGCGGTGCGCAGCACCCGGTCCGACTCTGGCCGCGGCTTGAACCACAGGGTCAGCGGTTCGCCGGAGATCAGCAGTCGCTGGTACACGGTGGCCAGGTAGCACAGCTCGGACGAGTGGTACATGCTCATCGAGTGGCTGCCCTTGAGCCGCTCGGTGCCGAGCAGGTACGGCATGCCGTTGGCCAGGACGTTGAAGTACACGCCGCCCTCGTCGTGGTCGAGGAAGAAGCTGTTGTAGAACGAGGACGCCTCCCTGGCGTGCTTCACGTAGTCCTGGTCGCCGGTGTTGCCGGCCAGGATGAGGTAGGCCAGGATCGCCTGTTCCTGCTGCCACCACGCCTTGCGGTCGTGCCAGACGTACCGGTAGTTCTCCTGGCCTTCCGCGAGCGTGCGCTCGACCACGTCGTACCAGCCGCCGCGCTGCCGGTCGCTGCCGACGTCCGGCATGGACCTGGCGAGGTGCTCGGCGAGCTCCACATAGCTCGCCTTGGGCCGGATCGCGTTCATCCGCATGAGGTTCCACGCGATCTTGAGGTTGTGCCCCACGACGGCGCGGTTCTCCTGCCAGCCCCACGACCGGTCCGGCGACCAGTCCGCGAAGAACCGTTCCTGGACGAACGGGCTGTCCGAGTCCGGGAAACGCGCGACGATCGTGTCGAACGTGTCCTCCAGCATGTCGGCGTGCCGCTGCTCGCCGGTGGCCAGGAACAGGTTGATCAGGTACGCGGGCGCGTGGTCCCCGACCGAGTTCCAGTTCTTGCGGGCCTTGTTGTGCCGCAACGAGTCCTGGTGCGGGCTGAGCAGCACCGGGTCGATGTGGGAGAAGTAGCCGCCGCCTTCCGGGTCGCGGAAGAACTTGTGGAACAGCCGCAGTGTCGCGTCGATGTCGGCGGCGATGCGGCGGTCACCGGTGACCCGGTAGGTCTGTGTCGGGCCGGCCAGCGCGTAGATCTGCTCGTAGGCCGGGATCGCCTCGTAGTCGTCACCGAACTCGGAGGTGAACAGCTTGCGCTCGGAGCCGTTGTTCACGTCGATCCCGTGGTACCAGTACACGACGTCCTCGTCGCGGTCGACGAAGCGCATGTGGTCACGCAGGTACTCGGTGCCGCGCTCGGCCACGTCGAGGAAGTCCTCGTCGCCGGTGAGCATGTACGCCGACGCCATCCCGTACACCAGCCGGGAGATCGTGTCGGTCTCCTGCACGTGCTGGTCGGTCTTGTCGCCGCCCAGCCGGATGATCGTGCGGTAGTCGGTGAAGTCGACCGGCGCCGAGCCGAACTGCGCGCGGCGGTAGAACCGGGCGATCTCACCGAGCTGTGCCGACCACCAGTGGGGCTCCTCGAAGTTGTAGTCGTCGTTCTTCCTGCCGAGGAACAGCAACCGCTTGGCCTCGAACGAGAACTCGCCGCGCTCCGGGTAGAACACGCCGTAGGCGTACAGGTGCCGGCCCGGGACGAGCAGCGAGGACAGCTGCGCGGTCGCGTCGACGTACGGCTGACCGAGGTTGCGCAGGAACTCCGCCGACGTGGTCGAGGTGAGCGCGAGCCGCAGCGGGCGGCCGTCGCTGGTGTTCACGTCGATGAGCTTGCGGTCGGCGTCGTAGCCGGTGACGTAGCCCGCCACGAGGTCGGAGAAAGTGAAGTCCGGGTTCATATTCAGGCTCCCCTGACGAGTTTGTCCACGAAGGACCGGCGCGCATGGGTCCTCGCCGCCACCATGTCGATCAAGGTGCGGGCGAACAGGTTGCAGTGATCGGCACTGCGGCCGGTGACGAGGTCGCCGTCCACCACCACGTCCTGGTCGGTGTAGATCGCGCCCATGTTGCGCGCGTCGCCGATCAGGTTGTTGTGGCAGGTGACCCGCCGGCCGCGGACGACCTCGGGGATCGGCGCGACGAGCCACATGCCGTGGCAGATGATCCCCTTCAGGATGTTGGGGTTGTCGAACGCGCGACGCAGCAGCCGCACCGCGGGTGGGAGCTGGTCGACGTGCTCGGTGTACCGCAGCCGGTCGGACACCATCCCGGACGGGACGATCAGCGCGTCGAGCGAGTCGAGCTCGGCGTCGTCGATCGCCTCGAGGTCACCGTCCACCGTGTACGGCAGGCGGTACTCGTGGCCGGTGAAGGTCATCGAAGGCTGACCCCACAGCCGCGTGATCAGCCGCAGCCGCACGCTTTCCTCAGCGAACCGGCGCAGGTAGTACCACAGTTCCGGCTCGACGTAGTCGCTCTCCATCAGCACGGCGATGTTCCGGCCGGCCAGCCGGCCGCCGTCGCGGAGATAGGTGTTCACGGCGGTTCCCCTCGGAAGTCAGGACGTGACCAGGTCGATCAGGAACGGACCGTCGTGGTCGAGCATCGCGCGGACGCCCGCCTCCACCTCGGCGGCCTTCTCGACCCGCAGGGCGGGCACGCTCAGCGACCGGGCCAGCTCGACGAACCCGAGCGGTGGCTCGGACAGGTCGAACGAGCTGGGGTAGCCGTGCGCCGGGATGTCCCGCTCCGCCCAGTACTGGTCGATGTTGAAGTCGAGCAGGCGGTAGCGGCTGTTGTTGCAGATGACGAACTTCGCGTTCACCCCGTACTTCGCGGCCGTCCACAGTGCCTGGATCGTGTACATGCTGCCGCCGTCGCCGGTGAACCCGACCACGGTCGACCGCGGCCGTGCCATCGCTGCCCCGATGGCGCCGGGGATGCCGACGCCCAGCGAGCCGCCTCGGGTGACGAAGTAGCTGCCCGGCACGCGGGGCGGCAGGTACTTCTGCAGTCCCGGGGACGCGGTCAGTGCCTCGTCGAACACCACGAGGTCAGGCCCCGCCTGGTCGGCGAGCTCGGCGGAGAACCGCTCGATCATCGGCGCGTCGTCGGCGAGCTCGGGGCGCCGCCACGGCTCGCCACGGTCGAAGCTCCGGTCGGGCAGCCGCGCGGCGAGGCCGGCGAGCGAGACCCTCGGGTCGGCGACCAAGCCGATGTCGACCGGGAAGTTCTTCGCGATCTCGTAGTCGTCCAGGTCGATGTGGACGACCTTCGCCCCGGCCATCGGGTTGTCGAGCAGCGGGAACACCTCGGGGAACAGGTAGGTGCCCACGACCAGCACGGCGTCCGCGTCGGCGACCGCCTGCGCGCTCACCTGGCCGAACATGTGCCCGAGATCGCGCCGCCACAGCGGGTGTGTGGTGTCCATGATCTGTTCGGACGAGTTCACGCCCCACACGGGCGCGCCGAGCCGTTCCGCCACGCGGGTGAGCTCCACCTGCGCCTCGGCCACCGCGACCCCGTCACCCGCCAGGATGACCGGGTGCTGTGCGTCGAGCAGCAGCCGTGCCGCCTCGTCGAGGTCCGCCGAGGACGGGGCCACCTCGCGGCTCGGCAGGCTCGTCGGCACCGCGGGCTCGGTGGTCTCGGCGTCCAGTATGTCCATCGGCAGCTCGACGAACACCGGCCCGCGTGGTGGTGTCATCGCCATCTTCACCGCACGCCGCAACACCCGAAGCAACGAGCCGGGGTCGGTGACCCTGGTCGCGTACTTGGTCACCGGACGGGCCATCGCCACCAGGTCGGCGGCCATCTGCCCGTCCATCGCGTCGTAGCGCACGCCGGAGCTGCCGGCGATCACGACGAGCGGCGAGTGACCACGCTTGGCCTGGTACATCATGCCGATCCCGTTGCCGAGCCCGACACCGGTGTGCAGCTGGACCAGTGCGGGGGCGGCGGCGGCCCGGCAGTACCCGTCGGCGATGCCCAACGCGACGGTCTCCTGGAGGGTCAGCACGTACCGGAAGCCCGGCAGCTCCTCCAGGATGTCGAGGAAACCCTGCTCCACGGTGCCGGGGTTGCCGAACATCGTGGTCATGTCGTCCGCCGCGAACTGCTCGAAGATCGCGACCTTGCCCGGTCGTGAGTTCATTCGCTACTCCACTACCAACCGTATCGACGCAGGCCGGATTCCAGGACCTCGACCAGCTTCTGGCCGCCGGTGAAGGAGTCCGGAGTGGACCGTGCGGTCACGAACGGGTAGTCGACGATCACCGAGACCACTCGGCCGACGTTGCCGTGGTAACGGCCGTCCGGCCCTGTCGCGTCGCGCAGGATGTACTCCAGCGGGTACGGCGGCGGGCCCATGTTGAAGTCGACACCGACGAACCCCGTGCCGTCCTTGTAGTCGTACTCCTTGCAGTGCCCGGTGACGTGCTTGCCCCAGATGATGCTCTTGCGGTCGTCCCAGTCACGCGCGAACGCCAGACAGCCGACGCCGTAGCACTCGGCCAGGATCGGCTTGTCCGCACGCACGAACGCGAGGATCAGGTCGTGCACCCTGCCGTTGTTGACGAGGTCCGCGATCGGGCCGCTGCCGCCGACGATGGTCATCGCGTCGTAGGCCTCGATGTCGGCGTCGATCTGGGTGAGGTCGCGGTAGTACGCCTCGAGCTTGCGCAGCGGGTCGGGATCGGCCAGGTACGGCCGCTCCGGGATCCACCCCTCCAGGCTCAGCGGGTTGTCCAGGCGGGCCGACTCGTCCAGCTCACGGGCGGCGACGGCTACTTCCGGAGTGGTCACCGACCGACCGAGCGGCGGGTCGATGTAGCCAGGGTCCAGGCTCGGCGGCAGTGCGACCGGCCTTTTACCGGTGGGTGTGGCGAACACCGTCTGGTAGCCAGCCTCGTCGAATGTGACCACCGGACCGAGCAGTTCCTCCCCCCAATAACCGAATTCGGAGAGGATCACCAGTATCCTTTTCGACATTTCTTCTCCTCAGCGTTCAGCACGCCAGAAAACGGTGCCGCACCAGCGAGTGAACCGGCCGCCCACCGACGAGCTCAAGAACCGGGTGGCTACTCCAACAAGTCCGCATCCTCGGTCCCGGACTACGTCAGGTGAACCACCAACTCGTGCGCCGAGCAGAGCACACTTCATGGGTTGAGAGCCGACAGGAGACACCCATGCCTTCGCAGCGCCGCCCAGCCCTGCTCGCCGTCGACGACGACCCGCACGTGCTCCGCGCAGTCCGGCGAGACCTGAACCACGCATACGCCGACCGGTACCGGATCCTCGCCGCCACCTCGGCGGCGGACGGCCTGCGGATCCTCGACCGGCTCGAAGAGCGACGCGAGGAGCCCGCGCTGCTGCTCGTGGACCAGCGGATGCCGGAGATGAACGGCATCGAGTTCATGGCCGAGTCGCTGCCCCGGTTCCCCGACGCGCGCCGGGTGCTGCTGACCGGTTACGCGGACACCGCCGTGGCGATCGACGGGATCAACCAGGTGCACCTGCACCACTACCTGGTCAAGCCGTGGGAGCCGCCGACCGAGCGCCTCTACCCCGTGCTCGACGAGCTGCTCGAGGAGTGGCAGGCCAGCTACCAGCCGCCCTACGAAGGGCTCCAGGTCATCGGGCACCGGTTCTCGCCGGCCACCCACCAGGTGCGCGACTTCCTCACCAGGCTGCTGCAGCCGTTCCGGTTCGTCGACGTGTCCGTGCAGCCCGAACTCGCCGGCGACGACGAGCTGCCGGTCGTGGAGCTGCCGGACGGTACCCGGCTGTCGCGGCCAAGCAACACCGACCTGATGGCCGCACTCGGGCTGCGGATCGAGGTGTCCCGGCCGCACTACGACGTGGTGATCGTGGGCGGCGGGCCGACCGGGCTCGCCGCCGCCGTCTACGGCGCGTCCGAGGGACTGTCCACTTTGCTCGTCGACGAGAACGTCCCCGGCGGGCAGGCCGGCACGTCCAGCCGGATCGAGAACTACCTCGGCTTCCCGGCCGGGGTGAGCGGTGCCGAGCTGACCAAACGCGCGGTCGCGCAGGCCCGCCGGTTCGGCGCGGAGCTGCTCGCGCCGATGGCCGCGATCTCGCTGCGCAAGGCGGGCCGCGCGCACCTCATCGGGCTGTCCGACGGCAGGGAGATCAGCGCCGGCAGCGTGTTGTTGGCGACCGGCCTGTCCTACCACCGGCTGGACGCGCCCAACGCGGAACGCTTCGAGGGCGCCGGAATCTACTACGGGTCGACCAACTCGGAGTCCGCGCTGTGCGCCGACCGGCACGTGCTGGTCGTGGGTGGCGCGAACTCCGCCGGGCAGGCGGCACTGCACTTCGCCAAGAACGCCACGCGGGTCACGATGATCGTGCGGGCCAACGCGCTCGGCGCCCGCATGTCGCAGTACCTCGTCGACGAGATCGAGCGCACACCCAACAT
The DNA here is from genome assembly GCF_036378875.1 of Actinophytocola sp. Classification (GTDB taxonomy): domain Bacteria; phylum Actinomycetota; class Actinomycetes; order Mycobacteriales; family Pseudonocardiaceae; genus Actinophytocola. Next base: position 84,848 of record NZ_DASUVO010000075.1, read on the forward strand.
CGAGGTGCGCACGAACACCCGGCTCCTTGCCGTGGACGGGGAGACGCACCTGGAGCGCGTCACCTTGCTGGACGGGGATTCCGGCGTGCACACCACGTTGCCGGTGGAGTACGTGTTCAGCTTCATCGGCGCCAGGCCGCACACGGACTGGCTGTCCGGTGTGGTGCACCGCGACGACAACGGTTTCCTCATCACCGGCCCGACGCTGCGCACGGTGCCGGAGGTCGGCTGGGACCTGTCGCGCGAGCCGATGCTGTTGGAGACGAGCGTGCCCGGCGTGTTCGCGGCGGGAGACGTGCGTGCCCAGTCGGTGAAGCGAATCGCCTCCGGTGTCGGTGAGGGAGCACTCGCCGTGTCGCTCGTCCACCAGTACGTGGCCGGCGCCTGATGAACTTCACGGAATAACGCCAAGCGCCCGTCCCGGCCTTGTTGTCGGGTTCGACATCGTGACGTAATCGGCTGTGCCGGCTCCGCGGCGCCGAAACAGAAATCCGAGAGGAACGGCTGGCGATGGGCACTGAGCGTACTCGGCAGGTAGTACGGAAATGTTTCTCCGATCTCGAGACCGGTGATCTGGAGGGCGTGCTTTCCGCGCTGTCACCGGATGTCGAATTCGACCTGCCGGTCGACGAGTGGAACCGAGTGATCCCCTATCTCGGCCGGCACGTGGGTGTGGCGGGCGTCCGGGACATGTTCGGCGAATGGGTGGGAACCGCCGAACTGCACGAGTTCGGCGTGCGGGAGCTGGTCGCCGACGGCGACACCGCGTTCGTGGTGGTCTACTCGCGCGCCGCACACGCCAGGACCGGGGCGGAGTTCGCCGTCGAGTACACCCACCGGCTGGTGGTGGACGACGACGGGCGGATCGCGAGCTGGAAGTGCTCGTTCGACCCGAACAGCGCGGTGGCCGCGTTCAACGCCGACCGCGAGGAGCGGCTGGTCGCCGCGACCTGGGCCGGTGACACGGCGCAGGTCAGCGAGCTCATCGGGTTCGGCGGCAACGTCAACCACCGTGACCCGGGCTCCGGCCTGACCCCGGTGATGATCGCCGCAGGACGGGCGGACGCCGCCACGGTCCGGGTGCTGGTCGACGCGGGCGCCGATGTGTTCACAGTGGACAGTCAGGCCGGAGCGACCGCACTGCACAAGGCATGTCAGGGTGGCAACCTCGAGGTGGTCCAGACGTTGGTGGAGGCGGGCGCGTTCGTCGACGCCATGTCGACGACGACCGGGCACACCCCGCTGATGGACGCCCTCTGGTTCAAGTTCCCGGAGATCGCCAAGTACCTGCTCGACAGCGGCGCCGGGCTCAACCTGTCCACGCACTACGGCTTCTCGCTGCAGGAGCACTTCGCCTACGAGCTCAACGTCAACACCATCGGCAAGGACCGGCTGCTGCTCGCCGAGCAGTACCTCAACGCGCGCAAGGCAAGCGACGCGCAGCAGATCGAGGACCAGAAGCTCATGGCGGCCGTCAACGCGGGTGATGTCGCGGAGGCACGCAGGCTGATCCTCGACGGCGCGCGGATCGACGAGCGGTTCCCGATCGTCAACGGCTTCAACGACGCGCACACCCCGCTGCTGGTGGCCTCCCGTGACGGGCACACCGAGATCGCCAGACTCCTGCTGGAGGCCGGCGCCGACGTGAACGCCACCGAGCCGACGTTCGGCGCGGTGCCGCTGCACAAGGCCGTCTACAACGGACACGCCGACCTGACCCGGCTCATCTCAACGTGGCCGGGCGTCGACCTGAACTTCCAGGGCGCCACCAACGGCTACACCCCGCTGCACGACTCGCTGTGGCACGGGTACGAGGAATGCGCCGGGATCATGCTCGACGCCGGCGCCTCGCTCGACCTCGTCGGGCACGACGGCAAGACCCCGCTCGACCTCGCGACCGAGGTGTTCGGCGCGGACCACCCGCTGACCGAACGGATCCGTGTCAACAGCAAGAAGGGCTGAACCGATGTTGTTCTACGTCCAGATGAAATGGAACCACGAGGGCCGGATCTCGCTCGACGAGCTGTGGGAGGTCGAGCAGGAGGAGGCCGTGCACGCGCAGGAGACCCTGGATTCCGGGTTCTGCGTCGGCATCTGGAAGGTCGCCGCGCAGAAGCGCGTGATCGCGATCATCGACTCACCGGACGCCGAGGAACTGGACCGCACCGCACTCGGCCGGCTCCCGATGCGGGAATACCTGGAGTTCGAGGAGGTCTGGCCGCTGCGCGACTACCTCGGCTTCGCCGACGACGTGAAGAAGCGCTACAAGGTCTGATACTTCGAGAGTGGGATGGCCAATGATTCACCAGCTCATCTTCGCCGCGCCTAAGCCGGGCATGACCGAGCAGGAGTTCCAGCGGTACTGGGTGGAGGTGCACGCGGTCAACTACGCGAGCAAGATCCGGCAGATCCGCAAGTACCTCATCGACACGAGAATCCCGTTCGAGGGTGCGGACGAACCACCAAAGTGGAGCGGGGTCGCCGAGATCTGGCTGGCCAACGACGAGGAGCAGCTGGCCTCCCTGCAGAGCGAGGAGTTCCTGCAGGGCGCCCGACTCGACGAGCCGAACTGGGCGGCGTTCTGGCAGACCGTCGTACTGGACACCGACGCACACGAGCTGCGCGCCGGCCCGGAGCTCACCGCCGACCCAACCTGGGTCAAGCTGATCGTCCTGGTCAAGCGTCGGGAAGGGTTGCCCCTGCAGGACTTCCGCGACCGCAGCCTGAACGAGCACGCCGAGACCATGCTCGCCGTACCGGGCCTGCGCCGCTACCTGCAGTGCCACACCCGCGACGGCTACTACGGCATCGGCGAGGCCGTACTGGACGCGGCATACCAGCTGTGGTTCGACGACGTGGACGCCATGCGAGCCGCACTGGAGTCCCCGGAGTTCAAGGACGCCGAAGCGGACCTGAAGACCTTCGTCGAACCGCGCTACATCCACCGCATGGCAACCGAAGAGCACTGGATCATCGGCCCACAGCCACGGTAAGCCCCGGCCGCTCAGTGGAGCGGCCGTACCCGTGGAGCGGCCGTGCCGGCCCCCGCTTGTGGTGGCCACGTGTTGAAGGACGCCTTCCTCGCTCCCACCGAGAGGAAGGCGTCCTTCATCGCACCCGGCCACTCACCGATGATCTCGTCGAGTCTTCGCGCTTGCGAGGGTGGCGCCGGTCAAGCCCGCGGGTGCCTTGGAAGGCGAAGTTGCCGTGCGGCGCGGCCAGCATGATCATCGGTGGATCTGGGTCGAGCGTCCCGAAGGGCACCCATGGGACACCAACTGCGAGGGTCGGGCCCGCCCGGGATGCCCTGAGTACCCTCGGGACGTTCAGCCTGAATCCGCTGATGATCTTGCTACCCCGCGAAGGCTCGTGAACAACGCGGGAGCGAGCTTCGCCCGCTCCGCGGGCCGGGCGCGCAGCGCCGGCCCGGAAGCCCAGCGCAAGCGACGAGTCCGCGCCCCGAAAGACGCTTTCCAGTCGTTGAACGTCATCAGCGCGTCTTTCGAGACATCGGCGATGCCCCGGCCCCCGCAGCGGGGCCGCCCGCTCACTCGGCCACGCGTGTCCTTCCGGGCATCACCTTCACGTCGTTGATCGTTTCCGGTGATCAGGTTGAGATGTGGTCATCGGTAACGGTTTCTGGGGCTTCGCGACTCAGGGTGCGAATGCGGCGGCCCGGTCGAAGGAGTAGGGACGTGGTGGGCTTCTTGCTCGGGGTGGTTCGTTGGATCGTGGTTCCGGCCGTCATGTTGATCGGTCTGGTGCTGGCGTTGGTCATCGCGCGTAATGCCGCGAAGGAGTCGGTGGCGCGGGTCGGGGCGTGGGCTGGACTGCTGGCGGGGCTCGTCGCCGGCTCGGCTTTCGCGATCACGCAGGCCGCCGCCGGGGCGCAGGAGCAGGCGACGGGGTTCCGGTTCAACGTGCTGTCGGTGGTCCTGGGTCTGGTGATCGGGTTCGGGCTGCCCTACCTGTTCCTCATGCTCGCCAAGGAGCCGCGGCTGGTGGGGCTCGGCACGCTGGTCCTGTCGTCCGCCAGTTCGCTCGGCCTGCTCAACTACCTGTTCTCTGGCGCGGTGCGCGACTTCATCATGCTGATGTCGATGAGCATGCTGTTCGGCCTGCTCATCTTCTTCGTGGTGAACCCGCACCGGTTCCCGGAGCTGAAGGTGCCGCTCGTCAGGGCGACGAACCCGCGCTAGGCAGCCCGCTCTGGCGCACCAGTGCCACGATCCCGCCGAGGAGCAGCACCGCCGCGGGGGCCAGCAAGCTCATCGTGCCGAACGGGAACACCACCATCGCGACCAGCACCACACCGGCCACGGCCGCGAGTAGTCGGCTGCGCTCGAACCGGGCCAGGGCGAGCAGACCGAAGGTGATGATCACCGGTTCGATGAGTCCCGGCGACCAGGCGCCCAGCACCAAGCCGACGCCGATCACCAGGCTCACCACGCTGATCATCGCCGCCGCGCGTCGCCACGGGCCGGGCCGGAGGTACGCCCATGCCCCGGCCAGCGCGCCGAGGCCCAGGAGCGGTAGCCCGACCGACGTGAGCAGGCTCGCCGGGTCCGGCGTCGTGCCGGCCATCCCGGCGGCGAAATACGCGACCGGCACGCTGAGGACACCAACAACCGCCAGCGTCACGTACGTGCGCACCGAGCCGCCCGCCCGCCGGGCACGCCAGCCGTACCAGGCCGCCGTCGCGACCAGCGTCGCGATGACCAGCAGGGCCCACGACGTGTCCCGCACCGGGAACTGACTCTGGTCGAAGACCACCATGATGGCGGTATAGCTCTGCTGCACGCTTTCGAACTCCTGCGTCGGCTCGTAGGCGAACCAGCCGAAGTCCTCTCGAACCTGCACACTGTCCCAGCCGAGCAGCACGAGCAGGCCAAAACCCAACAACACCAACGGAAACCAGTAGCCGTACCGGCCCCCGACCGCGGCTTGATCACCCATTCGGACGAGGCTACCGCACCATGGGGCGACGACACCGGCCGCCGGTCATCCCTTGCCAGGCGGGCAGGTCCACCGGGCCAGACCACCGGTGGCGTCCCGAATCGCGCGGGCGGTCCGGATGTTCCATTCCGGGTCGAGCGCGGTGAGGTAGGTGCCCTGGTAGTCGAAGACGACCTCGCGGTCCGAAAGCTGGAACAGGCCCCAGTTCCGCGATCCGTCGGCATGGGTCATCACCCACAACGGGTCGAGGTCGGTGAGGCACCGCACCAGGGCGGCGACACGGTCGGCATCCTCGGGGAAGACTTCACGCAGCCGGCGCTCGACCTGGTCGGTCGACCAGGTTTCGATCCTCGTGGCACCCGTTCGAAGGGCGCGGAGCGTTCGCTCGTCCATGACGCCGGTGGTCACCAGCCCGGCGTGGAGCTGGAAGATGCTCACCTTCATCTTGGTGTACGGCCCGTACACACCGTCCACGGGCATCGTCAGCCCGGCTCGGACCAGCAACGACTGGACCGTCACCACGCAGTCGCCCGTGTCTCCCATCCTCAACACGGCCGTGCATCGACCCTCGGCCGGCGGGGAGGCCGCCCGCAGACCGGGTGTCGACGTGGTGAGGCCGACCAGCAGGAAGCACGCGAGCAGCGCGACGGCGATCCCGCGTCGTGATTGGCGCCTCGCCGGCTCGTGATAGCCCTGCTCGGGGATGGCGTGGTGCGGCGCGGTCGCGAGCCGGTGCCGTGCCGCGAGCCAGCCCTCGACCTCCTCCGGCCCTCGGCCGCAGGCCCGCAGGAAAGCGCTGACCACAGCCGCTCGAGGCAGCGTCGTCCGAGTGAGGGCGGACGACAGCGTCGCGATCGGCAGCACGTCCCCGTTCGCCTCGGCCTTCCTGGCGAGCTGCCGGTAGGTCAGCCCTGACTCGCCTTTCACCGACCTCAGCTGCTCGACGAACTCCTGGCTCGTGCGTGCTCGGGCAGGTCGCCAGCTCGCGAGCACCACCGTCATCTCGTCCGGCGGAACGGCGCGGGCCCGCAGGCACGCGGTCACGAAGGCGTCGACGAACTCTGGCCGTGGCCGAGTGCGACGCCGCAGCACGTCCGACGTCGCGGCGACGGGCAGTGCGTCGCCCACCTCGCCGTCTCCCCTGGTAACAGTCCCGCCCAGTGCCCGCAGCCGCCGCGGGCCCGGCCGGCCCGCCCACCGGTGCAACCGCTCCAGTGCCCCGAAGAGATCAGCCGAGTCCGACGGAAAATACGGCAACTCCCCCATGGAGACCGAGTTTATAGCTCGGGCAAGGCCGCCGACGCCGACGACGGTAGACCGCGGTCGCTACTCGCACACCGCCGTCTCGACCGCCTCCCGCAGGTCGGCCGGGTCACCGTTGCCCTGCCTCCCGTTGGCCACGGCGAACGCCGAGCGGCCGTCCCGCGTGGCCGCGGTGAACGTGTCGAAGCCCAGGATGTTGCCACCATGTCCCCAGGCCACTCCGCCGCACGGGAGTGGGTACTCGCGGATCCCGAGCCCGTAGTCCCCACCCTGCGCGGGGACCGTCGTGCGCATCTCGGCCAGCAGGTCGCGGCGCAGCACCTTGCCGGACAGCAGCGCACGCACGAACGTGGTCAGGTCGGGACCGGTGGAGATCAGCGATCCGGCGGCGCCGGGGAGGCTGGGCTCCAGTTCGGTGATGTCGGTGAGCGGCTGGCCAGGGAACGCGAAGTAGCCACGCGGGTGTGGCCCCGGGATCGACTTGTCGCCCGGCCGTGGGTAGCTGGTCTGGTGCAGGCCGAGCGGCTGGATGAGACGGTCGGTGATCTCCGTGCCGATGTCGTTGCCCGTCACGGCTTCCACCAGCATGCCGAGCACGACGTAGCCGGTGTTCGAGTACGCCCAGTCGGTGCCGGGCGCGAACAGCGGTGGGTGGCTCAACCCGAGCGCGACCAGTTCCTCCGGCCGCCACGGGTGGTTGTTCGCGTTCGGGTCGGCCAGCACGTCCTCGACGTAGTCGGCCATGCCGCTGGTGTGCCGCAACAGCTGCCGCACGGTGATCGCGTCGCCGTCGTAGCCGTTGCCCTGGACCAGCCCCGGCAGGTACCGCTCGATCGGCGCGTCCAGCGACACCTTGTGCTCGCCCACCAGTTGCAGCACCACGGCGGCGACGAACATCTTGGTGTTGCTGGCCACCCGCACCCGGTCCCACGGGCGGATCGGCCGGTCGGCGCCCAGCTCGCCCGTGCCACTGTGGACAGTCCACCGCGAACGCCGGTCCTGCGCGTACACCATGGCGCCGGGCACTCCCGCCGCGACGTATTCATCCACAATGGACTGAACCTCGGTGTGCGCCGGCCGCGCGGCGGCCGGTGCCGCGGTCACGCAGACCGCACCCACCGCGAGCGCGACCGAGCCGGCCACCAGCCGCGTGGATTTCCTTGCCATCATCGAGAACCCCCTGTTCGGACGAACTTCGACGCTACGGGCAAGATCCGGCACGCGACCATCCGGCGAACCCCAGAAGCCGTACTACGGCTGGCCCTACCCCGGCTCAGGCCCGTGCACCGCCGTCGACCTTGAGGACAGCGCCGGTCACGTAGGAGGCACGGTCGCTGAGCAGCCACGCTGCGGCCTGGGCGATCTCGTCCGGGTCGGCCATCCGACGCAGTGGCGTCAGCGTCGTGAGTCGCTCAACGAGACCAGGCGAATTCTCCTGCCAGGTACGGATCATCTCGGTCGCCGTGCCCCCTGGGGCGATCGCGTTGACGCGGATGCCTTCCGGGCCGTAGGTGACGGCGGCGGACTCGGTCAGGCTGTTGAGCGCCCGCTTCATCGCGCCGTAGGCGGGCAGTTCGGGGTTGGCCATGAGGCTGCCGATGCTGGAGTTGTTGACGATCGCACCCGTGCCGGCCGTGGCCCGGATGGCGGCGATCTCGGCGGACATGGCCAGCCACTGCCCCTTGAGGTTCACCGCGTAGACCTGGTCGAAGTCGGCCTCCGCCATCTGGTCCAGCGGGCCGGGTCGCTGGATCGTCGCGCCGTTGTTGAATGCCACGTCGAGCCGGCCGAACCGGTCCACGGCGCGGTCGACAGCGGCACGCACGCTGGCCCCGTCAGCCAGATCGCACACCACGTAGTCGGCGGTGCCACCAGCAGCGCGAACCTCCTCGGTCACGGCCTTCAGCTGGTCCTCCGTGCGGGCCGCGAGCAGCACCCGGGCGCCCTCCCTGGCGAACAATCGCGCGGCCGCGGCGCCGATACCGCGCCCGGCGCCGGTGATGAAGGCGACCTTGCCGGCCAGCAGGCCGCCCGCCTCACTTGTACGGTCGTCCGTATTGTTTGTGGCCGTCGTGTTGTCCATGACCTCGAGGCTGCCCTCGGCCGACGAGCGCAACCAGACATTGGCGGTACCTGGCTAGCCGCGGCGGAAGCCGGACAATGGTGGTGTGGACAGGAACGAACTGGCAGCTTTCCTGCGCAGCAGGCGTGAGCGGATCACCCCGGCTGACGTGGGCCTTCCCGCCGGGACACGTCGCCGCACGCCGGGGCTGCGCCGCGACGAGGTGGCGCAGCTGACGTTCATCTCGACCGAGTACTACACCCGGCTGGAGCAGGGCCGCGCCCCACGTCCGTCGCGGGAGGTGTTGGCCGGTCTCGCCAGAGCACTGCGCCTGTCGGACGCCGAGCGTGACCACCTCCACCACCTCGCCGGGGCGCCACCGGGGCCGCCGCCCGGGCCATCGCGCGAGGTTCGGCAGAGCATCCTCGACCTGCTCCAGCGGCTGCCGCAGGCGGCCGCGATCGTGACGTCCGCGCTGCTCGAGGTGATCGCCTGGAACGACCTCGCGGCGGCACTCATGGAGGACTTCTCGGCCGTGCCGCGCCGCGACCGCAACCTCGTGCGCCGCGTCTTCCTCGGGCCACACCCGGGAGGTCGCAGGCTGTTCGGGGTCTCGGACGCGGACGAGTTCGCCAGCACCTCGACCCGGCGCCTGCGTGCCACCGCCGCCCGCTACCCCGACGATCCCGAGCTGACCGAACTGGTGGCCGAACTCCGCGCCGGGAGCGAGGAGTTCGCGCGGCTGTGGGACTCCCACGACGTCGCCGGCCAGCACCCGATGCGCAAGTCCTTCCAGCACCCGCTGGTCGGTCTGGTGACCGTGAACTGCGACGTCCTCGACATCACCGACCGGGACCAGCAGGTCGTGATCTACACGGCCGACCCCGGCTCGCCGTCGGAGGAGGCGCTGCGGCTGCTGTCGGTCATCGGCACACAGCGGATGACCCCGACCCGCTGAGTCATTTCGAGAACGCGCCGACCCACAGGGACACGACAGCGCCGAGGAACAGGAGCGCCACGGCGACGGTCGCGCCGGAGGCGCCGGAGGCGCCGGCCAGGACGGCCGCGATCGCCATCCCACCGATGACGACGGCGGCCACGGCACCGAACCGGACCAGCTTCTTCGGGCCTTCTTCGAGCAGGTGGGTCGAGCCGGTGGCCATCGCCCACAGCCCGAACCCGAAGGCGATCGCCATCAGCTGTCCCGGCCCGTTGATCTGGCCGTACACGGCACAGGCCACCGCCGCGGCGAGGAACGCCGCGAAGGTGTAGGTGGCCAGTTTGGCGTCGCGGCTCAGCAGGTTGCGGTCACGGCCGAGCAGCAGCACGCAGTTCATCAGCGGCTCGAGCGTCCAGCTCAGGAGCGCCAGCGCCGCCACCACGATGATCAGGACCTGCGCCCACAGCTGGTCCTCGGCCGGCCGCAGTACTCGCGTGAGGACGAGCGGCGCCACCAGCACCGCGATACGGGCGACCTTGGGCAGGGAGTCCAGCCACAGGCTGAACCGCAGCAGCCAGCCGTACAGGGGGTTTCGTGTCTTGAGCGCGAGGGACAGCCCGTCGCGGCTGTGTACGTCGGTGGGGTCCAGTCGGAGCGCGGCACGGTGGGCGCGCACGGCGGATCTGCCACCGCCCCTGTGCAGGGCGATCACCCCGCGGATGCGGTGTGCCTCCGCGTTCTCCGGGTCGAGGCGCAGCGCTTCGTCCACCGCGGCGTCCGCCTCGTCGTACCTGGCCAGCTGGCACAGAACGGCCGCACGCACCGTCGCGGCCGTCGAGTTCGCCGGGTCCAGCGCGGTGGCCCGCTCGACGCTCGCCAACGCGTCCTGGTACAGCTCCTGTGCCACCAGGACACCCGCTTCCTGCAGGTGCAACCCGGCGGCCTCCGGCGCGAGTGCGAGCCCTCGCCGGACCGCGGTGAGTGCTTCGGGGAACCGCTTGAGCCCGATCAGTGCCGCGGTGCGAACGGAGTACGCCGGCACGAGCTCCGGGTCGGACGCGAGTGCGGAACGGCTGGTGTCCTCGGCCGCTTCGTGCTGGTCCTGCTCCAGCAACGCCTCCGCGAGCAGCGTGAGCAGGGGCGCGCTGTCGGGTTCCGCCGCCAGTGCCTCACGTATGTGCTTCTCGGCTTCCTTGGCCCGGCCGAGGTCGAGCAACGCCCTGCCGCGCTGCGTGGCCGTCCGCACAACCTCGTTCATCGACCCCAACCTCCGCCGCCCCAGTTCGGGCATACCGTAGGGGCGCCGAGATAGTTGGTCAACAAAGTAAAGACAGTCGGGTACCGTGCGGCCCGTGACGCATGATCCGGTGATCGACGCGCTGCTCGACACGCTCGCCGCCAACCCCGACAACCACCCGGTACGGCTGCACGTCGCGCAGTTGCTACTCGACGCGGGCCGGTCGGCGGAGGCACTCACCCACGCGATCACCGTGCTCGCCGCCGAACCGGACAACATCACCGCGCTCCGGCTCGCGGCGGCCGCCGCCCGCGCGGAAGGCGACGAGACCAAGGCGGTCTCCTACACCAGGCTGGCGGACGCGCTCGACTCCCCGCCTCCGATGCGTGCCCCCGCGGTCCCCGACACGGCGGACGAGCTTTTCCAGCAGTGGACGGACACCGAGGCGGTCGCCGAGTTCGGCAGCATCGGCGCCGCCGGGGTAACCCTCGCCGACGTCGGTGGTCTCGAGGACGTCAAGAAGCGGTTGCACCTGTCGTTCCTGTCGCCGCTGCGCAATCCCGAGCTACGCCTGCGGTTCGGCAAGTCGCTGCGCGGCGGGCTGCTGCTGTGGGGCCCACCCGGGTGCGGCAAGACGCTCGTCGCACGCGCGCTGGCCGGCGAGTTGGGCGCGAGCTTCTACGAGATCGGGCTGAGCGACGTCCTGGACATGTGGATCGGCAGCAGCGAACGCAACCTGCGTGCCATATTCGACGTCGCCCGCCGCAACCGGCCGTGCCTGCTGTTCTTCGACGAGATGGACGCGCTCGGCCAGAAACGGTCACACCTGCGGGGCGGCGGTTCGGCCATGCGTGGCGTGGTGAACCAGATGCTGGCCGAGCTCGACGGCGCCAGCACCGACAACGAGGGCGTGTTCGTGCTGGCCGCCAGCAACCACCCATGGGACATCGACTCGGCGCTGTTACGCCCGGGCCGCTTCGACCGGACGGTGTTCGTGCCGCCACCGGACCCCGCGGCACGCGAGGCGATCCTCGGCTTCCACTTACGCGGCAAGCCCACCGAACGGCTCAACCTCGCCAAGATCGCCAAAGCCACCGAGGGCCTGTCCGGCGCCGACCTCGCACTCCTCTGCGAACAGAGCACCGAGACGGCGATGGAGCAGTCGATGACCTCCGGCAAGATCCAGCCGATCAACCAGCAACACCTGGAGAACGCCGCCCGCACGGTCCGCCCGAGCATCGGCGACTGGCTGGAGACCGCCCGCAACTACGCCCTCTACGGCAACGAGTCCGGCACCTACGACGAACTCGCCGCGTACCTGAAGAAACGCCGCCGCTAGCCTGCCGGCTGCCCTCGAGGCCGCGATCCGGGCGGCGCCCACAGCGGTGAAGGGAGCCTTCCTCACGTTGGCGTGGACGCCTTTGTCGCATGGGCCGCCACACCGTGGGGCGTCGGACCTGGAGTCGCCGATGATCCCGCTGGCACAGGCCGTGAGCCCCGCGCAGCGGGCTTCGCCCGCCCGCGTGCCCCGGCTTGCGGCGGATGTCCTGAAAGACGCGCTCATGTCGCTGAACGCCCCGAACGCGTCTTTCACGACACCAGCCACAACCCCGAACGCACCCTTTCCCGGCCCTGCACACCCGCTACCCGCGAAGCGCGCCCGACCAGACCACACCCCCCGCGCAGCACGAAGAACTCGGCGTCCTGAAAAGACACCCCCGAGACACGGGGCCGCAGCGGGCTTCGCCCGCGCAGGCGGGGCGCGGCCGCCAATGGCACGCCCGCGCCCCAGACGATGCCCTGAAAGACGCGCTCATGTCACTGAACGCCCCGAACGCGTCTTTCAGGACACCGGCCCCCGCGGCGGGCATCAGTTCTCGCCGGTGGAGTCGGAGCGGGTTTCTCCGTTGTCGCTGCCGTTGGGGGTGGTGTCGGCAAGTACCTGCCAGCCGTTCGTGGGTCGTCGGGCGGTGGGGAGGAGCACGGCCGGCCAGACGTACCGCTTCCGAGGGGGCTTCTTGGTGTTGTCGGTGGTGGGTGGGCGGGAGGGCACGTCCTCCCAGGCTTCGGCCTGGTGGTCGAACGCCTCGGCCGCCGTGCACACGGCCGCGAGCAGCCACCACGGTAGGTCGGTGCTCTCCGTGAGACCGCGCCACGCCGCCGCGACCGCGCGCGAGGTACTCGCGACGTCCGTCTCCGCCGCATTCTCGTACGCGCGGTAGGCGTGTTCCCATGCCGCGATCGGATCCTTGTCGACCAATGCCTGATCATTCCTTCGGATCGTGCCGCCACGCCACAGTCGCTCGACCGCGACGACGATGATCGACACTGGCGAAACGACGCCGTGCGCGTCTTCACCCACTGCGGGTGAATGTGACCCGGACGGCAGGTTCCGGTGTTGATGCCGCGCGCTGCCGACTGGCACGCTATCGCCTGGAATGTGACGAATTTGTAGCCAAGACTCAATGATTGGGCGGCACATAATGCTTCCGGTCGACTCGGCGGGTGACCCGGATCTACGCGATCCCAGCATCGCCGGCGTGCACGACTACTGGCTCGGCGGCAGATACCACAGCGACGCGGATCGGGACTTCGCCGACCGCACCGCGATCGTCGCGCCGCAGATCCCCTACCTGGTCCGGACACAACGCGCGCTGCTCGGCCGCATGGTCCGCTACCTGGCAGGCAGGGGCATCCGACAGTTCCTCGACCTCGGCTCCGGCGTCCCCAGCGTCGGCCACGTCCACGAGGTCGCCCAGGCCATCGACCCCACCGCCCGCGTCGTCTACGTCGACACCGACCCCGACGTCGTCGCCTACAGCAAGGACCTGCTGGCCCTCAACGACAACGTCGCACTCGTCGACGCCGACGTCCGCGACCCCAGACAGGTACTCGACGCCCCCGAAACCCGCCGCCTGCTCGACCTCGACCAACCGACCGCGGTACTGCTCATCGCCACCCTGCAACACATCCCCGACACCGACGACCCCGCCCACATGGTCACCGCCTACCGCGACGCCCTCAGCCCCGGCAGCTACCTCGCCCTCTCCCACTACGGACCCGACGAGTACCTGGTATCAGGCCAGAAGCTGTTCGAACGAATGCACCTTGGCGAAAAGCTCGAGGTGACCGTCCGCGACCCCGAGTCCCTCAGGGTCCTCTTCGCCGGACTCGACCTCGTCTCCCCCGGCATCGTGCCCGTCGTGTCGTGGCGCCCCGACCCCGACGACGACATCGGCAACAACCCCGAGCGCCACCCCATCCACGCCGGCCTCGGCCGCAAACCCTGAGGTCACGCGACCAGCGGGGTGACGGTCAACGCCACCATGCCGACGGCCACCGGTGGCATGGCCCGCCGTTGGATGCGCCGCGAGGTCGGGGCGACCGTGCCGTAGAGGAACGCCCCTTGCAGAACCACCAGGGGCAGTGCCCAGGCCGGCCCGAACCGCCACCACAGTCCCCAGCCGGTGACGGCCAACCCCACGATCACGGCCGCGACGGACACGGCGACGGCACCCGCGAAACCGTGACGCACAGCAGGAGTGCGCAAGCCGGTCCTGATGTCGGCCACCCGGTCGGGCACCGACCACAACGTCGCCCGCCCGACCGCGAGCACCCACAGGCCCGCGACGATCGTCCAGGTCGACGCGTCGAGCTGTGAGCGGATCGTCCAGTAGGACAACAGGAACGGCAGAACCGACAGCGAGACGCAGTACACCGCCGCGCCGATGAGCCCGCGTCGCTTCAGCCGCACGGGTTCGACGTTGTAGAGCACCTGGAGCACGACTATTCCGGCCGCGGTCACCAGGATCGCCGCGGAGGCCACCCATACGGCCACGAGACCGGCGAGCAGCATCCCGCCTGCCGCTTCCGCCGCGGCCCACCGGACGACCCGGTCACGACCGAACCGCCGGGTGGCGCCGACCAGGTGACCCCGCTCCCCGTGCTGTTCGTCGTTGCGGACGTCGGCCGCGGTGTTGAGCGCCAGTGCCGCGACGATCAGCATCAGGTTCGCGGCAATCGCCCCCAGCACCGGAAGGTCCAGCAGCTGCCCGGCGTCGCCGACCGCGAAGCAGGCGCCCACGCTCGCGTAGCACACGTAGTTGACCGAGAACGGGAACTCCAGCCGGTGGACGGCCATGGCGTCCCGCATGGACGCGCTGCGGGCCGTCAGCGGCACGTGAGCACCCGCATCCGCAACGTCGAGGCCGGTGCCATGACGTTGCCGCGCATCCGTGGGCCACCGGCGCGGGGGTTGACACATCGCCACTCGCGGCGGCGCAGCACGCCCGCGACGATCATCCGGATCTCCAGCTGCGCGAGCTGGCTGCCCAGGCAGTACCGGGTGCCCCCGCCGAACGGGAAGTAGTGGTGCGCGGGCGGCCGGCCGCCGAGAAACCGGCTCGGGTCGAACCGCTTCGGGTGACCGAACACGTCCGGATCGTGGTGGGCGAGGTAGATGGCGGGGGTGAGCTTGGTGCCGGCGGCCATCATCCGGCCGCACACCTCGCCGTCCTCGGTGAGCACGCGGTGTTCGGCGAGCGAGGCCGGCGGGGTCAGCCGAAGGGTCTCGGAGACCGCGGCGGCCAACAGCGGCACCCGCGCCGGATCCGAGCCGTCCGCGTCCGTGGCGGCGATCTCCTCGCGGATCTCGTTGCGCACCTTGGGGTTTCTGTCCAGCCAGTACAGCGCCCACGCCGCGCCTGCCGCGGTGGTCTCGTGGCCGGCGAACATCAGGGAGATGGCCGCGTCCCGCAGTTCGGTGTCGCCGATTCCGCCAAGCGGCCCGTCACCGTCGAGCATGCGGGCCGCGAGCGTGCGTGGCCGCAGGTCCGGGTTCACCTTCGCGGCACGCACCAACATCCGGTCGAGTTCGGCGCCCGGCCGGGGAATGCCGCCCAGCAGGTACCGGTAGACCAGGGTGCGGTGGCGGGCGCCGAACGCCCTCTCTGTCCACTGTGTGACCGCGGTGAGCAGGTCGTCCTCGCAGTGGCCGAACAGGATACGGGCGATCACGCGGAGGGCGATCGCCCGCGTCCACGGCAGCAGCTCGACCACGGTTCCCGGTGTCAGGCGGTCGATCGCCGCGTGCACCGCGTCGGCGACGGCCTCCTTCTGTTCCGTGAGCTTTCTGCCGCGCAGCGATGGGCCGAGCGCGTGACGGTAGGCGGTGTGCCGTTCCCCCTCCGCCCACAGCAGCGACGACTCGCCGAACAGCGGGGTCAGGCTCTGCCCGCCGGGATGGCGCAGCCGGGCGTCCGACCGGAAGATCCAGTCGATCATCTCTGGTTGCCACACCAACAGTTTCGGCATCGGCCGGTCCCGGAGTTCGAGCACGCCGTCGGACGTGCCCACATGCGACTCCAGGAACGGCAGGGTGCGGAGGTTCATCCGAAGCTCCTGCCACCGCATCAATGCTCCTTCCCCGTTGCCCGGCCGACGTTCGGCCGGGCGAGGTGTTCGACGACCCGTGGGTTGGCCTCGGCCAGGCAGAGCGCGGCGAGCCGCTCCGCGCGTACGATCCGGAACGGCGTGTAGAGATCCTTGTCGTGCCACATCGGGATGTGCGGCTGGTCCACACGCGACAGTGTCGGGTGGGCCCTCGCGATCGCGCGGTCGACGGCGCCGTCGGCGTCCGTGACCCGAACGCGGGACAGGATCTGCACCGCGTAGGCGGTCTCCTCTCCCGTGCCCGCCCAGCATCCCCATGATCCGTCCACGCGCTGGGTGTCGAGCACCCACAGCACGGCCTTCCGCAGCGCCCCGACGGCCCGGTCACCGCCGTGTTCGCACAACGCCAGTACGGCGCACGCCGTGGCGTAGTAGGGCGAGGCGTGCCACTTGTCCCGCCAGCTCCCGTCGGGCTCCTGGCACCCGCACAACCAGTCGGTGAGCCGCGCCATCGCGTGCTCGTAACGGGAACGACCCGGCAGCTCTGCCGTGAGGCAGGAGCCGAACGCCTGCAGGACATGGGCGTTCGTGCTGCTCGACGGCGTGCGCTCGTCGGGGAAGCACGCGAAGTGCCCGTCGCTTTCCTCATAGGACCACAGGCAGTCGGGTGAGCGTGGGCTGCCCAACCGGGCCAGCGCGGTCACCGCGGCGGCCGTGTCGTCCGCGTCCGGGGGCAACCCGGCTCCACCGGCGACACCGTGCTCGCCGAACGCCGCGTGCAGACCACGCGCGAACTCACGGGAATCCGGTGGGGTCAGGCCCACACCGGCCAATGTGGACAGCACCCAGGCGCGCTCGAAGACCGGCAGCGGCGCCGCCGTGGGCACCGGCCCGCCGCCACGCGCCTGCACGTCGTCCAGGTACCGCACCGAGGAATGCCGGCCGGCGCGTACTTCGGCGTCGCCCAACCAGACGGCCGTGGCCGCGGGTGAGCAGCCGACGACACCCGCGACGGGTTCGACGAACCGCGCACCCCGCACCGCGTCACCGAAGACCTCGACGGTGTGCGCCAGTTTCATCGGCAACGCCTGCCCCTCGACGACCGCGCCACGCAGCACACCGAGCAGCCCGTCATCCATGCCGGCGGGACATGCCAGCCGCCTGCCCCGCCACGCGGCCATTTCGGGTACGTCCGCGTCGAGATGCGCGTTTATTTCACCAACGAGTCCGGGAACGACAAGCTCGACCGCGACCGTGTCCGGCAGCGGGATATTTCCGCGCGTTTCAAACCATTCGAAGAGCGAATTCAACCCACGCTCGACGGCACGCACCAAGTCGTCCCGGGAAATCGTCGACACGGTCCGCTGTCGAATAGTCGACAGCAATGCCTCGGTGGCACTCAACGTGGGCACGATCCGGTATTCCGGCGGCGGCCCCCAACTGTCGTTGCCCCGTAGTTCATCGACAAGGAAGCGTACTCGGCGAGCGTGTCCGCCCAGCGAGGGCGCGTGCCGGACCAGTCGTCCGGTCTCGTAGACCGACAGCGAAAAATCGCCGAACGTGTCCGCCGACATTTCCGACGCCAATGCCGCAGCGGTTTCCACGCGCAATCTCGAACGGTTGACCTGTGACACCGCACGCCCTCGAGGTCACAATCGGCAGGGGAAATCCCAGGATACCATTCAAGTGGTATTGATCACTTCTGCGATCAGGAGGGATCGGCATGAGCGACTCGGCACAAGTGCAACTTCCCAGCGTGGCCGGGGTATACGACTACTACCTAGGTGGCACCGCACACCGGGCGATCGACCGCCGTTTCGGTGACCAGGTACTGACCATGTTCCCCCTGGTTCGGCCCATCGCCAGAGCGAACCGGTCGTTCCTCCGGCGCGCCGTGCGGCACCTCGTGCGGTGCGGCGTCCGGCAGTTCGTCGACATCGGTGCCGGCATGCCAGGAGAAGGCAGCACGCACACGATCGCCGACACACCCGCCCCCGGTGCCAGCAGGGTGGCCTACGTAGACAACGACGCCGGCGCGGTCGCCCATGCCCGCTCTCTCATCGCGGAGTCCGGTGACCCGGCCAGGCACGCGATCGTCCACGCGGACCTTCGAGATCCCGACGAGCTGTGGCGTCACGTCGGCGACACCGGGATCATCGACCTCACCGAACCCGTCGGCCTGCTCATGATCGCCGTGCTGCACCTGCGACAGTCCGACGAGAACGGGACCGACGTGGGAGCGCGAGCCGTCGCCCGCTACCGCGAACTGCTGCCCGCGCGCTCGTACCTGGCCATCTCGCACGCCACCAAGGAAGACGTGCCGGACGAGGTCAAAGCCACGCTGGCCGGCGCCGGCGCGATGTACGGCGGCAACGGAAGCCGGACCGTGTGGCGAACTCGCCGCGAGGTGACCGAACTCTTCGGCGAGTTCGAACTCGTCGCGCCGGGCGTCACGTGGGCTCCGCTGTGGGGCGATGAGGAGTCGGCCAACGCGTCGAGCTTCACCACACCCAACGAGTCCGGCATCCTGGCGGGTGTCGCACGCAAATCCTGATCACGGCGTTTGCCGGGGCAACGTGGACAGCGATCTGTCAGTTGTCTTCATTCCCGGTGGGTGAATTCCGGACCCCTTGGACATTGCCGTTGCGAAAGTTCCGCACGACCGGCCGAAAGATCGTCTACTGGCACCTTTTCGGGTGACATGTCGCGTTGAACGCACACAAATTTCCAGATTGTTTTAGCGTGTGCTGCCGTGCCCCCGGAGCAGAACCAGAGAATCCGTCCCATGTCGGACGCGAAGATCGAGATTCCCCGCCTGGCGCCGGGTGCGATCAGACGCCGCCATGCCGAGAGTCTCCTGCCCCGTTTCGGCGACGACGGCGCCGACGCGCTCGGCACGCTGGTGTGCGCGCCTCCAGGGTTCGGTAAGACCACCGTGCTGTCGCGTTGGGCTCGCGAGCACGGCACGGGTTCGGTGGCGTGGCTGGACGTGGACTCCGCCGACGATCCCGCGCTGCTGTGCGCGGGAATGCTCGCCGCGGTGACGCGTACCGTGACGATGGGGCGAAGAAACCCGTTGCCTGACCTGCGTGTCGGCGCGGACACGATCGTCGCGCACCTCGTGGACCTGGTGGACATCGTGGAGCGGCACGAGAAACCGGTGTGGCTGGTGCTCGACGGTCTCGACCGGTTCCGCCATCCCGACGCGCTGCAGATCCCGGAGCTGCTCGTCCGGCGAGCACGGCGACGGCTCCGGCTCGTGCTGTCCACCAGGCACTACCCCGCCACCGGCCTGCGCTACCTACGCATGGCCGGGCTGCTCCGCGAGATCCGCGCCGGCGACCTCGCCTTCACCGCCGAGGAGACCACCCAGCTGCTGGCCAACCACGACGTCCAACTGGGTGACGACGACCTGGGCAGGCTGATGGCGGTCACCGAAGGGTGGCCCGCCGCCGTTGGCATGGCCGCGGCGGCACTTGCCGCCGCCGCGGACCAACGCTCCACATTGGACGAACTGGTCGGGGATCGCCTCACACACCACTGTGCGGCGGCAGGGTCGCCGCCTCGTCCGGGGTGCTGACGGGCCTGCGCCGGTGCTGTTCCTGGTGGGCAGGGAACATGGCCACGAAGTACTCGGACCAGCCACCCATACGCACGCGGACCAGGTCGTACTTCTCCGGGTCCTGACAGGCGGCGGTGAAGGTCTCCGGATCGGCACAGGTGATCGTGAGCAGGTTGGACCCCGCGCCGGCGGCGAAGGCCATGATGACCTCGGTGAGCTCGGCGACCGGGAACGTCTCCCGGATGTTGAAGTCGGTCGGCGCCACGTTCCACATGGCCGCGCTGCCCTCCCCGGCGAACCCGGCCAGTGTGCTCAGGAACGGCGCCTCCCGGTGGTTCACGGGCTGGTCGACGTAGCCGGGGCTCGGGCTCAGGTCCGAGGCGATGGCCTGCCCGAGCAGCCGGCCGTCGGCCGAGGCCCCGCACATCGCGCCGAACTCGACGTAGTTCTCGAACGTGCCCGTGCCCGGCTGGATCTGCAGGCCGAACGGGTGCTCCTCGGTGCCGCACCGCTGCGCGAGCGCCACCATCTTCCGCGCGGTCGGCGCGGCCGGGTCCGTGTAGACCTCAACGGCGGTACGCGCGACCCGCTGCAGGATGGCGTCGCCGAACGCGTCGAGCTCGACGTTCCCTCGGCCGTACTTGGGCAGGCCCATCGCGACCGCACGCAGCCGGCGGAAGCGGTCCGCCCGCGCGGCGATCCTGGCCGGCCCGGCGAGCGTGCTGACGAACGGCTCGTTCATCGACTCGCCCCAGTTGCAGATCAACGCCTCGACCAGCTCGGGCAGCGACGTGACCGCGGTCTTCTCGTCGAAGACCATGTGCCGGATCGCCCACAGCGAGTCGATGGTGTTGGCCAGCGCGGTGAAGCACGGGCCGACCACGTTGTACCGGGCGCCGCCCGCGTAGAAGTCCAGGCCCTTGTCAACGCAGTCGTCGATGAAACACGACAGCAGCGGCGACGGGCACACCGCGCTCATCTGGCCGAACACGCCGAGCAGCTGGTCGGTCTGCCGGGCGAACATCCACTTGAGGTGTGTGAAGAACAGGTCCTCCAGCCGTTCGTAGGAGGTGATCTCGGTCGGCGCCTCCGACGTGAACGAGATCCGCTGGCCGCGGAAGTACATGGGACCCGCGCTGGCCCACGACTTGCCTTGGTTGAGCGCGGCCTCCAGCGGCTGGAGCGTGATCACCCCGCCGAGGGTGAACCAGTTGCTCCCGACGAACTGTGGCTCGTAGCAGCCGTCACAGGCGTAGTCGCGGGCGGCGACCAGGTCTACCTCGGTGCGCCACCGAGGACCGGCCTCGACCGAGACGGGGAGCGGGCAACCCTCGCCGATGCCGACGCCGCTGGCCTGTAGGCCGGGGATGACCTTCTCGTCGTTCAGCAGGATCGGGTGCGCGCCGCCGGACAGCAGCGCGAGCGCCGCCTCGTGCGCGTACTCCTCCGGCATGTCCGAGCGGGTACGCAGCGACAGACAGGGAGCGTTGAGCGGCAGCCGCCTGGCGGCCCGCAGGCAGAACATCGTGACGTCGTTGTACGCCGGCGTGCCGGCGCCGGGGCCGTCGTCGGCGACCGTGCCGCCCACGGTCACCTGCTGGATCCACTGGTTGTTGGAGCCGCCCTGCGGGTAGTTGCCGCTCATCCCGCCCATGGCCAGGTTGCCCCACGGCTGGTGGTCCGCCAGGTTCATCCGGTTGGGCTGGACCTTCTCGCCGAGCTTGATCCAGAAGCAGTCGATGATCTCCTGCGCCCGGTCCGGATCGAGCCGGCCTGCCTCCACGTCACGCTGGTAGAACGGGTACAGCAGCTGGTCAAGGCGGCCGATGGACGTCGGCTCGCCGATCAGGTGCAGGCAGGAGTGCAGGGTGAAGACCAGCTGCGCGGCCTCCAGCATGGTGGCCGGCGCGTCGCTGGCCAACCGGTCCATCCGCACGGCAATCGCCAGCAGGTTGTCCCGCTCCGCCCGCTGGGCCGGGCCGAGGTTCGCGGCAAGTTCCTTCGCCAGCCTGGCGAAGGAGTGGCAATGGTCGGCCACACCCTCCAGGGCGAGCAGCACGCCCCGGTAGAACGACGCCTTCTCCGGGTCGGCGCCTTTCTCCGCCAGCTTCGTCGAAACCTTCTCGGCCAGGCCACCGATCCCCAGCTCCAGCGCGCGCTGGAAGCCGGGCACCACGTGGCCGACGCCGGACGCCGCGCTCAGCCCGAGGAAGAAGTTGGACATGCGCTCGTCCTCGCGGGTGTAGTCGATGACGAAGCGCCCCTGGCCGAGGCCGAGGGTGGGCATCCCGCCGACGATCAGCTCCTCAGGGGAGACACTGTAGGTGTCCGCACCGTTGAGCCAGTTCTCGCCGTCGAGGCTGCGCCGCCGGCCACGGAAGCCGTACTCGGTCCCGGCGAACACCTCACCGAGGCCGATCCTGATCGCCCACCCCATGCGCTCCACCACCGGCAGCGCCATGATCCGCATCACCTCGGCGTCGTCGAAACGGCGGCGCAGGTAGTACTCGAGGTCTCCCAGTTCCTGCTGGGTGCCGTCGAAGTACCAGTTGTCCTGCCAGCGGGAGAACGTGGTGGCGAGCAGCCCGAGCACTCGACGCGAGGGCGGGAGGTACTTCTCCCGGTCGGCACCGGTCATCGTGGCCATCCGGAACAGGTAGTCCTGGTGGTTGTAGGACATGTAGCCGTTGGCCGAGCGCTGGTCGAAGTGCCGGTCGAGCCGGTCCCAGTTGACGCCGGGGAAGCGAGTCCAGTCGGTGTCGCCGAGCGTGCCGACCGGCAGCGCGGTCATGCCCAGCTCGTCCTGGCTGGGGATGTAGAAGAAACCGCCGAGGTTGGCGCGCACATTGGACAGCAGCCGGTCGGACACGAACCCCCGCTCACCGCCGATCTGCTGGTCCATGATCGTCTCCAGCACCTGGACGCTTCGGCTGAACGCGGCGAAGTAGATGCCGGCCTCGTCCCCCAGGCTCGCCCCCTTCGCCACGAGCTCGGCGTCCCGGATCGCGCTGGACCGGCCGAAGGGCAGGCTCATCCGCAGCACCGGCGTGGTGTTGCCCTGCTCGTCCTGCACGCGTGCCCGCTTGATGTGGCTGCGGTCCTCACGGGACGGCACGAGAATGTCCTCTGTGGTGCGTCCGACCATGTCCTCGATGCCCTGCGGGGACAGGTCGAGCACGTGCTCCCAGTTGATCGTGAACCGCTGAGCGAGCACATAGGACGCACCGGCGTGGTCGGGGTCCTCCGCGCCGACCAGCACGTGCCGCTGCAGGGTCACCGGGTCGGTCGGGTTGTTGAGGTTCTCGGAGAACCGGCAGCCGACCACCTTGCCGCCGCGCTTGTCCGGCCGCTGCGACTTCGTCGCGGCCTCCTGGTACTCGGTGCGCCGCGGGTCGACGCAGTTCTCCTGCTCCACCAGCAAGGTGACCACGTACTCGAAGACCGCGCGGCAGTGTTCCTCCACATCGGACTTGATGTGGAACCACAGATCCCCCGCCGAGTCCTCGAACGTGCCGGCGGAACGCTCGAACACGGTCGAGGAGAGCGGCTCGTCCGCCGACGCGGGGAACAGCGGGTACATCCCGACGGGTAGGTCGGTGCCGTCCTCCGCGCACCACTGCGCCCACCGGCGGAACCCCACCCCGACCACCGCCGTGGTGTTGCTGCTGCCGTGCCAGTCGTGGATGCGCCTGCGTACCGCGGCCGACACCCGGCACAGCACGTCACGGGTCAGCGGCGCGCCCGCGGCTCCCGCCCAGAACGTGGCGAACAGGGCGTACGGCGCCGGATAGACCAGGCCGCGCTGCACATGTTCCCAGATGTCGTGGCTGCGCTCGTCCGCCCCGGCGACGGACATGGCGTCGCCGCTGAGCGCGGAGACCGCGAACTGGCGATCGACGATCGAGTCGGTCATGGTTTCCTCCCGGCCAGCAACGAAAAAAGCAAGGTGCCGACAGCGGTCGGCGCACGGTCCAGAATGGTCGAGAACGATCACCACGACAGCGCCGGGACAGCAATGCACCCATTCGTGTGCTGGTCGCGCTTGACAACCACGCAGCCACCATTGTGTCGCGTAATCACTCGACCGGGGAATTGCCTTTGCTTGTTCGCTCCGAACGCGGGCACGCAGCCGTCGCGGCGGGTAGGTGATTCGCGCCAACAGGTGCACTGCTCGGGTGAAAATATCCTTGCGTCGCTTGACATCCGCCTCTTCGCCCTAGTGTCCGCGACTGTCTCATTGTGTCGGGGAGAGTTGGAGACTCGTTGATGGAGAATCGAAGAGAGCCCCGTGCCTTCCGCCGGACCCTCAGTCCGGGGCACGGTGTGAGACGGGTCAAGGGGATCGCAAGCCTCGTCACAGCCGCGGGTATCGTGCTCGCGTTCGTGACGCCGGCTGCCGCCATGACCGATGAGGTGCCACCCGACACCACGCCGACAGCGAGTGCCGCGTCGGAACCTGTCACGGACACGGCGACCGAGTCCGCGACGGAGTCCATTTCGGACACAACGGTCGACGCCGAGGCCAGCGCCGACCCGGCCACCACCGAGTCCGCCACCGACTCGAGCACGGACGTCGAGGTCGCCGAGCCGGCCACGGCGGAAGGCAAGCCGGAAACCGAGGAAACGCCTGCCGAAGGCCAGGGTGCGGCCGGGGCAGAGGAAACGCTGGCCGCGGAACCGGGTGCGCTGGAGAGCCAGGCAGCGCCCGTCGAGGTCGCGCGGGAGGAAGCGGCCGCGCAGGCCGCCTCGGACCTCAGCATCACGCAGTACGCACCGGAAGCCGCCGCCGCGGGGGCGCCGATCACGTGGACGCTGACCGTCCACAATGACGGTCCGGGTGCCGCGCACTACACGGTGACCGACCCGATCCCGGCCGGGGTGACCGGGGTCGCGAGCCCCACCGCGGGATGCTCGGTCGCCGGCAACAACGTCACGTGTACCGGCGGTCCGCTCGCGGAAGGCGCGGACGCCGTCGTGACGATCACCGGCACGACCCCGAACCCGTTCGACTTCCCACTGGTCAACACCGCCACGGTCGCGACGAGCCAGGGCGGTCCCGACACGGACACGAGCAACAACTCCAGCGAGTGGGTGACCACCACCGCGGCGCCGGACCCGCAGCTCGGGCTCGTCGCGCAGGCGAACGTGGTCGACGACAACGGCAACGGCGTCGGCGACGTCGGCGAGCTCATCGAGTACACCGTCCAGGTCAGCAACACCGGCAACGTCACGCTGTTCGACCTGGTGGTCGAGCACGACGGCGAGCCGATCGACTGTGATCGGACCGTGCTGTCGCTCGACCAGAGCACGACCTGCGACGCGCCCAACCACGAGATCACGGACGCGGACCTCACCGCGGGCGAGGTCGCGACCACGACCACCGGTTCCGCCAGGGCACCGTCCGGCGCCACCGTGACCGACGAGTCACACACGAACGTGCCGATCTTCGAGCCGCGCCCGCAGCTCGCCCTGGTCAAGGCCGGCATCCTGGACGACACGAACGACAACGACCTCGCCGACCTCGGCGAGGAGATCGACTACACCTTCACCGTCACCAACATCGGCAACGTGCCGCTGACCGCGCTGTCGGTCGTGGACGCGGCGGTCGGCGGGGTGACCTGCCCGCAAACCTCGATGGCGCCCAACGCGATCGTGGTCTGCACGAGCGACGCGCCACACATCACCACCGAGGACGACATCGAGGACGGTGAGGTCGTCAACTCGGCGTTCGCACGGGCCACCGCGCCGGGTGGAGGCCCGGTCGTCTCGCCGGTGTCGACGGAGAACACGCCGACGGTCACCGACGTCCCGGGCATCGCGCTGGACAAGAGGGCCGAGCTCCTCGACGAGAACGGCAACGACCTCGGCGACCTCGGCGAGCGGATCCGCTGGACCTTCCTGGTGGTCAACAACGGCAGCGTCCGGCTGACCAACGTGACCATCAACGACCCGGAGGCCGGTGGGGTGACCTGCCAGGTGACCACGCTGGAGGTGCAGCAGGCGACCACGTGTGTTGCGACGACGCTGCACGTGGTGAACGAGGCGGACATCCTCGCGGGCCGGGTGGACAACACCGCCGTCGCGCGGGGACTCACCGACCCGGGCGGGGCTCCGGTGCTCTCGGATCCCGACTCGACGGTCACCCCGACCGTGGCGCCCGCGCCCAGCATCGCCCTGGACAAGCGGGCCGAGCTCAACGACGAGAACGAGAACGACCTGGCCGACGCTGGCGAGACGATCGACTACTCGTTCGTCGTCACCAACACCGGCAACCTGACGCTGACCGGCGTCACGGTGACCGACCCGAAGGCCGGGACGGTGACGTGTCCGACGACGACCCTCGCACCGGGAGCGTCGACCACCTGCACCGCGGCGCCGTACACGGTGACCGACGCCGACATCGACGCCGGCATCGTCCGCAACACCGCGGTCGCGAGCGGTCAGCCGCCGCGCGGGCCGCGTGTCGAGTCTCCTCCGGACACCGAAGAGGTGCCGGTCGCGGACCCGAGCATGACCCTGGACAAGCGGGCCCAGCTCAACGACGAGAACAACAACGACCTGGCCGACGCCGGTGAGACGATCACCTACACGTTCCAGGTCACCAACACGGGCAACGTGCCGCTCGCCGACATCACGGTGAACGACCCGAAGGCGGGAACGGTGACGTGTCCGTCGACGACCCTCGCACCGGGAGCATCGACCACCTGCGTCGCGGCGCCGTACACGGTGACCGACGCCGACATCGACGCCGGCATCGTCCGCAACGTCGCCACGGCCAGCGGACAACCGCCGGGCACCGACCCGCCGATCGTCACACCGCCCGACCGGGAGGAAGTCCCGGTCGCGGACCCGGACATCACGTTGGACAAGCGGTCGGTTCTCAACGACGAGAACGACAACGACCTCGCCGACGCCGGTGAGACCATCGCCTACACGTTCCTGGTCACCAACACCGGCAACGTGCCGCTGACCGGCGTCACGGTGAACGACCCGAAGGTCGGGCCGGTGACCTGCCCGACGACGACCCTCGCGCCAGGAGCGTCGACCACCTGCGTCGCGCAGCCGTACACGGTGACCGACGCCGACATCGACGCCGGCATCGTCCGCAACGTCGCCACGGCCAGCGGACAACCGCCGGGCACCGACCCGCCGATCGTCACACCACCCGACCAAGAGGATGTTCCGGTCGCGGACCCGGACATCACGCTGGACAAGCGGGCCCAGCTCAACGACGAGAACGACAACGACCTCGCCGACGCGGGTGAGACCATCGCGTACTCGTTCGTGGTCACAAACACCGGCAACGTCACGCTCACCGACATCCAGGTGAACGACCCGAAGGCCGGCGCGGTGACGTGTCCGTCGACGACTCTCGCACCGGGAGCGTCGACCACCTGCACCGCGGCGCCGTACACGGTGACCGACGCCGACATCGACGCCGGAGTGGTACGTAACGTCGCCACGGCCAGTGGACAACCGCCGGGCACCGACCCGCCGATCGTCACACCACCGGACGAGGAGGAAGTCCCGATCGCGGACCCGAGTATCACGCTGGACAAGCGGGCCCAACTCAACGACATGGACAACGACGGTTTCGGCAGCCTGAACGAGACGATCACCTACACGTTCCTGGTCACCAACACCGGCAACGTCCCGCTCACGGACGTCAAGGTCGACGACCCGAAGGTCGGGCCGGTGACCTGTCCGACGACGACGCTCGCACCGGGAGCATCGACCACCTGTACCGCACCGCTCTACACGGTCACCCAGGCGGACGTCGACGCAGGCGAGGTCCACAACATCGCGATCGCGACCGGTCAGCCACCGGGGACCGACCCGCCGATCAGCAGCCCGCCGGACGAGGAGATCGTGGAGACTATCGCGTCCGACAATCCGCCGAACGTGGGTGAAGCCCCGGGCATCGGGCTGACCAAGCACGCCGCACTGCACGACCAGGACGGTGACGGCAAGGCCGACGCCGGCGAGACGATCACGTACACCTTCCACGTGACCAACACCGGTGACACGGTCCTGGAGGACATCACGGTCGACGACCCGAAGGTCGGCCTGGTCACCTGCCCGTCGACGACGCTGCAGGTGGGTGCGGAGATGACCTGCACCGCGGCGCTGTACACCGTCACCAACGCCGACATCGACGCGGGCAGGGTGCACAACGTGGCGACTGCCAGCGGCTTGCCGCCGGGACAGAACGAGCCGGTCAAGTCACCGCCGTCGTCGGCCACCGTGCCGGTCGACGACGACCAGGCAGGCGGCGGTGGAGCCAGCCTGGCCGGTGACAGCCTCGCGTACTCGGGAGCGGGTTCTCTCGGCCTGCTCCTCGGCTGGGCAATGCTGTTCCTCGCGGGCGGTGCCGTGCTGTTCGTCGTAACCCGTCGTCCACGCGACGACTGACGGAACAGTTTCCGACCCGGCGGCCGTGGGACCTCGGTTCCACGGCCGCCGGGCCATTTCGATTGAGCTGACGATGAAACGGAAACTGGGCGCGCTGCTCGCCGTGACCACCGCGGTGCTCGCGTGCACGTCGCCGCAACCCACGTCGACACGCCGAGACGACCGGAACACCCAGTCGTTGGTCGACTTTCTCGACCAGACAGTTCGAACCAAACGGTTCCGTGGCGCGGTCGAGGTACGGCGAGGCGAGGACGTGGTGCTGCGCCGTGGTTTCGACCGCGCCGACTGGGCAGGCGGGACACCGAACGGACCGGACACCCGGTTCCTGATCGCCTCACTGACAAAGCAGTTCACGAGCCTTGCCGTGCTGATTCTGCAGGAGCGCGGCAAGCTGCGAGTCAGCGACGCGGTGTGTGCCCACCTGCCGGACTGCCCACCGGACTGGCAACCCATCACGATCGAGCACCTGCTCACCCACACCTCGGGGTTGTACAACTACAACGACGATCAGGACGCGTTCCAGGAACGCTTCGCCGGCATGCCGCCAACCCCCGCACAGCTGATCCAGACCTTCGCCGCCCGGCCGCTGGAGTACACCCCTGGCTCGCGGTTCGAATACACCAACTCCGGATACGTGCTACTGGGGCACCTGATCGAAAAGGTCACCGGCGAACGCTACGGCGACTTTCTGCGTCGCGAAATCCTCGACCCGCTCGGCATGTCCAACAGCGGCTACGACCCAGGCACGGACCACGCACTGACCTACGAGGACTGGACCACTCCTGCCCCCCACCTCGACGAGGCGACCCTCTTCTCCGCAGGCGGCATGTACTCGACGGTGACCGATCTCGGCCGCTGGCAACAATTCCTGCTCACCGGCAGACCGGCGATCGGCGGACGAGGGTCGGTCGCCGATCTGCTGCGTCCCAGAGTCGCGCTGACCTCACTCGAGTGGTACTGCTACGGCCTCTTCGCCCAAGGCACCAGGTCCGCCGTCGAAAGCTACTGGCACGACGGTCGTGACCTGGGCATCTCCACGTACCTGGAGTTCAACCCCACCACGGAAGTCTCGGTCACCGTACTCGCCAACATCGACACCGACTCGATCAACATCGGCCGCAACATCGTCTCACTCCTGGATAATGACTAGCGGGATCTGACTGTTCGAAGACGCACTGGGGGATGTGGGGGAATGGAAAGCTGGTTACGACGGACGCCGCTGGTCGCGGTGGCGGTCGCGGTTCTCGCTGGGTGCACCACCAGTGGCGACGCGACGCGGGTTCTCGGTGACCTCGCCACGATCCAACCGTGCGGTCTCACCGACCCGGAGGTGTTCGCCGAGTTCGGGTCCGCCGAGTTCGGCCCGCCGGAATCACTGGACTACTGCACGGTCGTCGTCAAGCCTGGTGCCTCCGAAACGGACTCCCTTACGAGGAAGGCCGCCGAGGAGGTCACCATCATGGTCGGCGAGCTGGCCCGGCCCAGCGCCGACCCGTTCCTGCCGACCGACAAGCTCGAGGACGTCAACGACTCGATCTACACCACCAAGCCCGACGACGTCGGTGTTTCCTGCTGGCAGACCTTGGTGTTCGCCGAGGAGGATCTCGCGCTCAGTGTCCGCAGCCGCATGGGCCCGACGGCCAAACCGGTCCCCACCTGCGACATGGTCACCGCCGGCATGGCCAAGGTCGTGGAGGTGATCCTGGCCGGGAAGGTCGAACACCGCTCGCCGGCGAAGAACTCGCTGATCGCACTCGATCCGTGTGACCTCGTCTCCGACGAGACGGTCACCGCGTTACCGGGCTTCGCCGAGGCGCGGCGCGTGGACAAACCCAACCGCCACCAGTGCTACTGGCGCACTCCGGGGATGGACGGGCCGGGCGTCAAGGTGACCTTCGGCGTCGCCAAGCCGCCGGAACCCTCGAACGACTTCGACGGTAACTCCGACCCGATCGCCGGCCGGCCGTCGATCACCACCGACACCGGCGGCTTCTGCACCGTCGAGACCGGGCACATCCCGTTCGAGGAGGTCATGGGAACGACCGGCCTCGTCGAGACCGTGGCGGTCGACACCGACGTGCCTTCCGGGCGGGGCGACGACGAGAACGACCAGGCCGATTCGCCGGCCTGCGAGGGAGCGCTCGCGATCGCCAGGGCTCTATGGCCGCGCCTGCCCAGCGCCTGACCCGGGGTCCACGCCAGCAGGCCCGCGTTCATGCGCGAGGTGGCTCAGGGTTTACCCGCCTGGACGGCCCGCCGATGCGTCAGCGGGTCCCGACGACGGTGTTCCTGCCCTGTTGCTTGGCCTGGTACACGTGGTCGTCGGCGACACGGAGGCAGTCCTGGAGCGTGGTGCCGTGGTGCGGGTAGGTCGCGGCGCCGATCGAGGCCGTGACGTCGGTGATCACCGTGTGGCGGCCGTGGTTGTCGACGGTGGGGACGCGCAACGACGAGATTTCGGTGCGGATGCGTTCCGCGGTGGTCATCGTGTCGATGATGTCGGTGTCGGGCAGGAGCACCGTGAACTCCTCGCCGCCGAAGCGGCCACCGAGATCGGACTGGCGTAGCTGGGACCGCAGGCACGCCCCGACCGCGGCGAGGACGTCGTCGCCGGCTGGGTGACCGTAGGTGTCGTTGAGCCGCTTGAAGTAGTCCAGGTCGACCATGAGCACGCCGATCGGGCGCCGGTCCGGTGCTGCGGTGGCGAAGGCGCGGTCGGCGTGGGCCTGCCAGGACGCGGCGGTGGCCAGACCCGTCTTCTGGTCGATGGAGGCCTCGTCCTCGAGCTGCTGGGTGACCGCGGCGCCGTACAGCGTGACGACGACGGGCACGGCGGCGAACACGACGAGCGGTCCGCCGGTGGCGAGCGCGCCGGTGATGCCACCGACGGTCAGCAGCGCAGCCTCGAGGCCGATGTCCGTGGCACGGCCCAACAACGAGCCGGGCTCGCCGTTCAGTAGGCCCGCGATCGCCGCGGCCGCGTGGGTGGCCACCAGGTGCGCGGCTCCGGCCGCGGCGATCGCGAGTACCCCCGCAGTGTTGGCTTGTGGGCTCGGCGTCGCCCATGCTCCGGCCGAGGCGACGAAATGGGCGGCGGTGACCGAACACGCGATCGCGCCGGCCTCACCGAGCAGGTCCTGCTGCCCACGCAGGTGGCGGTACGCGTACAGGGCCAGTACGAGTGCGATGGCCAGCATCAGGTGCACGGTGACCGCGGCCGCCAGCGACCAGACCGACGCCATGGCCGCCCCGATGTGGGGCGCGGACTCGCGGCCGCCGGGGCGCATTCGGCGGGTGATCTCGTCCTGGACGAGCGCCGCCGCGAGGATCACGCCGGCCAGTGCCCAGTCCTTCGCCGCGGTCGGCGCGGCCGCGGCGGCGTTGGCCGCGAACAGCACCGCACCAGCCAGGAGTCCGATGCGAAGCGGGTGATGCATCGGATTTCCTTTCCCTCGTCAGGTGTTTCAGGCAGCGGCGGCGAGCAGCGGGCCGCAGACGCGGTTGCGGCCACGTTCCTTGGCCTGGTACAGCCAGCGGTCGGCGTTCACCAGCAGGTCGTCCACGCTGGTGTCGGCACGATGTGTCGCGGCGACGCCGATGGAGGCGGTGATGCCGTTGATCACCGTCGGGTGGCCGTGCAGGTTGGTGGTGGTCACGGTCAGCGCGGCGATCTGGTCACGGATGCGTTCGGCCGCCTGGCATGCCTCCTGCTCGGTGACGCCGGGGAGCAGGATGCTGAACTCCTCTCCGCCGATGCGGGCCACGATGTCGTTGCGGCGCGTGGTGTTCTGCAGCACGTGCGCGACGCTGCCGAGGACGTCGTCTCCGGCGCGGTGACCGTAGGTGTCGTTGAGCCGCTTGAAGTGGTCCAGATCGACCATGAGCACGGCCGAACGAGCGCGGGTGCGGTGACTCGCGAGCGCGGCGCTGCTGAGCGTCTGCCACGCCGCGTGGTTCCACAGCTGTGTCTTCGGGTCGTGGGCCGCGGCGTGCCGCAGCGCACGACCGTGCGCCGACCGACGCAGGTACGAGACGGGAAGCAGGACGAAAAGGATGGCGAGTGGGGAGAAGTGCATGGACAGCCCCAACATCACGCCGAGAGCCACGAGGGTCACGCCGTCGCCGGCCGCGCCGCGCCTACCCACCACGGGATGCGCGCCGGCGACGAGCCGCCACGCCCCGCGCAGGAGCGCCGGACCGTCGGTCGCGGCAAGGTAGAGCAGGCCGGCGAGTACCCCCGTGCGCGCGTCACCCGATGACACCAGCGACGCGAGTGTCGCGGCGAAAGTGCTGACCAGGGCGCTACCAAGTTGCCGAGGCGGCCCGCGAAACAGCTCGTGCGCGTGCAGAACGGCCGCCACGGCGAGAACCGCGGCCGGCGGCAGGGTCAGCGCGGCCCCCATGATCCACACGGCCACGGTGGACACCCAGGGCGTGTCCACCGGCCGTACCGCGCGCCGTGCCTGGTAACGGGCGAACTCCGCCTGCGCGAGTCCGCACAACAGAAGTGCCAGTGCTGTCTGGCCTGCCCCCCATGCGACAGGTGTGAAAATTCCCCCCGTGTCCATGTGTCCAGGATCTTGAAGAGCACGGACAGTTCACGGACACACGACGGACAGCAACCTGTCGTGTGTCACAGATGGGGTCACGACGCCGAATCGCCGGGCGTGGTTCGAGGCGTCACGGTAATCGCCCCGGGCCGATTTGCCCATACCCACGCCACGGAGAGAGAAATCACCATGACGGTGCCGACCGCGCCGGAGGCCGCGATCACGGTGGCCGACGTCGCGCGCTCGGCGACGAGCCCGAAGATCAGGATGGCGACGCCCTGGGTGACCTTCATCATCGTGGTGAGCAGTCCGACGGCCTGCCCGCGCATGGCGTCGGGAACCGTCTGCGTGAACTCGGCGGCGAGCGGGATCCAGTAGTACAGCGCGATTCCGGAGACCACGATCAGCGCGACCGAGAGCGCCACGCCCGGCACGGGCATGAACAGCATCAGCGGCGCGCAGCTGACGATCGACAGGACCACCACGTGCCCTGCGCGTTGGTCCGGGACGAGCATCGGCAGGAGCCACAGGCCGACGACGATGCCGGCGGGACCGGCGCCCATCAGCAGTCCCGCGACGACCGCACTGTGACCGAGCTGCGCCGCGTATGGCGCGGCGAGTGTCTGGCACGAGAGTGTGGTGGCGATGGCGAACGGGAACAGCATGATCACCCGCAGCCGTGGGTGGCCCGCGATGTGGCGGATCGCGGCGCGGGTGGCCCCCAGCAAGGACCGTGAGGCGTCGGCGGTCGCCTGGCGGGCGAGCACCCCCGCCAGGATTATGAAGCCGGACAACGCGAAGGTGGCGGCGTTGAACACCAGGACCATGGACAGTCCGGTGAGCGCGACGATGACGCCGCCGAACGCGTAGCCGACCGTGTAGGAGACGTGGTTGACCAGCTGTGTGACCGCGGACCCCTTCACGAGCCGCTTTCCCGGCAGCACCACGGACATGGTGGAGATGTAGGCGCTGTTGAAAGGGGAGTCCACCAGCCGGATCACGAAGAACAACGCCCAGAGCGCCAACAACGGTATTCCGGGAATTGCCATGACCAGAATTAGGAGAGCACGGGAGAAATCCGCGGCGACCATGACGGCGCGTCGAGGGAACCGGTCCGCAAGACCCGCGAGCAGCGGGCCGCCGATGAGGTCCGGCAACGTGCCCAGGGCGAAGGTGATGCCCATGAGAGCCTCGGACTCCGTCTCGGTGAACACGGCGATGACCAGCGCCGCACGCGCGACGTAGTCGCCAACCGTGGACAGCGCACGGCTGATGAAGAGCGCGCGGAACTCGCGTACGGCGAAGATGTCCGCGTAGGTGACGCGGTCGTGACTCCTGCCCTCCCCCAGCAACGCTACGCCTTTCCGTGGCTACTCTCCGTGTCCAATTGCGGACGTGTCGGTAGGCATGCCAATCACTGAACAGCCCATCACCAATTCGTGGGCAGAGTCAATCCCCAGGAATTCCTCCAGTTTCTCGTCCCGGATCGCCGCGGTGAAGGTCATCCCGAGCCCGAGTGCGGCGGCCAGCAGGTAAAAAGTCTGACTGAGGTGGCCGACGTCGAGGTGGAGCATGCGATACGTGCGCGGAGTGGAGTACTTCCACATGCTGCGCGCGAGCACGGAGGTGAAGAACACCAGGCAACCGCTTTCCGCTACCCAGCCCTGGTCCCCCAGCAACCTCACGAGGGTGTCCGGGTCCCGCGGCGGCCCGATGAGCTCGAGCTCGTGGTGCCTCGTGTTCAGGTGGTACATCCCGGATTCGAGCCCGGTGACCCGGTGCGCGTGGACGTAGATCTCGGTGGGGTGCCGGCCTCCCCCGGAAGCGGAGGTCTTGAACGCGGTCTGGGTGGGCTCGTCAAGCTCGGTGATCCCACCACCCCACCGCAGCAGTGCGCTGATCTTCTCGAAGGACACGGGATCACCCGAGAACTTGCGGGTACTGCGACGGTGGGACAGCACGTCGAGGAAACCGGCGCGGGACAACGGAGGCGCGTCGGTGGCCGCCAGGGGGACCCGCCGCGTCGT
The DNA here is from genome assembly GCF_036378875.1 of Actinophytocola sp. Classification (GTDB taxonomy): domain Bacteria; phylum Actinomycetota; class Actinomycetes; order Mycobacteriales; family Pseudonocardiaceae; genus Actinophytocola. The sequence goes on from NZ_DASUVO010000075.1 coordinate 119,248, forward strand.
CGGGAACTCCCGGCTCGCGGGCGGCGGTGGTCGGAGGTCCAGACGTTCCCGCAGCCGCTCCTGATCGCCCTCGGCCGTGATGAAGGTCTGGTCACGAAGGTTCCGGGTCTCGCCGTGGAACAGCGCGACGAGCCGACCCCAGGGATGCCACGCGGCCTCGTTGACGTCCTCGACACGATGCCGTTCCGACTCCCAGGTGATGAGGATGTTGGCCGCCCGCATCCGTTCGGCGATCGCCACCAGGGACTGGAAATGGTCGTCGTCACGAGCGTGCTCGCGCAACAGGCTCAGTGGTTGCCAGGCGATAAAACAGCGCAGCACGATATCGGCGCCTTCGCCGATCGCGAAGCGCCGGTGAGTAAGGGTGTCGTGCCAGACGAGCTGACCGGCGTGCCACAACAACGCACCACAGGACGAGATGCGCAGTCTTGGATCGTCCACGTGCTGGTCAGCCGGGCCCGAAATGCTGGTCAGTCACCGTCCGATGATCGCTCGACCCACGCCCACAGTACGTCCGCGGGCTTCTGCTCCTCGGCTAACTCGACAATGACGTTGTCCACGGTCGACGTGTTCATCGCGTGCTCCTCATCCGGGCCAAGCTCGCGTTAAAGGTTACCTCACAGGGGTTGCCAAGCCATTTCGAGCGAATAGCGGATCGTATTGCCGACACGGACTACGCCGACCGGGCGAGGGTCGCGTCAGGAGAGTTTGCCGGACCCTTACCGCGACACCGACGGCGAGCATTATCCTCCGGGGAACCGGCAGCATCGGCTCATGTGCGCTGGGTAGCCACGGACGTCGACGGACACTGGGGGAAGGCGGTGAGGTGTCTGTGATGAAGTTCCGCGTCCTGGGGCCGATCGCCGTGCTGCGCGCCGGTGAACCCGTGCACGTGCCGGCAGGTAGCCAGCAGGTGGTCCTGGCCAGTCTGCTGTTGCGCGCGAACCAGGTCGTGCCGATCAGCGAGCTGGTCGAGTGGCTGTGGGAGGACGAGCCGCCAAGCGACGCCTGGGAGAGCGCGAAGGCCTACGTCCGCCGGTTGCGCCGAACGCTGGAGGCGCCGGACCTGATCGAGGCCTTGCCGGACGGGTTCCGCCTCACCGCCTCCGACGTCGCGGTTGACCTGCTGCGGTTCCGGTGTCTGCTGCGTGAAGCCGAGACCCTGCGCGGCGGGGAGCAACTCGCCAGGCTCGATCGCGCACTCATGCTGTGGGACGACGAACCGCTGGCCGGATTGTCGCCAAGCAGGGCGAAGTCGCGTGCGGTGCACGCCTTGGTCGAGGAGTACTGCCAGACAGTCGAGAAGCGCGCCGACGCGTACCTCGGCCTTGGCCGGCACGCCGAGCTCGTCACCGATCTGATCATGACGACCGCACGCTATCCCCACCGGGAACGGGTCTGGTCGCAGCTGATGGTGGCGCTCTACCGCTCCGGCAAGCGTGTGGAGGCGCTCGCGGCCTACCGACGGGCACGCGCCTACCTGGCCGACGAGTTCGGTATCACGCCAGGGGCCGAGCTCGAGCGAACCCACCACGGCGTGCTCACCGACACCCTCGACGCCGCCCAGAGCGTTGCCAACGCCGACGCGGCAGGCCCGACGCTCGTGCGCCTCACACCCGCTCAGCTACCCGCCGACATCGGCGACTTCGTCGGGCGCGCCAGTGAGCTGGCCACGGCACGCACGGCGTTGACCACACCGTCCGGCGTGAGCGCACCCGTGCTCGTCATCAGCGGGATGCCGGGTGTCGGCAAGAGCGCGTTCGCCGTCAAGCTCGCACACGAGGTACGCACGCGGTTTCCCGACGGGCAACTGTTCATCGACCTGCACGGCTATTCCGAGCACACGCCGCTGAGTCCAGCGCGGGTGCTCAGCCGCATCCTGCCCGCACTGGGGCTGCCGTCCACCCAGCTCCCGACCGACCTCGAGGACCTCACCAACACCTACCGCAGCCTGGTCGCCGATCGCCGGATCCTGCTCGTCCTCGACAACGCGGCGAACGCCCAACAGGTGCACGACCTCATCCCCGCCGCCCCGGAATCCGCGCTGCTGATCACCAGTCGTTCGCAGATGCCCAGCCTGGCCGCCCTGACCGGAGCACGCCTGCTGCAACTGGCGCCGCTGAAGCCAAGGGAGGCCGAACAACTCATCCGCATCATCCTGGCCACCGTGCCGACGTTGGCCGACAGCGACGTCGGGCAGATCATCGAGCTGTGCGGGCACCTGCCGCTCGCCATGCGCGTGGCGGCGACGGCCTATCTACACAGCTCGCGTCCGCTGCCCGAGTTCATCGCCGAGCTGGAACAACGCGACCGCCTCGCCGCGCTGACGATCGCCGACGACCCGCGCGCCACGGTACGTGCGGTCTTCGACCTGTCGTACCGAACGCTCACCGCCGACGCGGCACGCCTGTTCCGACTGCTGAGTCTGGTTCCGGGTCCTGACTTCTGCCGCGGCTGCGCGCAACACGTCGCCGACATCGCTCCCGAGCAGGCCGAGCAGCTGCTCGGTGAGCTCACCGCGGCGAGCCTCATCCATCCCAGCCGTGCCCGGCACTACCGGTTCCACCACCTCGTGCGGCTCTACGCCCACGACCGGTGCGTCACCGAGGACGACCCCGGCGACCTGCACGCCGCGCTCGCCCGGCTGTACAGCTACTTCGTCACCACCGCCGACCAGGCCGCGGACGCCTTGTACCCCACCTGGATCCGCCTGCCACGCGCACATCCCACGATCGTGACCGCCGAGCACCCCGCGGACGTCCCCAACGCCGCACGATGGATGAGCGACGAGGTCCTCAACCTGATCGCGACCATTCGCTACACCGCCCAGCACGGCCCCGCCGAGATCGCCTGGTACCTGTCCGAGTCGCTGCGGGCGTACGTCGTGACCCATGGCGAGTACCGGATCGAGGCCCTCGGCGCCTTCGAGATCGCGTTGAACGCGGCACGCGACGCCGAGAACCTCCGCGCGATGGCCGTCGTGCACAACGCGTTCTCCTCGGTCTACCTACGCATCCGCGACGTCCAACGAGCGCTCCCCCACATCAGGGCCGAGTTGGACCACTATCTGGAGCTGGGGCTCGCGGAGGGGGAAGCCCGCGCTCGCGGCGCACTCGGCGAGGCTCTGGCAACGCAGGGGTACCTGCCGGACGCGGCCAACCAGCTCGGCGAGACCCTGCGCATCGCCGAGCAACACGACTTCAAAGCACTCCAGCTGGCGGCGTTGCTGAACCTCAGCGTCCTCGAGGAATGGCGCGACCAGCTCGACATCGCCAAGAAGTACGCGCTGTCCGCGTTCGACCTGATCGACGCCACGTCCAGCAGCTCGACCAAAGGCCTGGTGCACTCCACCCTCGGTGTGATCATGATCCGCCGAGGCGAGTTCGACGCCGCCATCGAACAGCATCTGCTGGCACTCGAGTGCTACCGCCAGGGCCGCGACCAGCACTACGAGTCGGAGGCGCTGCGCGGGTTGGCCCACGGCTACTCGAAAACGGGCAACAGCAAGGCATCCATCGCCTACGCGACCGAGGCTCTCGCGGTAGCCGAGGATCTCGGCGACGAGTACGACATCACCGACTCACTGATCTCCCTGGCGAGCATCTACCAGGAGGTCGAGCGAACCGCACAGGCACGCACGCACGCGGAGTCCGCGCTCAGGATGTCCCACGAGCTCGACTACACCAAGGCACACGTCGAGGCCATGCTCCAACTGGCGTCCATCGACAAGACCGAAGGTCGCCTCGACCACGCCCAGGACCACGCTCACCGCGCCATCGAGTTGGCCCGCAAAGGCGAACTACTCCGATTACGCGGCGACGCCGAGATCCTCCTCGCCTGGATCACCCACGAGAACGGCGACCACCCCCAGGCCGTCGCCCACGCGAGCAACGCGTTCGCGATTCACCAGGAGGTGAACTCGCCCTACGGCCAGACCCGCGCGTTACACGTCAAAGGCCTCGCCCTGCTCGCGCAGGGGAAACGCGAACAGGCGAAGCGCGAATGGTCGACGTCACTGGAGATCTTCCACGGCCCCGCCACCCCCGAAATAGAAGCGATCAGAAGAGAACTGACCGAAATCTCCTGAGACGAGACCCTCGGGGCCGGCCATGGGCAATGTCCCGAAAGACGCGCTCGGGTCGTTGAACGTCCCCATCGCGTCTTTCAGGACACCGACCATGTCCCGCTCACTCGTTGCGTAGTGCCTCCGCGATCGTCGTGCGGGCCGCTGACCTGGCCGGGATGAACGCCCCGAGCACCGCGATCGCGACCCCCGCCAGTGCGAGCGGGACGAACATCGGCGCCCGGTAGACGTCCACCACGACGTCGAGCACGTCCGCATGACCGGCACGCATCATCGCGGGAGCCAGCAGCTGATGCGCGGCGACCCCGAGCGGCAGGCCGATCAACCCGCCGACCACGCCCAGCGCGCCCATGGACGTGACCATCATCGTCACGACCTGCCCCGGGGTCATGCCGATCGACTTGAGCATGCCCAGGTCGCGGCGGCGTTCCCGGGCATTGAGGACGACCGTGTTGAACACGCCCAGCGCCGCGACGATGCCCAGCACGAGCGTCAGCACCGCGGCGGCGCTGATCAGCACTGTGGCCTGGTCGGAACCATGCTTGAGCGCTGGCAGGACGTTCAGTCCGGGATCGCCTGCCTGGACGGCGTTCAGGTAGGCCTGCTGGTCGGTGCCGGGTGCTAGATCGACGACGTACTGGTCGGCACGCTGGTCCGGTGCCAGGCGCTCCAGGGTGGCCCAGTCGGCGTACATGATCCCGTCGCTGTTGATCAGGAGCATGCCGACGATGCGTACCGGCACACGCTGGTCGTCGAGCTCGATGGTGAGGGTGTCGCCCATGGCCAGTCCGCGCTGGTTGAGGAACCGTGAGCTGACCGCGATCTCGCCGGCGCGGCTCGGCCAGTGACCGGACAGCACCTGGGGCCCGGTCGCGGCGCCGTCGCCGCGGACGAACTGGGCCTCGACGCGCTGGTTCCCACCCGTCAGGTTGACCGTCCGGTTCGCGATCGCCGCGACGTGGACCGTGCCCGGCAGCGACCGCAGCAGCGCCTCGTCCTCGCTGTCGCTGAGCTTCGGCGGGGTCTGTGCTGGTTCGCTCTCGCCGGGCGGCCCCATTCGCGGGCCCTCGCCGGTCATCGCCCCCAGCTCGACCCGGTCGGGATGGGACGGGTTGACCGCGCTCTGGTAGGTGTTGATCGACATCGTCACGCCGATCGCGAGCGTCACCGTCATGACCCCGAGCACGACCGCGGCCAGGGTCAACCCGCTGCGTGCCGGACGGGCGAACGGCACACCGAGACCGAGGCTGACCGAACGCGGCAGACGAACGCCGGACAGCCACCGCTGGACGCGCAGTGCCCGTCCACCCCTCGGCGCACTGCCCGCGCTGATCGCCCTGGCGGCGGGCAGCCACCGCGCCCGCAGTGCGGAGAGCAACGCGGCCAGCACGACCACGACCGGCATGCCGACCAACGCGAGGGCGTCCACCCACAGGTCGACACCGATGCCGCTCCCGCCGTAGGCCGCGAACACGTCCGACAGCAGCGGCTGCGCGCCGACGTTGCCTCCGATCGTGCCGAGCACGCTCCCGACGACGGACGGGACGGTGACCATCACCAGGTAGACGACCATGACCTGGTTCGGGCTGAACCCCAGCGCCTTCAGCATCCCGATGTCGCGGTATCCGGCCACGACCGCGCCGCTGATCACGTTGGCCACGATCAGGACCGCCACGACCAGCCCGAGCACCCCGAAGAGCATCAGGAACGGCACGTAGACCGCGGTCTCGGAGGCGACCTCCTTCTTCGCACTGAGGTAGGACTGCGCGCCGAGCACCGCGTTCTTCGGGAGCCCGACGGTCACCGCGGCCTCGCCGGCGCGCACGTCCGCGTCGGTCGCGGCGCTGGTGAAGCGGTACAGCATCTGTGTGGCGGTCGGCTTCAGCTCGGTCATCTGGCCGGGGGTGACCCACGCGTCGGCGGAGCCGGTCACGGAGTACGCGAAACCGACGACGGTCATCGCGGAATGCCCCGTGAACGAGAGCCGCGTGCCCAGCGGCAGGTTCTCATCGCCGGGCCGCATCGCCATCACGATCTCGCCGGGCTTGCTGGCCCACCGGCCCTGCCACAGGTTGAGCCGATCCACCGCGCCGTCGGGGTTCGCGCGGCCGACGACCGTGAGGGTGGGGAAGAACAGATGGTCCCCGTTGTCCTCCATCTCCAGCGTCACCTGGCTGTACGGGCCGGCGTACGACTCGACGTCCGCCGCCTTCGCGGCGCTGGTCAGCTGGGCGTTCGACACCGCGGCGGCGTCGAACGCCGCGACCAGGTGCGCGCCGTGCTGCTGCGCGTGCGCCCGGTCGTACGGGGCTGACGCGGTCGACAACAGAGCGAGCGCCACCACGATCGTCGCGGTCGACACCGCCACCACGACACCGATCACGGCGGTCTGCATGCGCCGCCGGCGAATCGCGGCACGCGACACCCGCCAGACCGCGCTCACAACTGTTCCGCCTCTCCGGAATTCAATGTGTTGGTTGCGTTGGGGACGAATGGCTCTGTTTGGTCACGTACTTGTGGCTGGTTTGCGTCACGTTCCCCTGAGGTGCGGTTGCGAGCCGCGAGACGCCGGAACGCTCCGCTCACAGCCGCTCCAATTGGGTCTCGTGGGCCACCCTGCCGTCGACGATCTCGACGCGGCGGCTCGCGCAGCGGGTGGCGAGCCGTTCGTCGTGGGTGACCAGCAGCAGGGTCTGACCGATCTGGTTGAGGTCGAGCAGCAGGTCCATCACCTGCTCGCCGGACCGGCTGTCCAGGGCACCCGTCGGCTCGTCGGCGAGCAGCAGGGCGGGCCGGTTCATCAGCGCCCTCGCGACCGCGACCCGCTGCCGCTCCCCGCCGCTGAGCTGGGCGGGATAGATGTTCTTGCGGTCGGCGATGCCGAGCTCGCCGAACAGGTCCAGTGCACGCTTGCGGGCCTGCGCGGCCTTGGTGCCGGTCAGCTGTGCGGCGAGCGCGACGTTGTCCAGCGCGGGGAGGTCGTCGAGCAGGTTGAAGAACTGGAAGATCATGCCGATCCGGCGACGGCGGTACCGGGCGAGGCCGGTCTCGTTCAGCTTCCCGAGGTCCTCGCCGTTCACCACCACCGAGCCGGACGTCGGCCGGTCGAGGCCCGCGACCATGTTCAGCAGCGTCGACTTGCCACTGCCGGAAGGACCCATCACCGCGACGGCTTCGCCGGCGTGGATCCGCAGGGAGATCCCGTCGAGCGCGACCGAGTCGCTGTACTCCTTGCGCACGGCGGTCAGTTCCACGACCGGCGCGTTGTCTTCGTAGCTCACGGTGAACCATCCTCTGGCAGCGGAGTGGGCGGCTGCATCAGTCCACAGAGGTAACCCCTCAGGCGGGTCATCCCGTGGATGTACACACTGGATCCGGAGGTTGATGCGGCGGCCGCGACGTGCTGGGACAGTGGTGTCCGTGTGGGATCTCGAGGCGGGCTGGCTGGTGGCGGCGGTGGCCGGGGTGGCGGTCGCGGTGCTCGCGACGCGGCTCGCCCGTGCGCGACGGGACTTCGCCCGGGCGCTGGCGGAGCGCGGCTGGCTGCTGGAACGGGAGCGCGAGACGGCGGCGCAGAACGCGGTCGGCGCCGAGCGGGCACGGATCGCCAGGGAGCTGCATGACATCGTCAGCCACAACGTGAGCGTCATGGTGGTCCAGGCCGGCGCGGCCCGCCGGGTGCTCGCCATCCAACAACCCGAGCAGGCCGAGGCCGCGCTCCACGCCGTCGAGGACGCGGGACGTGAGGCGATGACCGAGCTGCGGCACCTACTGGGCCTGCTGGCCCCACCCGCCGACGGCCGCGACGAGATCGACGATCACGACGACCTGTCGCCGCAGCCGGGACTGAACCGTCTCGGCCCGCTGGTCGACCGTGTCGCGTTCGCAGGACTGCCCGTGGATGTCCGCGTCTCCGGAGAACCGCGTCCGCTACCGTCCAGTGTGGACCTGACGGCGTACCGCATCATCCAGGAGGCGCTGACCAACGCGCTCAAGCACGGCGACGGGCAGAAGGCGGAGGTGACGGTCCGCTACGCCGACCACGCCCTGCGGGTCGAGGTACTCAACAGTGGGCCGAGCGTCCTGTCCGGCGGGCACCCGCCGCCGCCCGACGGCCCGGGCCGCGGGCTGCTCGGGTTGCGGGAGCGCGTGGCCGTCCTCGGCGGCGACCTCGACGCGCGCCGGCGATTAGGCGGCGGGTTCCGGGTCCGGGCCAGGATCCCGTTGGAGCGGCCATGACGGCCACCGAACCACGGGTGCTCATCGCCGACGACCAGGCACTCGTGCGCACGGGGTTCCGCATGATCCTCGCGTCGGGCGGCATCACGGTCGTCGGCGAGGCGGCCGACGGCGTCGAGGCGGTCGCGGCGGCACGCGACCTACGCCCCGACGTCGTGTTGATGGACGTGCGCATGCCCACGATGGACGGCCTGGAAGCCACCCGCCGTGTGCTGGCGGACGTGCCGGACTGCCGGGTCGTCATGCTGACCACGTTCGACCTCGACCACTACGTCTACGCCGCGCTGGCCGCCGGCGCGAGCGGCTTCCTGCTCAAGGACGTGACGCCGGAACACCTCGTCGCCGCGGTACGCCTGATCGACACCGGCAACGCCCTGCTCGCCCCGTCGATCACCCGCCGGCTGGTCAAACGCTTCGCGACGGGTGAGCACGGCACGAAAGCCCCGGCCATCCACCGCGACCTCACCGCACTGACACCCCGTGAACGGGAGGTCCTGACGCTCATGGGCCAGGGCCGCTCGAACGCCGAACTGGCCGAAACCCTCACCTTGAGCGAGGCGACGGTCAAGACCCACGTGGCGCGCATCTTCGCGAAGCTGAACCTCCGCGACCGCGCACAGGCAGTCGTCCTGGCCTACGAGACGGGCCTCGTCACACCAGGCGACCCTGGTTAGTGACTGCGAGGGTCGAACGTGTCGGGGTTGGGCACCTCCGGCAGAGCGTTGGTGACATCCTGGGCCGCACCGGTGGCGGTCTCGGTGGCGCCGTCGACATAGCCCTGCGCGCTCTCGCCGACGCCCTGCGCCTCCTCGGCGAGCGCGTCGGTGTTCGGCACCTCTGTCCCGGTCAGCTCACTGACCTTCTCCTCGGCCCCGCCCAACAGCTCGGCGGCCTTTTCACGGATGGCGTCGAACAAACCCATGTTTTCGGACCTCTCGTCAACTAAATGTGCAATAAGGTACAAAACGGACGCTACGCGTAGTGTCGCCTCTCGGCAAACGGACTGGTGAAAGCCGTGGCGCACGGTCAGGGAGACTGCCGGCATGGAGTTTTTCTGCTACCACCGCGACCGGCCCGGTTCCATGGCACTGCGCGGCGAGCTGCGGGAGGACCATTGGTCCTATATGGACCGATACGCGACGGAGCTGATCGCCCGCGGCCCGACCCTCGTCGGCGACACCGCCACCGGCAGCGTGCACATCGTCGACGTGCCAGATCCCGCCGCTGCCCGTGCGTTCGCCTTTGACGAGCCCAACTACCAGGCCGGCGTGTACCGGGACGTGCTGCTGCGCCGGTGGCGCAACTCGCTGGGGCGCACCATGTGGGAGTTCCCCGGCGGTCGGACAGGCGGCAACCGGTACCTGGTGCTTGGCTTCGGCACGGGCCAGCCCGCCGACCTCACCGTGCCAACCGATCGGGACTCGTTGATCGCGTGGGGGCCGCTCCTGTCCGACGACGGCACCAACTGGCTGGGCACAGCGGCGTTGCTCCGCGCACCGGATCCGGACACGGCACGCACGGTCCTCACCGCGGACCGGTACGCCGACATCGAGGTCCACGACTGGCAGTTCGGCGGCCGCCCGTCCTGAGCCGGTTCGGTCAGCCGGCCAGGACCGCGGATTCCGGCACCCTCTCGGCGTCGACGGTGAACGTGGTGAGGAAGTAGGCGGGCGCGTCGCAGTTGGTGTTCTCCGCGCCCACGAGCGCCGCCGTGATGCGGTCCTGGTCGAGCAGGAGCACGGCGCTTGTCTCGGCGCAACCGGTGAGTACGAAGCCGAAAGACCGGTGCGCGGGCTCGGGCTGGCGCGCCAGTGCCGTCGCCGCCTCGCTGGGCGCCCCCGCGTTCGCCAGCATGTCGCGCATCGCCGTCGCCGCCGGTGTGCCCAGCTCGACCGGAGCCGGCGGGTCCAGCCTGGCCGAGCCGAGTTCCACGAAGTCCAGCAACTCCCCCGGACCTTCCGGGGCGACCGGGGCCACGCCGTTCACCGTCTTCACCCCGGCGGCCATATCGCTCGGCACCGCCAGATATGCCGCCGGTTCCACGGCCCGCAGACACGTCTGATGGTCCTCGCCGCCGACGAACTCGACCGTCAGGTCGGCACCGCGCCGCGACACCACCACGTCGGTCGGCTCCCGGCAGCCGGTGCTGGCGGTGGCGGCGAGGTAGGTCGGGTCCGCCGGCAGCGAGGAGGCCTCCGACGGCTCATCGAACAGCTCCTCGCTCCGTCCGTACCAGCTCGCGAACGCCCCCAGGTGAATGGGAACCGGGCTCAGCGCGGCATAAGGCCCGCCCGCCGCGAAGCCGTCGGCGTCCAACCCCAGCAACGACAACGAGATCTCGTCGCCCGGTTCGGGCGAGAACCCCGGACCGGAACCAGAATCAGTGCCGCAGCCCGCCAACACCACACCCAGTCCACATGCGACCGCCGCCAACCTGATCCCCGCCATACCTTTGGGACGACGTTCGACCGGATCCGGTTGCATCCCCGACACGCCCGCCTCATCACCGCCTGTACACAACTCGGCTGCGTCATCGCCTGGCCCCGATGACGCTGCTCAGCCGATCGGTCGCGGTACGTGCCGGATCGCTTCAAACACCGTCTGAGCTGCGACGATAGGCGCAGGGGGAGGAACAGCTTCAGCCAATCGGCTCAAGGAGGAGTCGTGAGACCAACAAGGTCCATCCTCGCCGCCGGGCTTGCCGCCGCCACCGCGTTAGCGACCGCGCTGCCGTCCGCCGCCGCTGTGCCAACCGATTCCAGTCAGCTCCGCGAAGCGGTGTCCGCCGCCGGGATCATGGAGCACCTGGAGGCGTTCCAGGCCATCGCCGACGCCAACGGAGGCACCCGGCTGGCCGGCACCCCCGGATACGACGAGTCCGCGGACTACGTGGCTGGCCTGCTCACCGCGGCCGGCTACCAGGTCACCCGCCAGCAGTTCACCTTCGATTACTTCCAGGAGATCGAGCCCCCGCTTTTCGAGCGCGTCAGCCCCACCCCTCGCACCTACGTCGAGACGACCGACTTCCTCACCATGACCTACTCGGGCAGCGGTGACGTCACCGCGCCGATCTTCGCCGTGGACCTCGTGCTGCCGCCGGGCCCGGTGGCCGGCTCGTCCACCAGCGGCTGTGAGACGTCCGACTTCGTGGGGTTCCCGGCCGGCAGCGTCGCACTGCTCCAACGCGGCACCTGTGACTTCGTCGTCAAGGCGACCAACGCCGAGGCCGCCGGCGCGAGCGCTGTGATCATCTTCAACGAGGGACAGGAAGGCCGCACGGACGTGTTCGGCGGCACGCTGGGCGGTCTTGGCGTCACCATCCCGGTGCTGGGCACCAGCTTCGCCGTGGGCGCCGAGCTCGCCGGGATGCCCGGTGCGGTGGTGCACATCCGCACCGTGACGTTGTCGGAGACCCGGCTGACCGAGAACATCCTGGCCGACACCCCGACCGGGCGGGTGGACCGCACCGTCGTCGTCGGCGCCCACCTGGACTCCGTCGCCGCCGGCCCCGGCATCAACGACAACGGCAGCGGCGCGGGAGCCCTCCTGGAGATCGCACTCCAGATGGCCGAGCTGAACATCGAGCCGCGCAACCGTGTGCGCTTCGCCTTCTGGGGCGCCGAGGAAGAGGGTCTGCTCGGCTCCGAGTACTACGTGAGCCAACTGTCCACACGGGACATCAAGAACACCGCCCTCAACCTGAACTTCGACATGATCGCCTCGCCGAACTACGTCAGGTTCGTCTACGACGGCGACGGCTCGGACACCGAGACCGCCGGCCCGAACGGATCGGGCCAGATCGAGGACGTCTTCACGAAGTACTTCGCCTCACAGGGACTGCCGACCGAGCCAACCGCGTTCGACGGCCGTTCGGACTACGGCCCGTTCATCGCCGTCGGCATCCCGGCCGGTGGCCTGTTCACCGGCGCCGAGGGCATCAAGACGCCCGAGGAGGCCGTGGTCTACGGCGGAGTCGCCGGCGCGCCGTACGACCCGTGCTACCACGAGGTCTGCGACAGCCTGACCCCAACGCACACACCGGAGGACGCGGCGCTGTTCGCCCAACTCGCCCTCGACTACGACCTCGTCGGCAACGTCAACCTCGACGCACTCGAAGAGATGGCCGACGCCACCGCCCACGCGACACTCACCTACGCCATGACCACCTCAGCGGTGCAGGGCACGTCCCAGTCCTCGACGAGCGCCTCCGCCGCACTGGAACACCAAGGCAGCCAACTGAAGCGGTGACCTTCCCCGGGTGACGGGACCCGCTCCCGTCACCCGACCAACCAACCGCGTGGCGCTTCCCCGGCCGGGTTGGCCGGGGTTGCGTTACTGGCGGTCGCGCTGACCGTGGTGACCGGCTGGGTGGACTGGGCGTCGATCGGCCGGTGGGCACGGCCCCGGGCCTTGCTGCTCGGGCTGTGGTTGCTACGCCGTCTAACTGGTGCGGAACGTGCTCATCATCGCCATGTCCTCGTGTTCCAGGTTGTGGCAGTGGAGCAGGAACAAGCCCGTGTAGTCGGTGAAGCGGACCGCGAGGTCGACGTACTCGTTGGGGCGGACGTCGACCGTGTCCTTCCAGCCGGTGTCGGTTGGGGCGGGTGGGCGGCCACCTCGGGTGAGGACCTGGAACGGGTCCAGGTGTATGTGTACCGGGTGGTGCAGGTCGCTCATCACGCGCCAGATCTCCACGTCGCCGAGGGACACGTCCGCGTCGATGCGGGACGGGTCGAACGCGGTGTCGTTGATCAGCCAGCCGTGGTGGTCGCCGATGTCGCCTCGGGTGAAGCGCCACTCTCTGGTGCGTGCCGCGGCGGCCGGATCGAGACGTGGGATCTTGCTCAGCCGGGTGGGCACGTGGCTGTCGTCCCGCACGCGGCGGGTGACGCGGAACCGCATGACCTGGGCGGTGGTTCCGCTGCCCAGCTGGTTGAGCATGGTGAGTTCGGCGCCGGGCCGCTGGTCGGCGAAGTCGACCACCACGTCGAACCGCTCGCCGGGGGCGATGGTGAGGGCGTCGTGGGTCACCGGTTCGGCGAGCAGTCCGCCGTCCGATCCTGTTTGGACGAACTGGATCCCGGGCAGGGCAAGGCGATAGCGGCGCGCGTTGGATCCGTTCAGCAGGCGCAGCCGGTACCGCGCCGCCTCGACCTCGAGTACCGGCCATGGTGCGCCGTTGACGAGGATCACGTCGCCGAGCACGCCTTCCATGAAATCGTCCTCGACGCCCGGCAGCACGCGTGTGCTCGGATCCAAAGCTGGGTAGCGGAAGGCACCGTCCTCTTCGAACGCTCGGTCGGCGATCATCAACGGGATGTCCCGCTCCTCCTTGGGCAGCGGCAGGGCGTCGTCCTCGTCGTCGCGGATCAGGTGGAAGCCCGCGAGGCCGCGGTACACCTGCGGGCCCGTGAAGTCCATGCGGTGGTCGTGGTACCAGAGCGTCGCGGCCCGTTGCCGGCACGGGTAGACGTAGTCGCGTCGTCCAATGGAGACAGTCCCGTGTGCCGCGTGTCCGGAGTGGTCCTGCCAGCCCGGCGGCACGACGAGGTCGGTCGGGTAGCCGTCGCTCTCCGCCGGGGTGTGGCCGCCGTGGAGGTGCACGGCGGTGGGCACCGGCAGCTCGTTGCGGTGGGTCACGACCGTGCGGCGGCCGCTGCGGCTGACAAGGGTCGGACCGGGGAACATCCCGTCGTAGCCGAGGATCCGGGTCCGCAGGCCCGGCAGGATCTCCACCTCCGCCTCCCGCTGGGTGATCACGTAGTGGTCGCCGTCCGGCCCCGTGCGCACCGGGCTGGCGACGGGTGGGATCGGCAGCGGCACCGTGAACGGCTCGGGCAGGCGCGCCCGACTCCGCAGCAACTCCGCGGTCTGACCGGACGCCCCGGGCAGCACGAGGGAGCCGAAGCTGGCGGCGCCGAGCGTCACACCGCCCAGCACACCGAGGAAACCCCGTCGCGACAGGCTCATGACGCTCTCCTGGAACGACGCGCGCTCGCCCGGAACAGCCACACCGTCAGCAGGATCTGCATCGCGATGATCGAGACCCCGAGCGGTATGTGGATCGCCACGATGCGCTCGTAGCCGAGTCCGACCTGCACCTGCTCGGCGAGCACGAGGCCGAGCGACGCGTACAGCGGCCACGCCCTCCCCCGGCCTGCCCAGACGTAGACGATCGCGGCCACGAGCTGGCACACACCCAGCCCGGACACGACGGTCGCGTTGATCTCGTGGACGGCGAGCGCGTCCACGTCGCCGTCGAGATAGATGCCGGCGAGCAGCGGTTGCGCGATGGCGCTGAGCGCATGCAGCACGGCGAGTACCCGTAGCGTCCAGAGCGTGGCCCGCGGACCAGGCGCGGCAGCCGTGATCTCCGGCGCGGGAGCGATCTTCGTGCTCACTGTCCCTCCTTCAAGGCAAGCACCAGCGGCCACACCGGGAAGCCCAGCCAGCCGAACAAGCCGACGACGACCCCGGCCCCACACACCACATAGAGCGCGACCGAGTCCGGCGGCAGCAACAGGGCCCCGGCGGCGAACACCGCGGCACCGGCGAGGAAGCTCACGCCGACCGCGGTGCCGAGCCGGACGACCGCGCGTGGCAGGGCAGTCCGTCCGGCACGGCTCGCCACGAGCACCCAGCCGAACGTGATCGCGAAGCACGCCATCACGGCCCAGACCTGGACGTCGAACGTGAGCACGCCGACCAGCAGGGCCACCTGCAGCACCGCGACCGCGCCCATGGCGCCGACCGCCGTCGCGGTGACGGCGCGGGCGAGCCCGACACGGCCGCGGACCGCGAGCGCCACCGGCACGAGCGCCGCGAACTGCACGACGACGGTCGCGTCGTTCGCCGGCCCGAGCCAGTCGAGGTCACCGCCGGACGTCCACGGCCGCGACACGGCGAAGAACAGGATCAACAGCACGTTGGCCACCAGCCCGGCCACCCCGGACAGCACGGCCCACCGCGGGGAGACGCTCATCGTCCTCACCTCCAGCGGGAACGGTAGGTAGCCGGAAGGAGTGCCGGAACGTGGTCAGCACACAGATCATGGTGGGGTTAACCCCGGGGTGAAGCTGGAGGCCAGCCACGTGGACGCACCGGACGCGGCGGATCACAATGCCGGAGTGGCCCCTTGGCATCGGTTCGCCCGCCTCGCCGGCATCGTGCTCGGCGGCGCCGGGCTGCTGGTCGCCTTCTGGCACGCGTTCGCGATACCGGGCGAGGACGGGGTGCTCGGCGGGCTCAGCTGGCTCGGGATCGGCGTCGCCCCGCTGTACGTGGTCAGCGTGTGGGTGATCAGCCGCCGGCCGGAACACCCACAGGCACGCCGCCTGCTGCTGATGGGCAGCTCCCTGGCCGTGAGCGTCGCCGTGGAAGGGCTGGTCCAGGACGCGGTCCGACGCTCGGGTGCCGGCACGTGGCTGTGGTGGCCCAACCTGATCTACCAGTACTCCGGCGTGCTCAGCCTCATCTCGGGTGTCCTGCTGCTGGGGTGCTATCCGGACGGTGTGGTGGAGCGGGCGTGGCAGCGGCGAGCACTGCGCCTCGTGTGGCTGTACCTTCTGGTCCCGCCACTGCTCCTGCTGTCCCGGCCGACGCTGCTGCTCGACCGGTACCTGTTCGAGCTGCCGCCCCCGGTGGCGAGCCCGTTCACGGTGTCATGGCTGGGGTTTCTCGACGGCCCGCTGACATCCCTGTACGTGTACTACTACGGCGCACTCGTCCTTGCCGCCGTGCTGTTCGTCCGCTTCGTGCAGGCGGACCACGAGCTGCGCGCCAAGATGCGGCTGCTGGTGTACGTCACCGCCCTGCTCATCGCGATGACCGCGCTCACCCTGGCGCTGGAGGCCTCGTACGGCGCGGACCGGCCGCTGTGGGTGCGGCTGCTCAACGGGCTGTACATCATGATGCTGCTGATGGTGCCGGTGACCATCGTGATCGGCATCGTGCGGCACCGCCTGTTCGAGATGGAGCCGGTGGTGCGCCGCTCGACGGTGTTCACCGTGCTGTCCCTGCTCATCGCCGGGGCGTACCTCGGTGTGGCCGCCGCGCCAGGACTGACCCTGGGTCGGGAGATCCCGGTCGAGCTCGCGGTCGCGATCACGATCGTGGCGGCGGTCGCGTTCCAGCCATTGCGGCGCAGACTCGAACGGCTGGCCGACCGGCTGGTGTTCGGCGAGCGGGTGAACCGCTACCACCTGCTGACCACGTTCGGTGCCCGGCTTGAGCAGACCGTCGAGCTCGGCGACCTGCTCCCCCAGCTCGCCGCCACCATCCACGAAGGACTCGGTGCCCGGTGGGTGCGGGTGACGCTGCCGGAGGCGAGCGCGGTGGTCGGCGAGCCGGCAGGTGAACCCGCGCTGCGGGTGCCGCTGGAGCGTGGCCACATCGAGTGCGGCCCCAGGGACGGCGGCTACGCGCCGGAGGACCGGGAGCTGCTGCGCACACTCGCCACCCAGGCCGCCACCGCGATCGCCAACGTCCAGCTGACCGCGCGGCTCGCCGAGCAGGTCGACGAGCTGGCCCGCTCCCGCGCCCGCATCGTCGCCGCGCAGGACAGCGAGCGCCGGCGGATCGAACGCGACATCCACGACGGCGCGCAGCAGCACCTCGTCGCCCTGATCATGAAACTGCGGCTGGCCCGCAACCAGATCGGCCGAGGTGAGCGGTCCGCCGACGACGTGCTCGACGAGCTGCAGGGCGAGGCCCGCGACCTGCTCGCCGACCTGCGCGAGCTCGCACACGGCATCCACCCGCCCGTGCTGTCCGACCAGGGCCTTGTCGTGGCCGTGCAGGCCCGCGCCGACCGGCTGCCGCTCGACATCCGAGTGCACGCGGACGCCGCCCTGCGTGCCGAACGACTGCACGCCGACGTCGAGGGTGCCGCCTACTTCGTGATCTGCGAGGCACTCACCAACGTCGTCAAGCACTCGGCCGCACGCAGCGCCGGCATCGAGCTGTCCATGAACGAGGGCCTGGTCACGGTGCGGGTGCACGACGACGGCGTTGGGTTGGCGGACGGCCAGCGCGGCGGGGTCGGGCTGACGAACCTGCGAGACCGCGTCGAGGCGCTCGGAGGCCGACTGACCGTCCACAGTGAACCAGGCGCCGGTACGAGCGTGCGGGCCGAGCTGCCGGTGGGGGCGAGCCATGGCTGACCGACTTCGCGTGGTGATCGCCGAGGACAACTTCCTCGTCCGTGAGGGCACCCGCCGCCTGCTGGAGGACTCGGGCGACGTCGAGGTGCTCGCCGCGGTCGGCGACGGTGAGGAGCTGCGGAAAGCGGTGCGCCAGCTGTCTCCCGACGCGGTGCTCACCGACATCCGCATGCCGCCGGGTCACCACATGGAGGGCATCGAGGCCGCGCACGCGATCCGCGCCGAGCACCCCGGGATCGGGGTCGCCGTGCTGTCCCAGCACACCGACGAGAGCTACGCGTTCGCCTTGCTGCGCAACGGCACCGCGGGTCTCGCCTATCTGATCAAGGACCGCCTCGGTGATCTCGAGGACCTCATCAGGGCACTGCGCGAGGTGGCCCGCGGCGGCTCGGTGATCGACCCGCTGGTCGTCGACGCGCTGGTCGCCAGGCGAACCAGGTTCGCCAGCTCTCCGCTGGCCGTCCTCACCACGCGCGAGATGGACGTGCTGCGCGAGATGGCACAGGGCAAGACCAACGCCGGTGTCGAACAGGCGCTGAACCTGTCATCGTCCACTGTGGAGAAACACGTCAACTCCATCTTCGGCAAGCTCGGGCTCGTCGACGGACCGGTGCACCGCCGGGTCGCCGCCGTGCTCGCCTTCCTACGGGAGCGCCCGGGCGACGACTGAGTGATCCCCGGCACAAGACGCCCCTGGCTGTCACGAAAAGCGGCGCTGTCCTGTCTGACTGTTGTCGAGAGAAACAGAGGGCGCCATGAAGAAGATCCTCATCGTCGGTGGCGGATACGCCGGTTTCTACGCGGCCTGGAGGCTGGAGCGCAAGCTCCGGCGGGGCGAGGCCGAGGTCACCATCGTGGACCCCCGCCCGTACATGACCTACCAGCCGTTCCTGCCGGAGGTGTTGGCCGGCTCGGTCGAGGCGCGGCACGCGGCGGTGTCGCTGCGGCGGCACCTGCGTCGCACGCACGTCGTCGCCGGCACGGTGACCGCCATCGACCACACGCACCACGTGGTCACGGTCCAGCCAGCCGACGGGGGCATGGTCGAGCTCGACTACGACATGATCGTCGTGACCGCGGGGGCGGTCACCAGGAAGTCCCCGGTGCCGGGCGTCGCCGACCAGGCGATCGGGCTCAAGCACGTCGAGGAGGCCGTCGCGGTCCGGGACCGGCTGCTGACCGCGTTCGACCGGGCCGCCGCGCTCCCGCCCGGCCCGCTGCGCACCAAGCTGCTCACGGTCACGTTCGTCGGCGGCGGGTTCTCCGGGGTCGAGGGCTTCGGCGAGTTGCTGTCGCTGGCGACCGCGTTGCTGAAGCGCTACCCGGAGCTGACCCGCGACGAGCTGCGGTTCCACCTCGTCGAGGCGACCGGCCGCATCCTGCCCGAGGTCACCGACCGGCCGGGCCGCTGGGTGGTGCGCTCGCTGACGAAACGCGGCGCACGGGTCCACCTGAACACCACGGTCACCTCGGCGGTCGACGGGCACGTGGTGCTCTCGACGGGCGAGGAGTTCGACTCGGAGCTGATCGTCTGGACCGCCGGGAACGGCGCCAACCCGGTCATCGGCAAGCACACCGACCTGCCCCTCGACGAGCGCGGCCACCTCGTCGTGCGACCCGACCTGCGGGTCGGCACCGACGCCGAGCCCGTACCCGACGCATGGGCCGCCGGTGACGACGCCGCGGTGCCCGACCTCACGTCGGCCGTGCCGGGCACCCGCACCGTCCCGAACGCCCAGCACGCCTACCGCCAGGGCAAGCTGCTGGCCCGCAACATCGCCGCCACCCTGCACGGCAGGAAGCCGAAGAAGTACGTCCACCACAGCCTGGGCACCATCGCCACCCTCGGCATGGGCCGCGGCATCTTCCAGTACAAGGGCATCGTCATCACCGGCCTGCCGGCCTGGCTGATGCACCGCGGCTACCACGTGCTGGCCGTGCCCAGCTGGGAACGCAAGGTCCGGGTCCTCGCGGTGTGGCTGACCGCGGCCCTGTTCGGCCGCGACATCCTCTCACTCGCCGAGGTGCAGCACCCCCGCGAAGCCTTCGTCACCGGCGGCGAACCGGTTGTCCGGCAAGGAAAAACCGAGCGGACCCTCCCGAAGTGACCTCACACCCCCAGGAACCTCCTGCGACGTTCGGCCCACTGGGAGCTTCGCCACTCGGCGGGCAACTCCTCCAGCGACTGAGCCATCAGCTCGCGCGCACGCTCCCGCTCACCGAGCTTGTCCAACACGAACGCGTGGGTGCCCCGGAAGAAGGCCGGTACGTACCAGTAGGTGTGTTCAGTCAGCGCTGCCGGGTCGATCCTGTCCACCATGGCCTCGGCCTCGGCCAGCAGCCGGTACGCGGCCGGTTTGTCGTCGCCCGCCAGGATCTCGGCTGCCTGGTACGTGACGTAGGTCCGCCACCCGGGATGCAGGTTCGTGTCGCGGCGAGCGGCTTCGGACAGCGCAGCCGCTCGACGGATGTTGCCCTGCCGCATAGCCGTGTAGGCGGCGAAGGACAGCGCCGTGGTGGTGCGTTGCGGGTCGCCCGCTTCCATGCCGAGAACAGTGGCGCGGTCCAGTAGGCGTTCGGCGGCTGACCAGCGCCGCATCGGTACGTGAAGCCATCCGGCGTACTGGGTCAGCTCACTGGTCAACCCCACGGCGGTCGGCCGAACAGCCGCACGGGCTTCTTCGGCGAACCGGCCGACCATCGCCAGGTACTCGCGAACGGTGGGGAGCACGGTGGCCGCGCTGGTCACGTCCTCCAGCCGCCTGGTACTCGCCAACAGGCTCGCCACGCTGTCCAGCGCCGCCGTGTCCACGCGCCGCGGGGTGCGATCGGCCTGCGCCAACCTGGCGTCCACCAGGGCCACCAGGGCACCGTCAGCCGACAACTCGTCATCCAGCCTGCGTGCCAGTTCGAGGCTGGCCGGTTTCGTGCCGTTCAGCACGCGAGACAGGTGACCGGGATCGACCGGCACACGGGCGGCAAGCGCACGCAGGCCGGACACGCCCTGCGCCGCCATCAGCTCGCGCACCTTGTCACCGAAGGTCACCCGCGTTGCCTCTCGCCAGGGGCAGGTCACCAGTGTTCCATGCGAAAGACCTGGACGTCGTAGGGCGCGAGGGTGATCGCGGTGACCGGGTTGCCGTCGAGGGTGTGCAGTGTTGCTCCGGGCAGTGTCGGGGTGACCGTGACCTCGTTGGGGTGTTGGCTGACGAGCCACGCGAAGCGGCGGCCGTCGGTGTGTGTCATGGTGTCGGCGAGGACGCGTGGGTCCTCGACGCGCACGGGTCGTTGCACGCCCGCCACGGTCGCGAGCGCGTCGTAGAGACGGTACGTCGGCTCGGGGTTGACGTGGCCGTTCGTGGCGGCCATGTGTTCCAGCGGGTACGTGCAGAGCACCCTGTTTCCCTTACGCAGCAACGCCGGGCGGTCTCGGCCGTCGACGGCGAGGATCTCGGCTTCTCTGGGCCGGACCGGTAGGTAGGCCCGGCTGTGTTCGTTGCCGCCGGCCCGGAAGCGCAGTACCTCGCCTTCCGGGATGCTGCCGAACGCCGTCACGAAGGTGAGCTCCACGACCTCGTCCTCGATCGGGTTGTTGAGACCGTACGCGAGCTGGTGCTCGACCCCGAACATCTCGTTCAGCATGGGAAACCAGGGACCCCGATGCCGGTCGTGCGTGCCGGAGCAGTAGGACAGGTAGACAGTGGCGAACTCGCCGAGGCGGCGCAACGTCGGCGCGAGCACCTGACGGCAGGACGGCAACAGATACAGCGACGCGTCGTC
The DNA here is from genome assembly GCF_036378875.1 of Actinophytocola sp. GTDB lineage: Bacteria > Actinomycetota > Actinomycetes > Mycobacteriales > Pseudonocardiaceae > Actinophytocola. The sequence continues at coordinate 140,512 of NZ_DASUVO010000075.1, forward strand.
GGCGAGGCCGTCCTCCTCGCGGGCGAACGCGACCGGAAGGTCGGCTTCCCTGGCCGCCACATACGCCTGCCGTAGCGCACCGAAGATCAGTTCGCGATCGTCCTGGGCGCCGTACGGGTAGCCGCGTTCCAAATAGGACGGTACGACGAGTGCGGTCTGGCTGTCCTCGCGGCGCAGACCCGGAAAGTCGAGTTTGGACAGTAGCGAACCGAACCGCCACATCTCCAGCAGCTGCGGTTTGGGCTTGCCGGCATGGGTGGTGACACCGAAGTGCAGCTCGAACGGATGATGCCGGTACGGGTCCTGGTCTTCCAGGTCGTAGTCGGTGTTGTTCCAGGCCAACCAACCGGACGCACCGGCCAGCAACGTGTTGTGCAGTGTCTGCCGGTAGTAGTGCGCGGCGTTGTCGTCGGACGCCCAGTCGCTGGACGTGCCGAACTCCTCCAGCACCACGGGCTTTCCCGTCACCGCCGACAGCTCGCAGATGAACGCCGCGTTCAGGTGCTGCCGGATCGGGTCGGAGTCCATCCGGTACACGTGTGGGCCGACGAAGTCGACGAGCGGACCGGTCTCGCGCAACGAGAACCCATTGTCCACACCGGTCACCTCGATCCCCCAAGCGCCGTCGCCGAGTGACACCGGCTGGGTCGCGCCACCCGCCCGGACTGCCTGCGTCACGATCGTCGCCCAGCTGGTCACGTCCTCGATCGGGGCGGGCTCCTCGCCGCGTCGCCGCCCGTAGATCGGCATCTCGTTGCTGATCAGCCAACCCGCCACCGCCGGGTGCCGGTGCAACCGCCGGACCATCTGCTCGATGAACCAGGCCTGGCGGCTCACCAGCCACACGTCCGCGTAGAGGTCGCGTCCGTCGCGCCAGGACGGATCCCAGTTCTCCCCGGACATGTGGCCGACGATGAATGTCGGGATCGAGGACATGCCCTTTCCCGAGTGCGCGTCGAGAAAATCCAGGAAGTGCGCCACCTTGCCGTCGTCGATGACGTCCGGCGCGGGATGGAAGTCCGGCCAGTAGAAGAACGACCGGGTCACCGTGACATGGTGTTGGCGCAACACTTCCAGCTCGTCACGCACGACGGCGGGGTCGTAGTTCCGCCACATGAGCGGCCCGCCCGTCCTGGACCAGAAGTTCGCGCCGAGCCATCCCGGCAGCTTCGGGCCGTCACGTCGCATTTCGGCTCCTGAGGTGGTGCAGCAACGCGTCGAGCACGACGACGTCCTCGCCTGGTTCGAGAGTCTGCGGGTTGAGGGCGAGCGAGTCCGTGCCGACGACGCCCACCGCGATCCGCGGCTCGTCTGCCCACAACGCCGCGACCAGCTCGTCGCGCGTCCAGCCGCTCGCCGGGCTCAGGGTGACGATCGCCCGGCCGTGGGGTTGCCCCGCCTCACTGGGATAGCCCCGCTCGACGTGCACGCCCGGCAGGTCGACAAGTCCCCTGAGCCAGTTGGCTACCCTCGCCTCGTACGCCTTGAGCAGCGCCGGCTCGTCCCGGGCCAGTGACCACTCCACCGCCGCCAGCAGACCCGCCAGCTCCTCCTTGCCGACCTTCATGCCCCGCCCGATCGCGTGGTTGGGTGAGCCGTGGGCGCGGCAGCCGTCGATGATCGCCCGCCGGCCGAGCACCAGTCCGCTGGACTGCGGCCCGCGTAACCCCTTGCCACCGCTGAAGATCGCGGCGTCGGCGCCGACCTCCCGGGTGAAGTGCCACAGCGACGAGATCGGTGGGATCTGTGCCGCGGCGTCCACCAGCACCGGCACACCAGCCGCCCGCGCGACCGGCACGACCTCCTCGATCGGCGGGGCACCCTCCGCGTAGTGCGTTCCGGCGAACCACAGCACGCAGGCAGTGCGCGGGCTCAGTGAGTCCAATGTGGCCCCCGCTTCGACGACACGAGCGCCGGTCTGCCGGACCGCGTAGTCGTAGCCGTTGCGCTGGCTGCGAAAAAGCACGACCTCGTTTCGAGCTATACCGTCCAACGCGGGAAAGGCCTCGATCCGCTCGGGGCCCGCCAGGCACGCCGCGACAGCGAGGGTGATCCCGGCCGCCGCGCCGGAGGAGACGTACGCCGCCTCATTGCCGGTAAGGGTGGCGATCCGCTCGCCGACCCGCGTCTGCAGCTCGGGCAGGTCGACGAAGTGGCCGGCTGCCTCGGCCATTGCCACGACAGCGGGTGGGGCGAGCAGTGAGCCACCGAGCGTGGTCAGCGTCGCCGACGCGTTGACCACGGGCCGAACGCCCAGCGGAGGGCTCATGACGCCACCTCGTCCTGAATATCGATGAATCGCTCCGCAGGCTCCGCTCATCGGAACCGTGTCATGGGTTCGACGCCCAGCTGACCGGCGAGCCAGGCGTCCAACGTGTTGTTGTCCGCGGCGTCCTCGTGGGTCAGCGGGTAGATCGCGGCGTCGGGCAGCGCACCGGCCAGCGGCTCGTACCAGGAGGCGTCATCGGCCGCGAGCAGCGTGGTGGCGGCGACGTCGGGCGCGTGCCGGACCGGATCGAAATAGGACAGTGTGTCCGCCACCGCGCCCGCCGCGTCCGGATGCACACGCAGGTGGTCGGCAAGCTCCTCCGGCTGGCTTTCGAGGATTCGGTAGAACAGCGGGCCATCGACCCGCAGTGCCGTGAAGCCCGGCCGCCTGGCCGCCGTGAACAGGGCCAGCTCGTCGTCGCCGGAGACCGCCACCCGGTCCCGGTCCACGTCGTCGCGGGAGAGCAGGAACTCCGCCCCACGCAGGCAGTCCGCGACGATCCCCCGGTACACATAGGACACGGGGGCCTCGATGCCGCGGGTGAACAACCCCGGGTAGGCGGCCGCGAACGGCGTGTCGGCACGGCGCTGCCCCCGGTGCGCCACGGTGAACACCAGGTACCGCAGCCGGTCGTTGTGGTGCGGTACCTGGTTGACGCTGCCGTACCGCGGCGTCTCCAGCACGGCAGGGAAGGGGCCCGGCCCGGTGGGGACGCTCAGGTAGCCGAAGATCCGGTACGGGCCAGCGCTGGTCAGCCACACGTCGTAGAAGGTGTAGTCGTCCGTGGTCCGTGCCGGCACCTTCTCCAGCACGGGCCGTGCCGGCAACCGCCGCAGCTCGTCGTCCACGGTCTCCCAGTAGCGGTCGAAGTCCGTCATCGCCCCTCCGGCTTGAGGTGCCCGGCAAGGAACTCCTCGATCACCGGCATGACCCAGGGCAGCCCGGCGTGATGTCCGCAGCTTGGGTAGGTGTGCAGCGGGTGCTCCCCCGGCAGCGCCCGGTGAAGGGCGAAGCCGGTTTCCGGCGGGCACACGTCGTCCTCCATCCCGAGATAGATCAGGACCGGTGCGCGCACCCGAGGCGCGAAGTTCAGTCCGTCGTAGTAGGACACGGTCTCGGTGACCAGCGGCTCGTGGTCCGGGTGGACCCGCAGGTACTCGGTGATCTCCTCGTAGGGATAGGAACGGGTGAGCCGGGTCGCCGCCATGATGCCGCACAGATAGGGCGCGCCCGCACTCACGCAAACGATTGCGTCGGGACGCAACGCCGCCGTGCTGATGCCCAACCCGCCGCCCTGGCTCGACCCCTGCAGGCCGATCCGGTCGGCATCCACTTCGGACCTTTCGAGCAGCAGGTCGACCGCGCGCACGACGTCGAGATAGAAGCCCCGGTAGCCGTAGGTGTGGTGGTCGGCGATGTTGTCGGTGAGCAGGCCGGGATAGCCGGGGTTGAACTCGGCGTTCGACCGCAGCTTCCCGCGTGGCGCCACCGCGAGTGCGGCATACCCCAGCTCCGACCAGCGCCGGGGCACGTCCGGTTCGGAGATGTACCCGGGAATCGTCACCAACGCCGGGTAGGGTGGCGCACCATGGCGTGGCGTGGTGTACCAGGCCGCGACCCGCAGGCCCTGATAGCTGGTGTACCGGACGTCGTAGACCGCGACCGTGTCCGTCGACAGTGCGGGCGCGTACTCGAACGAGGGCTCCAGCGCCGGGCACGCGGCCAGGCTCTCGGCCCAGAACTCGTCGAAGTCGACCGGCCGCGACACCTCGATCGTGGCCGCCTCGGGAACCCTCAATTCGCGTCCCCCTCGATGGCCCGTCCGTCGTCGACCGAGAAGTAGTGCATCTTGGCCCGGTCGAATCCGATGTGGATGGTGTTGTCAGGCCCGATCCGGAACGGCGCGGCGACCCTGGCCTTGATCAGGTCGCCGTCGAGGTCCACGGTCACCAGCACGTCCGCACCCAGCGGTTCGGTGATGAAGACCTTGCCGGCCCGGTATCCCTCCCTCGGCTCCGGGGACAGTGACACGTCCTCCGGGCGGATACCGAGCACGGCTCGGTCCTTCTCCATGAAGTTCATCGGCGGACTGCCCATGAACGAGGCCACGAACCTGTTGGCGGGGTGGTCGTAGATCTCCTGCGGGGTCGCGCACTGCTGCACGACCCCGTCCTTCATCACCACGATCCGGTCGGACATGGTCATCGCCTCGACCTGGTCGTGGGTCACGTAGATGAAGGTGCGTGCCAGGTCGACGTGCAGGCGTTTGATCTCGGCGCGCATCAGCACCCGAAGCTGCGCGTCCAGGTTGGACAGTGGCTCGTCGAGCAGGTAGGCACCCGCCTCCCGGACGATGGCCCGGCCAAGCGCCACCCGCTGCCGCTGCCCGCCGGACAGCTCCCTCGGCCTGCGGTCGAGCAGGTCGGCGATGCCGAGCGTGTCGGCGGCCTCGCGGACCTGCCGCGCGATCTCGTCCTTGGGAACCCGCATCATCTTCAGCGCGAACCCGATGTTCTGCTCGACGGTCTTGTGTGGATAGAGCGCGTAGCTCTGGAACACCATGGCCACGTCCCGCTTGTTCGCCGGCAGGTACTCGACGGGCTGTTCGTCGAAGTAGATCTGGCCTGCGCTCACGCGTTCCAGTCCGCAGATCATGCGCAGTGTGGTCGACTTCCCGCAGCCGGACGGGCCGACCAGGGTCAGGAACTCCTTGTCGCGAACGGTCAGGGAAAGGTCGTCGACGACGGTGTTGCCGCCGAACGACTTGGTGACGCCTTCGAGCCGTACCTCAGCCATGCCTAGCCTTTCACCGAACCGGCCGCCATGCCAGCCACCAGCTTTCGTTGGAAGATCAGCGCCAGCACCAGTGGCGGGATCACCGCGAGCACCCCGGCCGCGGCCATCACGGTGTACTGGGTGTTGAAGTCGGTGGCGAAGTTCGCCGCCACCACCGGGATGGTCTTCGCCGCCTTGGTACTGGTCAGGAACAGCGCGAACATGAACTCGTTCCACGCCGTCATGAACGAGAAGACCGCCGCCGCGACCAGGCCGGGCGCGGCGACCGGTAGGAAGACCGACCACATCGTCCTGAACCAGCCGCATCGGTCCACCCGCGCGGCGTCCTCCAGTTCCCGTGGCACCGAACGGAAGAAGTCCTTGAGGATCCAGATCGTGATCGGCAGCGCGAAGGTCGTGTAGGACAGGATCAGCGCCAGGTAGGTGTCCAGCAGGCGGAACTCACGCATCAGCAGGTAGTACGGGATGATGATGGCGATGCCGGGCACCATCCTCGTGATCAGGTAGAGGATCAGCAGCAGCTGGCTGCCGCGGAACTTGATCCGCGAGAACGAGTACGCCGCGAAGATCGCCAGCACCAGGTTCAGCAACGCGGTCGAACCGGCCACCACGAAGCTGTTGAGGAGTGAGTACGGCGTCTCCTCGACGGCCCGTGAGCCGACGAGCGCCTGGGCATCGCTCGGGTTGACGAAGCCCAGGTAGTTGTCCAGCGTCGGGTGTTCGGGGATCCACTGTGGTGGGACGGCGGTGGCGTCGGCTTCCGGCATGAAGCTCATCGCCACGATCCAGTAGAACGGCAGCACCAGGTACAGCGCGAACAGCACCGCGAGCGTGTAGACGACGATCTTCTTCCACGGGATCCGGTACCGCAGGGGAACGGTTGTCATACCTCGAAGTTCCCCCTTCGGTAGAGCAGTCCGATGTAGCCGATCGAGATCAGCAGGGTGATCGCGGTGATCACCCACGCGTAGGCGCTGCCCAGCCCGAAGTCGGTGTAGGTCAGCACCGTCTGCACGTCCAGCAACGCGATGGTGGTCGTCGCCGTGCCGGGACCGCCGCCGGTCAGCACGTAGATCGTGTCGAAGGCCCGGAACGCGTTCATCGTCTCGAGGATCAGCACGATCAGCAGCGGATGTGTCAGCCACGGCAGGGTGACCTGCCGAAACCGTTGCAGCACACCGGCACGGTCGACCTTCGCCGCGTCGTAGAGCTCCGAAGGAATGGTCGCGAGCCCGGCCAGCAGGATGATCACCGAGAACGGCAACGTGTTCCACACCTGCGCCATGGCGGTGAAGAAGAACGCGCCGGAACCGGTGGTCAGCCAGGCGTGGTAGCTGTCGATGAGGCCCAACTCGGTGAGCAACCCGTTCAGCGCACCCGTCTTGGCATCGAAGATCGTCCGCCACATGAGACCGTTGACCACGCCCGGCATCGCCCACGGCAGCAGCGCGAGGGACAGCAGCAGGCCCCGGCCGCGGAAGGTCTCGTTGAGCACCAGCGCGAGGATCATCGCCAGCACTACGGTGAACCCGAGGACGACCAGCACGAACAGCGCGGAGACCCGGAGCGCGGTGAGGAAGGCGTCGTCGTGGAACAGGGAGAAGTAGTTGTCCAGGCCGATGAACCTCTTCGCCAGCGGCTGCTTGAGGTTGTCCCGGTGCAGGCTCACCCAGAACGAGTAGCCGATGGGATAGGCGACGAGCAGCGCGATGACGGTGATCGCGGGAGCGTTGAGGACATAGGCCCGAACGTTGTCGCTGAACGGCTTCCGTGCCATGCCTCAGGAGTACTTCTTCTTGAGGTCGCCGACGGTCTTGTCCAGGCTCGCGACGGCCGCGTCCGGGGTCACCTGGTTGCTCATCACCTGTTGGACGACCTTGTGCATTTCCGTCTCGAACTCGGTGTACCACGGCACGCCCAGCACGTTGCGGGAATGCGCGCTCTCGGCGAGCTGCTGGTAGATGGCGGGGTCGGCGAACTTCGCCAGCTCCTGCTTGACCTCCGAGTCGTCGGCCAGTTCCTCGAACGTGAAGCCGAGACCACGCTGCATGAACCAGAACTTGGCGGTGTAGGGGACCTTGTCGGTGTAGCCGCCGAGGTAGGTCAGCAGCGTGAACGCCTTGTCCTTGACCTCGGTGTTGGCCGACAGGCTGTACATTCGGGTGTTGCTGACCGTGCCCTTCGACTCGGCCTCGAGGCCGGGCATGAGCGCCATCTTCATCTTGCCGGCGGCCTTCGACTGCGCTGGGTCGTTGTAGTTCCGCAGTGCGTAGCGCGGGACGATGCTGAACGCGTACTGGCTGGACATCATCGCGTTGTCCAACGGGATCGGCAGCAGCTGCAGCGAGGCGGGGTCGAGGATCTTCGTGGTATTGGTGGCGCTTTGCAGCCAGGCGAAGACGTTCTTGGTCGTGGGGTCCTTCGACTTCATCACGGGCGTGGCGTCCTTGTCGAACATGTCGCCGCCACTGGAGAAGATCAGCGCCCACACCCACGACCACCAGGTGTCCGACAGCTGGGCACAGACTCCCATCGGGTACTGCAACAGCCCGTCACTCTTGATCTTCAGCGCCTGCTGTTCGAGCTCGTCGAGGCTGGCCGGCGGTGCGGTGAAGCCCGCTTTGCCCAGGATCTCGGCGTTGTAGACCAGGCACTGCGAGTCCGTGTAGTACGGCAGGCCGTACCGCTTTCCCTTGTAGGTCATGGCTTCCGCGTTCGACGGGAAGATCGCGTCGTACACCTCGTCGACCCCGTCGAGCCCGTCGAGCGGCTGCAGGTAACCGGCCTCGACCCAGCCCACCAGCGAGTCGTCGTAGACGTACAGCGCGTCCGGCCCCGCGTTGCCGGTGAACTCCGCCACGACCTTCTGTACGTACTGTGCGCTGGTGATCGGCGTGTAGGCGACCTTGATGTCGGCGTTCAGCTTGGTGAACCGGTCGATGTTCTGCTGAACCAGCTTGGCCTCGTAGTCCCAGCCCTCGAACCGGACCGTGCCGTCACCACTGCTGCCACTGTCGTTGCCGCAAGCGGCGAGTAAGGAGGTCGAGATGCCGAGCCCGGCCAGCTTGAGGGCCTCGCGGCGAGTGAAGTTCATGTCGTTCCCTTCAGTGTTGGATTGTCTCGCTCCGCTCGACGGTTCGCGGGCCTGTACCCGGCGTCTTCCCTCCCGCGCGCGGAGGCCCCGGGCTCGTTCCTCGCGGGGGCCTCCGTGCTCGTCAGTCCAGACGTCGGCGGCCCGCTCAGGGATTCGTCGATGTGCAGGCGGTAGAGCCGCGACGGGCGGCCCCTGGCGTGGTTCTGCGCGCTGCCTTCCGCGGTGACCAGGCCGCACGCACTGAGCTTCCGGATGAGCCGGCGTCCACTTGGGTCGGTGATGCCCAGCGACTCCGCGAGGTCGCCGGGAGAGATGGCCCTGCCGTCGAGGCTGACCTCCAGGGCCGCGAGCCGGGACAGCGTGGTCGCGCTCAGCCCGACGTTGGCCGCGAGCGCCTCCACGCCCTCGCGGTGGCCCCGGTAGGAGAACGCCAGCGTGGGGCGTGCCGGGGTCATCGGGCCGATGATCAGCCCGTTGTCCTCGATCAGGTAGCCGGCCGGCGTGCCTTCCCGCTCGGCACGCGCGGCGGCCCGTTCGGCCAGCAGGACGCAGTTACGTGCGGACGCCCCGACCCCGAACCCGGCGGCGACCCTGATCCCGAGGGCGTTCTCGGCCTCGTCGAGCGTCGGCACGCTGACCCAGTTGTTGGTGACACGTTCGAACAACGCCTTGTGGGCGAACACGAAAACGCCGCGCCTGTCCCGGTTCTCGACCCAGGCCTCGGCGAACTCGGGCGTGTTGACCAGGAGGTTCATCAACCCGACCCGCGCCCGCTCCAGGTTGGTCGCACCCTCCTGTTCGGACACCGAGAAGATCCCGGCGGCGAACCGCATCGCGCTGGCCCGGGTGGACTCGATACGCAGAGCCAACTCGTGCAACTCGGCACGGATCGTCGACGGCACGGGCATCCCGTTGAGCAGCGGCACCGTCCCTTGTAGCCGCCGCACCACCGCGCTCCGCGCGCTGATGACATAGCTGTTGCCCGCCGACTTCCGATGGTACCTGCGATGGAACCCGGCGATCTCCTCGCTGCGCTGTTCCCGGCAGTAGGGCAGGCAGTCGATCCGGTCGCGGTCCAGGCCGAGCGCCCTGGCGACCTCGTCGACGGTGTCGTTGTCGAAAGTGTCGATGCTGACCGGGTTCTGGCCCCAGCCCTTGGCCATCGCCCGGTAGAGCGTCATGGCCAGGTCGAGCGCCGAGGACCTGGTCACCGCCACCCGCAGGTCCACCGGAAGCAGGTCGCGGCAGGCGGCATACGGGACGGGACCGAGGAGGAGCCCGTCGATGTGGGTGTCGGACAGGAGATCGGCCGCCTGGCGGCGGATGTCGTCCTCGTGCTCGTAACTGACCCACCTCAGGCTCACGCCCGAGAGCGTGCGCGCCGCCTCCTCGAACAGCGCACGGCGACTGCTGTGCACCACGACCGCGATCACAAGGGACATGAAGCCCACCATTACGATCCAGGTTCGAAAATAGTTCGCTTCTACATTGTCCTCACCGTACTGCGAATGGCCGATTGGTCAAGACTTTCTTCCGCGATCACGGCGCAGTTGGTTGCGGGATGTCTCAAAGTTGCTCTTCCAGACGGTGAGCCCAGATCCACCGATGGTCTTGATGGCTCGAGGTGCGGCCCGGTGGACTCGCCTGACGTCACGCCGCGGGCGATGTCTCGAAAGACGCGCTCGGGTCGTTGAACGTCCCGAGCGCGTCTTTCAGGACACCGGCCACGTCCCGAAGGGCACCTTCAGGACACCGGCCTGATCTGCGGGGTCTACCAGGACACTCCGAACTCGGTGAAGAACCACAGGGCGGAGGTCAGCCACAGGCCGGTCAAGCCGGTGAACACGGCGGCGCCCACGACGGGGAGCAGCCAGCCGGGGCGGTGGTCCCGGGACAGGGCCAGCATCTTGAACACGAAGACGCCGTAGAAGAAGCAGCCGAGCAGCGAGTGGATCAGGACCCGGACGTCGAAGCCCTGGAAGCCGAGGGCATACAGGCAGTGCGCGGCGACCGGTAGCGACACCACCACCGCGGCGCGGCCCGACCAGCGATGCACGGCCGACACGCCTCGTCCGCCCGCACGGACGCCGGGCAGCCGGCCCCACATCGCCGACGCCGTCAGCACCTGGACGATCGCCAGCAAGAACGCCGTGGAGCTCAGCCAGGCCTTGGCGTGCAGCCCACTGGAGAATCCGGCGATGTTCAGCGCTTCGCCGGTCGGCTCGTGCACTCGGCCGTAAACGCCGAGAGCGACCGCGACCAGCGCGCCGAGCGCTAACCAGATCAGCACCCGGCGGGTGTTGCCGTCGGATGTCGCCGCCGTTTCGGCCCATACCGCCGAACTCACCGACGCGGGCTCGGCACGCCATGGCTCGGACGGCAGACCGATGGACACCGGTTGGGTCGTGTCCGGCTGCCGGTAAGGCACGTGCGGCTCGCCCCGCGGAGTCACCCGCTGGGTGTCGCCCGGTAGCGCGAGCTGCTGGGTGTTGTCGTCGGGCACCTCACCAGTCGGCCCGAACTCGTACGGTGGACCCGGTGGTGTGGTCATGTCGCCCTCTGCGGTTCGACTGTGCCGTCCCACAAGATTGTCGCCAACGAGCGCGGCGGTCAACACCCTTGGCGACAGCGAAGATCAGGAGCGGGCCGCGAGGCTGTGCCAGTAACCCGCGCCGATGGCGGTGACCCCGGTCAGCGGCCTGGAGCCGTCAGGGCTGACCACCTGCGCGGGGCTCTGCCGTTCGGTGGCGGTGTGGTCGCCGAGCATGCCGTCGAAGTTGGCGCCCCACGCGAACATGGTGCCCGCCGCGGTCCGGGACAGGGTGAACTGGCTGCCGGCCGCGAGGGCCGTGATGCCGGTGAGTGGTTGGGTGTCCTTCAGGGACTTGCCTTCGGCGTCCACGGCGAGGAACCGGGCGACCAGACCGCGGCGATCATCACCGCCGCGCCGAGCAGGTAGCCGAGGACCGCGTGCTCGCGGTCGCCGATGTGCGAACCGTAGATAACCGGCCCCAGCGCGCCGAAAGCACTGCGCGATGGCGAAGAAGAAGATGACGCACCACGCGATCGTCCGCGTGATCGCGTTGAGTACCCCCACGCTCCACAAGTGAAACTCCGGCACGGTGCGCGTATCCGATATGTCCGGATATGCGGCAGCCCACGCAGCGTTGACATCCGAACCGACAGCCACTCGGACGAATGAATTCAGCCAGCAGTTCGTGGGCGAGGAATCGCCATGCCAGGTCAGGTCCGCTAGCTTCAGGAGAATCCCTTGACGGAAAAGGGGTTCACCATGTTCCGAAGAATCCTCGTCGTGGCCGCCACGGCCCTGGCCGCGACCGTTCTCACCACCCCGCCGGTAGTCGCACTGCCCTCCCCCGGCTCCGGCGTCCTCCCGGACAGTTGCGCGGAGATTCACGCCAAACGACCGTCATGGGGCGACGGCGAGTATCTCCTCGGCGTGAACTTCCGGCTCGTTCCGGTCTACTGCCACGACATGACCGGCACGCCGCGTGAATACGTCTCGCTGGGCTCGCTCAACTTCTCGCAGTACACCGCAGGCGGCGCTTCTCCTGGCGTGAGCGTGGTCACCACGTTCACGAAGGTGCGGATCCATCCGTACTCGCTCACCGTCGACATCAACGATCTCACCTTCGCCACGTCCGAAGGACGGGTCATCCACGGTTTCGTCGCCGTTACCACCATGCCCTACGCCGTGGCCATGTCCTGTGACGCCACCCCGAGCGGGCTGGGCCGGGTCGACCTCACCGGCACCCCGTTCGTGCTCGCCGACATGTTCATGCTCGGCGGGTTCTTCCCGCAGGGCGAGGCGAGCGTCAGCACCGACAACCGAACCGCCGACCTGATCGGCGGTGGCTACTGCGGCTGGATCGCCCCGGCCCCGTTCATCTACAACCCGATCAACCCGTACCTACGCGACTTCCGCCTCGAGCTCGCGTGCGCTCCCTTCACCACCCTTGACGTGCTGTTGCACCGAGCGTGCGTCAACCTCACCTGACCGCCGAGACATTCACTCGGCTGACCGCTGCGCCGGCAGTCCCACGGCGGCGTCACCGTCGCGGCCCAGCCGACGTGCCATGGCGACACGCGACCGAACCGCGAGCTTCGGGAAGATCCTGGACAGGTGCGACTCGACGGTTCGGCGGGAAAGGAACAGCCGGTCGGCGATCTGCTGGTTGGTGAGCCCGCCCGCGACCAGGTCGGCGATCTGGCGTTCCCGAACGGTCAACATGGTCGTGGCGTCCACCGCGCTGCGGCGCCGGATGTTCCTCGCGGCGATCCGCCGCTGGTCGCGCGTGGCCTCCGACAGCGGCCAGTCCGCGCCGCACGCCGCGTACCCGGCCTTGGCCAGCCCGAGCTCGGCATGGGCGCGAGCCGGGTGACCGGTCTCGGCGCACAACGCGGCGAGGTGACGGGCACGGGCCTCCTCGAGCGCGGCCCCGCACGCCGCGAACCTCGACGCGGACTGGGCGGCCAACTCACCGGCGTGTCCCGACCGGCCGGCTCGCGCGGCGACCTGGGCCTGCGCGTACCAGGCCAGGCCGATCTCGTAGTCGAGATCCGAGGCGAGCGCGACGAGTTCGGCGTCGTCCGCGGCACGGGCCGCCGCGTCGAGATCGCCGGCCAGCGCCCGCGCCTGTGCCAGCCCACCGAGGCGAAGCACACGCGTCAGCGGATCGGCTGGCCACGTCTCGTCCGGGCCGGCCAACAGTGCCAGTGCCGGGTCTGGGTCCTCAGCGGCGACGTAGGCGATCGCGAGGTCGAGCCGGGCGATCCAGTGCGACGCCAGTGTCTGTGGGCGTCCCGACTCGTCCAGTCCACGGGCGAGGTCGACGGCGGCCGCCGGGCCCCTCGCCCACAGGAGCGGTCGCACCCGAACGGCCTCGGCCAGCGCGCTCAGTTCGGGACTGCCCATGCGCTCGGCTGCCGACGCCGCCTGCTCGGTCAGGTCGAGCGCACCGGGTAGGCGGCCCAGCCGTGTCTGCAGGGCGGCGTCCACGACCAGGATGTGCGGCAGGGCGCTGCGCTGTCCGGTCTGGTCGATCACCTCGTAGGCGCGAGCCAGGTGCTTGGCGGCCGTCGCGGTGCTGCCGAGCCGCGTCTCCACCTCGGCGAGTAGGCCGATCAGCTCGACGTGCGACACGAGCGTGATGGTGCTGAGCCCGTCGACCAGGTGGGCCGCGGCGACGGCGTGAGCGCGGGCGTCGGCCACCTGGCCGGCACGGAGCGCGGCCCACGCGCGCAGTGCCTCGGCACCGGCGACGAGCACGGGTCGCTGCCCGTCACGCTGGCGCAGCGCCTGTCGCGCGTGCTCCGCCGTGGCGACGACGTCATCCCGCAGCGCGGCCAGCGCGGCACGCTGGAGAAGTGCCGCTGGCTGTGACGGTGCACCGAGCAGCGCCGTCGCCGTGTCCAGATCTCCCTTCAGGCGGGCGATCTCCACGCCAACGGCCGCCGCCTCGGCACGCAGCGGATGACCGTCCCGCAGCAACTCCTGGAGCACGTCCCAACCGCGGTCGAGCTCACCGGCCAACACGAGGGACCGCGCGTACCGCAGTGCGCCTGCCGGCTCCAGGTTGTGCGGCAGGATGCGCGATGCCTTGCCCAGCAAGCGAACCGCTGTCGCGGGTGCCCGGCACACCAGCGATTCGCCTGCGTGGAGCAGGATCTCCGCCGCGCTCTCGTCGCCGTACTGCGCGGAACGTTCGAGGTGATGAGCCAGGAGCCGCGGCGGACCGTCGTGCGCGGTGAGGTACTCCGCGGCACGCGCGTGGGCACGTGTCCGCCATGCCGGACCGGCCGTCGCGCGCGCGGCCGCGCACAGCAGCGGATGCTGGAAGGTGAACCACGCACCGTCCATTGTGCCCAGACCGGTACCGCACAGCTCGTCCATCGCCGCCACCACCTGTGCCACCGGCAGCTGCGCGACCCGCGCGACGAGGTCGAGCGCGGCGTGGTCACCGCTGATCGCGATCGCCTGCGCGACACGCCGTACCGTGGCGGGCAGCATCGCGAGTTCCGCGGTCAGCTGGTGGACGACGGCATGGGCCTGTTCGTCGTGACGGTCCGGGTCGAAATCGCCGCCATGGCGGACCATTTCGCCGAGTGTGGCGTCCGGTAGTTCGGCGAGCATGCGCAGATATCGCGGGTTGCCTTTGCTGGCACGCATGAGAAGGCCGCGCCGCCGGTCCGCGCAGTTCGGCGCCAGCGACGGCAGGTCCTGCTCGCGCAACGGGCCGAGCCGGATCCGCCACGCGGCCTCCCCGGCACGACTGATCGCGTCCACGACTCCGGCGGGCGGACGGGCATCCCGGAACCCGACGACCATCAGTACGGCGCCCTCCGGCGGATGGCGGATCAGGTACTCGATGAGCTCGAGCGAGAAGCGGTCCGCCCAGTGCACGTCGTCGAGCAGCAGCGCGAGAGGGGTGCCGGAGTCGGTGAGGTGCCGCCGCACGGTCGAACAGCGGTCCACGCGTTCCGCCAGGTCTCCGAGCGGGCCGGTCGCGTCGCCGAGCACATCGCCGAACAGTGCCAGCGGAACCCCTTGTTCGAGCCGGCTCCCCTGTCCGGAACGAACCCCGAGTCCGGCGTCGCGCGCGATCCTGCCGGCCTCGGCCAGCACCTGGCTCTTTCCCATCCCCGGCTCGCCACTCACCTCGACCACGGCGAACCGTCCCGCCTTCGCCCGCGCCGTCGCCCTCGTGAGCGCATCGACGTCCGCATCTCGGCAGGTCAGCAGTGGTTTCTTTGGTGGCGCACCCATGGTTCCTGGCACGCTACCGACACTGTTTGGACAAATTCTGGACGGAGTTTGACAGCTCGGGCAGGGCCCTCGCCAAAGACTGGCGACCTCAGCACACTCCCCAAACGTTCTCTAGCCCGTGGGGTCTGCACACCATTCGTCGGGGAAGGTGTCCAGGTACTCCTGGAGCGGTCCCAATCCGACCGACGCGCGTCGTTCGTCGACGTGTTCTGGATCGACGAGCGGGGCCGGTGCGAAGGCGCCGTCCACGCAGCGGACCTGGGTGCCGTAGATCTGCAGGCGTCCGGTGTTCACGGCCACCCGGTCGGTGAGGTATGCCAGCTCGATCGGGTCGGCCTGGCCGGCCCTGGCCGCGGCGCGCATCAGCTTCAGTGCCTTCTGTTGGAAGGCGGGATCGTGGTCGGAGTGCTGCGCGATCACCCAGGCCGCGGTGGCGCCGTCGGTGCCCACCAGGCGGAAGGTGGGCCAGCCGTACTCCGCGATGATCTCGCGCAGCCGATCGGTGCGTTCCGGGCCGTGCCACGGGCCGGTGTACTCCGGGGACTGCTCGTACTGGTCCTGCGCCATCATGTCCAGCAGTTCAGCGCGCAGTGCCGGCTCGCACACCTGGTCGGCGGGCGACGCCGTGGCGACGGAGAAGCCCGAGCACATCAGGACTACGGACACCATCAGGGCGAGCACCGTCCGGACCATCGTCACAGTATCGGCGCGGGCTTCTTCGGCCGGTGCGCTCGTCACCCGCCCGGAGCAGTGCCACATGGCACCGGGGAAGTTGTCGGCGCGGAACCCGCTCGGGCACCGTGAAACCACTGGGGCTCGATCACGCTCCCTCACGGCCGAGGAGTGTCATGTCTTTACGCAGGAAGATCTCCGTGGGTGCGATCGTCGCGACCGCTGTCGCCGGCCTCACCGCGACCAGCGCCGCACCAGCCGCCGCGGACACCGTCAGGGGCGTCTACAACTGCGTGCCGCTGGGTGTCGTGATGTACCAGGACACGTTCGACATCACGATCACGGCTCCCGCCACGGCCACTCCGGGGCAGACCGTGACCGTCCAGGTCACCGTGGCCCAAACAGAGCCGACGACCGTGGCCATCGCCGCCGGCCGCTACCAGGCCGTCGCGGGGGTCGAGATCAGCGGTGCCGGCGCGGCGTCGACAAGCGTGACCCTGACCCACACGGACATCCCGATCGGGACACCGCCATGGACGTCCGGCAGCACACAGGTCACGTTGCCGACCGAGGGCACCGCGACGTACAAGTTGGGCCGGTACAACACGACCAGCCCGCACCGCATCTACTGCGTGCCGGCCAACCAGTCCTCGGTGCCGGTCGCGGCCACCACACGGGTTTCCTGACCTCGGACGGCACTCGCCACCGCACTGTCCGAGTACCCCTGAGGCGGAGAGAGTGGGCTCCCGACTACCCCTCGCCACCGCTGTTGCCTGCCCTGATCCGACCGGCCTAGCGTCGGCGGACGGGGCGGGCACCAGGGACGGGAAAGTCAGATGCGTACACCCAGGGTTGCCGCGGCAGTCACCGGAGCAGTGCTGCTCATGCTGACCACGGCCGCACCGGCGACGGCCATCATCGACGGGACCACCGACACCACCAACAGGTTCCCCAACGTGGGCGGGCTGCAGGTGCTGGTCGGCGGCGAATGGTTCGACTTCTGCACCGGCACGTTGGTCGCGCCGGACGTCGTGCTCACCGCCGCGCACTGCACGGACTTCTTCACCGGCGCGGTCGGCGACCCGAACGCACTCGGCCCGGACGACTGGCGAATCTCGTTCGACGCCGATCCCGACGAGAACTCGACGTACTACGGGGCCGACCACTTCGTCATCCACCCGGACTGGCTGGCCAACGAGGTCGGCCCGGGCGGCGGCAACTCGAAGAAGTCGTTCCTCAAGGAAGGTCTGGAGGACATCGCACTCGTCTTCCTGACCGAGACCGTCGCCAACCTGACCCCGGCGACCGTGGCCGACGCCGGCTACCTGGACGGTCTGGACCTGACCGCCGAGACCTTCACGGTGGTCGGGTACGGCACCGACGCGTTCATCACCGGCAGCGCCGCGTCCCCCACTGCCATCACCGTGTACGACGGGGCACGCAGTTACAAGGACGTCACGGTGATCACCGAGCACGACCTGTTCCCCGACCGGTTCGTGAAGATCACGAAGAGCGTCTGCTTCGGCGACTCGGGCGGCCCGATGTTCCACGAGGGCACACTCGTCGCGCTCAACTCGTGGGGCTACAGCCTCCGCTGCGCGGGCCCGAACCTGGAGTACCGCGTCGACTCCGCACCGGCACAGTCCTTCCTGGACGCCAATCTGTAGGCGTCTCACGGGGGCGTCCAGGGGCAGGTGTTGATTATCTTGGCGGATCTTCACTACCGTGTATAGCGATCAGTGAATTTCTGACCAAGGGGTCATGATGCCACTACGTCGCCGGATCACTGTTGCCAACCTCGCCGCCGGCGCACTGGTCGCCGGGCTGCTGCTTGTCCCCACGCCCGCCTCGGCGGCTGCCGGGCCGACGACACTGCCCGCCGGCCAGTACACGCTCAGCGCGAACTACAACCAGTTCGACGCCGTCAACAGCGCACTGGTCTCGACGCTGGGGACAGCGCCGGTCCACACGGTGATGGACAACGCGAACCACGACCGGACCGCGCTGCCGTCGTCGTTCTCGGTCAACGGTCTGGTCAGCGGGTTCCGTTTCGACGACGGGGACAACTCCGACTGTCGAAGCTACCCGCAGGGCATCACGACCAGCCGTGACGCGGTCGGCACGGCCAACAGCGGCAACTACGACGGCCACCAGCTGGTCCTGGTCAGCTGGTACACCAACGACGCCTGCGGCGGCAGCGGGGAACGCAGCCGGATCACGCTCGTCGACTGGGACGCCACGTACCCCAACAAGTACCGCAAGATCCTCCTCGTCGAACCGACCGGCACGGCGGCCGTCCCGAACTTCAAGGACATCCCCGTCCACGCGGGCGGGGTTTCCTGGTACGGCGACTACCTCTACGTCGCCGACACCGGCCGCGGCATGCGGGTGTTCGACATGCGCAAGATCCTCAAGACGAACACCGGCGGCACCGCGGACCAGATCGGCCGTCAGTCGAGCGGTGTCTACTACGCCCACAACTACGCGTACGTCCTGCCGCAGGTCGGCACGGTCACCGCGAGCACGACCTCGGGCACCGCGCTGCGCTGGTCGACGATCTCCCTCGACCGGGTGAGCCGCTCGATCGTGATGACCGAGTACACCTGCCAGTCCGGCTGCACCGCCTACCCCAACCGCGCGCCACGGGCGATCCGCTACCCGTTCGCCGCGGGCGTGCCGACGTTCGCCGCCTCGACGACGGCCAGCCAGGCCCTGCAGTTGCCGTGGTACAAGCTCAACGGCGTGGCCTCCCACAACGGGCGGTGGTGGTTCTACTCCTCAGGGGCACACCAGCTCTACTACTGGACCCCGACCGCGGGCCCGACGACCTACTCGTTCGTCAGCTCCGGCGAGAGCATCTCCTACTGGGAGGACGAGACGAACCCGGATCTACTGTGGACACTGCAGGAAGGCGTCGGCAACCGCAACGTGTTCGCCGTCGAGCAGGCGGCCTACGACGGCTGAGGCAGGCCGTCAACCGTGCGCCGGGTGGCGGCCGGGGCTCTCGGCTTCGGCGGCGTCGGCCACCGCTTCGGCCGCCGCGTCCGTTGCCCGGGCCACCTCGGCCGCCGCCTCCGCGGTCAGGTCGTCGGTGGGCTGGCGGGTGGCCGGCGACTTCGGCAGTGCCTCGGCGAACGCCCTCGACACCCCGCTGAGCGCGGCGGTCACCTCGCTGGGGATCACGAAGAACGTGTTGTTGGGCCCCTGCGCGAGCTGCGGCAGGGTCTGGAGGTACTGGTAGGCCAGCAGTTTGGGGTCCGGGTCGTTGCGGTGCACGGCCTGGAACACCGCCTCGATGGCCTTCGCCTCGCCTTCCGCCTTGAGGATCCGCGCGGTGCGGTTACCCTCGGCACGCAGCACGGCGGCCTGCTTGTCGCCCTCGGCGGTGAGGATCTGGGACTGGCGCTGGCCTTCTGCGCCGAGGATCACGGCGCGCTTGTCCCGTTCCGCGCGCATCTGCTTCTCCATGGCGTCCTTGATGGTCCTCGGCGGGTCGATCGCCTTGATCTCCACCCGGTTGACCCGGATCCCCCACTTGCCGGTGGCCTCGTCCAGCACGCCACGCAGCTGGCTGTTGATGGTGTCGCGGGAGGTCAGCGTCTGCTCAAGGTCCATCGACCCGACCACGTTCCGCAGTGTCGTGACCGTGAGCTGCTCGACGCCCTGGATGTAGCTGGCGATCTCGTAGGCGGCGGCGCGGGGATCGGTGACCTGGAAGTACAGCACCGTGTCGATCTCCACCACCAGGTTGTCCTCGGTGATCACCGGCTGCGGCTGGAACGACACCACCTGCTCACGCAGGTCGATCGCCGGGTACACCCGGTCGATGAACGGGATGACGAAGTTCAGGCCCGGTTGCAGCGTCCTGCTGTACCGGCCGAGCCGCTCCACGTTGCGGGCACGGGCCTGCGGCACGATCCGGACCGTCCGGAACACGACGAACACGACCAGCAGCGCGATGAGCAGGGTGGCGACGAGCAGCGCGGAGATCTCCATGTCTCACTCCTCAGGGTAGACGTAGGCCGTCGTGCCGCTGATACGCATGACGTTGACCGCGGCGCCCTCCGGGATGACCGCGTCCTCGTCGAAGGAGCGCGCGGTCCAGTCCTCGCCGTCGATGCGCACCAGGCCGTCCCGATCGCTCACCTCCCGGACCACGAACGCGCGTTTCCCGACGAGGCGGTCGACGCCGAACCGCTCCAGCTGCGGGTGGCGCATGTGCTCGAGCGCGACCGGGCGTACCAGCGCAACACCGGCCACGGCCGCGACCGCGAAGGCGACGAGTTGGAAAGGCAACGGCAGCCCGAGGGCAGCGAGCCCGGCAGGCACGAGAGCGGCCACGCCGAGCACTCCGAGCGCAGCGGTCAGTGTGAAGACCTCCGCCACACCGAGCACAACGGCGGCCACCAACCAGAGCAACCACATCGCCATGCGGTCTCCTGCGGCGCTGTCGACGGCAATTTCCTTGCCGACCAGACTTCCCGGCACGCCCTGTCACCACGTTACCCCGAAAACGCGCTCATCGACGGTTCACGAACGCAGCAGTTGCCGCACCCGCGCCGCCTCCCGCGTGAGGTGGTCCCGCTCAGGCACACTCATCGCGGCACGCGAGGCCTCGGCATACAGCTCGGCGGCCTGCTCGAGGTGACCCGCGCGTTCGTGCAGGTATGCCGCCGCCGCGGCGTAACGGGGCAGATCGGGCTTCAGCTCGGCCAGCGCGGCCAGACCGGCCCTCGGTCCGTCGGCCTCGCCGACCGCCACCGCGCGGTTGAGCCGGACCACCGGGCTGTCGGTGAGGAGCAGCAGTTCGTCGTACCACTCCACGATCTGTACCCAGTCCGTCTCGGCGGTGCTCCGGGCGTCGGCGTGCAGGGCGGCGATCGCGGCCTGCGCCTGGTACTCGCCCAGCCGGTCGCGGGCCAGTGCGGCCTGCAGGATCGTCACCCCCTCGGCGATCAGGCCGGTGTCCCAGCGCGATCGGTCCTGCTCGGCGAGCGGCACGAGGCGACCTCCCGGGCCGGTGCGCGACGCGCGACGCGCGTGGTGCAGCAGCATGAGCGCGAGCAGACCCGCGACCTCGGGCTCGTCGGTCAGTGCGACGAGGTGGCGGGTGAGGCGGATCGCCTCGGCCGCCAGGTCGACGTCCCCGCCGTAGCCCTCGTTGAACACGAGGTAGAGCACCCGCAGCACCGTCCCCAGGTCGCCGGGCTGGTCGAGCGGCAGCCCCGCGATCCGCCGCTTGGCCCGGCTGATCCGCTGCGCCATGGTGGCCTCGGGGACGAGGTAGGCCGCCGCGATCTGCCGGGTGGTCAAGCCGCCGACCGCGCGCAACGTCAGTGCGACGGCCGACCCCGGGGGAAGGGTGGGGTGCGCACACAGGAAGTAGAGGCGCAGCGTGTCGTCCGTGGCGGGCACCGGACCGGCCGGAGGCTCCACCTCCACGGCGAGCTCCCGGCCCCGCCGCGACGCCTCGGCACGGGTGGCGTCGAGGAACCTGCGCCACGCGACCGTGACCAGCCACCCCTTCGGATCACGTGGCGGCTCGTCCGACCAGGTCTCCAGCGCCCGGATCATGGCCTCCTGCACGGCGTCCTCGGCCGACGCGAAGTCCGCTCCACGCCGGACGAGGACACCGATCACCGCGGGCACCAGCTCCCGCAGCAACGACTCGTTCATGCCACCTCCTCGTCCGGCCGGCGCTCCACAAGCTCCGCTCAGTCGGTCACCGTGGGCAGCTCGGTGAGGAACGGTCGCACCTCCAGCCACTCGTGTATCGGCGCGCCGCCGGCCCCCGGAGCGGCGGACAGCTCGCCGGCCAGCTCGACCGCCCGGTCCCACGACTCCACGTCGATGATCATCCAGCCGGCGATGAGGTCCTTGGTCTCGGCGAACGGACCATCGGTCACCGGTGGGCGCCCCTCGCCGTCATACCGCACGAACGCACCCTCGGGCGCCAGCGCCTGACCGTCGACGAACTCCCCCGACTCTTCCAACCGGGCGGCGAAGTCCCGCATGTACCGCATGTGCGCGTCGACCTCCGCCGGCGTCCACCGGTCCATCGGCACCCAGTCGCCAACGGGTGCCGGGCCACCTCGGTAGTGCTTCAGCAGCAGGTACTTCATGGTGGTCCTCCTTCGTCACGCGACCCGTCGTGGCCGCTCATGTCCCTGGGACGGAGCCGGCGGCACGTTCTCGACACCCCTGGCGTCATACCCGGCGTGAGCTTTGCGCCTGCCCCTGAGTGTCGAGGACGGTGACGAGCGCCGGCCGTGTGCCGAGCACGCCGATGACGACCAGTCCGGGTGGGTGGTGCACGGGGTGTTCGTACTCGTCGCCCTCCGGTGTTCGGATCCGCAGGCGGTGCACGTCCCCGGCCGCCTCCCCCAACAACATTCGCATCGTGGTGGTCTCGTCGGAGTCGTCCTCGGCGTAGAACTCGGTCGAACTCTCGTTGATCCACTCGATCGTGCCAGCACGCACCGGCGGCGGAGGCGGATCGTCAGGAGGCCCGGACAGCAGGCTCCCTCCGTAGACGGAGGACTCCCACTCACCGCTGGCGTCGCGCCAGGACGGCAC